>JAUIAS010000002.1 GCA_030425395.1 Alphaproteobacteria bacterium
AGCCTGATGACGGACAGGTTTACCGAGGCCACCCGCACCCGCGCCGAACTGCGGCTTGCGCTCTATTCCGGGAACCTGCTGTCAGAGTTGCGGCGCAACGCCATCGTGCCGCAGATTCTGGCGCGCGATCCCAACCTGATTGGCGCGCTGAATTCCAAGGATTTCAGCCAATCGACTCAGCGGCTTTTGTCCTTTGTCGAAGAGATCGGTGCCGCGTCGCTGGTCCTGCTGGATCTGGAGGGGCGCACGGTTGCCGCGACGGATCGCAACCGGTTGGGCGCAACCCATCGCAACGAGGCCTATTTCGTTGATGCCGTGCGGTCCAATGCCACGATTTTTTCAGTGATCGAACGCGAGGCGGGGGGCTATCACTTTGCCTATTCGCGCCGGATGGAAAGCGGATCGAACGTTCTGGGTGTGATTGTGGTTGAGGTCGACCTGATCAAGTTCGAGCGCGCCTGGGCGGGCATTTCGGATGCGGTCATGGTGACGGACAGCACCGGCAAGGTGATCCTGGCCACGGAATCGCGCTGGCGCGGACTGAGCGAACCCGAGGCGTTGGCCCTGCAAACCCCGCACAGTGCGATAGAGCGGGCGTTTCGCGCCACTGCCGACTGGACCACATTTACCAATGACGTGGTGCTTCAGGGCGAAGCGGTGATGCGGGCCGAAACGCGCATTCCGTTCCGGGGCTGGCGGATCATGTCCTATACCACTTATGACAGCGTGCGCGAACGGGTGAACGCGGTGATCGCGCTTGAGATCATGGGATTCGCGATTCTTCTGGCGCTGGCGTTCTATGCGCTGAACCGCAGAAACACGTCGCGGATGGCGGTGTTCCAGCGGGAGTCGGCGGAGCTTCGCGCACTCAACGCCCGGCTACAGCGGGAAATCGCCGAACGCGAACGGGTGCAGAAAACCCTTGCCGTGACCGAACAGAGCCTCGCGCAAAGCTCAAAGCTGGCCGCGCTGGGCGAAATGTCGGCGGCGGTCAGCCATGAATTGAACCAGCCGCTTGCCGCAATGAAAACCTATCTGGCGGGGGCACGCCTGCTGATGCGCCGCAACCGCCCCGAAGAGGCTTTGGCCAGCTTTGGCCGGATCGACGATCTGATCGAACGAATGGGCGCGATCACCCGGCAGCTCAAGTCCTATGCGCGCAAGGGGGCGGATGCGCTGACCCCTGTGAACATGGGCGATGCGCTGGGATCGGCCCTGTCGATGATGGAGCCGCAGTTGCGCCAGCGGCAGGTGCGCATCACCCGCATTCTGCCCGACCAGCCGGTTCTGGTGGTGGGCGACCGGATGCGTATCGAACAAGTGATGATCAATCTCTTGCGCAACGCGATCGACGCCACCAAATCGGTTCATGACCCCGAAATCCAGATCATCCTGGCAGCAGGGGAAACGGCAACCTTGACGGTGCGGGACAACGGCGATGGCATCAAGGATTTCGATGCCCTGTTCGAGCCGTTCTACACGACCAAGCAGCCCGGCGACGGGGTTGGGCTGGGGCTTGCCATTTCCTCGGGGATCGTAAACGACCTTGGCGGTCGGCTGACCGCACGGAACGGACAGTCGGGTGGCGCGGTGTTCGAGATGCAACTGCCCATTCTCGACGAAGGCACGGAGGCGGCTGAGTAATCGCGCAAGCAGCGACAGACGCCCAACAGGAGAAGACGACAAGATGGCCCAGGCAATGAAGATCGCGATCGTTGATGATGAACAGGACATGCGCCAGTCGATCAGCCAATGGCTGGCGCTCTCGGGATACGATACGGAAACCTTTGCCTGCGCCGAGGACGCGCTCAAGACATTGGGGCCTGATTATCCGGGTATCGTGATTTCGGACATCAAGATGCCGGGCATGGACGGGATGCAGTTTCTGCGCAAGTTGATGGGCAATGACAGCGCCCTGCCGGTGATCATGATCACCGGGCATGGCGATGTGCCGATGGCGGTCGAGGCCATGCGCATCGGGGCCTTTGATTTTCTGGAAAAGCCGTTCAACCCGGACCGGATGAGTGATCTGGCCAAGCGTGCCACCAACGCGCGCCGTCTCACCATGGACAATCGCGCCTTGCGCCGGGAATTGTCCGACGGTGGCCAGATGATGAAAAAGCTGATCGGCACCAGCCCGGAAATGGAACGCCTGCGCGAGGATATTCTGGATCTGGGGCAGGCCGATGGGCACGTCCTGATCGACGGCGAAACCGGCACCGGAAAAACGCTGGTTGCTCATGCGCTGCATGCCGTGGGCAGCCGCGCGGGCAAGAAATTCGTGTTGCTGAGCTGTGCGGCCCATGAACAGGACGCGCTGGCCAAACGGCTTTTCGGCCCGGTGTTGCCCGAGGACACGCAGTTGCCGGCGATCGAAGAGGCACGCGGCGGCACGCTTGTGCTTGAGGATATCGAGGCGCTGGGCGAGTCGCTGCAAGGCAAACTGCTGAGCGCGATCAACGAACAGGGCACCCCGGCGGAAACCCGGATCATCGCGATTTCGAACCTGCAGGAGGCGGGAAAGACGTCCGAAGATGTGCTGCGTGCCGATCTGTTCTATCGTCTGGCGGCGCTTCGGATCACCGTGCCGCCGCTGCGTAACCGGGGCGAGGATATCCTGTTGTTGTTCACGCGCCTGTCGGAACAGTTTGCCGAGGAATATGGCTGCGAGGCACCACAAGTCAGTGCGCAAGAGGCCGCGCAACTGCTGCAGGCCCCTTGGCCGGGCAACGTTCGCCAGTTGATCAATATTGCCGAACGCGCGGTGCTTCAGGCGCGGCGCGGGCAGGGAACGATTGCGTCCTTGCTCATGTCCGACCACGAGGACATGCAGCCTGTGATGACAACCGAAGGCAAGCCGCTGAAGGAATATGTCGAGGCGTTCGAACGGATGCTGATCGACAACACCATGCGCCGCCACAAGGGATCCATTGCCAATGTGATGGAAGAGCTGTGCCTGCCACGCCGGACCCTGAACGAAAAGATGGCGAAATACGGATTGCAAAGGTCGGATTACCTGTAAGCCCGGAACCTTGCCGGAGTGTCATCACGTAGTGCCACCTTGCAGGTGCCGGTGGTTCCAGTTGCTGGCGGTGTCGCGGGGCGGGCACGATTGCCCATTGTAATTGCCCACAGCATCGGCGTAGGGTGAATATGTGGACCCGCCTTCCAAGCGCGTGGCCCGATTCATGGGATTCACTGTCCGGTCGAAGACGCGGCAAAGCCGCCAGGCCTGACAGGTATTTCGGTCCGAATGGACCTGATAAACACCTTTGACCGATTTTATTGCGGCGAAGGATATAATTGGCAGGCGAGGGCGCGGCCCCCCTGTCGGAGAAGAAACGCGATGGCGCGAGCGACGAGATCGAGCTTCCGGGCGACCAGCCGAGATGGCCGGTCCCGTGCCGCGTTACCCATCGCCCTGACAAGACACATCCCCAACCCCCATGATCCGCCTGGATGCATGGGCCGCTTGCGGTTGCGCACCAAGGAAACATGCCTAAGAAAATGCTTATCGATGCCACCCACGCGGAAGAAACCCGCGTTGTGGTGGTTGACGGAAACAAGGTCGAGGAGTTCGATTTTGAATCCGAAAACAAACGCCAGCTTGCTGGCAACATCTATCTCGCCAAGGTAACACGGGTCGAACCATCGCTTCAGGCGGCGTTCGTCGATTATGGTGGCAATCGCCACGGCTTTCTGGCGTTTTCGGAAATCCACCCGGATTACTACCAGATTCCCGTCGCTGACCGCGAAGCGCTGATGGCTGAAGAGCGTGCCTATGCCGAGGCGCAGCGTGCCCGCGAAGAAGAAGACACCGCGCCACGCCCCAAGAAACGCCCGGCCAAGGCCCAGTCCGCCGCCAATCGCGATGCGGTCGAACGCAGTTCGGATATCGCGGGCATGGAAACGATCGACCTGTCGGATGACGCCGATGAGGACACATCCGTCGCGGATGTGCCCGAGGGCACGTCGCCTATGGAACGTGTCGCTGAAACACCTGTAGAAGAACCCGCAGGCGATGATGCAGCCGCCGATACAGGCACCGATGCAGGCACCGAAAATGCAGACGCGGACGTCCAGAGCGCAGACGCGGTTGCGGATGCAGACGCCGCACCCGACCAAACCGCTGACGCCGAAACCGACGCGGCAACCAGCGCCGCTTCCGACGCGCAAGCAGAAGATTCCGCCGAGGATGCTGCCGACGACAGCGACGATGATGCCGACGACGACGATGCCGACGATGAAGACGGCGACGACGACACCTCCGATGATCAGGAAGCGTCATCTTCGCGTCGCGGGCGTGGACGCTCGTCGCGGGGGCGGTCTTCGCGCGGTCGCCGGTCGCGGGCGACTGACAAAGACGAATCCATCGAATCCGTTGCCGACGACGATGACCACGAAGACATTCGCCCGCCGCGCAAGCCGCGCGCGCGCCGTTACAAGATTCAGGAAGTCATTCACGTCCGCCAGATCCTTCTGGTGCAGGTCGTCAAGGAAGAACGCGGTAACAAGGGTGCGGCGCTGACCACCTATCTGTCGCTGGCGGGCCGTTACTGCGTCTTGATGCCGAACACCGCGCGTGGCGGTGGCATCAGCCGCAAGATCACCAACGCCGCCGACCGCAAGAAGCTCAAGGAAATTGCCGCGGAAATCGACGTGCCGACCGGCGCGGGCCTGATCGTGCGCACCGCTGGCGCAATGCGCACCAAGGCCGAGATCAAACGCGACTACGAATATCTTCAGCGCCTTTGGGAACAAATCCGCGAACTGACGCTGAAATCCATCGCGCCGGCGAAGATCTACGAAGAGGGCGACCTGATCAAACGGTCGATCCGCGATTTGTATAACCGCGAGATCGACGAAGTTCTGGTCGAAGGTGAACGCGGGTATCGCATCGCCAAGGACTTCATGAAGATGATCATGCCGTCTCACGCCAAGAACGTGAAAAACTATCAGGACGGTCTGCCTCTCTTTGCGCGTTTTCAGGTGGAAACCTACCTTGCGGGGATGTTCAATCCCACGGTTCAGCTCAAGTCTGGCGGCTACATCGTGATCGGCGTGACCGAAGCGCTGGTGGCCATCGACGTCAACTCGGGCCGGGCGACCAAGGAAGGCTCGATCGAAGAGACCGCTCTCAAGACCAACCTTGAGGCCGCCGAGGAAGTTGCCCGTCAACTGCGCCTGCGCGATCTTGCCGGTCTGATCGTGATCGACTTCATCGACATGGACGAACGCAAGAACAACGCCGCCGTCGAAAAGCGTATCAAGGACAAGCTCAAGACGGATCGCGCGCGTATCCAGGTCGGGCGCATCTCGGGCTTTGGTCTCATGGAAATGAGCCGCCAGCGCCTGCGCCCCGGCATGATCGAAGCCACGACCCAGCCTTGCCCGGCTTGCCACGGCACGGGTCTGATCCGGTCGGACGACAACATGGCCCTGTCCATCCTGCGCCAGATCGAAGAAGAGGGCACTCGCCGTAGGTCTCGCGAAGTGTTGGTCAAATGCCCGGTGCCCATCGCGAATTACCTGATGAACCAAAAGCGCGAGCACATCGCCCAGATCGAAGCGCGTTACGGCATGTCCGTGCGCATCGAGGGCGAGCCGCATCTGGTTAGCCCGGACTTCACGCTTGAAAAGTTCAAGACCGCGACCCGCAACATCACCGCGCAGGCAGCACCCGTGGTGTCCGTGGATGCGTCGATCATGGACCAGATCGACGATGAGGCCCCAGACGAGGACGCAGACATCGCCACGGAAGACGACGGCGATACTGCACCCGATACCCCAACCACCCCGGAGGATGGCGAAAACAAACCCAAGCGCAAGCGGCGGCGGCGGCGGCGGAAATCGTCCGGCAAATCGCAGGGCGACGGGAACGACACTGCCACCGATGAGGACGCCGACAGCAGCGAAGCGACCACGGCGGAGACGGACACAGCTGACGAAGAGACAAAGGCCGCGCCTGAGGAGGGTGAAAAGCCGAAATCGACGCGCAGCCGGTCGTCACGATCGCGCGGTTCGTCCTCGCGCAGCAAATCCGCCAAGGCCGAGGATGGGGCCAGCGCCGACGTTGACACCACCGCCGAGACCGACGCGACGCCGGCCGAGGATGCGACAGATGGCGACAAGCCCAAGCCCAAGGTGACGCGGACCCGTTCGGGATCGCGGTCGCGGAGCGCTTCCAAGAAGCAGGACGCCGAGGCACCCGCTCCGCAAGAGCAGGCACCCGCCGCGCAGGAGCAAGAGACCGCAGCGACCCCAGAGACCGTGCAAGCAGCCCCGGAGGCTGAAACGTCTCCTGAGGAAACCGCAGCGACGGAAACTCCGGTGGCGGTGGAGACGACCGAACCACAGCCCGAAGCCGTGGCCGAAACACCGGTCACGACAGAGCCGGAACCGGTCGCCGAAGCCCCCAAGGCAGCGGAACCCGAAGCCACGCCCGCGCCCGCGCCTGAACCCGAGCCCGCTGTTGCAGAGGCCGCACCAGAACCGGAAACGCCGCCAGCCCCGAAAAAGCGCGGCTGGTGGTCAATCGGACGCTAAACCAGAAAACGGAACGGGCCTTCGGGCCCGTTTCTGATTCCAAAGGGCCGCACCGGATAATCGTCAGGCGGATTTGCGGATCACATAAGTCTGAACGCCGTCGCTGTCGCCCTGCGACACAAGGTCATGCCCGGATTCGTGACAGAAGTGGGGAATGTCGATGATCGCCGCCGGATCATCCGCGATCACGGTCAGTTCAGCGCCCGCATCCAGCGATTTCAAGCGCTTGCGCGCCTTGAGAACGGGCAGGGGGCACAGCAATCCCCGCGCATCGAGTGTGTTTGGATCATCGGTCATGCCGGAGATGTAGTGGCGATGTTTCAGCCTGTCCACAGGGATGTGACCATCCCGCAGGTGACGCCCCCGAATGAATGGACTAAGTCAAAGCCATGTTTGGAATAGACATCATCGACGCATCCCTTTTGCCAGCCATGCTGGTGGCCCTGACAGCTGGCGTGATCAGTTTCCTGTCGCCTTGCGTGCTGCCCATCGTGCCGCCCTATCTGGCTTACATGAGCGGCGTGTCCATGAATGATATTCAGGGCGACGGCGCTGGCCGCAGGCGCGCCACCGTGGCGGCCCTGTTTTTTGTTCTGGGCCTTTCCACGGTGTTTTTGTTCCTTGGGTTTACGGCCTCGGCATTCGGTGCGTTTTTTCTGCAAAATCAGGAAGTTTTCGCCCGGATCTCCGGCGGCGTCGTGATCGTTTTTGGCCTGCATTTTCTGGGTGTATTCCGGATTTCCATTCTGGATCGGGAAGCGCGCCTTGATTCCGGTGATTCCGGTGGATCGGCCTTTGGGGCTTATGTGCTGGGACTGGCCTTTGCCTTTGGCTGGACACCCTGCATCGGGCCGCAGCTTGGGGCGATCCTGTCGTTGGCCGCGTCCGAGGCATCGGTGACGCGCGGCACGCTGTTGCTGGGGATTTATGCCGCTGGCTTGGGGATACCTTTCCTGTTGGCGGCGATGTTCCTGACCCGCGCCATGGGCGTGATGAACCGCATCAAGAAGCACATGAAGACAATCGAACGGGCGATGGGTGTGCTGTTGCTGGTGGTTGGTGTGGCGCTTGTGACCGGGGCGTTCTCCACCTTTTCATGGTGGCTGCTGGAAACCTTTCCCGCGCTTGCGACGCTCGGCTAAAGCGTTCTGCGCTTGGGTTCAGGCGATCCCAAGCACCAACGCGCCTCGGGGGCGGGGCATGGCCGAAAATCTTTTCAGGTCTTGTATTGCGCAAAACTTTTTTTGTTGCGGCCCGCAATATGGTGTCCGGCCGTGACCGGTTCATAGGCGCTCTGCTCTCTTGCGACACCCAGATCGACGGGATCAATGACCGTATCCGTGTGGGGATCGAAAAAGACAGGAATGGAATATCGTGCATTGGATGTGCGGTTGATCACACGATGCACCGTTGAAGCAAAGCGGTTGTTGCTCCATCGCGCAAGAAGGTCGCCGATGTTGCACACCAATGTGCCCGGAATGGGGGGCGCTTCGATCCAGTCGCCTGTCTTGCTCCGGACCTGAAGGCCGCCACTGTCATCCTGTAGCAGCAGGGTCAGAACGCCGAAATCGGTGTGCGGTGCCACGCCAAACCGCTGTTCGGCTTCGTCGGTTTCGGTCGAGGGCGGATAATAGACAAGTTGCCCGCGTGCCAACGGTTTGGCATAGCAGCCATCAAAGAAATCGGGTGATTGGTCCAGACTGACCGCTACCGCCGACATGACACGGCGGGCCACATCGCACACCGCGTTGTAGTAAGGCAGCAGCTCATCCCGAAGCCGTGGGAACTGGTCCGTGGGCCACTGATTGACAGCAACCAACGGTTTGTTCGCCAGAACATCGGGGTCGTCCGCCTGTGTTTCGGTGCCCCAGAAGAACACCTCTTTCAGGTCATGCGTTGTGGCCCCGGCCATTTTCGACATGCCTTGGGCCATCCATCCGCGCTGGCGGGTATTCACGGCCACCGTGCGTTTAAGTTCCGTCGGATGCGCAAAGAACGCCCTTGAGACGGCAAAGGCCTGATCCATCAGCGTCTGCGATATCCCATGCCCGGAAATATAGAAAAAGCCGTGATCCGTCGCCGCCCGGTAAATTGCCTGTGCCACGGATTGCACATCGGTTCCGTTTACCGCACCCGATACATCAATCACCGGGATGGAGCCGGTGCCGGTTGTTTTTGCCTTGGCGAAATCCGGTTGTGTCACGTTGATGATCCTCGCCATTTTTTGGCTGTGGCGAGACTTGAGCAGATCGCCCCCACCGCATCAACTGCAAATTGCGGCCATTGGCCCAAGGCTCTCAGGCAGGACAGACCCAAGCCCGGCAGCTTTGCTGCAACATCGGGTAGTGATGCCGCGCGGGATGGGGCCAGAGGCGGGGCTGGGGAAGGGGCCAGAAACAGAGGCAGTCGTCCCGGCGAACGGGAGTTGTGACCAACGGGGCCTGCGCCTAGGATGGTGTGAAACAGGACACTGGAACAGGCAGCGCAGGTGCACGAAGAGCAACCCAGACCGGAACGCAAGGTGTCGCGCCGCAAGGTGTTCTATATCCCCGGATATGATCCCATTCATCCGCGCCGCTACCGCGAGCTTTATCGCAAGGAAGGGGCCGAACAGGCCGGGATCAGCGGGTATGACATTGCGCTCAGCCCCCGTCAGGGTGGGACGCGCTATGGCTGGCATGTCGACGCCGAGGTCGAAGGCAGCCGGGTGCATGCCGATGTGGATGTTCTGGTCTGGTCCGATATCGTGCGGGATTCCATGGCCGCGTCGATCCCGGCGACGTATTTGCAGCTCGTGCGTACGGCATGGACCTATATCGCCACCGGCGCGCTGTTCCGGCTGATGCGGTTGCGCAAGGGGCCGGTGATTGCCGCCCTTTATCCGGTGGGAATGCTGCTGGTGCAGCTTGCCGTGGCGCTGGGTCTTGGGGTGATCGTTTGGCGTCTGGTGGGGCTGGGGGTGGCCTTGGGCGCGCCGGAGATGGCGGTCACGGCAATCTCTGCGGTTGCGGCTGTGGCGGTGACGGTTGCGGTGCTGCGCTGGTTCAAGGGGCGCGACAGCACGTTCTATGCCTATTACCTGATGCATGACTATGCGTTTTCGGCGCGGTGGGGCGGAGCCAATCCCCCCGCGCTTGAGGCCCGCATGGCCGAATTCGGGCAGGCGATCGAACAGGCGCTTGTCTCGGATGTCGATGAGGTTCTCGTGGTGGGGCATTCCTCGGGGGCGCATCTGGCGGTCTCGGTGCTGGCGGATCTGATCCGTGGCGGGCGCGTGCCGGACCCGAACGACACCCAAGCACCTGCCCTGTCGTTCCTGTCGCTGGGTCAGGTGGTTCCGATGATGTCCTTCCTGCCAGCCGCGGCCCGGCTGCGCGGCGATCTGGCGTTTCTTTCGGCAACCGATGCGTTGGCGTGGGTGGATATCACCGCCCCCGGCGACGGATGTGCCTTTGCGCTCTGTGATCCGGTGGGGGTGTCCGGGGTGGCACCTGCGGATCAACGCTGGCCGATCGTGTTCTCGGCGGCCTTCACCCAAACCCTTTCGCCAGAACGGTGGCGGTCGCTGCGGTGGCGTTTCTTTCGGCTGCATTTTCAGTATCTTTGCGCGTTTGATCGCCCGCACGACTACGATTACTTCCGCGTGACCGCCGGGCCGCGCACGCTGGGCGCGCGCTATGAAGGGCGGCCCAGTTCCAAATCGGCGATCCGGCGAGCGACCTCGGGTTACACCAGCGTGGCGCACCCATGACCGCGCCCAAACCTCCAAAGCCGCCTTCCCGCGCCGACCGCGTATCGCTGTGGCGGTATATGAAGCTGTTCCGCGCCGATATCCTGTCGGCCCAGCCTGCACGGCTTTATCACGCGTGGATGGCCGAATTCCGGACGCCGTTCTTTCGGTCTTTCATGATCAACCAGCCGGAACTGATTGATACCGTCCTGCGCGCGCGCCCGCGTGATTTCCCGAAATCCGACCGGATCGGAGAAGGCCTGCGACCGCTGTTGGGAAATTCGGTGTTCCTGACCAATGGCGACACATGGGAACGGCAACGCCGCATCATCGACCCGGCCTTCGAGGGCGGGCGCTTGCGCGAAACCTTTCCTGCGATGGTGGCGGCCTCGGACGCCTGCGCCGCGCGGCTGGGCGCGCGCGCGGATGGTGGCCCTGTTGAGATTGAGGAAATCACCAGCCACGCGGCTGCGGACGTGATCTTTCGCACCCTGTTTTCCATCCCCATCGACAACCACATCGCGCAAGAGGTGTTTCACCTGTTTCGCGATTACCAGCGCACCCAGCCGATCCTGAACCTTGCGGCCTTTGTGCCGCTGCCGCGTTGGATGCCCCGTCTGCACCGCCGCCGCACCCGCCAGACCGCGCGCCGCATTCGCGATCTGATCACCCGGCTCACCACCGAGCGCATGACCCAGATTGCAGCGGGAACAGCGCCGGATGATCTGGCCACCAAGATCATGACCACCACCGACCCCCAGACCGGTGCGCGGTTTGACACCGCTGAAATGGTCGATCAGGTGGCGATCTTCTTTCTGGCAGGTCACGAAACCAGCGCATCGGCGCTGGCTTGGGCGCTGTATCTGCTGGCGCTGTATCCCGATTGGCAGGACAAGGTCGCGCAGGAAGCCCGGACGGTGTTGTCGGACAGCCCCGATTTTGCGGATGTGTCGCGCCTTCGGGTGGCCCGCGACGTGTTCCGCGAAACGCTGCGCCTGTATCCGCCCGTCCCCATGATGGTGCGCGAAGCCACCTGTCCCGAAACCTTCCGCGACCGTGCTGTGCCCACCGGATCGCAGATCGTGATCAGCCCGTGGCACCTGCACCGCCATGACCGGATCTGGCCCGATCCCGACGATTTCGCGCCGGACCGCTGGCAAACGGATGCGGGCCGCGCCTGCGCGCGCGATGCGTATATTCCGTTTTCGGCGGGTTCGCGCGTCTGCACCGGCGCAGGATTTGCCATGGTCGAAGGGCCGCTGATCCTTGCGCGGTTGCTGCGCGATTTCAAGGTAAGCCGCGTCGCCGGGCGCGACCCGGTCCCGGTGGCCCACCTGACGGTGCGTGCGCGCGATGGAATCTGGCTTGCGGTCACACGTCGCGGCCCGGAAACCGTCAGCACAGCGGCGCGCGGCGCTTAGCCTCTACCATCGCGCGCGAACATGCTTTAGACATCGCGAAATCGTTCAACAGACATCCAGCGAGGGCGCACATTCATGTCCACCGACACCGACACTTCCCGCATGACCGACCAGATGGCCAATGGCGCAGGCTTCATCGCCGCGCTGGATCAGTCGGGCGGCTCCACGCCCAAGGCGCTGGAGCTTTATGGCGTTGGCGCTTCGCAATACAGCAACGACGAAGAGATGTTCGCCGAAGTTCAGAAAATGCGCGCCCGCATCATGACCGCCCCGGATTTCGACAATTCCAAGGTCATCGGCGCCATCCTGTTCGAACGCACCATGGGCGAAGCGATCGACGGAACCCCGGTGCCCGCCTACCTGTGGAACACACGCGGTGTTGTGCCCTTTCTCAAGGTCGACAAGGGCCTTGCCGATCAGGAGGGCGGTGTCCAGTTGATGAAGGATATGCCCGATCTCGACGATCTTCTGGCCCGCGCCCGCGCGGCAGGGATCTTTGGCACCAAGATGCGCTCTGTCATTCACGATGCCGACGCGGACGGGATCGCCCGCGTGGTTGCGCAGCAGTTCGAAATCGGTGCCCGGATCATGGCAGCGGGCCTCGTCCCGATCATCGAGCCCGAGGTGAACATCCATTCCGAAACCAAGGCGGAGGCCGAAGACATCCTTGCCGCTGAAATCATGGCCCAGCTTGATAAGCTGCCCGGCGACGCGCCGGTCATGCTCAAGCTGACCATCCCTTCGCAGGACGGTCTTTATGCCGCTGCACAGAGCCATCCGCGCGTGCTGCGCGTGGTGGCGCTGTCTGGTGGCTATTCCACCGATGACGCCTGCGAACGTCTGTCGCGCAATACCGGCATGATCGCATCCTTCTCGCGCGCACTGACCGAAGGTCTGTCCAAGCAGCAAAGCGACGATGCCTTCAACACCGCGCTGGGCGCCAATATCGACAAGATCTATCGCGCGTCGATTTGATCTGACGCGGTTTCGGGGGCGGCTGGCGCAGCCTCCGAAACCCGCCGTCCTGCCTGCACGCGCCGCAAGACAAAAACACGGATCGCCGAAGCCAGTCCTGTGTCCAGCGCGCGCTCGGCGTCGATTTCTGCGGCCAACTGGTTGATCGCCTTGCCTTCGGCGGCGGCAATGTCGCGAAACGCGACCCAGAACGCATCTTCCAGTGAAACCGAGGTGCGATGCCCGCGCAGCGTGAGGGATCGCTTCACCGGCCGGCCGCTCACTCCGCATCCTCGCCCGGTGTCGCCCCATCCAACCGGTGCCCATCCAGATGCGCGCGCACGGTTTCGCGTTGCGTTTCGTCGGCCTTTTTCTGCGCCTTGGTGCGCCCGAATGCCACCGCGTTGGCATCCGCCAGCGCCGCCTTTTGCGCCCTTGCCCGCTGCTTGCGGATTTTCCCCAGTTTTATGATCTCTGCCATCTCACCACCACGTCGCCCAACGTCTCAAACATCCGCGCCGCTGCGCCCGATGCGTTGCAGGCGGCAGGGGCCTCTGCCTACTTCTTGCGGAACTGCTCCAGCGACACGACCTCTGCATCGCCCTGAGGTTCGGACACATCATCCGCCTCGGCATCGCCATCTGGCGGCTGATCGTCTTCGTCCTGTTCGGCGGTCTCGAACCGCAGCCCGAATTCCACCGAAGGATCGACGAATGTCTTGATGGAATCATAGGGGATATACAGCGGCTCGGGCTGTTCCCCGAAATTGAGCGTGATGGAAAATCCGTCCTCGCCAACCTCCAGATTGTCATACCAATGCTGCATGACAACGGTCATTTCCTCGGGATACCGGTCCGACAACCAATCGGCCAGTTCCGAATCAGGATGTGACGTGTCGAAGGTGATAAAGAAATGATGCTCTCCGGGCAGTCCGTTCGCGGCGACGCCGTTCAGAACGTCCCGGATCAGTCCGCGCATGGCCCGGTGCATCAGGTTGCCATAGTCGATTTCACTCACCGTCCGGTCCCCCGTAAGCCTTGTCCCAGCATAGGGGATTCGGAGGGAAACGAAAGGGGGGCACAATCGGGTTGGGTGGATTAAGTCACCATACCGACGCCGATACCCGCTGCCGCACAAATCAGCAGCGCACTGATCATACCGCGCCGGGCGATGAAGATCACGCAAGCGCCAAGGCCGGTCAGAGCGAGCGCAGGCAACGACAGGCTGGCCAGATCGGGCACCGGCACCGCACCAAGCCCGCCGCCCATCCGCGCAAACAGAACATGCAGCGCAAACCAGACGGAAAGATTGGCAATCACGCCGACCACAGCGGCGGTAATCCCAGCCAGCGCCCCCGAGAGCCGCGGGGCCGTGGCCAACCGTTCAAGATGCGGCGCGGCCAGAAAAATCCACAGGAAACACGGCAGAAACGTCGCCCAAAGTGCAACTACACCCGCCGCCGCTGCCATCGCAGGGCCGCCCGCGCCAAAGCCTGCCAGAATGGCGGCGAATTGCGTGACCAGGATCAGCGGCCCCGGCGTGGTTTCCGCCAGCCCGAGCGCGGCAATCATCTGCCCGGTGTCGAGCCAGCCGTGCTCAACCGTCATCGCCTGCGTCATATAGGCCAGAACCGCGTAAGCACCGCCAAAGCTGACCACCGCCAGCTTGGCAAAGAACCACCCCAACGCGGCCAGCACCGGCGGCCCGGCCAGCGACAGGGCGGCCAACGGTGCCAGCCACAGCCCGGCCCACAACGCCCCCCGCATGGCCCACCGGACCGGCGATGTGGCCAAAGGCACGCCCTGCGTTCCCTGATCCGCGCCTTGGCCGAAGCCCGTGTCGGCGTGGCCGCGCACGGCCCCCCAGACGGCCGCACCGGCAATGATCAGCGGAAATGGCAAGCCGATGGCGAAAATCGCGACAAAGGCCAGCGCCGCGATGGCCCAATCCGACCGTTGCCGCAACGCCCGCGCCGACAATCCGCGCATGGCCTGCAAGACGATCGAGATCACCGCCGCCTGCACCCCGAGAAATCCCGCCTGCACCAAAGGCTGCGTCCCGAAATTGATATAGACCGCCGCCAAAGTGGCGATCACCAGCGCACCGGGCCCCACGAAAAGGGCACCCGCGATCACCCCGCCCATCACGCCGCGCAACCGCCACCCGGCATAGGTGGCAAGCTGCATCGCTTCGGGGCCGGGCAACATCATGCACAGGCTCAGCGCGCGCAGGAAAACGGCTTCGGACAACCAGCCATGGCGCTCGACCAGTTCCCGATGCATTAACGCGATCTGCGCGGCAGGCCCGCCAAAGGACAAGACGCCGATACGCGCAAACACCCGCCACAGCGTGGCCATGGGCACCGCGTCACCGTCGGAGGGCTGCATCGTCATCGGAAAGGTCCAACCAAATTGCCGTCGCGGCCCAGCATGGCGCGCGCGCGTCAGAAGGCAACCGGCAAAGGCACAGGACATGAGAGGAAGTGCAGGCTTCTGTTGCCAGGTGCCTGCGAACCCCGCCTTACGCGGCTAGGCGCAAGGGCTTAAGTTTCGGTGTTGGTTACCGCTTACGCGGCAACTGCAACCGGAGCACGATTGTCATTTGCAATTGTACTTTTCGGACCGATAACGGTGGTACCTCACCGAGACAAAGCAAACCCCTTTAGACGTTCGTCGATCCTATTTCGGCCCCATGATCCCCAAATGAAGGATGTTGGTGGAGCCGCCGGGTACCGCCCCCGGGTCCGATCCGCTTATTACGAGCGCGTTTATGTCCATAGTCCCGAAGGACATCCCTCATATAGGAACCCACGCCGCCGGGGGCAAGCGGCGGATGCCTCCGGCGGGAGTATTTTGGGCCAGAAGAAGCCGGGATCTCAGATATTGGCAGCGATCAGCCAGAAAGCGAGCGCCGCTTCGATGCCGCCGAACACCAGCACCTTGCCGCGCGGTGGCGCATCGAGGACAAGCGATACGCCGCGTCCCAGCGCGGCCCCCGCATAAGCGAACCCGAGCATGGCATAGGCCATCGGGGTCGCCAGAATCAGTGCGGCAGCCCCTGCCACCACAAACAATCCGCCGACCGAGGCGCGCATTTCGCTCAGACCCATGGTCGAGCCTTGCGGTGCCAGATCCAAGGCCGCCGCCGTATAGCGCGGGGCCAAAAACCCGAAGCCACCAAACCCGATGGTCAAGAGCGCCGCGACGATGTTGAGCATATCAATCATGAGGGAAAACTAGCGCGCCCCGCGGCCGCCGCAAGGGCACGCATCCGTTTCGTGCCCCTTCAGACCGGCGGGTCGTCACCCCTTGCGCGCGGCCCGCGCGGCAAACACGTCGCGGGCCAGTTTCAGCGTTTCGGCCTCCAGTGCGCTCAGCGCATCCAGCGCGGCCTGTGCGTCATGGCGCTCGACCGCGTCGGCAATGGCGCTGTGCAGCGCGATGATTGCCTCGCGTTTGCGGGCGGTAAACGTGATCATGTTCATCAGCGGTTGCATCGCTTCGACCGCGCCCGCGAGTTGATAGCTCAGAACCGGGTTGCCCGCGCCATCCACGAGCGCCCGATGGAACGCCACGTCCGAGGCGCAGAAGGCCTCATCGGTCAGGCCGGGCTGGCCCTGCCGGAAGATCTCGGTGCGCATCGTGGCAAGGGTGTCGGGGGTGCGGCGCGTGCAGGCCAGCGGCGCCACCGCGCGCTCCAGCGCATAGCGCGCCTCGCAGGCGGTCTCAAAGCTCACCGCGTTCATCGACACCAGCAACGTCGCGGTTGTCACCTGTTGCGCATAGGCGTCTTCATAGCTCAGCCGGTTCACGAATGCCCCGCCCGTCGCCCCGCGCTGGGTGCGGATCAGCGATTGCGCCGCCAACCGCTTGAGCGCCTCGCGCACCGTGGATCGTGATACGGCGAACAATTCGGACAGGTCGCTTTCCGAGGGCAGTCGTGCATCCACGATCAATTCGCCCGACATGATCGCATCGCGAATTGCATCTGCGATCTGGGCCGAGAGTTCGAGATCGCTGTTTGGGTCCAGCTTCATATGTCGGACATTTCTCTTGCCAGTTGGTTTCAATTGTCTGACATTAGGCGGGCGCGGGGTGAGTCGCAATGCGTGTGTTGCCGTGCCAAAGGGGAGGGTGCGATGATTGCAGGCCGGATCAGGGCAATGGGAGCGGCGCATTGGATTGCGTTGTTTGCCACTATTCTGCTGGCGTGGGTCTTGCTTTACGCGATGGCGATCCCCGGTGATCTGCGCGCGGCCGGCCGCTTTTACGGGGCGGATTTCTGGGCGCAACTATGCGTCGTCACGCCGGATGCGGCGGGCGCGGGGCGGCTGTTTGCGATGTGGAGCGTCATGTCGGCGGCGATGATGGCGCCCACCGCGCTCCCGGCTTTTGCGACATATGAAGAACTGAGCCGGACCGCACGGGCGGGGTCGTTTTCGGCGCTTGTGGGCGGGTATCTGGCCGTTTGGCTGGGGTTTTCGGTGGTGGCCGCGCTGGCCCAGATCGGTCTGTTTTCCGCCGGGCTGATCAGCGCCTTCGGTGACAGCCTGTCGCCGGTTCTGTCGGCGTTTCTGCTTGCGCTGGCGGGTCTTTACCAGTTCTCGGCGCTCAAGGAATCCTGCCTGTCGAAATGCCGTCAGCCGCTCATGTTCTTCATGCAGCACTGGGATGACGGCCCGTGGCGCAACGGCGTGCGGCTGGGGCTGGTCTGTCTCGGGTGTTGCTGGGCGCTGATGCTGCTGGCGTTTGTGGGTGGCGTGATGAACATCGCCTTCATGGGGCTGGCGACGCTCATCATGGTGATTGAAAAACTTCCCGACCTGGGCCGCTATGTGACGCGGCCTTTGGGCGGGCTGCTTTGTGCGGGCGCGGTGGTGATGCTGTTGTCTGCGCTGTTGTGATCAAGATTGCAAAAGGGAGAGCCTGAGATGGCCGAAGAAAAACTGGAAACGCCCGCGCGCATCGACAACCGGATGCCCGGCACGATGAAATCCGGGCTGGGCACGGTGCCGTGGACGATCAAGGGGGAACTGATCCTCAATTGTAACTGCACGGTCTTCTGCCCCTGCGTGGTCAGCCTCGGGCTGCATCCGCCGACCGAGGGTCATTGCCAGACATGGGGTGGCGTGCGTATCGACGAGGGCCAGTATGGCGATGTGGATTTGTCAGGGCTCAACATCGGGTTGCTGATCGAAATCCCCGGCATGATGAGCCGTGGCAACTGGAAGGTCGCGCTGTTCATCGACGACCGTGCCAGCGACGAGGCGTATAACGCGCTTGTCGATATCTTCTCGGGCAAGGCCAAGGGAACGACCGGCCTGTTTCAGGTTCTGGTGGGCGAGATCATCGGCGTGGAACGGCAGCCGGTCAGCTACGAAACCGACGGCAACACCCGCCACATCACGGTTGGCCGCAAGATCGAAGGCGTGGTCTATCCCGTCGAAGGCAAGAATCCCGACGAAGAGATCGTCATCACGAACACCAAATACTGGATGGGCCCGGATATCACCGTCGCCACCGCCAGCAAGGGCCGCGTGCGCGCCTTTGGTCGGGTGTGGGATTTCGGTGGACGATCCGCCGAGATTTGTCAGATCGACTGGAAAGGCCCGCGCTAATGGTGGACGCCGGATATTGCCTGCTCATGGCGCGTTACAATACGTGGCAGAACCGGCAATATCTGTCGTTTCTCGAACCGCTCGACCCCAAGAAGCTGACGCGTGATCGCAAGGCGTTCTTCGGGTCGATTTTGGGCACGCTCAACCATCTTCTCTGGGGTGACGCAATGTGGATGTCCCGTTTTGATGGGGGCGCGCCGCCCGTGGGCGAGATACGAGACAGCCCGTCGCTGTATCCGACGCTGGCGTCTTTCGGGGCCAGCCGCATCTCGATGGATGCGCGTATCGAACGCTGGGCTGCGTTGTTGATGCCAGACGATCTTCGTGGCGATCTGTCTTGGTATTCTCACGCGGCGCGCCGCGATATGGCCCTGTCGAAAGCCGCTTGCGTGGCCCATTTCTTTAACCACCAGACCCACCATCGCGGTCAGGTGCATGCGATGTTGACCTCGGCGGGATTGAACGCGCCGGTGTCGGATTTGTTTCTCATGCCGGAGTGACGCGGATGACGCTCATTTCTCTTTCGCGCCGTTTGCGGCGCACACCCTTTTCTGAAGGCGTCGAAGCCGCCGGGGTCAAGGCGTATACTGTCTATAACCATATGCTGCTGCCCACGGTGTTCCGTTCGGTGCAGGAGGATTACCGTCACCTCAAGGAAAAGGTGCAGCTTTGGGATGTCGCGGTCGAACGTCAGGTGGAACTGCGCGGCCCAGACGCCGGGCGGCTGATGCAGATGCTGACCCCGCGCGATCTGCGCGGGATGCTGCCGGGGCAGTGTTTCTATGTGCCCATCGTGGACGAAACCGGCGGGATGCTGAATGATCCCGTTGCCGTCAAACTGGCCGAAGACCGCTGGTGGATTTCCATCGCGGACAGCGATTTGTTGTTCTGGGTCAAAGGGATCGCCTATGGTTACCGGCTGGATGTGCTGGTCGAGGAACCCGATGTGTCGCCGCTGGCGGTGCAGGGGCCACATGCCGAAGACGTGGTCGCGGCGGTCTTTGGCGACAGGGTGCGGGATGTGCGATTCTTTCGCTTTGGCGTGTTTGATTTCCAGGGGCGCGATATGGTGGTGGCCCGCTCGGGCTATTCCAAGCAGGGCGGCTTCGAGATATATCTCGAAGGGGCCGATATGGGCATGGACCTGTGGAACGCCCTGATGGAGGCCGGACGCCAATGGGATATCCATGCAGGCTGTCCCAACCTCATCGAAAGGATCGAGGGCGGATTGCTGAGCTATGGCAACGACATGGACCGTCGCAACACGCCCCATGAATGCGGACTGGGCCGGTTCTGCAATACGCAGACGGCGATTGGCTGCGTTGGGCGCGATGCGCTGCTGCGGGTTGCGGTCGAAGGCCCGGTGCAACAGGTGCGGGCCATCGAAATCCACGGTGATGTGCCGCCCTGTGACCGTATCTGGCCACTGATGGATGGTGAAATGCAGGTCGGGCGCGTCACCTCGGCGGCATGGTCGCCGGATTTCGAATGCGGTGTGGCCATCGGCATGGTGCGGATGACCCACTGGAATTCGGGAACCGATCTTGACGTGATGACCCCGGATGGGCCGCGCGCGGTCAGCGTGCATGAAACCTTCTGGATCTGACACGGAAAAACGAAACGCAAAGCCGCGCATCGCGTGGCCAAATTTTCAAGGAGAAACGACATGTTCAACGCATTGGTTGTGCGCAAGGATGAAGAGAGCGGCAAGACCGCAGCGGCGGTCGAGCAGGTTGCAATTGACGCCCTTCCCGAAGGCGAAGTCATCGTGGCGGTGGATTACTCGACCGTGAACTACAAGGACGGCCTGTGCATCGGGCCCGGCGGTGGGCTGGTGCGCAACTATCCCCACGTTCCGGGCATTGATTTTGCCGGAACCGTCGAAGCTTCGGAGGATGACCGGTATGCCCCCGGTGACAAGGTCGTGCTGACCGGTTGGCGCGTCGGTGAAAACCGCTGGGGCGGTTACGCGCAAAAGGCACGGGTCAAGGCCGACATGCTGGTGCCGCTGCCCGAGGGGCTGGACACCCGGCAGGCCATGGCCGTCGGCACCGCCGGTCTCACTGCGATGCTGGCGGTGATGGCGCTGGAAGATCACGGGATCAAGGACGGGCCGGTTCTGGTTACCGGTGCCGCAGGCGGCGTGGGCTCTGTCGCCACGGCAATCCTGGCCAAGCTGGGGCACAAGGTGGCGGCTGTCACCGGGCGTCCCGATCAGGCCGATTACCTGACGTCGCTGGGGGCCTCCGAAATCATCGCCCGCGAAGAACTGACCGAAGTGACCCGCAAACCGCTTGAGGCCGAACGCTGGGGCGGCTGCGTCGATGCGGTGGGTGGCGCAATGCTGGGACGGGTTCTCAAGCAGATGCACTACGGGTCGTCCGTGGCGGCGATCGGTCTTGCCGGTGGTGCCGCAATCGAAGGCGCGCTGGTCACGCCGTTCATCCTGCGCGGGGTCAACCTGCTGGGCATCGACAGCGTGATGCAACCCTATGACAACCGCCTGCGCGCATGGCAGCGGATCAGTCAGGATCTGCCCATGGACCAGCTTGAGGCGATGATCCAGCCCGCAACCCTGTCGGACCTGCCCGCGCTGGGCAAGGATATCCTCAAGGGCCAGGTCAAGGGCCGCGTTGTGGTGGATGTGAACGCCTGAGGCCATCGGGCCGGTTTGATGAGCGGGGCGGCAGCTCCCCCCGCACCCCGGAGGGGGTGCAGATAATTGACGGCGGGGGGCTCTGCCCCCCGCACCCCGGACGGGGTGCAAACGATAAGTGGCGGGGGGCTCTGCCCCCCGCACCCCCCGGGATATTTTCAGCAAGAGAAAAAGGCGGCAGGGTCCGGCCCGTTTAGGGGGGCGGTCAGTCAAGGAGGGGGGCCCGTCAGGGGGTGGACCAGAGGGTCTCGTAGACGGCGCCAATGCCTGTGGCTTCGGTTTCGGCGCTGAACTGGCTTTGGGCAGTCGCGCGCGCGGCGCGGGCGGCGGCGCTGTGGGCCTCGGGATTGCCGAGCAGTCCTGTGAGCGCGGCGGCGGCGGCGATGGCATCTTCGCGGGGCACCACGCGACCGGCCTGATCCTGTGCCGAGAACGCTCTGTAGTAGCCTGTATCGCTGGCGACGAACGGCGTGGCGGCGGCCATCGCTTCGAGCGGGACCATTCCGTAGCCTTCATAGCGTGGCAGTTGCACCACCGCCGACAGCGCTGGCATCAGAGCGGTCAGTTCGTCGGGACTGCGTTCGCCGACGAACAGGATGCGGTCACCCAAGCCCGCGGCGCGCACCTTGTCCTTGAGGCGGGCCTCGAAGCTTTGATGTTCGCGCGTGGCGCGTCCGACCACCAGCGCCGTGACGTCGGGCAGATCGGGCAGCGCGCGCACCATCGTATCGACAAAGAGGTCGGTGCCCTTTTCCGGGCGCACGCGCCCGATTGTGGCGATGCCCCGTGTGCCGCCGTGGCCCAGTGCCGCCCAGGCGCGGGCGCGGTCCGGGGCCGGGGTGAACCGTGCGGTGTCCACCCCGTGATTGACCACGGCGCGCACATGCGGGACAAAGCGCGCGGCCTCTTCGGTTGTGGCGATCACCGCATCCATGCGCGAGATCAGCCAGCGGGGAAAGGCGCTGTGCCGGCGTTGCGCGGCGGAGGTGAACACGATCCGGATCGGCAGGCGCAGAACATCGCGTGCCCACAGAGCCGCGCGCATTTCGGTGTTGCGCCGCACATGCCAGATGGCAAAAGGCCGTTCCGCGGGCGGTGTGCGGCTCAGCATGCGCGCCCGCGCCAGACTGACCGGAGCGGGGCAGCCGGGCAGGGCGACCCCGGCCAGCACCATATCATAGCGGTGCTGTTGCCGGGCCACGACATTGGCCGCCGTGGCCGATACCCCGGTAAAATTGCGATTGAGGTTGGTCACCACAAGCTCAGCCATCACGCTCGCCATGCTCGGGCAACAGTCGATCCGCCAAACGCGCGGCGATCTCGTCCAGCGCGTCCTGGCCCCGTGTTGCGAAATCGCGCGCGGCCCGCGCCGCCGTTTCGCGTGCCGCCGGGTCAGCCAGCCACGCCGATACCTGAGCGGCGATGGACCCCGCGTCGGGCGTGGTGATCACGCCGCTCTTGGCGGCGAGCGCCTCAAAGGTTTCGGAAAAATTGACGACATGGGGGCCGCT
This sequence comes from Alphaproteobacteria bacterium, assembly GCA_030425395.1. Classification (GTDB taxonomy): domain Bacteria; phylum Pseudomonadota; class Alphaproteobacteria; order Rhodobacterales; family Rhodobacteraceae; genus JAUIAS01. The sequence continues at coordinate 22,436 of JAUIAS010000002.1, forward strand.
GAGCAGGGCCGCGCCGAAACTTGCCGGTTCAAACGGGTTGTGCCCGCCGATGGGCAGCAGCGATCCGCCCAGAAATACGATGGGTGCCAGAGAAAACCACAGCCCCATTTCACCCAGAGTATCGGCGAGATAGACCTGCGTGTCGGGGCCAGGGGGCTGTTCATGTGAGCGGCGTGCGATCCGCAGGCCACTGGCCGCCACCAGCGCTGCAACCGCATCGGCCCGGTCAGGGTGTCGCGGCACGAGGATCAACAGCGTGCCGGGGTGATCGACAAGCAGCCGCGCATGGGCGTCCAGCACGATCTCTTCCTCGCCCGGATGGGTCGAGGCTGCGGTCCAAACCGGGCGCTGCGGGCCGATCCGGTCGCGCAGCAGGGCCAGCGCGGCCGCATCCACAGGGGGCGGGGCGGATGTGCTCTTGAGATTGACGCCTTGGGTGATCCGGTCCGGGGTGGCCCCGATCCGGCGCAGGTTCTCAGCCGCCTGCGCGTTCTGTGTGATAAAGAGGTCAAAACACCCCAACACGAACCGCGCGGTATCGGGGCGGCGTTCCCAGCCGGCGACGGATTTCTCGGACAGGCGCGCATTGACCAGCGCCAGTCCGATGCCGCGGGCCCGCGCATTGACCAGCATGTTGGGCCAAAGCTCGCTTTCCACAAAGATGCCCGCATCCGGGTGCCAGTGATCCAGAAACCGTCGCACCGCGCCGGGGGTATCCAGCGGCGCGAACTGGTGGCAGGCACCCTCGGGCAAGCGCCGCGCCAGCAGCGCCGCAGAGGTTGCCGTGCCCGACGTGATCAACAGGTTCAGGCCCGGCCGCCGGTCGCGCAACCGTTCCATCAGGGACAGGACAGCAAGGCTCTCGCCCACGCTGGCGGCGTGAAACCATGCGAGCCGGCCTTCGGGGCGGGGCAGGGTGGCGCGTCCTGCGCGTTCGGCGATCCGGTCATGGCTCACACCACCGGCGCGCAGCTTGCGTGCCGCGCTGCGCTGGGCCAGCGGCCCGACGGCGCGGGTGGCCAGACGATAGGCACGGTAAAGCGCGGTTGCCCCCTTTGGCATCCCCACAGCCCGGCCCGTTGACTTGGGCGACATCAGCCGCCCGTGTGGCTCATGTGGCGCGACATCTGCCCGGCGACGGTCTGGCGGGAATAGTCGAAATCATGCCCCTTGGGTTTCAGCCCGATGGCCTTGCGGATCGCGTCTTCCAGCGGGGCTTCGGTGTCGGGGTGGTCGCGCAGGGGGCTGCGCAGATCGGCCATGTCTTCCTGACCCAGGCACATGTACAATTCCCCGGTGCAGGTCAGGCGCACGCGGTTGCAGCTTTCGCAGAAGTTATGCGACAGCGGTGTGATGAACCCGATTTTCTGGCGGGTTTCTTCCAGCCGGGCATAACGCGCCGGTCCGCCGCTGCGTTCGGCAAGGTCGGTGACGGTATAGTGTTTTTCGTATTCCGCCCGCACGTCCTTGAGGGACCAGAACTGCCCGATACGGTTTTCGTTGCCGATATCGCCCATGGGCATGACTTCGATCCAGGTCAGGTCCATATCCCGTTCGGCGCACCATTCGGTGATCCGGGGCAGTTCCTCTTCGTTGAATTCTTTCAGAGCCACCGCATTGATCTTGACACGCAGCCCGGCCTTTTGCGCCGCGTCGATCCCGCGCAGCACTTGCGGCAGGCGGCCCCAACGGGTCACGGCGGCGAATTTGTCCTCATCCAGCGTATCCAGCGAAATATTCACCCGTCGCACACCCGCATCGGCGAGTTGATCGGCAAACCGTTCCAACTGGGACCCATTGGTGGTCAGGGTCAGCTCCTTGAGCGCGCCACTGTCCAGATGCCGGGTCATTGACCGGAAGAACGTCATGATGTCACGCCGCACCAGCGGTTCGCCGCCCGTGATGCGCAGCTTTTCCACCCCCATGCGCACAAAGGTCGAACACATGCGGTCCAGCTCTTCGAGCGTCAACAGCTCTTTCTTGGGCAGGAAGGTCATGTTTTCCGACATGCAATAAACACAGCGGAAATCGCACCTGTCTGTCACCGAAACCCGAAGGTAGGTGATGGCGCGGGCGAAAGGATCAATCAACGGTGCGGTCATGGCGATAGTCGTAACCCCTTGAGATTTGCGCGGCAAGCAGTCAGTTGCTCTTGCGCTGCAATATCGGGCAGCCTTCGGCCAGCGGTAGGCGTGCTTGGCCGATGACATCCGTGATGTCTTTACATGCGCTCCAGCCAATCGCGAACCAAGGCGTGGAAAACGTCGGGCCGCTCCCAAGCCAAGGCATGACCCGCCGTATCCAGAACGGCCAAAGTGGCGCGTGGAAACCTGTGCATCAGGTCGATACTGTCAAGATAACCGCTAAAGCTGTCCTGCCGGCCGGCGACAATCAGGCTCGGCACGGTGACAGGGGTGGTTTCCTCCGCGCTCGCAAAGCTGAATTCGAACGCGTTCATGATGCGGGCGTCCTGTTCGGCGTCGAACCGGGCGCGCGCGGGGGCGATGATTTGCCGTCGTTTTTCAACGATGTCCCAACGCTGGACAACCGACATGTTCTCATGCGCCCAGAGTTCCGCTTCGGATAATTCGGGCGCGATCGAAGCATCGTCCACGATGACTTGGTGCGCAGGCAGCCTGCCCGGATCGGAGGACGGATTGCCGCCGGGAACGATCAGAGCGACGCCGGAAATGCGCTCTGGAATCATGTGCACCAGCCCGCGCGCAATGTAGCTCCCCCGAGACAACCCAGCGATTGCAAAAGGTTCATCCGGCAGTATCGCGTTGATGAAATCCAGAACCGCGTTCAGCAGGTCGTCTTGTGAACGAATGTCATCGCGTGCGGGGCTACCCCCATGTCCGGGCATATCCACATAGATCCGTTTCCATGCACCGCTGCCGCGAATTCCCGGTTCCATCAGGTCCATCATGTGGCGATGGTCCAGCGAAACGCCGTGCAGCATGACAATTGGCGTGCCGGTTCCGATGATCCGATGATGCAACATGCCTGAAAACGTCCTTTACCCCTGATCCGGCCTTTTACCACATCACGCCTGAAAACATGAAGCTGTCGTTGCCTCGCATTGGCGCAGGGGCACCTGCCGGGTATGGATGGGATAGAGAGGAGGGGCGTTAAGTAGTTGTTAATATGAGTTAAAAGAAGGTTTCTCATTTCCCCGTGGGGAAATCGGGTGATCCTTCGAAGGATCACCCGTGAACCACCCCGACACGGGCGGCTGCGCGTGCCGGGTAACTTTTTAATGGCCGGTCAGGCCGCGAGGCCCAGCTTGGTCACGTGGATTTCAAACGCCGGGTGCATGTCGGCACCGACAACGTTTTCCTTGTGATGCCGATAAATCGACCGCCAGTAAGGTTGGATGACCACACCTTCGTCCTGCATGATCTTTTGCAGCTTGGCCATGACCGTGCGGCGCTGGTCTGCGTTGGCGATGGACAAGGCTTCTGCCAGCAGGGAATCAAACTCGGCATTTGAAAACGCGCTTTCGTTCCACGGCTCGCCCGACCGATAGGCCAGTGCCAGAACCTGTACGCCAAGCGGCCGTTGCGCCCAATCGGTTGTCGAATAGGGGTATTTCGCCCAATCGTTCCAAAAGGTCGATCCCGGCAGAACCGTGCGTTTTACCTTGATCCCGGCATCGCGCAGCATCGCCGCCGCCGCATCCGAGGTGTTCTTGCGCCACGTGTCGTCGATCGAAATCAGCTCATGTTCGAAATCTCCCATCCCGGCCTCGTCCATCAGCGCTTTGGCAGCGGCGGGGTCAAACACCGGTGCGGGCAGTTCGGCATATTCGGGATGGATCGGAGAGACGTGGTGGTTCTCTGCGGCACGCCCGTTTCCGGAAAATCCAAGCTCCAGAAGCACCGCATTATCCACAGCCATGGCCAGCGCGCGGCGCACGCGCGCATCGGCATAGGGTGTGACGCCGCCGACCTCGGCCACCTGATTGGGCCGGATCACGACCGTATTGGCCGTCACGGCTTCGGACTTGGTCCAGCCGATTCCGTCCATCACAAGGATGAAATCGCCAATGGATTCGTAAACCATGTCAACTTCTTCGGCATCGACCGCAGCCACGATCCCGGCCTGTTCCGTGCCGAAATCGCGGTATTCGATCCGGTCCAGATAGGCCCCTTCTCCCCACCAGTCATGGTCTGGGTTCTTCACAAGGACAGCCTTCACGCCGACCTCGAATTCGCCGGGCAGATACGGACCGGTGCCGATCGGGTTGCTGAGCGGGTCGCCGTCAAAGCTCTGGTGGACAATCGCGGCGGGATAATCGGAAAAGCCCGCGATCAGGGTGATATCGGGCTGGGCCAATGTCAGGCGCACGGTGGTGCCGTCGACAACCGTGATCGCGCCGTCGCGGGCCTGCCCGGTTTCGGGATCGACCAGCGATCCCATGCGCGAGGCCATCGAATTGCCCTCCACCCCGGATTCGCACCAGCGCGCGATATTGAAAGCGACGTCCTCGGCGGTGAAAGCATCGCCATTGTTCCATGTCACACCGGGCCGGACCTTCAACGTGTATTCGGTTGCGTCGGCGTTGACCTCCCAGCTTTCCAGAAGCATCGGCGCAAAGCTGCCGTCGATCTGGTATTCGACCAGATATTCCAGATAGCCACGTGTAAAGTTCGACATTTGCGGCCAGTCATAGGTGCGCGGATCCTTCAGCGCCTTGACGGCGGATTCAATCCGCAGCGTGCCCCCCGATTGTACGTGCGCTGCCGCCTGCACCGGTTGCGCGGCCCCCAGCAGCCCATAGGCAGCAGCAGCGGTGACCCCAAGCGAGGTGGCGCGCGTCAAGAACTCGCGTCGCGACAGGGTGCCGTTTCTGACTTCATCGGCATAGGCACGCGCGGCGGGATGGATGGGCTGTGAAGGGATCATAAGGTTCTCATCAGTTTTGAGTGAGACAGAAAAGGAGCGGCTCAAACCTCAGATTGAGAACCGGCTCAGAGCGCGCTCGCCGCGCCCGTTTACCGTTCTTGACCTAGCCTGCTAACGACAGGTTTCAACAAAAACGACATCCAATCATGACCAAAAGCCCGTTGCCGTGCCAAACCGCCCCGGTGCCCGCAGTTGTATTTTTCCCGGCGAAAACCGGGGTCCGAAAGCGGCCGAACGCGCCCCTGTTTGAAGGCTGAGAGGCGGTTAACATTATGGTATTATTGGTAAATAAAGCCTTACCCATTTCCCCACGGGGAAATCGTTCCGGGTTTATTCGGGATCAATGATCGGGGCCAGATGGCGGGCGGCTTCCTTGCGGGCAAAGGCCTTCATCTGTCCGCCGTGTTGCGCCAGAAAGGTCCGCACGCGATCCGGGTCGTGGCGGCTCAGATCGCGCAGCCACCAGCCCACGGCTTTCTGAATGAACCAGTCGCGATCGGCCACATAGCCCGCCGCCCAGCCCAAGATACGCTCGCGGCGCGCAATGTCTTCGGGCTTGGGGTTGCGCAGCTTGGTCCATGGCAGAGTGATCACAAGCGCGGCGCGCCGGGTCCACATGTGATCCGACACCGTCCAGCTCTCAACCGTGTCCAGCCTGTCCCGATCGGCCTTGAGCCGCCGTTGCCCGGCCATACAGACGTGATCGGCGATCGCCCAGGCGTCAAACTGCGGCACCCATTCCACGATTGCATCCCACACCCCGTCGTCGGGACGGATGCGCGCCTGCGTGAACAGTTTGGCCGCGGCGATGCGGGCCTCGTGAATGTCGCTGTCCCACAAATCGCGGGCCAGCGCCACGCGGTCGGCGATATCCAACCCGGCCCGCCAGTCCCGCGCCAGATCGTCAAGCACCGGATTGGCCACCCCGAGATAACGGCGCTCTGCCTTGTGATAGGCCGCCATCTGCGCGGCCTTCTCGGGGTCGGCATGGGCGATGATCTGATCCAGCGGTGATGGGGGCATGACATTCTCCGTTCCAAACCTTTTCAGCCACATGCGCGGCTGTTAAGCAAGGCCAACGCGGAACACGGGGGCGGCACAGACATGAGATTTCTGAAGGGCGTTGAGCGGAGCCTCAAGCATCTGGTTCCGCAAGGCTGGCGCAAGTATTTCCGCACCTCGAAATACGAACTCATCATGGGGCGGGTGCGGCCCGTGGATCTGATCGTGCATGTGGGCGCGCATTGGGCCGAGGACGCCGCGCTGTATGAAAGCTATGGCGCGCGCACCGTGCTGTGGATCGAGGCCGACCCGGACACTTTTGCACGGCTGCAGGAGGTTCTGGCCGAACGGCAGGGCACAGGCACAGATCACCGCGCCGAATGCGCGCTGGTGTCTGCCACCGGCGGAGAGGAATTGACCTTTCACCGGTTCAAGGGGGACGGGTCGTCGTCGTCGATCCACAAATCAACGGATACGCTCAGGGCGCGATTCCCCGAAGCGGGTGAAAGCGGCGAAGTGCTGGAAATGGTCACCCGCACCTTGCCCGAGATCCTTGCCCGCCACGGAATCGACGTTGGTACCTATGCCAAACCCATGTTGGTGGTGGATGTGCAGGGCCACGAGCTGGAAGTTCTCAAGGGCATCGGTGCGGGGCTGGACGCGTTTTCGCTGTGCAAATGCGAAGTGTCCCGGGTGCCCATGTATGAGGGCGGCGCGATGTTCCCCGATATCGACGCAGTGATGCGCGGCGCGGGGTTCCGGTTGGCGTCACATGCCTATGCCCGTGTGCCGCGCCACGGCGATGTCCTCTACATGAAGGACTAGACCTCGGGCACGCCCGTGGGTTTGCCATCAATCGTGCGGGTGTTCTTTTCCACCCAGTAATCGCGCAACTGTGCGTCGGTGCGCACATCGACCCATTTCTGCATCGTGTCGCGTTCTTCGCGGTAGTCCATGAACGGCACCGCATAGCCGCAGGAGGTCTGCACCAGATCGACATGCATATCAAAGATCTGGCGGGCGCTGCGGTGCGCGGGAAACAGCGCGGCCAGATCGTCCCAGCCGTCATCTCCGATATGAAGGGTGCGCGCGGTGCCATAGGTGCGCAGGATCAGCGGGCGTGTGGTGAACGAACACCACATGATCGTCATGCGGTTTGCCTCGATCAGGTGTCCGGCGGTTTCGTTGCCGCTGCCGGTCAGGTTCATCCAGACGATACGGTTCGGACCCATCACCCGCAGCGAATCCATTCCCTTGGGGGAAATGTTCACCCGCCCCTCGGGGGCTGCGGAGCCTGCAAAGAACATGTGCTGTTCTTCGATGAATTGACGGTGATCGTCCCCGATCTCGGCGAACTGCTTGGCCATGTTTATTCCACCGTTACCGATTTCGCCAGATTTCGCGGCTGGTCCACGTCGGTGCCTTTGGCGACCGCCGTGTGATAGGCCAGAAGCTGCGCGGGAATGGCATAGAGGATCGGTGTCACGATATCCGCGACCGCGGGCATCTGGATGCTGGCCCAGACATCGTGCCCGGCCTCGGCGATACCGGCCTCGTCCGAGACCAGCAACACCTGACCCTTGCGGGCCATGACCTCTTGCATGTTTGAGACGGTCTTGTCGAACAGCGTGTCGCGCGGGGCCATGACAACCACCGGCATGTGTTGATCAATCAGGGCAATGGGGCCATGCTTGAGTTCACCTGATGCATAAGCTTCGGCGTGTATGTAGCTGATTTCTTTAAGTTTCAGCGCGCCTTCAAGGGCGAGGGGATACATCAGGCCGCGCCCCAGAAACAGCACGTCGCGCGCCTCGGAAAGTTGCAGCGCGGCAAGGCGCAGGGCCTCGTTCTGATCCAGTGCGTGATTGATCGCAGCCGGAAGCCCGCGCATGGCGGCGGCATGGTTTTCCATCTGTTCGTCGTTGATATGTCCCCGCTGGCGCGCCGCCTTGAGAGCCAGCATCAACAGCACGGTCAACTGGCAGGTAAAGGCCTTGGTCGATGCGACGCCGATTTCCGGACCGGCAAGGATCGGCAACGCCACGTCGCTTTCGCGGGCGATGGAGCTTTCGGGGACATTCACCACCGACAGGATTTTCTGTGCCTTGCCTGCACAATAGCGCAGCGCTGCCAGCGTGTCGGCGGTTTCGCCCGACTGGCTGACAAAAAGCGCAAGCGTGTCGTCCGACATCGGCGGTTCGCGGTAGCGGAATTCCGATGCGATATCGACCTCAACCGGCATCCGGGCGATTTGTTCGAACCAGTATTTTGCCACGAGGCACGCATAGAACGCTGTGCCGCAGGCCACCATGGTGAGGCGCTCCGCCTTGGTAAAGTCGATGTCGGGACCGGGCAGGGACACGTCGATTTCACCGGCGGGCATATAGGCGTTTACGGCCTCTCCCAGAACCATCGGCTGTTCGGCGATTTCCTTGGCCATGAAATGTTTGAACCCGGCCTTGTCCACGCGGGCATTGTCGATGTTGACGGTGCGCACCTCGCGGTTGGCGATGGTGCCGTTTATGTCCTGCACCTGAAGAGAGGTGCGGCTTACGATGGCGCGGTCGCCTTCTTCGAGATAGGTGATCCGGTCGGTCAGCGGTGCCAGCGCGATCGCGTCGGATCCGACATACATTTCGCCGTCCCCGTGACCGATGGCCAATGGCGATCCCTGACGGGCGGCAACGATCAGATCTTCTTCGCCCTCGAACAGGAAGGCCAGCGCAAAGGTGCCTTCGATCCGGTCGATTGTGGCGAATGCCGCCTCGACCGGGCCCATGCCCTGCGCCATGTGGTGTTCGGTCAGAAGCGCCACGGTTTCGGTATCTGTTTCGGTGGTGAACTCGGTGCCGTGACCGGCCAGTTCGGCGCGCAGGGCGCGGAAGTTTTCGATGATGCCGTTATGGACCACCGCGACCCGGCCAGCCTGATGTGGGTGAGCGTTGACGATGGTGGGCGCGCCGTGGGTGGCCCAGCGGGTGTGGCCGATGCCGGACTTGCCCGGCAGCGGATCATGCACCAGCAGATCGCCCAGATTGACCAGCTTGCCCACCGCGCGGCGACGATCCAGCGCGCCGTTGTTTACCGTCGCGATCCCGGCGCTGTCATAGCCGCGATATTCCAGCCGTTTGAGCGCCTCAACAAGGATGGGCGCGGCTTCGTGATCTCCGAGGACCCCAACAATTCCACACATTACAATGCCCTCTCAGCACGTTTTCTCTTTTTCGCCTTTAACAAATCGAACAATTTGCGGGCGGCGCCCGGTTTGTTGACCTGTTCCGAACGCGACACTGCAAGCGCGTCGTCTTCGACAGTTTTGGTGATCACCGAACCGCTTGCGGTCATCGCCCCGTTGCCGACCCGCACGGGGGCCACGAGCATGGTGTTCGACCCGATGAAAGCGCGCGCGCCGATCTCGGTGTGATGCTTCATCACGCCGTCATAATTGCAGGTGATGGTGCCCGCGCCGATGTTGCTGGCCTGTCCGATGCTGGCGTCGCCGATATAGGACAGGTGATTGACCTTGGCACCCGCGTCCAGAGTGGCATTCTTGATTTCGACAAAGTTGCCGATGCGCACGTCCTCGGCCAGTTCGGCACCGGGGCGCAGGCGCGCGTAGGGGCCGATGATCCCGCCGCGGCTGACGTGGCAGCCTTCGAGGTGGGAAAAGGCGCGGATCGTTGCGCCGCTTTCGACAGTGACGCCGGGACCGAAAACGACATGGGGTTCGATCACCGTGTCACGCCCGATCACCGTGTCGAGCGCGAAATAGATGCTGTCGGCCATCATCAGCGTAACGCCGTTTTCCAGATGCCGGGCGCGGGCCTGCGCCTGAAAGATCGCATCTGCCGCTGCCAGCTCGGCACGCGAATTCACGCCCAGCGTTTCCGCCTGATCGCAGCGCACGACGCCTGCGCTCAGCCCGCTGGCGCGGGCCAGCGCCACGGTATCGGTGAGGTAGTATTCGCCCGAGGCGTTGTCGTTGCCCAGCCGGGCCACCAGATCGAACAGCACCGATGCCTTGGCCGCCATCAGCCCGCTGTTGCACAAGGTGATGGCGCGTTCCGCGTCGGAGGCATCCTTGAATTCGACAATCCGTTCCAGAGTATCGCCGGTTGTGACCAACCGCCCATAGCGGCCCGGATCGTCTGCCTCAAAGCCAAGGACGACGATATCGTGATCGGCCCGCGCCGCGACCATGCGTTCCAGCGTTTCGGGCTGGATAAACGGGGTGTCACCGTAGAGCACGATCACGTCGCCGTCGAAATCGCAGAGCGCATCGCGCGCCACGGCGACGGCGTGGCCGGTGCCGTTCTGTTCTTCTTGCAGCACGATTTCGGCGCTTTCGTCGATGTCGGCCAGGGCGGCGCGCACCTGATCGGCACCGTGGCCGGTCACCACCAGCTTGCGTTCGGGTTCCAGAGCATCGCCCGCGCGCAGCGCATGGGCCAGCATCGGTGCCTGTGCGATGGGGTGCAATACCTTGGGAAGATCGGAATTCATCCGCGTGCCCTTACCGGCAGCCAGGACAAGAAGTGCGGTGCTCATCTTAATTCTCTTTGTCTTTTATGCGCGTCCGTTTTATCCGCCTGAGACACAGGCGCAAGGTGCGGGGGCATCAATTCGGATTTCGCCTTGCAATAAGGGGCCGTGCGATGCGGCGAATTCATGCCGAGGCGGCATGGTGCGGGCTGCGGGGCAGGTGGCAGATAAAGGACGGCGAACATGAAAACGGTGATTTTCGATCTTGACGGAACCTTGGCGGATACCAGCGGCGATCTTATCGACGCGGCCAACGCCTGTTTTCGCGACATGGGCCATGGCGATGTGCTGATGCACGGTGGCGACGCGGGGATCGCGTTGCGCGGGGGGCGGATGATGCTGACCCGCGGTCTGGAGCGGGTCGGTGCCTTTGAAGCGGATCTCGTGGATCGGTATTACGCGGTGCTGCTCGAGGCCTATCGCGGGCAGATCGCGCGGCACACGGTGCTGTATCCCGGCGCGATGGAGGCGGTCGCGGCGCTGGCGGCTGCGGGATACGGGGTGGGCATCTGCACCAACAAGCCTGCCGATCTGGCCGAACAGCTTCTGGCCGAACTGGGCGTGCGCGATGCGTTCGCTTCGATGGTGGGGGCGGATACGCTGGCTGTGCGCAAACCCGATCCGGAGCCTCTGCGCGAAGCGGCGCGCCGCGCGGGCGGCGATCCGGCGATGAGCCTGCTGGTGGGGGACACCGACACGGACCGCAAGACCGCGCGCGCCGCCGGGGTGCCGTCGGTGCTGGTGACCTTTGGTCCGGGCGGCGGCGATATGGCCGCGCTGGAACCCGAGGCGTTGCTTGACGATTATGCCGCGCTGCCGTCGGTGGTGGCGGCGCTGATCGGGGCCGCCAGCTGATCGGTCAGGTCTGACAGGGGCCGGTCGGTCAGTGTGCCCACAACATCGGCCAGCGTGTCGGCGCGCCCCTGTCCCAGCGCCGGACGCGCCAGATCATCATATTTTGCGCGCAATTCGGCGGTTGTCGGTGGATCGGTGTGATCCCAGCGCGGCTCAAGCCAGTCGCCGGTCAGGTGCCTGCCATCGGTCAACGCCAGAGTGACCCGCGCAAGGCGGGTATGTGGGAAAACGCGGTTCGCTTCGGCGTCTTCGCGCATGATCATGCTCTCGGACAGGCGCAGGATTTCGGGATCGTTCAACGCATCATCGCCAATATCCGCCGCCGTGACGGCCCCGCGCACCATCGCAACGGCGCAAGGGAAAGACGTTGAATACTGCGCGGCATCGGTGGCATCGGGGCGGCTGGTGGCCAGACGGACAGATTCGCGGAAGGTCTCGACCTCGATCCGGGCCACGTCACGCGGGTACAGGGCGTGGGCACGACGCAGGGCCAGCACGCCTTCGACCGGGGCCTGTGCCCAGCGACAGACCGGGTAGGGCTTGAAATACTGTTCCGGAATATACCACCGCTGCCCCAGATCGGCCCAGACGTCGGCCATATCGCGGGAGAGGTCCTCGACGGTGATCGCGGGGGCACCGGTGAACCCGCGCCGTGCCAGATCGGCGGCCTGTACCGCACACATGGCCCCCCAGCCGGACCCGTCCTTGACCATTGTGGGGTAATCTATGCAGCGCATCATCTGGCTGCGCGGTCCGTGATATTCGGCAATGCCCAGAGCATGGCGTGTCTGGTCACGGTTCAGCCCCAGAATTCGCGCGCAGACGGCCGCACCCGCCACCGCGCCCCAGGACCCTGAGGTGTGATAATCCGGCACGGTGGCGTGCTGGACGATGGCGGCGCGGGCCCCGAATTCATACCCCGCGACCAATGCCGCCATGAATTCGATACCGCTCGCCCCGGCCCGCAGCGCCACCGGCAGCAGGGCCGAGACCACCGGACATCCGATATGTCCCTTGGCCGGGTTGAACCCGTCGTGCCCATCGAGCGAATCGATGGTCATGCCCGCGGCCAGAGCGACCCCGGACGCGCTGGCACCGCGCCCGTCAAAGATCATCGGCAGCGTGCCGCCATATGTGTCAAAGGTATGGTCGCGGATAATCCGGGATGCCTGCGTTGAGGCCCCGCCAGCGCCCACGCCGATCAGGTCGAGCAGGCAGCGCCGGGCCTGATCCTGAACCGGGGCGGGCAGGTCGGACCAGCGCAGATCGTGCAGGAATTCGTGAAACAGCATGGGTCTTGGCCTCTTGGATTCGGGATTTGGGTTTCAGGCTCGGGATCAGAGTTGAGCCGTGCGGTCAGGCATTCTGTTCTGTTTGCGACGCGGGCGGGAGATAACCGTGGTCACCCCCGCCACGGAACCGGTGGGCTGCAATGGCCGATGACGGGTTGACCGATCCGGATCGGCGCGCAAAACATGGCGCATGACAGAGATTTTCAGCGGCAGCTTTACCCAGCAGGAACCCATTCCCGAAGAGGCGATCGAGGCCGCCGTGGCCGTGTTGCGCCATGGGCGGTTGCATCGCTACAACGTCGCCGCCGGCGAGTTGGGGGAAACCGCGCTTCTGGAACAGGAATTCGCGGCGCAAACAGGGGCGCGGTATTGCGTGGCCGTTGCTTCGGGCGGTTATGCCATGGCCACGGCTTTGCGCGCGGCCGGTGTCCGGCCCGGCGACACGGTTCTGACCAATGTGTTCACGCTGGCCCCGGTGCCGGGGTCGATTGCCGCGGTGGGGGCCGTGCCGGTGTTCGTTGGCGTGACCGAGGCGCTGACCATTGACCTTGACGATCTGGCCGCCAAGGCCCGGGCGACAACCGCGCGGGTTCTGATGCTGAGCCACATGCGCGGGCACATCTGCGACATGGATGCGCTGATGGCGATTTGCACGGCCCACGGCATCACGGTGATCGAGGATTGCGCCCATACGATGGGGGCGGCCTGGCGGGGCACGCCGTCGGGGCGATTCGGATTGTTCGGCTGTTATTCCTGCCAGACCTACAAGCATGTGAACTCCGGCGAAGGTGGTTTGCTGATCACCAACGATGCTAAGGCCGCGGCGCGGGCGGTCATGATGTCGGGGTCGTACATGCTGTATGAACGGCATTTGGCGGCACCACCGCCCGAGGTGTTCGAGTCGGTCAAATACGACACGCCCAATATTTCGGGGCGGATGGACAATCTGCGGGCCGCGATCCTGCGCCCGCAATTGCGCGCCTTGCCGGATCAGGTGGATCGGTGGAATGCGCGTTATCGCGCATTGGAGGACGGGCTGCGTGGCACGCCGGGTTTGCAGGTGATCGAGCGACCCGCCGAAGAAAGCTTTGTCGGCTCCTCCATTCAGGTGCTGTTGAAGGGCTGGCAGCCAGACGCGATCGGTGAGGTCGTCACGCGATGTGCGCGGCGCGGCGTCGAGATCAAGTGGTTCGGTGGCGCCGAACCGGTGGGGTTCACCTCGCGATACGACAGTTGGCGCTATGCCCCATCGGCTCCGATGCCCGAAAGCGACGCGGTTCTTGGCGCCATTCTGGACATGCGCGTGCCGCTGACATTCAGCATCGAGGACTGCGCCCAGATTGCCCGTATCATCCGCGCCGAGGTGGGCGCGGTCTGGCAGACAGGCCCGTCAGGGCAGGCGGTCGCTGGCGGCTAGGATCGCGCCGCCGACACCGTGTCAGCAGGCGAAGACCCGGCGCGCGCGCTGCTTCTTTCTCGTTTCAAATACCCAATCCGTCATCGGCGGACCGTCCCGCGTTTCGGCGTGGGGCACGGCGGCATTGACGCGGGCAGGCGAATGGGGCTACAAAATGAACAAGTGTTCAATAAAAGCCAGGAGGAGGCTCCATGTTCAACGCCACGATGACGTTCGACCTTGGTGAAGAGATCAATGCGCTGCGGGATATGGTGCATCGCTGGGCGCAGGAACGCGTGCGTCCCATCGCGCAGGAGGTTGACCGGACCAACGCGTTTCCCAATGAATTGTGGAAAGAGATGGGGGACCTCGGTCTTCTGGGGATAACAGTGTCCGAGGAATATGGCGGCGCGGGCATGGGGTATCTGGCCCATGTCATCGCGGTTGAGGAAATCGCGCGCGCCTCGGCATCGGTGTCTTTGTCCTATGGCGCGCATTCCAATCTGTGCGTCAATCAGATCAAGCTGAACGGCAATGATGAGCAGCGTGCGAAATATCTGCCGCGCCTGGTATCCGGAGAGCACGTCGGCGCATTGGCCATGTCGGAAGCGTCTGCAGGATCGGATGTGGTGTCGATGAAGCTGCGCGCCGAAAAGCGCAATGACCGCTATGTTCTCAATGGCAACAAATATTGGATCACCAACGGGCCGGATGCGGATACCCTTGTGGTCTATGCCAAGACCGACCCGGATGCCGGTAGCCGCGGCATGACTGCCTTTCTGATCGAGAAAGAGATGAAAGGCTTTTCCACCAGCGCCCATTTCGACAAGCTGGGCATGCGCGGATCGAACACCGCCGAACTGGTGTTCGAGGACGTCGAGGTGCCGTTCGAGAATGTTCTGGGAGAAGAGGGGCGCGGTGTTGCGGTTCTCATGTCGGGGCTGGATTACGAACGCGTGGTTCTGGCGGGCATTGGATCGGGGATCATCGCGGGCTGCCTCGATGAGATCATGCCGTATATGAAAGAACGCAAGCAATTCGGCCAGCCGATCGGGAATTTCCAGCTCATGCAGGGCAAGATCGCCGATATGTATACGGCGATGAATTCCTCGCGGGCCTATATCTATGAGGTCGCGCGCGCCTGTGACAGGGGGGATGTGACCCGTCAGGATGCGGCGGCGTGTTGTCTTTATGCCTCGGAGCAGGCGATGGTGCAGGCGCATCAGGCGGTGCAGGCGATGGGCGGGGCCGGGTTCCTGTCCGATAGCCCGGTCAGCCGGATTTTCCGCGATGCCAAGTTGATGGAGATCGGGGCGGGCACGTCCGAGATACGCCGGATGCTGATCGGGCGCGAATTGATGGCGGCGATGTAGGCCGCAACAAAACGGGGCCGCCCCTTGCGGGACGGCCCCTTTGTAAGCAGTCAGTCTGGATCAGAAGCGATGCACGTAGCCCACGTTCACAACAACAGGATCAATCTCGGCTGTGCCGATATAGGCCCCGTTGAGGTAGGCATCGCTGTCGATGTCCATCCAACGCGCGTTGATCCGCAGGGCGGCCTTGTCGCTGATCGCGATGTCGGCACCCACCTGCAGCGCGATCCCGACAGAATCATCCAGCGACAGCACACCCAGCGGCGAGGATTCTTCGAAGAAGGTGGTGTAGTTCAGGCCGACGCCAACGTAGGGGGTCAGGCTTCCGCTGGTGGCAAAGTGATAGTTCAGCGACAGGGTGGGCGGCAGTTGCTTGGTCGTGCCGGCATAGCCGCCGTTGATCCGGATATCATGCTCGAACGGCGTCGCGGCCAGCAATTCGATGCCCAGATTATCACGGATGAAATATTCGCCTGTCAGGGTCAACTGCGTGTTGTCATCAATATCGGCGGCCCCGCCAGCCAAGGTTCCGTTGCCGGATTTCGGCATTACCGCGCCAATTCCGATACCAAAGGTCCAGTCCCCCTGCGACTGGGCCAGAGCGGGCGTCGCGGCAAGTCCGAGAGCCGCGATCAGAAGAAGCGAAGTTGGTGTGCGTTTCATGGTATTACCTATGATTTTGAGTGTGCGCGGAGCATCGCACCAACCCGGCGCAGTCACATTGATCGGGATCAATATCCGACCATGCCGCGATGCGGCATTCGGGCGCAGACAGGGTTGAGCGCACCGTGGCGCAAACGGCGTTGTCAGGCGGCGGAGGTGACGCCATGACGCGCCGCTATCCCGGTTTGACGGCTGACGGAGAATGGGACGTTCCCGCGCGGCTCAACCTTGCCCGGCAATGTCTGGACCAGCCCGAAGGGCAGACCGCGATCATTGACATGACCGGGCCGGTGCGCCGCGATGTCAGCCTTGGCGAATTGACCGTAATGACCGACGCCATCGCGCGGGCTTTGCTGACACGGATCACGCCGGGCGACCGGGTCGGCGTCTTGCTGAGCCAATCGCCGTGGTGCGCAGCGGCCCATCTTGCCATCTGGAAAATAGGCGCAATTTCAGTGCCTTTGTTCAAACTCTTCAAGCATGATGCCTTGGCCTCTCGGGTTGGCGATGCGGGCTGCGAGATCGTGCTGAGCGATGCCGAAGGCCTACAGCTTGTCGGGGATCTGGCCGAGGTCTGGATGGCGGCGGAGCTGGGGCAAGACGGCCCGCCGGTGCCGTTCGCTGACACCGGGCCGGATCTGCCTGCGGTGCTGATCTATACATCCGGGACCACCGGCGCACCCAAGGGCGCGCTGCATGGGCATCGCATCCTGACCGGGCATTTGCCCGGTGTCGCGGTCAGTCACGATCACCTTGGCCAGACCGGCGATGTGATCTGGACACCTGCGGACTGGGCGTGGATCGGGGGCCTGTTTGATGTGCTGATGCCGGGGCTGGCGCTGGGCGTGCCGGTGGTGGCCGCGCGCATGGCCAAGTTCGACCCGGACGGCGCTCGGGATCTGTGCGCGGCGGCAGGGGTGCGCAACGTGTTCTTTCCACCCACCGCGCTGCGGATGCTGAAGGCTGCAGGGACGACGATCTCCGGGCTGCGTTCCGTCGCCTCCGGAGGCGAGCCGCTGGGGGCAGAGATGCTCGACTGGGGGCGGCGGGCCTTTGGCCTGACGATCAACGAGTTTTACGGCCAGACCGAATGCAACATGGTCGCGTCGAGCTGTGGCGTGGATTTTGCGCCGAGCCCCGGCTGCATCGGCAAGCCGGTGCCCGGATTTGACATTGCGGTGATCGACGCTGCGGGCGCGCCGACGAACGCAGAGGGCGACGTGGCTGTCCGGCGCGGGGCCGCGTCGATGATGCTCGGCTACTGGAACCGGCCCGAGGCAACCGCCGAAAAGTTTCGCGGCGAATGGATGGTGACCGGCGATCGCGGTATCTGGGAGGGTGACTACCTGCGCTTTGTCGGGCGCGAGGATGACGTGATCACGTCATCGGGATATCGCATCGGCCCGGCAGAAATCGAGGATTGTCTGCTGACCCACCCGGACGTTGCGACCGTGGGTGTGGTGGGCAAACCTGATCCGCTGCGCACCGAGATCGTAAAGGCCTATGTCGTCCTGAAAGAGGGCGCGCAGGCCACGCAGGACGATCTTAAGGCATGGGTTAAGAAGCGTCTTGCAAGCTATTCTTATCCAAGAGAAATCGCGTTTCTTGATGCCCTGCCGATGACGGTGACCGGCAAGGTGATCCGCAAGGAACTGAAGGCACGCGCGGCGGCGGAGGTGGGCGCATGATCGGCCCGAATTCCGTTTTTGCCGATTTTCGATGCCCGTTTTGCCACGCTTTGCAATCGGCGCGGCGAATGTGGCGGGCGATGGGCAGCACTCGCGGAGCGGGCCACATCTGCCCACGCTGTGGGCATGAACTGCGCCTGTGTGACGCGGGGCTGCCGCGCTACCGGCTGCTGTGCGCGGTGGTGGCGCTGTCATCGGGTCTGTTCGGGATGTGGGGTGCCTCCCTGTTTCCCGGTTTGACGTTCATCAACCCCGCCGGGGTCGAAAAACTCAATGTCGCAGGATTTGTCGCCTTGATGGTGCTTGTCGTGCTGCCCGCTGTGGGCGCTTGCCAGAGAATTTTGAAAGTGGAGATCGTGGAATGAAACTCAAATCGCAGGTAATCCCGACCTCGGACCAGTTCCGCCAGAACCGCGATGCGCATCTGGCCGCGATGGAGCAGATCGCCGAGGCCGCCGCGCTGGCCGCAGCCGGGGGCGGTGCGAAATCGCGTGAACGGCATCTGTCGCGGGGCAAGATGCTGCCCCGGGACCGGGTGGCGAACCTGCTCGATCCCGGATCTCCGTTCCTTGAGATCGGGGCCACTGCGGCGCATGGCATGTATGGCGGTGCAGCCCCCTGCGCGGGCGTGATTGCGGGTATCGGTCAGGTGCATGGTCAGGAGGTCATGGTGGTGTGCAACGACGCCACGGTGAAGGGCGGCACCTATTACCCGATGTCGGTCAAGAAACACCTGCGCGCGCAGGAGATCGCCGAACAGAACAACCTGCCCTGTATCTATCTGGTGGATAGCGGCGGTGCCAACCTGCCCAATCAGGACGAAGTGTTCCCCGATCGTGATCACTTCGGGCGCATCTTCTACAATCAGGCGAACATGTCGGCCAAGGGGATCCCGCAGATCGCCGTGGTGATGGGGTCGTGTACGGCGGGCGGGGCCTATGTGCCGGCAATGTCGGATGTGACGATCATCGTGCGCGATCAGGGCACAATCTTTCTGGCCGGGCCGCCGCTGGTCAAGGCTGCGACCGGCGAGGTCGTGAGCGCAGAGGATCTGGGCGGTGGCGACGTGCACACCCGGCTGTCCGGGGTGGCTGATTACCTTGCCGAGGACGACGCCCATGCGCTGGCCCTGGCGCGGCGCGCGATCGGGTCGCTGAACCGGGCCAAACCCGCAACAGTGCAATGGCAAAGCCCCGAAGAGCCAGCCTATGATCCGGATGAAATCCTTGGTGTCGTGCCGGACAACCTGCGCACCCCCTACGACATCCGCGAGGTGATCGCGCGGGTGGTGGACGGATCGCGGTTCGACGAATTCAAACCGCGCTTTGGGGAAACACTGGTGACCGGCTTTGCCCATGTGCGCGGGTGCCCGGTGGGCATCGTGGCCAATAACGGGGTGCTGTTTTCCGAGGCCGCCCAGAAAGGCGCGCATTTCATCGAGCTGTGTTCGCAGCGTGGCATTCCGCTGGTGTTCCTGCAAAACATCACCGGCTTCATGGTCGGGCGCAAATATGAAAATGAAGGCATCGCGCGCCACGGGGCCAAGATGGTCACTGCGGTGGCCTGCACCCAGGTGCCCAAGATCACCATGCTGGTGGGCGGATCCTTCGGGGCGGGCAACTATGGCATGGCGGGGCGGGCCTATTCGCCACGCTTCTTGTGGACGTGGCCAAATTCGCGCATCTCGGTTATGGGCGGCGAACAAGCCGCAGGAGTGCTCGCCACGGTAAAGCGTGACGCCATCGAGCGGACCGGCGGCGCATGGTCCGCCGAGGAAGAGGCCGCGTTCAAGCGCCCCACCATCGACATGTTCGAAGAGCAATCGCACCCCCTCTACGCGGCGGCGCGGCTCTGGGACGACGGTATCGTCGACCCGCGCCGCACCCGCGATGTTCTGGCCCTGAGCCTGAGCGCCGCCCTGAACGCGCCGATCCGCGAAACCCGCTTTGGCGTGTTCCGGATGTAGGCACCGCCCCACCGACCCGCCGCGCGGTTCGCGCCGCCGGATTTGGGTATTTGAAACGAGAAAGAAGCAGCACAAAGCGCCCCTTTTTCTCTTGCTGGAAATATCCCCGGGGGTCCGGGGGCAGGCAGCCCCCGGTTCCACCCCTGCCAAGGAGACCTGAACCATGTTCGACAAGATCCTGATCGCCAACCGCGGCGAAATCGCCTGCCGCGTGATCGAGACGGCCCGATCCATGGGGCTGCGCACGGTGGCCGTCTATTCCGACGCGGATGCGGGCGCAAAACATGTGGCCATGGCCGATGAAGCGGTGCACATCGGGGCATCGGCCCCCGCCGAGAGCTACCTTGTCGGTGCGCGCATCATCGATGCGGCGCGGTCCACCGGTGCGCAGGCCATCCATCCCGGATATGGGTTCCTGTCTGAAAATCCCGATTTCGTCGAGGCCGTGGAAGCGGCGGGGCTGGTCTTTATCGGCCCGTCGGCCGAGGCGATCCGCAAGATGGGACTCAAGGACGCGGCCAAGGCATTGATGCAGGAGGCGGGGGTTCCCGTGGTGCCGGGGTATCATGGTGCCGGGCAGGACCCCGATCATCTGGCCGCAGAGGCGGAGAAGATCGGTTATCCGGTTCTGATCAAGGCGGTCGCGGGCGGCGGTGGCAAGGGGATGCGCCTGGTCGAGACCCCTGACGATTTCGCGGACGCGCTGGTCAGTGCCCAGGGTGAGGCGCGCACCGCCTTTGGCAACGAGGCGGTGTTGATCGAAAAATACATCCAGCAGCCGCGCCACATCGAGGTGCAGGTGTTTGGCGACGGCACCCGCGCGGTGCATCTCTTTGAACGGGACTGTTCGCTTCAGCGGCGTCACCAGAAGGTGATCGAGGAAGCTCCGGCACCGGGCATGACCGACGAGGTCCGCGCCGCTATGGGGGCCGCCGCGGTGCGTGCCGCAGAGGCGATCGGCTACAGCGGGGCGGGAACCATCGAATTCATCGTGGATGCCTCGGAGGGGCTGCGCCGCGACGGTTTCTGGTTCATGGAAATGAATACGCGCCTTCAGGTCGAGCATCCCGTGACCGAGGCGATCACCGGTGTCGACCTTGTGGAATGGCAAATCCGCGTTGCTGCGGGTGAACCCGTCCCGGCGCGCCAGGAGGATCTGAGCATCACTGGCCACGCCTTTGAGGCGCGCCTTTACGCCGAGGACGTGCCCAAGGGTTTTCTGCCCGCGACCGGGCGGCTTGCGCATTTGCGGTTCCCGGATGGTGCGCGGTCGGACAGCGGCGTGCGCGCAGGCGATGTCATCAGCCCCTGGTATGATCCGATGATCGCCAAGGTGATCACCCATGGTCCGACGCGTGCGGTGGCGTTGCGCCGCCTTGCCGATGCGCTGGCCACGACAGAGGTTGGCGGCACGGTGACCAATCTGGCGTTTCTGGGCGCGTTGGCGGGGCATCCGGGATTTGCCGCGGGCGATGTGGATACCGGCTTGATCGCGCGGGACATTGACGATCTGGTGATCCAGCCGCAGCCCGGTCTGCGGGATATCGCGGCGGCGGCGCTGGCCGTGGCGGCACCGGATGCGGGGGGGCTGACGGCTGGATTTACGCTCTGGTCACCATTGAACCGCAGCCTCACCCTGTCGCGGGATGACGAGGATCTGGGCGTGATCCTGCGTGTTTCCGGACCGGACCGCGTCGAGATCGAGCAGGCGGGTTTGACGCTTTCGCTTGACCGACGGGGCGGGCGCTGGTGGGATGCGGCAGGGCCCTTGCCCAACGCAGTCTCGCGGGACGGGGCGGTTTATGTCTTTTCGCATTACGGGATGGCCTTTGAGCTGGTCGATCCGCTGGAGCGGGCTGCGGGGGCTGCGGGCGACGGCAACCTTGTCGAAGCGCCGATGCCGGGTCTTGTCAAATCCGTGCTGGCGCAGGCCGGTCAGGTTGTCAGCGCCGGGGATCGTCTGGCCGTGCTGGAGGCGATGAAGATGGAACATGCCCTGTTGGCCGCGCGCGATGGGGTTGTCGCCGAGGTTCTGGTCACCGAGGGCGCACAGGTCGAGGCAGGCGCGCCATTGGTGCGGCTGGAGGAAGTGGACGGCTGAGGCCGCAACGGGGAGGTGCCGGCATGACCGGATTTGTCGAGATATTCGAGGTTGGCCCACGCGATGGGCTGCAAAACGAGAAACGCGAAATTCCGGTGGCCGAAAAGATCGCTCTGGTCGATTGCCTGAGCCGGGCGGGTTTTACCCGGATTGAATGCGCCTCGTTCGTCAGCCCCAAGTGGGTGCCCCAGATGGCGGGCAGCGCCGAGGTTCTGGCCGGGATAACCCGCGCGCCGGGGATCCGCTATGCGGCGCTGACGCCCAATATGCGCGGGTTCGAGGATGCCCGCGCGGCGGGCGCGGGGGAAATCGCGATTTTCGGATCGGCGTCCGAAGGGTTTTCGCGCGCCAATATCAATGCGTCCATCGCGGAAAGCCTTGAGCGGTTCCGCCCCGTGGTCGAGGCCGCACGCCACATTGATCTGCCGGTGCGCGGTTATGTGTCTTGCGTGACGGATTGCCCCTATGACGGGCCGACGCCCCCCGAAAAGGTGGCCGAGGTCGCGGACGCGCTGTTTGCGATGGGATGCTATGAGATCAGCCTTGGCGATACGGTGGGGCAGGGCACGCCCGACGCCATCGCGCGGATGCTGATGAAGGTGCGCGACGTGGTGCCGGTTGGCCGGTTGGCGGGTCATTATCATGACACCAACGGGCGTGCGCTGGACAATATCGACACGTCGCTTGCTTTGGGCGTGCGGGTGTTCGACGCGGCGGTCGGAGGGCTTGGGGGCTGTCCCTATGCGCCGGGGGCTGCGGGCAATGTCGCGACCGAGGCCGTTGCCGATCATCTGGCGCGGCTGGGATATGACACGGGCCTTGATGCCGGGATTCTGGAAGAGGCCGCGCAGATGGCGCGGGCCATGCGAGAGGGATAAGCCATGAGCTTCGAGACGATTTCGGTCACCTGCGATGCGCGCGGGGTGGCGACGCTGATGCTGGACCGGGCGGACAAGCACAATGCGATGTCGGCGCAGATGCTGGCCGATCTGACGCAGGCCGCGGCGCAGCTGGGGGCGGATGATGCGGTGCGGGTGGTGATCCTGGCCGGGGCGGGGAAATCCTTTTGCGCGGGAGGCGATCTGGGCTGGATGCAGCAGCAGATGGCGCTGTCGCCGGATGATCGCGCCCGCGAGGCGGGCAAGCTTGCGCATATGTTGCAGGCGCTCAATACATTGCCCAAGCCGCTGATCGGGGCTGTGCATGGCAATGCCTTTGGCGGTGGTGTGGGGATGGCCAGCGTGTGCGATATCGCCATCGGTGCCGACCATATCCGAATGGGGTTCACCGAAACCCGGCTTGGCATCATTCCGGCCACCATCGGGCCATATGTCATCGCCCGGATGGGCGAGGGGCGCGCCCGGCGGGTTTTCATGAACGCGCGGTTGTTCAAGGCCGATGAGGCGGTTGACCTCGGTCTTCTGGCGCGTGCGGTGCCTGCGGATGATCTGGCCGAGGCGGTGGAGGCCGAGGTGGCCCCCTATCTGTCCTGTGCGCCGGGGGCGGTGGCGGCGGCCAAGAAACTGGCCCGCGATCTGGGGCCGCGCATCGACGCGGACACGATCGACATGACCATTGGCGCGCTCAAGTCACGCTGGGAAACCGAAGAGGCGCAGGAAGGCATCGGCGCGTTCTTTGATAAGCGCAAGGCGGCGTGGATGCCCGCGTAGGTGGATTTTGGCGCGTTGTTTTGCTATCCTTACTTGCTCAGGGAGGAGCAAGGATGTCAAACACGGACACGCCAGAAACGCTTTTCAAATGGAGCAAATGGTCTGGCGTGGGCAGCGTCCCGGATTTAGAGCCTCGCGCGCGAAACGTCACGATCACCGAAAGGGAGAAACCCGTAGACCTCGTGGCAGTGCCACCCGTCACGAAATACGGATCTCCGCGCTATGATTGTTTCATCTTCACCAGCGAGGATCCGAGGTCTGAGGCGGTGCACTTGTCCTATGGTATCCAGACCAGCGAAGGCGTGGTGGAGAAGGAGATTTCAATCACCACCTACGGGGCGGTCATTCCGATCCTCAACTGCACCCATGTGCGGGTTTGGGGGCAGTGGCACAACGAAGGACCAGAATGGATCCGGCCAACGCAGGTTTGGGCGATCTGGTATCCCGGCGGAACGCATGCGGCGAGCCTTCTGATTCCGTTTCGCGCCAGCGTGTATAACAGTCATGACCGGACAATCATGCCTCACGATGGGTTTTGGCGGCGCGGGTGCTTCTTTGTTTCCGAACTGGGCTGCGAGATACGGTCGTTGAAACACGCAGACTACAAAGACACGTCACCGCAAAAGCAGCAGCAGCATGTCGCCGCCAATCCGACACAGGCATGGAAAACCAGCGGTTTTACCAGTCTTGAAGTCAAGGCGGACGCAGTCACCGGCCCTCGCAATACAGTCGTCTTGGGGGTTATGCAGTCGCGCAGGTGATCAAGCAGATAGCAAACGGCCTCATAAGATATTCATAAAGATGAATTTTTTATGTGATTCCATGGTAAAGGAAAGATTCCAACGCAAAATCCGCTGTCCGGTTCATCCATCTGACCAATTGCGTGATCACAATAGGAAAACTGCGGCATTCGGCCCGTTCTTTCCCCGATGCGCCCCGTTGACCCTATGCAGTTGCAGCGATAGATGGAACGCAATCTAGTCAGTTTCTGACTGCTGCGCGCGTGCGCTGCACACAAAAGGAGCCGCCTCGTGGAAGAGATGCTGAGGGAGTACCTCCCCATCCTCGTGTTTCTGGCTGTCGCCATTGGCCTTGGTCTTGTTCTGATCCTTGCCGCTGTCGTTCTGGCCGTTCGCAACCCTGACCCTGAAAAGGTAAGTGCGTATGAATGTGGTTTCAACGCGTTCGACGACGCGCGTATGAAATTTGACGTGCGTTTTTACCTTGTGTCGATCCTGTTCATCATTTTCGATCTGGAAATCGCGTTCCTGTTCCCATGGGCCGTGGGCTTCAAGGACATATCCGATGTTGGGTTCTGGTCGATGATGGTCTTCCTTGGCGTTCTGACCATCGGCTTTGCCTATGAATGGAAGAAGGGGGCTCTCGAATGGGAGTGACGACCGGAAACACCGCAGGTGCCGACAAGGAACACGCGACTCAGGCATTGAACGCCGAGTTGCAGGACAAGGGCTTTCTGCTGACCTCGACCGAGGACATCATCAACTGGGCGCGCACCGGGTCCTTGCACTGGATGACATTCGGTCTGGCCTGCTGCGCGGTTGAAATGATGCACACGTCGATGCCGCGCTATGACCTTGAACGGTTCGGCACGGCACCGCGTGCGTCCCCGCGCCAATCGGACCTGATGATCGTCGCGGGCACTCTCACCAACAAGATGGCCCCGGCGCTGCGCAAGGTCTATGACCAGATGCCCGAACCGCGTTACGTGATCTCGATGGGATCCTGCGCGAATGGCGGTGGCTACTATCACTATTCCTATTCGGTGGTGCGCGGTTGCGACCGCATCGTGCCTGTCGATGTCTATGTGCCCGGTTGTCCCCCGACGGCCGAAGCGTTGCTGTATGGAATTCTCCAGTTGCAGCGCAAGATCCGGCGCACCGGAACAATCGTGCGCTGATCGCACGGGAACGAAAACCTGCGGGCCGGTGCCGGACACCGGGCCTGACGCGGGAAAGGAAGGCTGCGAATGACTGACGCGCTGAAGGAACTGGGTGCTTACATCGAACTCAAACGCCCCGATTGTGTCGTGGCGTGGGATGTGACCCATGGTGAACTGAACGTAGACGTCGCCCTGTCCAATATCGTGGGCTTTGTCGAATTTCTGCGCACCGATGCGACTTGCAATTTCTCGTCACTGGTGGACATCACCGCCGTCGATTACCCCGCGCGGGCCAAGCGGTTCGACGTGGTGTATCATTTCCTGTCGATGTATCGGAACCACCGCGTCCGCCTGCGCACCGCTGTGCGCGAGGATGACATGGTGCCCTCGCTCAGCTCTGTGCACCCGTCCGCCAACTGGTTCGAACGCGAAGTGTTCGACATGTTCGGCATCCTGTTTTCCGGGCATCCCGACCTGCGCCGCCTGCTGACCGACTACGGCTTTCGCGGGCATCCGCTGCGCAAGGATTTCCCGACGACAGGCTATACCGAAGTCCGCTATGACGAGGCCCGCAAGCGGGTTGTTTATGAGCCGGTTAGCCTCGTGCAGGAATACCGTCAGTTCGACTTCATGTCGCCATGGGAAGGGGCCGAATACATCCTTCCGGGTGACGAGAAGAAAGAGGAGGCCAAGTGATGGACGGCTCCAAAGATTTTACCGACGCCCAGACCGGCGAACAGAAAATCCGCAATTTCAATATCAACTTCGGCCCCCAGCACCCTGCGGCGCACGGGGTTCTGCGTCTGGTTCTGGAACTGGACGGCGAGATCGTGGAACGCTGCGACCCGCATGTCGGGCTGTTGCACCGCGGCACCGAAAAGTTGATGGAAAGCCGGACCTACCTGCAAAACCTGCCCTATTTTGACCGCCTCGATTACGTGGCGCCGATGAATCAGGAACACGCTTGGTGTCTGGCCATCGAAAAGCTGTGCAAGGTCGAAGTGCCGCGCCGGGCGCAGTTGATCCGGGTTCTGTATTCCGAAATCGGGCGCGTGCTCAATCACCTGCTGAACGTGACCACCCAAGCCCTTGACGTGGGCGCGCTGACGCCGCCTCTGTGGGGCTTTGAAGAGCGTGAAAAGCTGATGGTGTTCTACGAACGGGCCTGCGGCGCGCGTCTGCACGCGGCCTATTTCCGTCCCGGTGGCGTACATCAGGACCTGCCAGAGGCATTGCTCGACGATATCGAGGAATGGGCGCACCAGTTCCCCGACACATTGGCCGACATCGACGGCCTGCTGACCGAAAACCGCATCTTCAAACAACGCAACGTCGATATCGGCGTGGTCAGCGAAGATGACATCCTGAAATATGGATTCTCCGGCGTCATGGTGCGCGGATCGGGCATGGCATGGGATTTGCGCCGCGCGCAGCCCTATGAATGCTATGACGAGTTCGATTTCCAGATCCCCGTGGGCAAGAACGGCGACTGTTACGATCGCTACCTCGTGCGGATGGAAGAAATGCGCCAGTCGGTGTCGATCATCCGTCAGGCTATATCCAAGCTGCGCGAAACCCCCGGCGATGTGCTGGCCCGCGGCAAGATCACGCCGCCAAAGCGGGCCGAGATGAAAACATCCATGGAAAGCCTGATCCATCACTTCAAGCTTTATACCGAAGGCTTCCACGTGCCTGCGGGCGAAGTCTATGCCGCCGTCGAAGCCCCGAAGGGCGAATTCGGTGTCTACCTTGTGGCGGATGGCACCAACAAACCCTACCGCAGCAAGATCCGCGCGCCGGGTTTCCTGCATCTTCAGGCCATGGACCATATCGCGCGGGGTCACCAACTGGCCGATGTCGCGGCGATCATCGGCACCATGGACGTCGTCTTTGGCGAGATCGACAGGTAACGCGCTCATGGTCTTCTTTCTCGTCCCCAATACCCCCGCCGGAGGCTCCCGCGCTCTCCGCCAGAACGGAAAGGCGAAATAATGCTCCGCCGTCTGCATCCCGAACAACCCGACAGCTTTGCCTTTACGTCTGCCAATCTGGCGTGGGCACAGGCACAGATCACCAAGTATCCCGAAGGTCGTCAGGCCTCGGCGATCATCCCACTTCTGTGGCGTGCGCAGGAACAGGAAGGCTGGCTCAGCCGTCCGGCCATCGAAACCGTCGCGGACATGTTGGGCATGCCCTATATCCGCGCCTTCGAGGTGGCGTCCTTCTACTTTATGTTCCAGTTGCAGCCGGTCGGCTCCGTGGCGCATTTCCAGATTTGCGGCACCACGTCCTGCATGATCTGCGGGGCCGAGGATCTGGTTGCAGTCTGCAAGAAAAAGATCGCCGCCAAGGCCCACGAGATTTCCGCCGATGGCAAGTTCAGCTGGGAAGAGGTCGAGTGTCTGGGGTCCTGCTCCAACGCGCCCATGGCCCAGATCGGCAAGGATTATTACGAAGACCTGACGCCCGAACGGTTTGAAGAGATCATCGACGAACTGGCCAAGGGGGACGTTCCGGTTCCCGGCCCGCAAAACGGGCGGTATGCCTCTGAACCGCTGTCCGGGCTGACCAGCCTGACCGAGCATGATAGCGGCAAGACCAAGTATAACGCATCGGTGCAACTGGCCACAGACATCGGCGACACGGTCAAGCGGATCGACGGCACCGAGGTGCCCCTGCGCACACCGTGGAACCCCGAAGCGGCCAATGCTGACACAGCCCCGGCTGTTGATCCGGTTCAGGATGCGCCTGAAAAGGTTCAGGAAACACCGGCTCCGATCCTCAAAGAGGCGCAGGCCGAGGCCGATGCGGCCAAGATCAAGCCGTCGGCATCGCTGGCAGGACAGGATGATCTGGCCAGCCGCAAGGGCACGTGGAAATACGAGGCGGCAAAGCCCGAGGCCAAGGCCGAAGCACCGCCTGCACCCAATGAGATCGCGACCGATGCCGGGTCATCGGATGATGCGGTTGAGGATGCCCCGGAGGTTCTGACCGGTGCGCGCGAAGGCGGCGCGGATAACCTCAAGCTGCTCAAGGGTGTTGGCCCCAAACTGGAAGCGACGCTGAACGAGCTTGGCTTTTTCCACTTTGACCAGATCGCCGCATGGACGCCCGCACAGGTTGCATGGGTGGACAGCCGGTTGAAGTTCAAGGGCCGGATCGAACGCGACGGCTGGATTGATCAGGCCAAAATTCTCGCCGCGGGCGGGGAAACAGAATTCTCGAAACGGTCCAAGTAACCGGTTCGGGGGAAAGAAGGATATGAGCAAGGATACGGATCAGGTCATTGCCCGCAAAGGTCGCCACGTTGCGTTGGTGATCGCGGGTTCCATGACGATCTGGGTTGTTGTTCAGTTTATTGCGCCGAAACTCGGTCTGCCGGGGCGTTTTGCTCTGCTGATTGATTTCTTGGCACTCGCCGCGCTGATTTATGCGGGCGTCAACATCATGCAACTCTGGCGCTTGCGTCAGGACAGCAAAGGGTGACAGCACATGCTGAAAGACCAGGACCGGATTTTTACCAACATCTACGGGATGCACGATCGCACGCTCAAGGGCGCGCAGGCCCGTGGCCATTGGGATGGCACCTCGGGGCTGATCGAAAAGGGGCGCGACTGGATCGTTGACACGATGAAGGCATCGGGTCTGCGGGGCCGGGGCGGCGCGGGTTTCCCGACGGGGCTCAAGTGGTCGTTCATGCCCAAGGAAAGCGACGGACGCCCCAGCTATCTGGTGGTGAATGCCGACGAATCCGAGCCGGGCACCTGCAAGGACCGTGAGATCATGCGCCATGATCCCCATACCTTGATCGAAGGCTGTCTGATCGCGTCTTTCGCGATGAACGCGCATGCGTGCTATATCTATATCCGTGGCGAATATATCCGCGAACGCGAAGCGTTGCAGGAGGCCATTGACGAAGCCTATGAGGCCGGTCTTCTGGGCAAGAACGCCGCAGGGTCGGGCTGGGATTTCGACCTGTATCTGCACCACGGTGCCGGGGCCTATATTTGTGGCGAGGAAACCGCCCTTCTGGAAAGCCTCGAAGGCCGCAAGGGCATGCCGCGGATGAAGCCGCCGTTTCCTGCGGGCGCGGGCCTTTACGGGTGCCCGACCACGGTGAACAACGTGGAATCCATCGCGGTTGTCCCCACCATCCTGCGCCGCGGCGCGGATTGGTTTGCCGGCTTTGGCCGGGCCAATAACGCGGGCACCAAGCTGTTTGCGATTTCGGGTCACGTCAACAACCCCTGCGTTGTCGAAGAGGCCATGTCGATCAGCTTTGAGGAGCTTATCGAAAAGCATTGCGGCGGTATTCGCGGCGGCTGGGACAATTTGCTGGCGGTGATCCCCGGCGGGTCTTCCGTGCCTTGCGTGCGTGGCGAAAACATGCGCGATGCGATCATGGATTTCGATTACCTGCGCGGCGAGCTTGGGTCCGGTCTGGGCACGGCGGCGGTGATCGTGATGGACAAGCAGACCGATATCGTCAAAGCGATCTGGCGGCTGTCCAAATTCTACAAACACGAAAGCTGTGGCCAGTGCACGCCGTGCCGTGAAGGCACCGGCTGGATGATGCGGGTCATGGACCGTCTGGTCAAAGGCGAGGCGGAACCGGAAGAAATCGACATGCTGTGGGACGTGACCAAGCAGGTCGAAGGGCACACCATCTGCGCGCTTGGCGATGCGGCGGCGTGGCCGATCCAAGGTCTGATCCGCAATTTCCGCGAAGAGATCGAGGACAAGATCAAGGCGCAGAAATCGGGGCGCACAGGGGCGATGGCGGCAGAGTGAAGCCGGTGTCAAGCGGGGCTTTTTCACAAGGCCCGAGGAGAATGACGATGCGGAAGCCATTTTGGATACTTGCGACGCTCGCCGCGCTTGCGGCCTGCGAAAGCAAGGATGACAGGATTGCCTTTGACGGGGTGTATTTCCGGGCCAAGGCAGACAAGCTTGACAAGGAACAGCGGGATCACTTCACAGTGACCGTAAAGCCCGTTTCTGAAAGCCTTGACGGTGCCCGCGAGGCGGGACGTCATGAGGCGATCACATATTGCATCACCAACTACGGGTCGTCGAACATCGAATGGACTCAAGGTCCCGATGCCGATGAGGTAACGGTTGAGGATGACACCCTGATGTTGGCGGGGATCTGTCGTCCGTGACGGCATTGCACTCATATCGGGGCGCAGGCCCGCTCGCCATTGCGGTGGCGGTGTGCACGCTTTGGGGTGGGGCCGTTGCGGCGGCGAAACCGCCACTGCGGGACGTTGCGCGCATCGACAACGGGTTGTTTTACGTGGCCTTGGCCAATGAAATCCGCAAATCCTGCGACAGCATCGTGGCGCGGCCTCTCAAGGCCATCTTCACGATGCAGGCGCTCAAGCGGCACGCCAAGGACATGGGATATACCGAGGCCGAGATCGACGCCTATACGTCGAGCGAGGCAGAAAAAGACCGGATGCGCGCCCGTGGCGCGGCCTTTTACGAGGCGCGGGGCATCGACCCGTCCAACCCGGATGACATGTGCACGCTTGGGCGTGCGGAAATCGAGACACACAGCCAGATCGGCGTGCTTTTGAGGGCGAAATGACATGAGCGACCTCCGCAAGATCAATATTGACGGGCAGGACATCGAAGTGGACGGGGCGATGACCCTGATCCAGGCCTGTGAAGTGGCCGGCGTGGAAGTGCCGCGCTTTTGCTATCACGAACGGCTGTCCATCGCGGGCAATTGCCGGATGTGTCTGGTCGAGGTCGTGGGCGGCCCGCCCAAGCCTGCGGCATCCTGTGCTATGCAGGTGCGCGACCTGCGCCCCGGCCCCGAAGGCCAGCCGCCGGTGGTCAAGACCAACAGCCCGATGGTGAAGAAGGCGCGCGAAGGGGTGATGGAATTCCTTCTCATCAATCACCCGCTGGATTGCCCGATCTGCGATCAGGGCGGCGAATGTGATCTTCAGGATCAGGCGATGGCCTATGGTGTGGATTTCTCGCGCTTTCGCGAACCCAAGCGGGCCGTCGAAGATCTGGATCTCGGGCCGCTGGTCGAAACCCACATGACCCGCTGTATTTCCTGCACCCGCTGCGTGCGCTTTACCACTGAGGTCGCCGGGATCACCCAGATGGGCCAGACGGGCCGGGGTGAAGACGCTGAAATCACGTCCTATCTGGGGGAAACGCTCGATAGCAACATGCAGGGCAACATCATCGACCTGTGCCCGGTGGGCGCGCTGGTGTCCAAGCCCTATGCGTTCACGGCCCGTCCGTGGGAGCTGACCAAGACCGAAAGCATCGACGTGATGGATGCCATGGGCGCGTCGATCCGCGTGGATACGAAGGGCCGCGAAGTGATGCGGTTCCTGCCGCGCAACCATGATGGCGTGAACGAAGAGTGGATCTCCGACAAGACCCGGTTTGTCTGGGACGGGCTGCGTCGCCAGCGGCTTGACCGCCCCTACGTGCGTGAGAACGGCAAGCTGCGCCCGGCCACCTGGCCCGAGGCGCTGGAGGCTGCGGCGACCGCGATCAAGGGGGCGTCCAAATTGGCCGGGATCGTCGGCGATCTGGCCCCGACCGAAGCGGCCTTTGCCCTGAAGCAACTGGTCGAAGGGCAGGGCGGTGTTGTTGAATGCCGCACCGATGGCGCGAAACTGCCCGCCGGAAACCGGTCGGGCTATGTCGGCACGGCGGCGATCGAGGATATCGACGGCGCGGCCAAGATCATTCTAATCGGATCCAATCCCCGCGACGAGGCACCGGTTCTCAATGCCCGCATTCGTCGGGCGTGGACGCTGGGTGCGGATGTCTTCCGTGTCGGTCCGGTGGTTGATCTGACATATGACGTCACCGATCTGGGGGCCGGGCGCGATGCGCTGGCCGGGCTGGCCCGTGACGGGCTGCCGCAAACCGATGGTGAAACGCTGATCATTCTGGGTCAGGGGGCCTTGACCGAAGCCGATGGCGCGGCGGTTCTGGGAACCGTGATGGCCATGGCCGAAGCCGCCGGTGCCAAGCTGATGATCCTGCACACCGCCGCTGCGCGCGTCGGCGCGATGGACGTGGGCGCAACCAACGAGGCCGGGATGGCCGCCGTTCAGGACGCGGATGTGATCTATAACCTTGGTGCGGACGAAGTCGAGATTGGCGAAGGCGCGTTCGTGATTTATCAGGGCAGCCATGGCGACCGTGGCGCGCATCGCGCTGACGTGATCCTGCCGGGGGCGGCCTATACGGAAGAAAGCGGCCTGTTCGTGAACACGGAAGGGCGTCCGCAACTGGCCCTGCGCGCCGGGTTTGCGCCGGGTGACGCCAAGGAAAACTGGGCAATCCTGCGGGCGTTGTCGGCGCAGATCGGTGCGCAGCAGCCATGGGACAGCCTTGCGCAACTGCGACAGGCGCTGGTCACCGAGGTTCCGCATCTGGCCAAGGTCGATGACGTGCCCGAGAATGACTGGCAGGCCGAGGCTGCGGGCAAGCTGGGCGACGCGGATTTCCGTTACGCCATTCGCGATTTCTATCTGACCAATCCGGTCGCGCGGGCGTCCGCGCTGATGGCTGAGCTGTCGGCGGGTGCAAAGGCGCGCCGAGAAGACCGGATCGCTGCGGAATAATGATCCGGGCCGCCATCATATCGCCGCTGTTTCTCGCGGCCTGCACCATGCAGGAACCTTCGGAAGAGGTGCGTTTCGAGCCTGACTATCAGGGGATCGAAACGCGGCTTCTCGAAGGGGATCTGGTGCAGTTTCACGTGCGCATGACCGGCGCGCGGCGGCCTGCGGATGTAGAAGACTATGCGCGCTGCGCAGCCGCGCAATACGCAAGAATCCGCGGTTTCGGATTTGCGCGGCATTTGCGCACAAATGTAGGCGAAGAGGGTGGTGTCTGGCAGGCAGATGCTGTTTACACCATCTCGCCATCGCTCCCCAGAGGACTCAGGACGATCGACGCAGAAGTCATCGTTCAGGCCTGTGGGGAACTCGGAATACCCACGGTGTGAGGACATATGGCTGATTTCTTTTCCACCCCGGGCGGCATCGCGGTCCTGATACTGGCGCAAGTGCTGGCTGTCGTCGCATTCGTGATGATTTCGCTGCTGTTTCTGGTCTACGGAGACCGCAAGATCTGGGCCGCTGTGCAGATGCGGCGCGGTCCGAACGTCGTGGGGGTCTTCGGGATCCTCCAGTCGGTTGCCGACGCGCTGAAATATGTCGTCAAGGAAGTCGTGGTGCCTGCGGGCGCGGACAAGCCGGTCTTTATTCTGGCACCGCTCACGTCCTTCGTTCTGGCGTTGATCGCCTGGGCGGTGATCCCGTTCAACGACGGCTGGGTTCTGTCGGACATCAACGTGGCGATCCTCTATGTCTTTGCGGTGTCCTCGCTCGAGGTTTACGGCGTGATCATGGGGGGCTGGGCGTCAAACTCCAAATATCCCTTCCTTGGGTCGCTTCGGTCGGCCGCGCAGATGATTTCCTATGAGGTGTCCATCGGGCTCATCATCATCGGGGTGATCCTGTCCACGGGCAGCATGAACTTTGGTGCCATCGTGAACGCGCAGGATACGGGGTATGGGTTCTTTGGTTGGTACTGGCTGCCGCACCTGCCGATGGTGTTCCTGTTCTTCATCTCGGCACTGGCGGAAACCAACCGGCCCCCGTTCGACCTGCCTGAGGCTGAATCCGAACTGGTGGCGGGCTATCAGGTTGAATATTCCTCAACGCCCTTCCTGTTGTTCATGGCGGGTGAATATATCGCCATCTTCCTGATGTGTGCGCTGACGTCGCTGCTGTTCTTCGGTGGTTGGTTGTCGCCCATTCCGGGCATCCCCGACGGGGTGCTGTGGATGATCGCCAAGATGGCGTTCTTCTTCTTCCTCTTCGCGATGGTCAAGGCCATCACGCCCCGATACCGCTATGACCAGCTGATGCGGCTGGGCTGGAAAGTGTTCCTGCCCTTCTCGCTGGGCTGGGTGGTGTTCGTGGCCTTCGCGGCAAAGTTTGGCTGGTTCTGGGGCATCTTCGCCCGGTGGAGCACGGGAGCATAATCCATGACGCAGATCGATTACGGACGCGCCGCGAAATACTTCCTTCTTCAGGATTTCTACCAGGGTATGAAACTGGGTCTGAAGTATTTCTTTGCCCCCAAGGCAACGGTCAACTACCCCCATGAAAAGGGGCCTTTGTCGCCCCGCTTCCGCGGCGAACATGCGCTGCGCCGGTATCCCAACGGCGAAGAACGCTGCATCGCTTGCAAGCTGTGCGAGGCGATCTGCCCCGCGCAGGCGATTACCATCGACGCCGAACCCCGGTCCGACGGGTCGCGCCGCACCACGCGCTATGACATCGACATGACGAAATGCATCTACTGCGGCTTCTGTCAGGAAGCCTGCCCGGTGGACGCCATCGTCGAAGGTCCGAACTTCGAATTCTCGACCGAGACCCGCGAAGAGCTTTTCTATGACAAGGAAAAGCTGCTTGAGAACGGCGACCGCTGGGAAGCCGAGATTGCCCGCAACCTAGAAATTGATGCGCCCTACCGATGACGGAAACGCCCCGCAACCCGTTCGAGCAAATGCTCGCTCAGGCCCATGAGATGGCCAAGGCGCTGAATCCGGCGCTGGAAAGCTTTTCTCCCAAGGGGTTTGAGGCGCTGTGGCCGACGATGCCCAAGGAGGCTATGGAGTTCTGGTTCGGGAATGCCGTCAACAAGGACGGGTTGGATGCCAAAACACGGCTTTTGCTCACGCTTGCTGGTCTGACCATGCAGGGGGCACAGGCTGACACAGCGGTCCGGCAGACCGTGCGCCATCTCAGAGAGGCGGGCGCGCGCAAGCAGGAGATCGTGGAAACCATCGGACATATGTCGGTCTTTGCCGGCATTCCGGCCATGACACGGGCGCTGGAGCTGGCCCAGGACGCCATGGACGGCGACAAGGAAGGTGACGAGACATGAGCGTTTTTGCCTTTTACCTCTTTGCGATCTGCGTGATCGCGGGCGGTTTCTTTACGGTGGTGAGCCGTAACCCGGTGCATTCGGTGCTCTGGCTTATTCTCGCCTTTCTCAGTTCGGCGGGGTTGTTTGTCCTGCTGGGCGCGGAATTCGTCGCGATGCTGCTGGTCATCGTGTATGTCGGCGCGGTCGCGGTGTTGTTCCTGTTCGTGGTTATGATGCTGGACGTGGACTTTGCCGAGCTGAAGGCCGAGATGGCGCGATACATGCCTCTTGCCCTGCTGATCGGTCTGGTGATCCTGATGCAGTTCGTGATGGCCTTTGGCGTCTGGGAAGCAAGCCACGTCGCCGAAGAGATGCGTGCGCAGGTGACGCCGGTCGATCGCCACAACACCGAAGCGCTGGGTCTGATCCTGTATGACCAGTATTTCCTGCTGTTCCAGCTTTCGGGTCTGATCCTGCTGGTGGCGATGATCGGCGCGATCGTTCTGACCCTGCGGCACCGCACATCGGTCAAACGTCAGGACGTTCTGGCCCAGATGTATCGCGATCCGGCCAAGGCGATGGAATTGCGCGACGTGAAACCGGGGCAGGGGCTCTGACAAGGCGGGGCCTGTAAAGGGCCCGGCGAACAAGACAATAAAAGTTTCGGGAACGGGATTTCGGCGAAATCCCCGACCGCAAAAAGGAAACGGACGGGACAGATGATCGGACTGGAACATTACCTGACGGTGGCGGCGACACTCTTTGTCATCGGCATTTTCGGGCTCTTTCTGAACCGCAAGAACGTGATCATCCTGCTGATGAGCATCGAATTGATGCTGTTGGCGGTGAACATCAACCTCGTGGCGTTCTCGTCCTTTCTGGGCGATTTGGTCGGGCAGGTCTTCACGCTCTTTGTATTGACGGTCGCAGCGGCCGAAGCGGCGATCGGTCTTGCGATCCTCGTTTGCTTCTTCCGCAACCGCGGGACCATCGCGGTCGAAGACGTCAACGTGATGAAGGGGTAAGGCACAATGGAAACCATCATCCTCTTTGCCCCGCTCGTCGGTGCGATAATCTGCGGTTTCGGCTGGAAGTTCATTGGCGAAAAGGCCGCCATGTGGACGGCCACGGGCCTGTTGTTCCTTGCGGCCTTCCTGTCGTGGATCGCGTTCCTGACCTTTGACGGTGTGACCGAGCAGATCCAGATCCTGCGCTGGATCGAAAGCGGCACGCTCAGCACCGATTGGGCCATTCGCATGGATCGCATGACCGCGATCATGCTGATCGTGGTGACAACGGTATCGAGCCTCGTGCACCTTTATTCCTTTGGCTACATGGATCACGACCCGCAATGGCGCGACGGCGAGGTCTACAAGCCGCGCTTCTTTGCCTACCTGTCGTTCTTTACCTTTGCGATGTTGATGCTGGTCACGGCGGATAACCTCGTGCAGATGTTCTTTGGCTGGGAAGGCGTGGGCGTCGCGTCCTACCTTCTGATCGGGTTCTATTATCGCAAGCCCTCTGCCAACGCTGCCGCGATGAAGGCGTTCATCGTCAACCGCGTGGGTGATTTCGGTTTTGCGCTGGGGATTTTCGGTCTGTTCTTCCTCGTCGACTCGATCAATTTCGATGACGTGTTCGCCGCTGCGCCGACGCTGGCGGAAACCACGGTGTCCTTCCTGTGGACGGACTGGAATGCCGCTGAATTGATCGCCTTCCTGCTGTTTATCGGCGCG
Organism: Alphaproteobacteria bacterium; assembly: GCA_030425395.1. GTDB lineage: Bacteria > Pseudomonadota > Alphaproteobacteria > Rhodobacterales > Rhodobacteraceae > JAUIAS01. Next base: position 59,455 of record JAUIAS010000002.1, read on the forward strand.
ATGGGGAAATCGGCGCAGCTGATCCTGCACACATGGCTGCCTGACGCGATGGAAGGCCCGACACCTGTTTCGGCCCTGATCCACGCCGCGACCATGGTGACCGCGGGCGTGTTCCTTGTCTGCCGCATGTCGCCGATCATGGAATTCGCACCGATGGCCACCGGGTTCATCACTGTGCTGGGTGCCACCACGGCGTTCTTTGCCGCGACGGTTGGCCTTGTGCAGACCGATATCAAGCGGGTGATCGCCTATTCCACCTGTTCGCAGCTTGGCTACATGTTCGTGGCGGCCGGTGTGGGCGTGTATTCGGTGGCGATGTTCCACCTTCTGACGCACGCGTTCTTCAAGGCGATGCTGTTTCTGGGCGCCGGTTCGGTCATCCATGCGATGCACCACGAACAGGACATGATGAACTACGGCAACCTGCGTAAGAAGATCCCCTATACCTTTGGTGCAATGATGATTGGCACGCTGGCCATCACCGGGGTTGGCATTCCGCTGACCGGCTGGATCGGGTTTGCGGGCTTTGCGTCCAAGGATGCCGTGATCGAGAGCGCCTATGTCGGCACCGATGGGGGCTATGCCTTCTGGTTGCTGGTGATCGCGGCGCTGTTCACGTCCTTCTATTCCTGGCGCCTGATGTTCCTGACCTTCTATGGTGAGGCGCGCGGCGACAAGCACACCCACGACCACGCACATGAAAGCCCCAAGGTCATGTTGATCCCGCTGGGCGTTCTGGCTGTGGGGTCGGTGCTGGCCGGGGCGATCTGGTATGGCAGTTTCTTTGGCAAGACCAACGAAGTGATCAAGTTCTTTGGCGGCAAATACGGAGAGCCGACACACGAACTGGTCGAGGCGGTTGCCGAACGGAGCCCCAAGGCGTCCAAGCTGCATTACGTGATGGAAAGCAAGCCGGGCGAAGCGGCGATTTACATCGCGCCTGAAAACACCGTCTTGCACGAGGCGCATTATGTCCCGACCTGGGTCAAGCTGTCTCCCTTTGTTGCTATGATCATCGGTCTGGCCACGGCTTACTGGTTCTATATCGTCAACCCTGCGCTGCCCCGGCAGCTCGCCGAACAGCAGCGGCCCTTGTATCTGTTCCTCAAGAACAAGTGGTACTTCGACGAATTGTATGACGTGATCTTTGTCAAACCGGCCATCGGCATCGGACGGTTCCTGTGGCGGCGTGGTGATGGCAATGTGATCGACGGGTCGATCAACGGCGTGGCCATGGGGATCATCCCCGCGATCACGCGCCTTGCGGGGCGCGCACAGTCCGGTTTCATCTTTACTTACGCCTTCTGGATGGTCGTGGGCATTGCCGCCCTCGTGACCTGGATGTCGATCGGCGGAGGGGCACACTAATGGATAACCTGCTTTCCATCGTCACGTTCATCCCGGCGGTTGCCGCTGCGATCCTGGCGCTGCTGCTGCGCGGCGATGACGAAGACGCGCGGCGCAACGCCAAATGGGTGGCGCTGTTTGCAACATCGGCCACCTTCCTCGTGTCGCTGTTCATCCTGTTCGGGTTCGACCCGCAAAATACCGGGTTCCAGTTCGTTGAAGAGGGCGAATGGCTGCTGGGGCTGCAATACAAGATGGGCGTGGACGGGATCAGCATCCTGTTCGTGATGCTGACCACATTCATGATGCCGCTGGTCATCGCGGCAAGCTGGGATGTCACGCACCGCGTCAAGGAATACATGATCGCCTTCCTGCTTCTGGAAACCCTGATGCTGGGCGTGTTCATGGCGCTGGATCTGGTGTTGTTCTACCTGTTCTTCGAAGCAGGGCTGATCCCCATGTTCCTGATTATCGGGATCTGGGGCGGCAAGGAGCGGATTTACGCATCGTTCAAGTTCTTCCTCTATACCTTCCTTGGATCGGTTCTGATGCTGGTTGCGATGGTCGGCATGTTCTCGGATGCGGGCACCACGGATATCACGGCGTTGTTGACCCATGAATTCGGGTCCGAGGATTTCTCGGTCCTCGGTATCCACATCGTCGGCGGCATGCAGACGCTGATGTGGCTGGCGTTCTTTGCTTCTTTCGCGGTCAAGATGCCGATGTGGCCGGTGCATACGTGGCTGCCTGACGCGCACGTGCAGGCCCCCACTGCCGGTTCTGTCGTTCTGGCGGCGATCCTGTTGAAAATGGGGGGCTATGGCTTCCTGCGCTTTTCGCTGCCGATGTTCCCGGTCGGGTCCGAGGTGATGGGGCCGCTCGTCCTGTGGATGAGCGCAATCGCCATCGTCTATACCTCGCTTGTGGCGTTGGTTCAGGAAGACATGAAAAAGCTGATCGCCTATTCCTCGGTGGCGCATATGGGCTTTGTCACCATGGGCATTTTCGCGGCCAATCAACAGGGCATTGACGGCGCGATCTTCCAGATGATCAGCCATGGCTTTATCTCGGGCGCGTTGTTCCTGTGTGTTGGCGTGATCTATGACCGGATGCACACCCGCGACATCGACGCCTATGGCGGGCTGGTGAACCGGATGCCGGCCTATGCGCTGATCTTCATGCTGTTCACCATGGCGAATGTCGGGCTGCCGGGAACATCGGGCTTTGTCGGTGAATTCCTGACGCTTATGGCGGTGTTCCAGGTGAATACATGGGTGGCTGCGGTTGCCACGACGGGTGTGATCTTCTCCGCGGGCTATGCGCTCTGGCTGTATCGCCGGGTGGTGATGGGCGACCTGATCAAGGAATCGCTCAAGTCGATTACCGATATGACCCGCCGCGAACGCGCGATCTTTGCGCCGCTGGTGGTGATGACGATCCTGCTGGGTGTCTATCCAAGCCTTGTGACCGATATCATTGGCCCCTCGGTTGAGGCGCTGGTGGGTAATTATGAAACGGCGCTGGCCTCGGCAAAAGCCGCTGTCCAGCACGCATCGAACTAAGGGGAGCCGGGCACATGATCCAGGCCGATCTGAACGTCATTCTTCCCGAAATCATGCTGGCGGTCTATGCCATGGCTGCGCTGCTGGTTGCGGTCTATACCGGCAAGGACAAGCTGGCCCCGATGCTGGTCTGGCTGACCGCGGCGGGCATGGTGATCATCGCGGCAATTGTCGGGCTGTCCGGTGACGGAACCAACGTCGCCTTTGGCGGAATGTTTGTCGACGACGCGTTTTCGCGCTTTGCCAAGGTAACCATCCTGCTGTCGGCGGCGGCGGTTCTGGTGATGAGCCAGGACTACATGACGCGCCGAGGGTTGTTGCGGTTCGAATATCCCATCCTTGTTGCTCTGGCATCTGTCGGCATGATGATGATGGTCAGCGCAGGCGACCTGATGGCGCTTTATATGGGGCTGGAGCTTCAGTCGCTGGCGCTCTACGTGGTCGCGTCCCTGCGTCGGGACAGCGCGAAATCGACCGAAGCCGGCCTGAAGTATTTCGTCTTGGGCGCGCTCAGCTCGGGCTTGCTGCTCTACGGTGCCTCGCTGGTTTACGGGTATTCGGGCACGACACTGTTCTCGGGGATCATTCAGGCCGCCCAACATGGCGAGGTATCGCTGGGGATGCTGTTCGGGTTGATCTTTGTGATCTCGGGGCTCGCGTTCAAGGTATCTGCCGTGCCGTTCCACATGTGGACGCCGGACGTTTATGAGGGGTCGCCCACGCCAGTGACGGCGTTCTTTGCCACGGCACCGAAAATGGCGGCCATGGGCCTGTTTGCGCGGGTGGCTCACGATGCCTTTGGCGGGATTGTTGCGGACTGGAGCCAGGTGATTGCGTTGCTGTCTCTTCTGTCGATGTTCCTCGGCGCGGTTGCGGCCATCGGGCAGACCAACATCAAACGGCTGATGGCCTATTCGTCGATCGCCCACATGGGATATGCATTGATGGGGCTTGCCGCGGGGACCGCCTTTGGCGTTCAGGCGTTGCTGGTTTACATGGTGATCTATGTGACGATGAACGTCGGCACATTTGCCTTTATCCTGATGATGGAAAAAGACGGCCAGCCGGTCACGGATATCCGGTCGCTGGGAATGTATTCCAAGCGCGAACCGGGACGTGCGCTGGCGATGTTGGTTCTGCTGTTCAGCCTTGCCGGTGTGCCGCCGATGCTGGGCTTTTTTGGCAAGCTTTACGTGCTGCGCGCGGCCTATGATGCCGGTCTGGCATGGCTGGCGATCGCCGGTGTGGTCGCGTCGGTGATCGGGGCGTTCTACTATCTGCGCATCGTCTATTACATGTATTTCGGCGATGACGAGAGCGAGGCTCTGGATCAGGGCAGCGGCACGCCGGTTTTGTGGGGATTTCTCATGGCATCGGCGGCAGTGATGGTTCTGGGTATCATCAATATGTTCGGCGTCGAAGGCGCGGCTGCTGCTGCGGCGGCGGTTCTGGTCAATTGACCCAGCGCCGCGCCCGCGGCACCGTCGGGCTGGGGTATTTGGAACGAGAAAGAAACAGGGGGCCGGTCGCATGAGCGGCTGGCCCCAAGGCTATGGGCTGCATGTTCTTGATGAAGTGGACAGCACCCTGAACGAAGCCGCGCGGATTGCCCCGCGCTCGCCCGGTCCGGTCTGGATCATGGCGCGGCGGCAAACGGCGGCGCGCGGGCGGCGCGGACGCGCGTGGGCGGCCCCGGAGGGCAACCTGAGTGCGACCCTGCTGATGCGCCCCGAGGGTCCGGCGGGGCAGGTCGCGTTGCGGTCCTTTGTTGCGGCGCTGGCGCTTTTCGATGCCTGTGCCGAAGTGACGGGGCGGCGCGAGGGACTGTCGCTGAAATGGCCGAATGACGTTCTTTTGAACGGTGGCAAGTTGGCGGGCATTTTGCTTGAAAGCAGCGGGATCGCGGGGCAAGGCGTCATGGCGCTGTCGATCGGTATCGGTGTGAACCTGGCCGAGGCCCCGCCCGCTGAGGCGGTTGAGACGCGCGCCTTGCGTCCGGTGTCATTGGCCGGTGAGACCGGGATCGCCATTGCGCCCGAGACGTTTCTGGAGGCGCTGGCGCGGGCGTATGACCTGCACGAGCGGGCCTTTGTTGCCTTTGGGTTCGATCCGATCCGCACCGCGTGGCTGGCGCGGGCGGCGCGGTTGGGCGCGGTGATTACCGCGCGTCTGGGCACAGAAGAAATCACCGGCACGTTTGATACCGTGGACGGCGACGGCAATCTCGTGCTGATCCTGGCGGGTGGCGTCACGCGCCGCGTTCCGGCAGCCGACATATTTTTCTGAGGGGGATGGAACATGCTTCTGGCGATTGATTGTGGCAACACCAATACGGTGTTCGCGATATGGGACGGCGAGCAGTTCCTGGGCACGTGGCGCATGGCCACCAATCCTCAGCGCACGGCGGATGAGTATCACGTCTGGCTGAGCACATTGATGGAATTGCAGAATGTAGAGGTGAAGATCACGGATGTGATCATCTCGTCCACGGTGCCGCGCGTCGTGTTCAACCTGCGGGTTCTGAGCGACCGTTACTTTGGCACGCGTCCCATTGTCGTGGGCAAGCCGGAGTGCCTGTTGCCCATTGACGTGCGCGTGGATGCGGGCACCGCGGTGGGGCCGGACCGGCTGGTCAATTCGGTCGCGGGACATGATCTGTTTGGTGGCGATCTCGTGATCGTCGATTTCGGCACCGCCACCACATTTGACGTCGTGGATGCGGACGGGGCTTATATCGGGGGCGTGATCGCGCCGGGGGTAAACCTGAGCCTTGAGGCGTTGCACCTTGCGGCGGCGGCCTTGCCCCATGTGGATATTTCCAAACCTGAGCACGTCGTGGGCACCAATACGGTTGCCTGTATGCAGTCAGGTGTGTTTTGGGGGTATGTGGGGCTGGTGCGGGAAATCTGCACCCGGATCCGGGAAGAACGGAACCGGCCCATGCGGATCGTATCTACCGGTGGACTGGCACCGTTGTTCCAGCAGAGCGTCGACCTGTTCGACGATTTCGAAGACGATTTGACGATACATGGCCTCAAGGTCATCTACACCTACAACAAGGAAAGAAGCGAAACGCAATGAGCAGCGAGCGCATGATCTACCTGCCCCTTGGCGGGGCCGGTGAAATCGGAATGAACGCCTATGTCTATGGCTATGGGGCTCCGGGCAAGGAACGGCTGATCCTGGTCGACCTGGGGGTTACCTTTCCGGATATGGATGGCACGCCGGGTGTCGATCTGATCCTGCCGGATATGACATGGCTCAAGGAAAACGCCCATCGGTTGGAGGCGATCTTCATCACCCACGCCCACGAGGACCATGTTGGCGCTGTTGCGCATTTCTATGAGGATCTCGGCGCTCCGGTCTATGCGCGGGTGTTCACCGCCAATATCGCGCGGCGCAAGATGGAAGAACACGGCCTGCCCGGTGAGGCCGTGCGGACCGTCAGCGCCTGGCCCGAACAGATCGAGGCCGGGCCGTTCAAGGTCTCATTCCTGCCGATCTCCCATTCGATCCCCGAAAGTGCATCTCTGGTCATTGATGGGCCGGACGGACGCATCGTGCATTCGGGGGATTTCAAGCTGGATCCCGAACCGGTGGTGGGCGAAGCCTTTGACCCCGAATTGTGGGCCGATGTCTGCAAGGACGGGGTCAAGGTTCTGGTCTGCGACAGCACCAACGTCTTTTCGCCTCATGCGGGTCGGTCGGAAAGCACCTTGTCGGATGACATCACGTCGCTTGTGGCCGGGGCCAAGGGCATGGTGGTGGCCACGACCTTTGCCTCCAACGTGGCGCGGGTCAAGACGCTGGCCATCGCGGGCAAGCGGGCAGGGCGGTCGGTTGTTCTGCTGGGCCGCGCGATGCGGCGCATGGTCGAAGCGGCGGTGGAAACCGGCGTGTTGCGCGATTTTCCCAAAGTGGTCAGCCCCGAAGACGCGCAATCCATCCCGCGTGAAAACCTGCTTTTGCTGGTGACCGGCAGCCAGGGCGAACGGCGCGCGGCCTCTGCCCAACTGGCGCGGGGGAAATATCTCGGGCTGCAGATGAAGGAAGGCGACCTGTTCCTGTTTTCGTCCAAGACGATTCCGGGCAACGAGCGCGGCGTTTTGCGCATCGTGAACCAATTTTCCGAAAAAGGCGTTGATGTCGTGGACGACAGCAGCGGCCTTTATCACGTGTCGGGCCACGCCAACCGCCCCGATCTGGAACGCCTGCATGAGATCGTCAAGCCGCAGATCCTGATCCCGATGCACGGCGAACACCGCCACCTGCGCGAACATGCCAAACTGGCCGAAGCGCGGGGCATTGCCTCTATGGTCGTGGTCAATGGCATGATGGTCGAGCTGTCCGGTAATGCGCCCAAGGTGGCAGAATACATCGAAACCGGGCGCACCTATCTGGATGGCCGGGTCAAGATCGGCGCGATGGACGGCATCGTGCGGGATCGTATCCGCATGGCGCTGAACGGGCATGTGATGGTCAATATCATCATGGATGAAGCCGATGAACCGCTGGGCGAGCCTTGGGTTGAACTGATGGGGCTGGCCGAGATCGGGACATCCGGGGCTCCGCTGACGGACATTCTGGAAGAGGATCTCAACCAGTTCCTGATGCGGGCCAAAGCCAGGACACGGGCCGATGACGATGCGCTTGAGGATGCGCTGCGCAAGATCGTGCGGCAGTCCTCGCAAGGGGAAATCGGCAAGAAGCCCGAAGTCACGATCGTGATCAGCAGATTGAGCTGATGCAGGGGGCCTATACCGATATCCTCAGTCGTATTGACGAACCGCCGGCGTGGTTTGACGATAACGGCGTGCCTCGGTATGGCCCCTTCAGCCCTGACATGGTGACGTGTATTCATGCGAACGAGATCGTCCTGATCCGGATTGAATGTCAGGGCTGTCAGACAAGTTTTGATGTCGCAATGACGGTTCCACGCGCGTCTCAGCCCCTCAAGGACGGCCCGGACGCGCCAATGCTGCGCGATTATATTGCGCAGCGTGCCCTGCACTATGGTGATCCGCCAAACATCCTGTGTTGTGATCCGGGGCCCAGCATGAATTCGATCCCACGGGTGGTGTTGGAATATTGGTTCCGGCCGGTGGCGATGGGCTATGGGCTCGGGTGTCACTGGCCACGGCGCGTGGATGACGATGGCGTGCCCTATGCGCCGTCGACCGCGCTTTTGAATCCGCGCTATGCGATGAATTTTCAAAGAGACCCGGCCATGGAAGGCATCGACCTGACCCCGGATTGGGCGGTCTAGCGTCGTTCCTCGGCTGCGTCCTGAAAAAGCCGGGCGCATGATCGAGCTGCGAGACGAGGTGTCTGAGACAGCTTGCAGCGCCCGCGCCGTGACAGACCGCAGTTTGCCCCGGATGTTCGCGACTGACGCCCCGAGATCACGAGGCGTTGGTCCCGGTCTCCTATTGCGGATCAAGCGGCTGCTTCTATCCGCGTCACGGTCGTGGCAAGCCTGTCGGTCAGCGGGCCGGGAAGACGGGCGCAGAGCGCCTCGGCCAAGCCGCGATAATACCACAAGGTTCCATCACGCCCGGCTGTAAAGCGGTCAAAAACCGCCGGGCCATCGGTTTCCAGATCATTGAGAATGGCGGTGGCATTGTGCAGCTTGTCACAGGCCGTGACCAACACCGCATCGTCGTCCTTTTCCGCGATACCGGCGAGATACCGATCCTTGCGGACCTTCCATGGTTCGGTGGTCTGGTCGGTGCTGTCGGAACAGGCCAGAACGATGGCCGCGACCCGCGCGCCGAACCTGTCGGAAATGGTTGCGAGCATGGCGTCGCCGCCCTGATCCTCAACCGCGTCGTGCAGGAGGGCGGCAATCGCCTGATCTTCGTCGCCACCGTGATCCAGAACAAGGGAACAGACGCCGAGCAGGTGTGAAATATAGGGGATGCGCGTTGCTTTGCGCCACTGATCCCGGTGGGATCGCGCAGCGAATTGCAGCGCATCGTCGAAACGATGAGTCAGCATGGCTGTAGGTCTTTCGATTTTTGGGAAAAATGTGCGTCATGCACGCTCGGATGGTGCGCAGGATCGCAGCAAAAAGCAAGCGACGCGGTGTCGCAGCGTCGATTGTCAGGCAATATCAGCGTGAGAAGGCCCCGAGACGGTGTTTTCCGTCTCAGGGTCAGGGTTCAGCCCGCGCGGCGTTCGTCAAAGCTCAGCGCGATAAAGCTGGGCAGATGATCGCCCATTCCAACAACCTTGTTGTCATGGCCGCGCCCGGATTTGCCCCGGCCACGGCTATTGTTGTTGCCGTTGTCGGATCGCTGGCGTGATCGGCCGGCGTCGCGTTTGTCGTCTGCGGGGGCCGGTTGTCTGGCTTCCTGCTGGACGGGGGCCGCCTCTTCTGCCGGTTGTTGCGCGGCAGGTGGAGTGGCCTCTGCCGGTGCGGCGGGCTCTTCGGTTTTCTTGGACCGCGAACGCGTGGATTTCGCGCGGCTGGCGCGGGGCTTTTCCGCATCCTCCGCGGTTTTGGCATCCTCGCCTTTGGAGGCGTCCGCCTTGGCGGCACCGCTGGCCAGCGGGTTGTCCATCCGCGGGATCGGCATTTGCACCAGAGCTTCGATCCCGTCAAAGTTCTTTTCGTCGCGCGGCGTGCAGATCATCATCGCCGTGCCCGAACGCCCCGCGCGCCCGGTGCGGCCGATGCGGTGCACGTAGTCTTCCGAGTGGCTGGGAACGTCAAAGTTGAACACGTGGCTGACGTTGGGAATATCCAGCCCGCGCGCCGCGACATCAGAGGCGATCAGAAACCGGATCGACCCTTCGCGGAACCCGTCAAGCGTGCGCATACGCTGGCTCTGTTCCAGATCGCCATGGATCGGGGCCGCGTCATACCCATATTTCTTGAGAGATTTCGCAACAATATCAACATCCGTCTTGCGGTTGCAGAAGATAATCGCGTTTGTGCATTTTTCGCCTTCGCCATCAATCATGGTGCGCAGCAGCTTGCGCTTTTCGCTGGCTTCCCGGTCGCGGCGCGAGGCTTTGAACATCACCACATGCTGGGTAATGGTTTCGCTTGCGGTGGCCTGACGGGCCACTTCGATGCGGGCGGGGGCGGACAGGAACGTATTGGTGATGCGTTCGATTTCGGGGGCCATCGTGGCCGAAAAGAACAGCGTCTGTCGCGTGAATGGCGTCAGCGAAAAGATGCGTTCGATATCGGGGATGAACCCCATGTCCAGCATCCGGTCAGCTTCGTCGACAACCATGATCTGAACCCCGGTCAGCAACAGCTTGCCGCGTTCGAAATGGTCCAGCAGCCGTCCCGGCGTCGCGATCAGAACGTCCACGCCCCGGTCGATCAATGCGTCCTGTTCTTTGAAGCTGACACCGCCGATCAGCAGCGCCTTGGTCAGCTTGAGATGCTTTGTATATGTGTCAAAGTTCTCGGCGACCTGCGCGGCCAGTTCCCGCGTCGGGCACAGCACAAGGCTGCGGGGCATGCGCGCGCGCGCGCGGCCACGGGCCAGCATCGTGATCATGGGAAGGGTAAAGCTTGCCGTTTTGCCGGTGCCGGTCTGGGCGATTCCCAGAACGTCGCGGCCTTCCAGAGCGGGGGGGATGGCACCCGCCTGAATAGGGGTGGGTGTTTCGTAGCCAGCTTCGTCGATGGCCTTGAGAACCTTGGGGTTCAGGTTCAAATCAGAGAATTTGGTCATGTATGTCCGTTCGTTGCGGACACTGAACTTGGCCCGCCGTATTGAAAACCGGCCCGGATGGCCCGTGCGGCACGCGATCCGTGCCGGTGCTGCCACATAGCACTCCGGCAGGTTTGGGTCAAATGATCCGCGATGCGGCCAATCCGCCCGTTTCAATCTTTCTGTGGCGCGATATCGGGAAAGTGGCGGGCGCGCTTGGTATCGAGATCGAGATCGTGCAGCCGGAGCAGCCCCTCGGCACCCAACGCCGCGCGGTGGTCGGAGGTATCGGCGCAGACCGTATCGTAAAACGCGCGCAGGGCCGCTTCGCCGTCCTGTGCCTCGATGCGGGAAAACAGTTCGTGCAGGGTCATGCCGCCCCGCTCGCGGGGAATGGCTGGCGACAGATCAGAGCGGTAAGACCCCGATTGCAACCGATACCGATAGGACGCGATCCAGGTGTCCCAATCCTTGGCGTGGCGGTGCAGCAGGCAAATCCGGCTTTCGTCGGTTTCATCGGGTTTGGCGTCGTCGGGCAAGAAGGCGTTGTGGATGCGCACCGACAGGTCCGGCAATCCCGTCCGCAAGAACAGCTTGCCCGCGACGTGGCTCAGGAACCCGCCCTTTATATGATCGCCAAACTCGGGATAGAGCCGCGAAACCGTTGCGCGGCGGGCAGGGCCGGGGGGAATGAACGCCTTGTAGGCGGTGCCGTCGCCACCGGCCAGTGCCTCTGCGGGCCGCAGGCGGGCGGCCTGAACGGTATCGGGCAGGCCCGCAAGACAACCGCCGATATCCGCGTCGCACCACAGAAATTCATCCACATCCATGTGGATCAGCCATTCCAGATCGTGGGCCTTGCGGCGATAGGCCTGCGTGGCGTTGCGGGTCTGGCGGACCTGATGTTTCGCGGGTCTGCGGCCGCGCTTGGCCCAGAACGCGTCATCGCACAGGGTCACGGAAATGGCGGGATGCGCCGACAGGATCGCGCCCTGATCGGCGCGCGCGTCGTCCAGATACAGCAAGAGACGCGCCGCCCCGAGATCAAGATGGTGGGCGCAAAACCGCAAGATTTCCTCGGTCGGTGCCTTGATCGTTGCGGTGATCCCCCAGCGCGTCACCGGATCAGACCATCATTTCCTTGGTCGCCGACAGGGTCACGTCCGGGTAATCCCGTTCGATCCGGTCGATGTCCCATTGTAGCCGGGTCAGATACACGACGTCGCCGTCGTGGTCATGGCTGATGTGCTGTTTGTTGGCGTTCACGAACTTGTCCACGGCGAGCTTTTCACCGCTGACCCAGCGGGCCGAGGTGAATTGCGACGGCTCAAAGCGCACGGGCAGGCCGTATTCCATCTCGATCCGGCTGGCCAGCACTTCGAATTGCAGCGCGCCGACAACGCCAACGATAAAGCCCGACCCGATTGACGGCTTGAACACCTTTGCCGCGCCCTCTTCGGCAAATTGCATCAACGCCTTTTCAAGGTGCTTGGCCTTCATCGGGTCGCCTGCGCGCACGCCTTGCAACAGTTCGGGCGCAAAGCTGGGGATGCCACTGACGCGCAGGGTTTCGCCTTCGGTCAGGGTGTCGCCGATGCGCAGTTGCCCGTGGTTGGGGATACCGATGATGTCACCGGCCCATGCCTCATCCGCCAGTTCCCTGTCAGAGGCCAGAAACAACACGGGATTGGAAATCGCCATCGGTTTCTTAGACCGGACATGGGTCAGCTTCATGCCACGTTTGAAATGACCCGACGCCATGCGCACAAAAGCCACACGGTCGCGGTGTTTCGGGTCCATGTTGGCCTGAACCTTGAATACGAACCCGGTCACCTTCTTTTCCTCGGGCGCGATCTTGCGCGGCTGGGCGTTCTGGATTTGGGGTTCGGGTCCATAGGTGCCGATCCCGTCCATCAGTTCCTTGACCCCGAATGAATTGATGGCCGATCCAAACCAGATCGGCGTCATGTGTCCCTCCAGAACCGCCTTTGGGTCCAGCGCCGGCAACAGTTCGCGGGCCATTTCCAGTTCCTCGCGGAGCTGGTCAAGCTGGGCCTGTGGCACATGGTCCGCAAGGCGCGGATCGTCCAGACCGTTGATTTCGATAGATTCGGCAACCTTGTTGCGGTCGGCGCGGTCCATCAGTTCAAGCCGGTCGCGCAGAATGTCGTAACAGCCGATGAAATCGCGCCCCTGACCGATGGGCCAGCTTGCCGGGGTCACGTCGATTGCCAGGTTTTCCTGAATTTCGTCGATGATCTCGAAGGTATCGCGGCTTTCGCGGTCCATCTTGTTGCAGAAGGTCAGGATCGGCAGATCGCGCAGGCGGCACACTTCGAACAGCTTGCGGGTCTGGCTTTCCACACCCTTGGCACCGTCGATCACCATCACAGCAGCATCCACAGCCGTCAGCGTGCGATAGGTGTCTTCGGAAAAATCCGAGTGGCCGGGCGTGTCCACCAGATTGAACCGAAAGTTGCGGAAATCGAACGACATGGCCGAGGCGGACACCGAAATGCCCCGGTCCTTTTCCATCTGCATGAAATCCGACCGGGTGCGACGTGCCTCGCCCTTGGCCCGGACCTGTCCGGCCATCTGGATCGCGCCGCCAAAGAGAAGGAACTTCTCGGTCAGCGTGGTCTTGCCCGCATCCGGATGCGAAATGATCGCAAAGGTGCGGCGCCGCGCGATTTCGGGCGGCAATTCGGGGCGGTTCTGAGCGGTGTCCAACATGATCGCGCGTATAGGTGAGGGCAGGGCCGGACGCAATATAGACGCGTCTTGCCACGCTGAAACAGTTTTCTCAGCCTCGCTCGGGCGCAGGCTGGCAAGGCGCACGTATCGCGCGTGTTTTTTCAGGCGGCCCCTGCCAGTGATCCCGCGATGCATGGCGTTGGCCGGTTTACCGTCATGTCCGAGGTGTCCTGCCGCCTTGGGTCAGCGCAGCGACGACAGCCGCAGCAGGTCCACAGCGTCGGGACGATCCAGAAGGTTTTCCTGCACGTCCAGCCCGTGCCGGTCACCACGCCCATGGCCCTTGGGGTTGGTCCCCATCTGCGCCAAAAGCTCGGCCGGCAGAACCGATTGCGTGCGCGGATCCACCAACATGGATTCCGCCGCGATCCCTTCGGCATAGATGATGTGATGGCGGTCAAACAGGATCTGGTAATATTCGACAAATCCGCCCGCCACGACGCGCACGCTGTCACCGTTGACCAGATGCCGCGCCTTGACCAGAATTTCCGACTGTCCCGCGCCGATGCGATCCTGTCGCTGATAGACGAACAGCCGGTGGTCGGGGCTGACCAGCAGATCATTGGCATTGTTGAGGGCACCGGCCTCGATCAGGATGGGGGCAAAGCCACCCACCGCCCGCACCGTGGAATGCCCCACCCAGCGGATTTCGTGGGGCCCGTCGTCGCGGGTCAGGACCCGGTCGCCGGGGCGCAGGTCTTCGACCGGGCGCTGTTGGCCGGTGCTCATGGTGATGTGGGTGCCGCGGGTGAAATAGACGCAGGCAAACTGCGCGAACCGCGCCCGCACGCCATCGCGATCCACGCCCACCAGCCTGTATTCCACCTTGGGATCCAGCGGTGCCAGAGGAAGAAGGTGAACACCCGCCAAGCCACCGGCGTCATCCACCTCTGCCAGAACGATGGCGTCCTGCGTGGTTCCGTCCTCCGTCATGAAGGTCATGACGCAATCGAGATGCACATGCGCACCCGGAGTTCCGATTTCGGTCGCAATGCTCAGCCGGAAATGCCCGGCGGTTTCGGCGATGATCGCCATCTTGCGTGCTGTGGCCCCCGGTTCCAGAAGATAGATGTCGTCCACTGCCAGATCATCGTGGATCGACACCCCATCCCCCATATTCGCCCCGATGGACACGCGGAAATCGCTGGCGGCATACACCGACAAAGTCTGAACCGATGGGGTTTGATCGCTCACTGAACCTATCCTTGTCGTCGCATCGTCTCTGCTTCGACCGGTCTAGCTTAGGAATGTGGCAATCACCGGTCAACGCTTGGTCTTTCTCTGGCAATAATCATGCCATCGGGTTACCTCTTGGGCAGAATCTTGAAAAAAGGGGAACAAGATGGATCTTGGTATCGCGGGCAAACGCGCGCTGGTGTGCGCAGGAAGCAAGGGGCTGGGTCGCGGCTGTGCCGAAGCATTGGCCGCTGCAGGTGTCGATCTGGTGCTCAATGCGCGCGGAGCCGAGGCCCTGTCCCAAACCGCCGAATCCATCCGCAAGGCGCATGGCGTAACCGTGACCGAAGTTGCCGCCGACGTGACCACGCCGGATGGGCAGGCGGCGGTGCTGGCGGCCGCGGGCGGTGTGGATATCCTTGTCACCAACGCGGGCGGCCCCCCGCCGGGTATGTGGCATGACTGGTCGCGCGACGATTTCATTCGCGCGCTGGATGCCAACATGCTGACGCCCATCGCGTTCATGACGGCCCTGCTGCCAACGATGATGGACAACGGCTGGGGCCGGGTGGTCAACATCACGTCGCAATCGGTCAAGGCACCGATTCCGCAGCTTGGCCTGTCCAATTCCGCCCGCGCGGGCCTGACCGGCTTTGTCGCGGGAACCGCGCGTCAGGTCGCGGGCAAAGGTGTGACGATCAACAATCTGCTGCCCGGAATTCACGCCACGGATCGCGCGCAGGCACTGGACGGCCCCGTCGCTGAAAAGGAAGGCATCTCGATCGAGGAGGCCCGCGCGCGGCGTTCGGCAACCATTCCTGCAGGGCGTTACGGCACAGCCGAGGAGTTTGGCGCGACCTGCGCGTTCCTGTGTTCGATGCACGCGGGCTTTATCGTCGGCCAGAACATCGTTCTGGATGGCGGCGCACTGAACGCGACCATCTGATCGGTGGCGCGCGGGCCGGACGGGCAGGGCGGCGGCGCGGGGTTCTCTCTCGCCGATCAGCTCTTTAACGCCGAAACGGTGGGCGATCTGGCCCGCGAACATGCCATCCTGCCCGGCTTTGACGCCGACGCCTTTCAGGCGCGCGCCGTGGCCGGGCTTGCCACACGCGGCCTGCTTGAGCGGCTCGATTGGCTGGCCGATTGCCTGACGCCCTACCTGCCGGAAGATTTTCCCGCCATGGCCGATGCGCTTGAGGCGGCCATGCCGCCCCCGCTCGATCCTGCGCTGGAGGATGATGATTTCGGACGTTTCATCCATGCGCTGCCCGGCATCCTGGCCGTGCGCCACGGGCTGGACGATCACCGCGACCGCGCGCTCGATCTGCTGCACGCGGCCACCCGGCGGTTTTCGATGGAGTTCTACATCCGCCCATTTCTGGACCGTTGGCCCGATGCCACGCTTGCGCGGCTTCACCTCTGGGCACAGGACGACAATTACCACGTGCGCCGTCTGGTCAGCGAAGGCACCCGCCCGCGCCTTCCGTGGGCGCGCGCGGTGCGTCTGGCACCGGACCAGACCTTGCCGCTTCTGGATGCGTTGTACGCGGACCCCACCCGCTATGTGACGCGATCGGTGGCCAATCATCTCAATGACCTGTCCAAGACAAGCCCCGATGCGGTTCTTGCGCGGCTTGGCAAGTGGCGGGAACAGGGCCAACAGGACACGGCCGAGCTTGGCTGGATGACACGCCACGCGCTGCGCACGCGGGTCAAGGACGGGCATCCCGGCAGCCTTCGGTTTCTGGGCTTTGATCCTGACGCACCGGTGGCCTGTTCCGTGGCGCTAACCGGCCCGGCCCGGATCGGCGGAACGCTGGATTTTCGCGTCACTCTGGACAGCGCGCAGGCTCTGCCGGTCGTGGTGGACTATGTGCTTGAGACCCCCACCCCCGCCGGAGCCATGCGCCGCAAGGTGTTCAAGCTGAAACAGACCCGGCTGGATGCGGGCGGCACACTGATGTTGACCAAATCTCACCGGCTCAAGGCGGGGGCGTCCACCTTTACCCTGCTTGCCGGTGCGGGCCGTCTGACCATTCAGGTCAACGGCGTGGCGCGCGCGGCCTGCGATCTGACGCTGTCTGTCTGACAACCCCTCCGGAACACGGTGCCTCAACGCTTGCACCCGCGCGCGGGGATTGGTATCTGCCTCAACGCCCGAGTGTTTTTATCGGGAACCCAAGCCGCGCGAGGCCGCCTTGCCCACACCCGACACGACACCGCCCCCCAGGCTCGAGATTCGCAACATCACCCGCCATATCGACGGGCGGCGCGTGGTCGATGATGTGTCCTTGTCGATCCACGCAGGCGAAGTCACCTGCCTGCTCGGGCCATCGGGCTGCGGAAAATCCACGACCCTGCGCATGATCGCCGGGGTGGAAATGCAGGATAGCGGTGAAATCTGGGTCGATGGAGAGTTGATCTGCGACACCGTCTTTCGTGTGCCGCCGGAAAAACGCGGTATTGGGTTGATGTTTCAGGATTTCGCCCTGTTTCCTCACCTCAGCGTGGCGGACAACGTGGCCTTCGGTCTTCGTGGCTCGCGCGAGGAAAAGCGCGCCCGCGTGCTGGAACTGCTGACCAAGGTGGATCTCGACCGCTTTATCGACGGCTTTCCGCATCAGTTGTCGGGCGGCGAACAACAACGCGTTGCGCTGGCCCGCGCGCTGGCACCGCGTCCACGGATCATGCTGATGGATGAGCCGTTCTCGGGCCTCGACAACCGGTTGCGCGATGGCATCCGCGACGAAACGTTGACCCTGCTCAAGCAGGAAGATACCGCGGTTCTTCTGGTCACGCATGAACCCGAAGAAGCCATGCGCATGGCCGACCAGATCGCGCTCATGCGCGATGGGCAGATCGTTCAGCGCGGCGCACCCTACAACGTCTACACCCGCCCGGTGGATCGCGCCGCGGTGGCGTTTTTCTCGGATACCAACGTGCTGCGCGCACGGGTTGAGGGGGCCTTGGCGATGACACCGTTCGGCCGGTTTCTGGCCCCCGGCATCGCGGATGGGACCGAGGTTGATATCGTGTTCCGGCCCCAGCACGTGCGCATCGACTTTGACCGCAACGGCAAGGGCCCGGCCCCCACCGCCTCCGAAGGATCACCAGCGCGCGGGGTGGTCGAGCGCGCCCGCTTCATGGGCAACGAAAGCCTTGTGGAGTTCCGCATGGATTTTGACGGCGCCATGCTCAAGGTTACGGTGCCCGGTGTGTTCATGCCGCGCGCGGGCAAGGTCATGTGGCTGACCGTGCGCCGGGACAAGTGTTTCATCTTCCCGGCCTGAACCGCACCTGAAAGGTATGGCGCGTCCGCCCCTTCTTCTGGCCAAAAATACTCCCGCCGGAGGCACGCGCCCGCAAGGGCGCGTTATCCGACGTTGACCCCGTGGCGCCCGGCCAGATCGACAAAGAACTGCCATGCCACCCGGCCTGACCGCGCGCCGCGCGTGGCCTGCCATTCGATTGCTTCGGCACGCAGGGTATCGGCATCCACATCGACGCCCCACGCTGCGCAATACCCGTCGATCATCGACAGGTATTCGTCTTGCGTGCAGGGGTGAAAGCCCAGCCACAGCCCGAACCGATCAGAGAGCGAGACCTTCTCTTCCACGGCTTCGGACGGGTTGATCGCGCTGGAGCGTTCGTTTTCGATCATGTCCCGCGGCATCAGGTGGCGGCGGTTTGATGTGGCGTAAAGAACCACGTTGTCGGGGCGTCCTTCGATCCCGCCGTCCAGCACGGCTTTGAGGCTTTTATAGTGCTGATCGTCGTGGCTAAAGGAAAGATCATCACAAAACAGCACAAAACGCATGTCGGGGGCCGCGCGCAAGTGGGTCAGCAGCCGTCCTACCGATGGCAGGTCCTCACGTTGCAGCTCCACGATCTTGAGCGCCGGAAATTCCGCCTGAAGAGTGCCGTGTATCGCTTTGACAAGGCTGGATTTCCCCATGCCCCGCGCGCCCCAGAGAAGCGCGTTGTTAGCGCTCAGCCCTGCGGCAAAGCGGCGGGTGTTGTCCAGAAGGGTATCGCGTGACCGGTTCACGCCGATCAGCAGGTCAAGCGCGATCCGCGACACCTGCGGAACCGGTTCCAGCCGATCCGGTTCGACGTGCCAGACAAAGGCCGGGGCCGCCGCAAAGTCGGGTGCGGCCAGCGGCGCGGGTGCGATACGCTCCAGCGCCGCCGCGATGCGGTTCAAGGCATCTTCGGTCACGATTTGCGGTCCTTCCCGTCGGTCGTGTCGTCCTCGTCGTCGAACTCGTCCATCAGTGGATCGTGATCGTGAAGAGGATCATAGTCCGGGTCCGGCCCGGTTTCGGGACCAGCAGAGGACGTATCGGTGTTGTCGTCCTCATCGTCCTCGAACCAAAGGCCCTGGGCACGCAATTCGGCTTCGCGCTTTTTCTCGACACGGCGCACGAGGAAGATCGAGATTTCATAAAGCCCGTAAACCACCACAAACAGGATCACCTGCGTGATCACATCTGGCGGTGTCACCAGAGCCGCAAGCACGAGGATGGCCACAACCGCGTATTTGCGCACGTTGCCCAGTCCTTCGGCACTGACCAGCCCGGCCTTGCCCATCAGGGTCAGCAGAACCGGCAACTGAAAGCACATACCAAAGGCCACGATGAACTTGATCGTCAGGTTCAGGTATTCCTGTGCCGATCCCTGAAACACCACGGAAAGCGGGGGCGCGGCCCCGCTTGCCTCAAGGGCTTCGCCTTCGGCTCCGAATTGCTGGAAGCCAAGGAAGAAGTCATAGGCCAGCGGCGTCACCACATAGAATGCAAAGGACGCCCCCAGAATGAACATGAAGGGCGAGGCCACGAGAAACGGCAGAAATGCACCTTTTTCGGACTTGTAGAGACCGGGAGCCACAAAGCGCCAAAGCTGATTGGCAATAAACGGAAACCCGAGGATAAAGCCGCCGAGGAAGGAGACCTTGATCGCAACAAAGAAGCCTTCCTGCGGGCTGATGAAGATCAGCGCGCAATCCTGTCCGCGCGTTTCCAGCACCTGACACAGCGGGTCGGTGAGAAAATTGAAGATCGGCGTGGCAAACCCGAAACAGATCACCATGCCGATCACGAAATAGACGACGCACCAAATGAGCCGCGATCGCAGCTCAGTCAGGTGTTCGATCAGCGGGGCGGACGAATCGTCGATTTCGTCTGTCTGGCTCATGTTTTGGAGTCTCCGGGTGCGTCCTTGGACGCGTCTTGTGGCGCAGGTGTCGGCTCGGCCGGGGTCTCATAGGACCGGGCAAGGGCTTCCGCCTCTTCGGCTTCACGGGCCTTGCGCTCTGCGGCTTTGCGCGCGGTGGCGGCCTGGATTTTTCGGACCTGTTCGGCGCGTTCCGCGGCCAGCTTGCCGGTTTCGCTGTCAGGGTCGAATTTCGTCGGGTCGATGGCGGCGGTCAGGTCCTTGGTGGCGGATTTCACGCCGTCCATTGCGCTGCCAACCGGATTGGTCGCCGCCTTGAGACCTTTGGCCATTTCCTTGACGCCGGATTCGTCGGCGGCATCGTTCATGGCGCGGCTGAATTCGCGCGCCATTCCCTTGGCCTTGCCCACAAAGCGGCCCACGTTGCGAAACAGCATCGGCAAATCCTTGGGCCCCACCACAATGAGTGCGACCACGCCGATTACCAAAAGCTCCGACCAGCCCAGATCGAACATGGCGGTTTATGCCTTGTCTTTGTCGGTCTCGGGGGTCACGTCGCGCGCTTCGTCTGCGGCGGCCTGGTCCTCGATTTCGTCAGCGCTGTCCTTGACGCCCTTTTTGAACGCGGTGATGCCTTTGCCGACCTCGCCCATGAGCGAGCTGATCTTGCCGCGTCCGAAGAGAACCAGAACCACGACGGCGATGAGAAGGATGCCGGGAAGGCCGATGTTGTTCAACATTATGAAGTCTCCTTGATTGCCCCGGCGGTCAAATCGCCGATTGTTGGCTTTGGTCCGTTCTAGGCGAAGGGGCGGGGCGGGGAAAAGGGCGGCGCGGCCCGACAGATGGCTCTGAGGTCCAAAATTGCTGGGTTTGGATGGGCATTTGTTCGCTACTGACAGTTTGGTGTCAGTATATCTTGCCCAATCGGGGAAAATGCTGATAACTCGCCCCATGGCCCGACCCGACCGCCTGTTTGAGATTTTGCAGCTTTTGCGCGGTGGGGCGGTCCACCGGGCGGACGATCTGGCGCACCGTCTTGGTGTGTCGCCGCGCACGCTCTATCGTGACATGGCGCGTCTTGCGGCCAACGGGGTGCCCGTTACGGGCACGCCGGGGGCAGGGTACAGGTTGCGCGACGAAACCGTTCTGCCGCCACTGAGCCTTGATCAGGCAGAGCTGGAGGCGCTGAACCTTGGCATTGCCATCGTGGCCGAGGCGGACGATCCGGACCTCAAGGCCGCCGCGGCGCGGCTTGCTGACAAACTGGACGCCGCTCTGCCGCTGGACGGGGGACAGGTGCCGGTGCCGATCCCGCCCGAGGCCGCGCCCTTTGCCTGCATGGCGCGGGGGTTTGGCCATATGGCGATGCTGCGCGCCGCGATCCGCGCCCGCCAGAAGGTCGAACTGACCGAAGCGGCGGGGAACGCGCCTTGGGTCATCCATCCCCATGCGCTGGACTATCTGGGGCGGATCTGGACGTTGCGCGGCTGGTCCGAGACCCACGCCCGTTCGCGCGCGGTCAGGCTGGACACGATTGTTCAGGCGCGCGCGCTGCCTGCGTTCTTTTCCGGGTCATCGGAGGCGGACGCCACCGGCGGCGCGCCTTAGTTATTCCAGATAGGGGGTCGGATCGACGCTGTCGAAGCCTTCGCGCACCTCGAAATGCAAATAGGCATCATCGCCAGAGCGCAGGCGGGCAATCGTCTGGCCGCGCGCGACGGTGTCGCCCTTGGACACGGTGATGCCGTCAACATTGGCATAGACGGTCAGGATGTTGTCGGCGTGGCGCACCACGATGATTGGCACCTGTTCAGCGTCCGACGTGATGGCGGCGATTGTGCCGTCGCGGGCTGCGCGCACTGCGGCACCGGGGGTGCCCGCGATGTCGAGGCCATCGTTACGACCTTTGGCAAAAGTGCGGATGATGCGCCCTTCGACCGGCATGTCCATGGCTGCATTGCTCCGGGCGCTGCCCAACGGCGCATCGGGATTGGCTATGGGTGTGTTGGCCGGGGCGACGTCCTCATCAGGCAGAGGGCGCGAAGCGCTGGGTGGTGTCGGTGTCGCGCTGGGGCGGAGGCCGGGCCGCGTCGGGGCCGCCAGCGGCGCAGTCGAGGCGCTGCGGTTGTCCGGCGCAGTCAGCGGGATCAGCAGGTATTGTCCTTCGCGTATGGCGAAATCCGGGCCAAGCCCATTCCAGTCTGCCAAGGCCCGGATCGGCACCTGATAAAGCCGCGCGATGGTATAGGCGGTCTCGCCACGCGCAACCCTGTGACGCAACGGCTCTCCGGGGGTGTCGGGCTGCGGCGGCGCGGTGGCGGGCGCGGGTGCCGGGTCCAGAGTTTGGGTGCTGATTGCGCTGCTGTCGGGCGGTGTCGGGGCGGCATCGTCGATGGCGCGGCCCGCAAGCGTGGACAGATCAATGGAACCGGGGGTGCCGGGGGCGGGTTCGGAGACGCGACCCGGCAGGGCCAGCACTTCGTTGCGGCGCAGGGGCGTGTCCACGTCGATCCCGTTGAATCGTGCAATCGCCGCCGGGTCGCTGCCCAGCCGCTGGCCAATGCTGCGCACCGTGTCGCCCTGCCGGGCCACGACCACCTGGTAGTTGGGATAGGAGATCACCCCGCGCGCGTCTGGCTGCGGTCGGTCGAGCGCCGCCCCCCGCGCCGCCGTGGCGGTGGAAAACGCCCCCAGATTGCCCCGCAGGTCAAAATCCAGAGGTTCATTGCACCCCGCCAGCGCAACACACACCAGTGCCGCGCCAATGGCACGTGCCGCCGGGCCTGAGCGGTGGGCCACCGGGCCGTGGGGACCGGGTGTGACCAGATTAGGGGAAGGGCGTTTCATCTCGATGTCCTCGCTCACCCCATGTTGCCGGGGGATCGGTTTGTTATTGTTTCACCTGTCTGCATGACCGGTCGGTTTTTTTTCCGGCCTGCCTCACGCGTCCTTGCCCAGCCCTTCCAGAAGCGGGACAAATCGCACCGGGCGCAGTTCGTCATAGTGCAGCCCGTCCTCGGCCTTGTGCACGCGGATCAGGGTTTGCACGGTGTCCGACTGCCCAACCGGCAAGACCATGATACCGCCGATCTTGAGTTGCGCCAAGAGCGGGCCGGGGGGGTCTTCTGCGGCGCAGGTCACGATGATGCGGTCAAAAGGTGCCTGATCGGGCAGGCCGAATGAACCATCCACCGTCAGCGCCGTGATATTGACAAGATCCAGCGCCTCAAAGATCTGCCGGGCTTCCTGCACCAGCCGTTTGTGACGATCCACCGTATAGACCCGGCGGGCCAGACGGCTGAGGATGGCCGCCTGATAGCCCGAGCCGGTGCCCACCTCCAGAACCTTGTCACGCGGGTTTACCTGCAAGGCCTGCGTCATCACGCCAACCACCGAAGGCTGGCTGATGGTCTGGCCACAAGCGATGGGCAGGGGCATATCCTCATAGGCGCGTTCGGAAAACAGGCCGCGCACAAAAGGACCCCGGTCGATAGATTCCATCGCCCCCAGAACCCGCGCATCCGTCACGCCCCGCGACCGCAGGGCGAACAGGAACTGCATGCGCGTTTCCGCCGAAGGGGGGGCGTCGTTCATTCGATCTCCCGCAGGGCATCCAGCGCGTCATGCGCCGTCAGATCGGCGCGCATCGGCGTGACCGAGATATATCCCTCAAGGTTGACGGCCGCATCCGTATCCGGGGCGCAGGCTGCCTGCTGGTCGCCGCCGCGGATCCACAGGAAACGCCGTCCCGCCGGTGACAGGTGCGGTTCCGCGCCAAAGCGTGGCCCATCGCGAAAGCCCTGACGCACCACGCGGGTTCCGCGCACATCGGCGGCAGGCACGGGGGGGAAGTTCACGTTGAAGAAGAGGCGGTAATCGGCACTGTCCTGAGCGGTGGCGTGGGGCAGAAGGCGGCGGATCACATCCGCGCCATGCACGGCGGCGGCTTCGAACGGATCGCTCACACCGGCCAGCTTGGGGCCGTAATACTGCGACAGGGCAAAGGCCGGAAGGCCCTGAAGGGCCGCCTCCATCGCGCCGCCCAGCGTGCCGGAATAAAGAGAATTCTCAGCCGAGTTGTTGCCACGGTTGACGCCTGACAAGACAAGATCGGGGCGCGCGTCGCCCATGACATCCCAGAGCGCGGCCAACACACAATCGGCAGGCGAGCCTTCGGTGGCCCAGCGGCGTGGCCCCATTTCCGAGATCATCATCGGGTGGGTATAGCTGATGCAATGGCCAACGCCGGATTGTTCGAAGGCGGGCGCGACGACCCACACCTCGCCGTCGGGACCGGCCAGATCTGCGGCAATCGCTTCCAGCGTTTTCAACCCCGGTGCATTGATACCGTCATCGTTTGTCAGAAGAATGCGCATGTTCACCCCTTTTGGGGGTGTGATAGGCGAGCGGCGCGTCTGGGGCAAGCGACAGGCGCCTCCGGCGGGAGTATTTTGGGCCAGAAGAAGCCTGTTGTGCGCCAGATGGGCGGGTCAGATGCTGGCGAGCAGGCGCGCGGCTTCTTCGGCGGGTGTTGCCAGATCGGGGCGGGCTTCGCCGGGATAGAACCGGGCGCGGGTGGCCGTGGGCATGGGGCGGGGCGTCAGCAGATGCACGCGCGGCCCGGTTTTGACGGTTTCAGCCGCCCATGAGCGGACCAGCGCAGCCTGTCCTGCCTTGGTCGCGCCATAAGCCCCGAAGAACTTGGCGTTGGCGGTGTCGGGATCGTCAAAGAAGACCGCGGTGCCCTCTGCGCCAAGAAGCGGGGCGACATAGGTGATCAGCATCGAGGCCGCGTTAAGGTTAACGGAGACGGATTTGTTCCAGTCCTTGGTGTCGATGTGATCGGCAGGGCTGAGCGGTGCGGCATGCACGGCACAATGCACCCAGAGCGCGATGCCGCCCCAGCGGTCATGGATACCCCGGCACAGCGTTGCCATTGCGCCGGGATCGGCGATGTCCATCGGGGCCAGGGTGGCCGCTCCGCCCTTGGCCTTGATCCGGTCGTCGAGATCCTCGAGTCCGCCCACGGTGCGCGCAACCGCCACGACGTGATGATCGGGGGCCAGAGCTTCGGCAATGGCAAACCCCAGGCCACGCGAGGCACCGGTAACAAGGGCGATCTGATCGGTCATCTGCGGCTCCTGCTGAGTGGCATGTTCTCCGGGCCGATCTATGACCCGCCAGCGCCCGAATTGGAAGCCCCGCCAGCCCCCGGCATCCGCAGAACCCGTGTTTTTCCTTGGCGTTCCAGAACCACCAGCCCGGACTCTACAGCCGCGATCCGGTCGGCGCCGACCGTGTCGCCAGCATGAACCCGCAGAATATTCCCACGCGGCGTGCGCAGCAGGGCCTGCAGCGCATCGGCTGTCCCGAAGGTCCCGAGAAGCGAGAGCGCGCGCATCGGCAGAACGGCCTCGCGTGTTGCCAGACGCGCGGCGGTGTTCGCGGCGTCGTTCAGGGTGGGTGTGTCGGACAAGAGGAGCCTCCGGGCGTTGATGCGGCCGCCCTGCTATCACGCGGGACACCCACTGCAAGCCGTGTGGCGCGGTCCCCGGCAGACTCCCGCCGAGGCCCCCATCCGGAACCCGCCCGATATGGCGCGCTCCGGTCTTCTTGTGGCTGAAAACACGCCAGCCGGCGGCATCCGCAGCCAGCCGTGCGCGCTCTATTCGGCGGCCTTCAGCTCAAAGCCTTTTTCGATCATGTCCGATGGCCGGACCGGGTATTCGCCAGAGAAACACGCGTCGCAGTACTGCGGGCTGTCAGCCTTGCGCCCGGACGCCTCGCCGACCGCGCGATAAAGCCCGTCAAGCGAGATGAACTTGAGGCTGTTCACTGCCAGATGCGAGCACATTTCCTCTTCGGTCATGGTTGCCGCCAGCAGTTTTTCGCGCTGCGGGGTATCGACCCCGTAGAAACACGGCCAGGCGGTGGGCGGCGAGGCGATACGGAAATGCACTTCGGCGGCCCCGGCATCGAGGATCATTTCCTTGATCTTGCGGCTGGTCGTGCCGCGCACCACCGAATCGTCCACGAGGATGACCCGCTTGCCTTCGATCAGGGCGCGGTTCACGTTCAGCTTGAGCCGCACGCCCATGTTGCGGATCTGTTCGGTCGGTTCGATGAACGTCCGGCCCATGTATTGGTTGCGGATGATGCCCATGCCATAGGGAATGCCGCTTTCATGCGCAAAACCGATGGCCGCCGGTGTGCCGCTATCTGGGACCGGGCAAACAAGGTCGGCCTCGACCGGGGCTTCGCGCGCCAGTTCCACGCCGATCTGACGGCGCGTTTCATAGACGGACCGCCCCCCGATGATCGAATCGGGGCGCGAGAAATAGACATGCTCAAAGATGCAGAACCGCGATTTTGCCGCCCGGAACGGGCGTCGGCTGTCGATGCCGTTGGCGTCGATCACCACCATTTCGCCCGGTTCGATTTCGCGCACGAACTCCGCGCCGATGATGTCCAGCGCACAGGTCTCGGAAGACAGGATATACCCGTCCCCGACCTTGCCCAGAACCAGCGGGCGCACGCCCAGCGGGTCGCGCACGCCAATCAGCTTGGTCCGGGTCATTGCCACCACGGAGAACGCGCCTTCGACGCGGCGCAGGGCGTCTTCCATGCGCTCGGGGATATTGCGTTGCAGGGAGCGCGCCATCAGGTGGATGATGCATTCACTGTCTGACGAGGATTGAAAAATCGACCCGCGTTCGATCAGTTCGCGGCGCAGGGCGTCTGCATTGGTGATGTTGCCATTATGCGCAATCGCGGCACCGCCCATTGAAAATTCGCCAAAGAATGGCTGCACGTCGCGGATCGCGGTCTGGCCCTTTGATCCGGCAGTGGAATAGCGCACATGCCCGATCGCCAGCGGCCCGGGCAGGGTCTCCATCAGCGAATGCGAGGTAAAGTTATCGCGCACATAGCCGAATCGCCGTGCCGACTGGAACCCGTGGGCGGCGTCATGGGATACGATCCCGCCCGCCTCCTGTCCGCGATGCTGCAAGGCGTGCAGACCTAGGGCCACGAAATTTGCCGCATCCTTGACGCCTATAACGCCGTAGATACCGCATTCTTCATGAAGTTTATCATCCTCGATATCGTCGCGCACGGCGTCGAAATCAAACGGATGGGCGGGGGGCATCTTCTGTCCGGTCACGAAGGGCTCCGAATCCCGTTAACAAATCTGCCCCCTCCATAGAAGGTCCGGAAGGCTATGTCACGAAACGATCACATTACGAAGTGTCGCGGCAGCGATCCGCCGCGCGTGCGCCCCGGAAAACGTGCAACCGCCGTTATTTTCCGCAGGCTCCGACCAGTTCTTCGTATTGCTGTGTGATCCAGCCGAGCGCCTCTTGCGGGTCGCGTTCCTCGATCTGGCCGGTCAGACGGGAAAACACGGCTGCCGAGCGGCTTTCGTCAACGACGGTAAAGCTTTGGCCGGTAACCACCGTGTCATAGACAAAGAACGCCACCGCCACCAACAGGACACCGCGCAGCACCCCAAACAGGAAGCCAAACCCCTGGTCCAGACCGCCCAGAACCGACCGCTGCACCACCGTGGAAAACAGCGGGGTGAAAAAGCTCACCACGATCAATGCGATGGCAAAGACCACCGCAAAGGCCCCGATCATGCTCAGCTCGCAGCTGTCGGCAATGACTTCGCCCAAGACCGGGATTTCCTTGATCAGCGGTTCGACCTGAGGGGCAAAGATGAACCCCAGAACACCTGCCGCAATCCATCCGGCGATGGCCATGGCCTCGCGCACGATCCCGCGCGAATACGCCAGAAGCGCCGAAAGAACGATGATCGCGGCCACAACGCCGTCTATGATTGTGAACCCGTCCATGATCGCCCGCTTTCCTCGCTATCCGTTTTTAACCTGCACCGAATACTTCGCCAACGAAACCGGTAAGATCGGCTGGTCTTAGCAAAGACATGGTGCTTTGCGCGCCGATCTTGCCACCCGCGGGCGCAATGGCTGACGTGAAACCAAGTTTTTGCGCCTCTTTCAACCTGTTTTCGGTCTGCGGTGCGGGGCGCAACGCCCCCGAGAGGCTGATTTCTCCGAAAACAACGGTTTCCGGGGGCAGGGCGGCGTCTTCACGCGCACTCAGCAGCGCCGCCGCCACGGCAAGATCCGCGGCCGGTTCGCTGATCTTCAGCCCCCCCGCGATATTGAGGTAAACATCCAGCCCCGCAAAGGGAATGCCGCAGCGCGCCTCAAGCACCGCAAGGATCATCGCCAGCCGCCCGCCATCCCAACCCACGACGGTGCGGCGCGCCTGAGAATGCGGTGACGGGGCCACCAGTGCTTGCACCTCGACCAGCACCGGGCGCGTGCCCTCGATTCCGGCGAACACCACCGAGCCGGGGCTGGGGGTGCCACGCTCTGACAGGAAAAGCGCAGACGGGTTGCTCACTTCGGCCAAACCGGCCCCGGTCATCTCGAACACACCGATTTCATCCGCCGGGCCAAACCGGTTCTTGACCGCACGCAGAATTCGGAACGGGTGGCCGCGCTCGCCCTCGAAATAGAGCACCGTATCCACCATGTGTTCCACAACCCGCGGACCCGCGATCTGGCCTTCCTTGGTCACGTGACCCACCAGCACCACGGACACGTTTCGGCTCTTGGCAAACCGGGTCAGCTCATGCGCTGCGGCGCGCACCTGCGACACGCTGCCCGGCGCGCTTTCCACACCATCCGACCACATGGTCTGAATTGAATCGATCACCGTCAGGGCAGGGCGCTCGGCGTCCAGCGTGGTCAGAATGTTGCGCAGATCGGTTTCTGCCCCCAATCGCACAGGCGCATCCGCCAACCCCAGCCGCCGCGCCCGCATGCGCACCTGCGCGGCCGCTTCCTCGCCCGAGATATACATCACATCCAGACCGGCCTGAGCGAACCGCGCGGCCGCCTGCAACAACAAGGTGGACTTGCCGATGCCGGGGTCGCCCCCCACCAAAAGCGCCGATCCCTCGACCAGCCCGCCGCCAAGGACCCGATCCAGCTCACCCAGCCCGCAAAGGGTGCGTGGCGGCGGGGCTTCGGTGCTGGCCAGATCTCCCAGAGCGATCCCCTTGCCGCGCCGCGCCCCCAGAGCCGCCTTGCCCGGTCCCGAGGACAACGGTGCCTCTTCCACGATGCTGTTCCATTCGCCGCAGGCCTCGCACCGCCCGGCCCATTTGGACGTGACCGCCGCACAGGACGAACAAACAAATCGCGCCGCCTTCGCCATCCCTGTCGCCTCCCTGCTTCTTTCTCGTTCCAAATACCCAAGAATCGAACCGCGTCTCACGCGCGCCGCCCAATGTTTTTCAAACCGGCCCGCGCCGCTCAGCGCACCGCCGCGATCGGTCCCTCGGCCCGCCCATGGATGAACTGGTCGACATAGGCATCGCCCGATGCATCCATATCGCCCACCGGCCCGGTCCACTGGATGACCCCGTCATGCAGCATCGCCACCCGGTCGGCGATGGCGCGCACGCTGCTCATGTCATGGGTGATGGTCATCGCCGTGGCCCCCATTTCGGTCACGATCTCGCGGATCAGATCGTTGATCACACCCGCCATGATCGGATCCAGCCCGGTGGTCGGCTCATCGAAAAAGATGATTTCCGGTTCGGCGGCGATGGCGCGCGCCAGTCCGACGCGTTTTTGCATGCCACCAGACAATTCGGCCGGCAGACGGTCGGCAACATCCGGCTTCAGCCCGACCCGGCGCAGTTTTTCGATGGCAATCTCGCGGGCCTCTTCGCGGGGCCGTTTTAGCGCGCCGCGCATCAGCCGGAAGGCCACATTGTGCCAAACCGGCAGGCTGTCGAACAGCGCCCCCCCCTGGAACAGCATCCCGAACCGCGCCAGAAACGCGTCACGGTCGCCCTTGCCTGCATCCTGTCCATCAACAAGAATCCGCCCGGCATCGTGGCGCACAAGCCCCAATACGCATTTGAGCGCCACCGATTTCCCGGTGCCGGATCCGCCGATGATCACCATCGACGAGCCCTTTTCAATCTCAAGGTCAACGTCGCGCAGAACACGGTTGTCGCCAAATGCCTTGGTTACGCCTTCCATCCGGATCATAGCGAAAAGAACACCCCCGTGAGCATGAAGTTCGCCGCCAGGATCAACACGGCCGCCGCCTCGACCGATCCCTTCGTCGCGCGGCCAACGCCCTGCGCCCCACGCCCCGATCCCATGCCATAATAACAGCCCATCAAGGTGGCGATCCCGCCAAAGACACAGCCCTTGACCAAGGACGAAATCACGTCCAGCGGCTCAAGGAAATCGACGGTGTTGATCAAGTAGATCGCCGCGTTGAACCCAAGGTTCTGCACCGCCACCGCATACCCGCCGAAAATACCGATAATATCGCCCACCGCCACCAGAAGCGGCACGCAGATCAAACCGGCAAGCACCCGCGGGACCACAAGGTATTTGATCGGATGGGTGGACAGGGTGACAAGAGCGTCAATCTGTTCGGTCACTTTCATGGTGGCGATCTCGGCGGCGATCGACGATGTGACACGCGCCGCGATCATCAACCCAACCAGAACCGGGCCAAGCTCGCGGACCATGCCGATGGCCACGATCTGGGGGACGACGGCCTCGGCATTGAACCGCGATCCGCCCGCATAGATCTGCAATGCCAGCGCACCTCCGGTGAAAATCGCCGTCAACCCGACAACCGGCAGAGACAGCCAGCCGACATTCAGCAGCGCATTGAAAATCTCGCGCCCGTAAACCGGTGGGCGCAACATGTGCGACAGGGTGTCAAGGAAAAAGAACCCGACCCGGCCAATGGCCGCGAGCCACCCCAACACCGTCCGCCCCAACGCGCCCAACATGGCCCGCAATGATCTCCAAAGCGTGCTCATCGCTTGTAAACGCGGTTGAACCGCCCGCCACCAAGATTGGTCAGCACCTCATAGCCGATGGTCCCCGCAGCCGCGGCCACCTCATCCACCCCCTGCTCGCGGCATAGAATGGACAGGGCGTCAGGCGCATCGTCGAGATCGGTAACGTCCACAGTGATCAGATCCATCGAGATCCGCCCGACAACGGGACAGCGCAAATGCCCGGCCCAAAGATGCAGGTTCGGCCCCATGCCCCGGATCAGGCCGTCCGCATAACCAGCCGACACCGTCGCCAACCGCGTCGGACGCGTCGCGGTCCAGCTGTTGCCATATCCCACCGTTTCTCCCGGTAGGACGTCGCGTATCTGGATCACCGGCAGATCAAGGGTGACAACAGGGTTGGCATCGGAAAACGGAAACCCGCCATATAGCCCGATGCCGGGCCTGCACAGATCGAAATGGTAGTCCCTGCCCAACAAGATGCCCCCCGTGGCCGACAACGACCGGGTGGTTTCGATCCCGTCGGTCATCTCGCGAAAGCTGCGCAACTGCTGGGCGTTCATCGCGTGGTCCGGTTCGTCCGAACACGCCAGATGCGACATGATCAACGCCGGACGCTGTTCAAGGGCAATATCGCGCAACGCGTCCCACTCGGCAGGCTCCATGCCCAATCGGTTCATGCCGCTATCCAGCTGAATGCCAAAACTGTGGCCCGGCAAAGCTTCCACATGGCGCAACATCTGGTCAATACTGTTGAGCATCGGCGTCAGGGCAAAATCCCGTATCAGCGCGGTATCACCCGCCATGTGACCGGAAAAGACATTGATCTGGGGCCAGGGGCCCAAGGCACACCGCAACGCAACCCCCTCTTCGGCAACGGCCACAAAAAACCGACGCGCCCCAGCGCGCGCCAGCGCGTCGGCGACTTGGACCGCCCCAAGCCCATAGCCATCGGCCTTCACGACAGCGGCCGTTTCGCAATTGTTCATTGCGTCAAGGCGTTTCCAGTTCGCCGCCAAGGCAGCCAGATCAATGGTCAGGGTCGCAGTGCTCATGCCGCGTTCATGAGAGGGACGCACGCCAAGGTCAAGCCTGCCCTTCATCACACCGGCTTTTTCATGCCACCCGTGGCACGTCTGGTATGAGGGCACAAGAGGGGGGCGCTGCCCCCCACCGCGCTGCGCGCGGCTCCCCCCGGGATATTTCCGGCAAGAGAAAAAGCGCGGGCGTGCCGGGCTGAATGGCCTCTTTCTCGGGTCAAATACCCCCGCCGGAGGCGGCACCGCGACGTGCGCAGCACGGCGCAAAAAAGCGTGCGCCGCAGGCGCTCCGCAAGGTCAGGAAATCTCGCTTCCCTGTTGCCAGGGTTTGACCAGATTGCCAAACCGCGTAAAGCGGCCCTCGAAGCTCAGTTCGACGGTGCCGATGGGGCCGTGGCGCTGTTTGCCGATCACCACCTCCGCCTTGCCATGCAGCTTTTCCATGCGCGCCTGCCACTCGGCCATTTTGTCAAGCTGATCGTCAGATGGCTTTTCCCGTTCGGCGTAATATTCTTCGCGGAACACGAACATCACCACATCGGCATCCTGTTCGATCGAACCCGATTCCCGCAGGTCGCTGAGTTGCGGGCGTTTGTCTTCGCGGTTTTCGACCTGTCGTGACAACTGGCTCAGCGCGATCACCGGAATGTCCAGTTCCTTCGCGATGGCTTTCAGGCCCTGCGTGATTTCCGACACTTCGTTCACCCGGCTGTCCTTGGCCGTCGCGGGGCGCACCAGCTGGAGATAATCCACGATCAGCACATCCAGGCCATGGGTCCGTTTCAGTCTGCGCGCCCGTGCCGCCAGTTGCGAAATCGGCAGCGCGGGTGTGTCGTCGATATAGAGCGGGCAGCTTTCGAGCGATTTCGCGGCATCCACGAATCGGCGGAATTCGGTTTCCGTCATGTCACCGCGCCGGATCTGTTCCGAGGGCACTTCGGCGGCTTCCGACAGGATTCGCGCGGCCAGCTGTTCTGCGCTCATTTCAAGGCTGTAAAAGCCAACGACCCCGCCTTCGATCGACCCTTCGCTTCCATCTGGCAGGCGGCCGCGCCGGTATGTCTTGGCGATGTTGAAGGCGATATTGGTGGCCAGCGACGTCTTGCCCATCGACGGGCGTCCGGCGAGAATCAGCAAGTCCGACCGATGCAGCCCGCCCAGCTTCTTGTCCATGTCGATCAGCCCGGTGGAAATCCCTGCCAGCCCGCCTTCGCGCTGGTAGGCGGCGTTGGCGACGTTCACCGCATCGGTGACCGCCTTGAGAAAACTCTGAAAGCCGCTTTCGGTCTGGCCCTGTTCACTGAGCTTGTAGAGTTTTTGTTCGGCCTCGACGATCTGTTCGCGCGGCTCGGAGGCCACGTCGATGGTGGCCGCGCGGGTGCTTATGTCCTGACCCAGGCGCATCAGTTCGCGCCGGATTGCGAAATCATAGATCATCTGCGCATAATCGCGCACCGCAAACGCCGAGATCGCCGCACCTGCGAGGCGCACCAGATACGCCGGACCGCCCAATTCGCGCAGGCCCTCGTCTTCTTCGAGGAATGCCTTGAGCGTGACCGGTGAGGCCAGCGCGTTCTTGGCGATTCGCGCGGCGGCCACTTCATAGATGCGGGCGTGCACAGGGTCATAGAAATGCTGCGGGCCGATGATCGACGCCACGCGGTCATAGACGTCATTATTGGTCAGGATTGCGCCAAGAAGCTGTTGTTCAGCCTCGATGGAGTGGGGCATCGTGTCGCCGGTTTCGGCCGCGTCTGCTGCTGATTTCAGCCGTGCAATCTCGTTCATCTGCCCCCCTTCGCCCGCGTTGTCGCGCCTGCGTAACCGTGCGTTTCGTTGGTCGCGGTATTATCGCGAAACGGTGATCTGATGCAAATTGTATAAGCCTGTGGATAGCTTTGGTCGCGCGGGCCTGCCACAGGATAATGGGGGCGCGCTTCAGCGCGCCACCCTATCTTGTCCGTCACGGCGTTTGGGCCTGAGGCTTTGTCGGCCCCGGTCTCAGGAGGTTGCCGCGGCGCGCGCGTCTTGCCAGGCGCGCGGCGCGTTCAGAAAGGCTTCGACCTCGCGCAGGGTCTCGGCGTCAAACGCCCCGGAGGCGCGCGCCTCGGCCAGAACGTCCCACCATGTGCACAGGTGGTGCAGTTGAACCCCATGATCGCCCAGCGTTTTTTCGGTGTCCGGAAAGATGCCGTAATAGAAGATCACGGCCGTGTGCCCGCACGTGGCCCCGGTGTCGCGGATGGCGTCCACGAAGGACAGCTTGGATCCGCCATCGGTGGTCAGATCTTCGACCAGAAGAACCCGTTCGCCTTCGCTCATGGCACCTTCGATGCGCGCGTTGCGTCCGTATCCCTTGGGTTTCTTGCGCACATAGGTCATCGGCAGCCCCATGCGTTCCGCCACCAGCGCGGCAAATGGGATGCCTGCGGTTTCGCCGCCCGCGATGTTGTCGAACGCCTCAAAACCTGCGTTGCGCATGACCGTAACGGTCAGGAAATCCATCAACGTGGCGCGGATGCGCGGGTACGAGATAAGCTTGCGGCAGTCGATATAGGTGGGCGACGGCAGCCCCGAGGCAAGGGTGAACGGATCGGCTGCGTTGAGGTGAACAGCCTTGATTTCTAGGAGCATCCGCGCGGTCAGCCGCGCCATTTCTTCGGGCGAAGGGTAGGAACTGGGGATCATGTCTGGGGCTTTCTCAAAGGGGCGGTGGGCCGGGCGCGGTCAGTCGACGCGCCACAGCAAATCCATCTGCGGGTCGAACACGGTGACCGGTCCGTCGTCCGTGTCGATCTTGGCGGGGTAGTGCACCGGTTCGCCGCGCGTCAGGGTGATGGTATCGGTATTCGCAGGCAGCCCGTAAAACGCCGGACCGTTGAGCGAACAGAACGCCTCGAGCCGGTTCAGCGCGTCTTCCTGTTCAAAGACCTGCGCCAGCACGGACATGGTGTTCGTTGCGGTGAAACATCCCGCACAGCCGCAGGCCATTTCCTTGTTTGGATCGGTGTGCGGCGCGCTGTCGGTGCCCAGGAAAAAGCACGCCTCGCCGGATGTCGCGGCAGCGCGCAGGGCGAGACGGTGTTCCTCGCGCTTGGCGACGGGAAGGCAGTAGTAGTGCGGCTTGATTCCGCCCACAAGGATATGGTTGCGGTTGATGACAAGGTGATGCGTGGTGATCGTCGCGCCAAGATCCGCGCCGCCACTGCGGGCGTATTCGGCACCCTGACGGGTGGTGATATGCTCCATGACCACACGCAGGCCCGGCACGGATTTGCGCATCGGGTCAAGAACGGTGTCGATGAACACGGCTTCGCGATCAAAGATATCTACATCTGCGGTCGTCACCTCGCCGTGCACACACAGCGGCAGGCCGATTTCGGCCATGCGTTCCAGCACCGGGCGCACGCTGTCGATATTGCGCACGCCGCTGGCCGAGTTCGTGGTGGCCCCGGCGGGGTATAGCTTGACGGCCTTGATCAGTCCGCTGGCATGGGCGGCGGCCATGTCGTCGGGGTCTGTGTCCTCGGTCAGATAAAGGGTCATCAGCGGCTCAAAGGACATGCCGTCGGGCAAAGCGGCCAGTATGCGGTCGCGATAAGCCGCGGCATCCGATCCGCGCACCACGGGCGGCACCAGATTTGGCATGATGATCGCGCGGCCAAAATGGCGCGCGGTTTCGGGAAGAACGGCGCGCAGCATGGCGCCATCGCGCAGATGCAGGTGCCAGTCGTCGGGGCGTCGGAGCGTGAGGCTGTATGTCATGCGCGCGCCCTAGCACAGGCCCGCGTGCCAATCCAGACGGAACGGATCAGCGCCGTGGGGCGGGAATGGTGAATTCACCCTCGGCTGCGCGGGCTTCCAGCAGATCCAGTTTGCGGCGGAACTTGGGGGCGGACCGCATTTCGGTCACTGCCCGGCACAGCACGGCGTTCAGAACGGGCCGTTCTTCGCGGTCCAGCCGATTCATGATGTTGCGCAGATAGGGCACATAATCGCGCCGGGCGCGATACATGCGGGCAAAGCTGTCGGTATCGAGGTGCCCCAGTCCCGCCGTGGCGAGCAGGCGATACAGGATCTTCATCTCGATCAGCGCGGTTTGAAGCGCCCCGCCCATGTTATTCATTCGCAGGCGGGTTACGTTCTTGCGGTAGAACAGCGCCGAATGCATCGCGTCCAGTTGTTCCGAGGGATCATAGAGCACAAAGGCGTGATCCGCCGCGTCCAGCATATCGGGCGCATAGCCATAGCGATCGGTAAAGGATGTGCGGCGCATTTCGACAAAGCGGTCGTCCCATTCGGTCACGCGCGGATCAAGCGTGGCCTGCGGTTGGATCGCGACCACGGTCGCCCCGGGAGAAGCCACGGAATACGCGGCGGCGGCATAGCCGCACGGCCCTGCGCCGTAAAAGATCACCCTTTCGAAATCCTCGAAGAAGCCGTCGTCAATCAACTGATCGAAGAACGCATAGATGGTGGGATCGCGAAACCATGTGTCACCGTCGGACATGATGCACAGATGTGACCACCCCAGCGCCTTGACCATGTCCCACCCCAAGGGGTGCGCGGTGGGCGACAGCGTGCGGATCCCCTCCATGCTTTCAAAAGTGACGATCAGGGTGGATTGTTCGTCAATGAACGTGGCGCAATGGCGTTTCCCCAAGGGCTGAAACATGCCCGCCTCTTCGGCGATTCGGGCAATCTCGGATTTCCACTCGGCCTTGGACAAACCCGCGAGGGATTGCTCAATGGAATTGGGCACATCGTGCATTTGCTCGTCCTCATTCTCCAGCCACTTTGCGGACTGGTTTGGAAACAGGATCTAGGCGCAGAATGGGGCAAAATTTGGAAAGGGTTGCGGCGGTTTGGGGTCGGACGGCCAGCGCGGGCAATGAAACGGGGCCCCAGTGACCCAGTTCACAGACAACGAATCATCCCGCAAGTAGAGTGTTAACAGTCGGTAAATCCTGAGCGGATCGGGGACCAAGACAGCACCGGCAGTAATAATTGCCAGATTCCGCTTGGGACCAGAACAGATCCGACACTTTGGGAGGATTTGAACATGCCACAGAAAGTCGACCTGACACCCGAACAGGAGGCGATGGTAAAGGATTTGCTGGCGCGGGCTGAGAAAAAGACGCAAAAGCACATGAATGAACTGGCCGACCGGTTTCACAAGCGGTTTCGCAGCATCACCATCATCCATAGCGATTGCCAGAAAAACCGCGCCGAGCATCCCAATCTCTGGCCCATCATGGAAACGATGGGCGGCGCATCAATGCCAAAAGAAGCGCTTTATACCCGCAGCCACAAGGCGATGGCCAAATTGCGGTCCGAGATCAGAGGCCGCAAATGGCTGACCTTGCAGAAAACCATTTTTGCGGCGGAAAAGGCGATCAATGCCTATGACGTCGCGGTCACCGATTACGTGAACAGGGTGGTGAAGGGATCGAACCGAAGCGTGTCGGCGCTCAAGTTCACCAAGACTGCCGGTATGGTCGCGCTGGGCGTTCTTTGCGTGACCTTTGCAGCGCCTGCGGCCACCGGGGCATTGGCCAAGGCGGGTTTGATCAGTGAGTTGGCGCAGGGTGCCGTTTCCACGGCGGTGATCCATGGAACGCTTGGGGCCTTCCTTGCCACTCAGGTCAAGGGTCTGGCATCCGCGACTGGCAAGATCGCCGTGGGCGACGCCAAGAAGATCTCGCCCAGCAAGCATCTCATCGACACCGCTTATCAAACGGTGATGGGCATGGTCGGTGGTGGTTCGGCCAGCAAGCTGAACCCCAAACTCGCCAGTTTCTTTGGCAAGAACCCCGGCGCGCTGGGAACCCAGGTCCGCACCCGCCTGACCTTTGGCACGGTCAAGGCTGCGCTGGAGAATATCGGGGGGACCATCACCAAACGCGCCCCCGCAGTGGCCAAGGCCACCGCGAAAAACATGACGGGGCGCGAAACCCCGGCCGAGTTCGAGGCGTTGCTGATCATGCAGCTTGCGCAGGATCCGGTGGTGCGCAAGGACCTTGCGGAACAGCTGATGAAGCAGCGCGAAATGGGACCGTTCCCCAAGAAATGAGGGGCGCGGTCATCCGCATCTTGAGGTGCTATTTCTTGGGTGTTTTGGCGCGCCGGTTCTTCGCAAGGTCGGCCGTCTTTTTCTTTCTCAGTTCCAGCGCCCAGCCAATCCAAAGACCATTGGTATTCGCCATCTCGTTTCCTTCGGCATAGGCCTTGGCGTTCTTTTCCTTGATCTTTTTGAAGAGCGAAGCCAGCGTCTGATACTGCCCGGCCAGATGAAGCGCATCCTGCGACAGGCCAAAGAATTCGGAATTCTGGCCGGTGCCAAAGGGGCTGGGTATTTTTGTGCAGGCCATGAACGCCTTGTTCAGAATACGGGCATAGGCTTCGAGGTTTTCGGCGGCCTCGATCCGGGGACCGAATTTCTTTTTCGCGTCCTCCATCACGGTAATCACAGGGATAATGGCGTTGTGATATTTTCGCAGCGACACCAAATAGTCATCGAATGCTGCCTGAGCCTGCTTGCTGTCATGGCCATGCTTGTCGGAAAGCTTGAGCATTTTTTCAAACGCGCGATCGGTAATGCGAGCGGGCCAGACGATCTTGGTTGCTAGAACCGCTTCGGCCTTTGTGATGTCGGCGGCGACGTTCTTCTTGATCTTGTTCATGACGGGATCGCCAAAGAAATTCACGTCATCCCAAGTCAGCTTTTTCTTCTTGCTGATCTTCTTGCTGTAATCGGACAGCTTTTTGACCGTCCCGACATCGCCATATGCACTCTTTACCTTGAAAAAGGTGTTGATCTTTTTCGCCCAATCCATCGCAGATTCCCCCCATCGGCTGACGCGTTGTGCGCGCCCCAAGGTTTACCTAGCGTCAATTTGGAAGATCGTCTGTGAACCGGATCACAGCCTGCTTGCGCGGCAGGGTGGGGAACAGGATCGTGGATCAGCTTTCATCGTCTGTCGCGCGTGCGCGGCCCTGCATCCCGTAGCGCCATAGCACCTTGGCTGCGTCGCGGCTCACCGGGCGCGAGGGCGGCGTCATCAGCAACCGGCCGAACAGTGCGCGGTAGGGTTCTTCCAGCATCAGTTCGGCAAAACGGTCGTGCCGCCATGCAACAGCCCGAGCATGCAGCGCGGCCAATTCCGGGTCCGCGTGCAACTCTTGCAATATCGGCGCGCTGAGCGGTTTCAGCCCGTGAATACTGGTGTCCTCATGGGTGTTGAAATTCCGCTCTACCCAGTAATCCACATCGAGCATGTGATCGGAGTGCACCGCACGCCCCCGCGCGGCCTTGAGCACATAGCTCTCCATCGCGCCAAGCGGGTAGTGGTTCAGTTGCGCCAGCCCATGGTTGGACTTGCCATAGTTCGAGAAAATCCGCCGTGTGCGGAATTGCGCGTCAAGTTCGCGGCCCTCGCCGTCGAACCAGCGCGCCGCGTCCACGCGGGATTTGTCGGGCGCGCGGGGGCGGTGCACGCCGGGTTTGGCATAGGTGCCGTCGTTGCGATAGAGCGTCTTGAACATCGCCGACCGCCACGGCCATGGCATGTCCAGCGGTGCCGCCTGCGTAAAGGTTTCGGTAACCGGCGCGTCGGTAAACTGCACCACTTCGCCATTTCCAAAGAGCCGCCACGTCAGGGTGATCGCCGTTGCCTCGGGCAGCGCGGCAATCAAGTCGGGCAGGGTGCGCGCGCCCACATGCACGTTGACAAATTCATCCACGTCCAGCGGCAGGATCCAGTCGGCAGCCTTGGTCAGCGGATGCTTGGCCGCCATGTTCAGCGCGGTGAACTGAATGCCGCGATGGTCGTGCGGGCCATCGTTGCGTTGGTGCTGGACCAGCCCCATCGCCTCCAGCCGGTCAAGCATCAGGTCGGTGCCATCTTCGCACGCGTTCGAGTATATCAGGAAATCGCTTACCCCGCAGGCCCTGTGATGGGCCAGCCATTCCAGAAGGAATGCGGCCTCGTTTCGAACCGTAAGAATGGCAAGTATTTTCAATTGACTACGCCTGAAACCTTAACCAAAACATCAGCTTTCCATATCCAGAGCCAGCGCATAGGCCACCCGCTCGGTTTCGGTCAGTTGCACCTTGAGCGCCTGATCATAAAGCTCCTGAAACTCGGGCATACCGTGCAATTCCTGCGCCTTGGCCTGATGCCATGCGAACCCGTCGCGGTGCAGCCCTGCCAGTGTTTCATCCTGCATCAGCCTGTCATATTCGGCGCGCACCCGTGGCAGGTTCCGCTTGATCGTCACATCGCGGTGCACCGACCAGTCCATGCGCACCCAATAGTTGATCCCGATGGACCGGTCCACATGCAGCGCGCGGCCCCTCTGACGTTTTATCAGGAAACTGTCAGCCGACCGAAGCGCATAATGATTGAGTTGTAACAGGTCGTAACCAATGGATTTCTTGGAACTGCGCCAGCCGTTGTCGATGGCCTCGTCGGTCATGTCCTTGCCCGAACCGTTCACCCAGCGCACCTTTGGTTTGGCCGCCTCATCCAGTTTGTTGGGGCGGTGGCACGACAGTTTCGCATAGGCACCGATATTGCGGAACATGGTCTTGAATCCCCAGACCGTGTGCGGTTTGGGGCAATAGCTGGGCGCGCAGGTATCGAACTGGTCGATAACCAGATCGTCGCGCAGCTCGGTCACTCCGTTATGGCCAAACAGCCGCCATGTCATCGCGACATTGGTCGCATCGGGCACCCGGTCAAAGAAATCGTCAAGGGTGCCATTTCCGCAGCGCACGTTGATGAATTCGTCCACGTCAATGTGAATGATCCATTCGGCATTGAGGATCACCGGTTCCTTGAGCGCATTGTTCAACGCGTATTGCTGCGGAGAGTTCCCCTTCCAGTCATCATTGTTACGATGCTGAAGCACGCCCATTTCCTGCAACCGATCAAGAATTTCCGACGTCCCGTCGGAGCAATCGTTGGTATAGATCAGGAAATTGTCCACCCCGATGGCGCGATGATAAGCGACCCATTCCACGATATAGGGGGCCTCGTTCTTCATGCAGCCGACGATGACGCGACC
Source organism: Alphaproteobacteria bacterium (assembly GCA_030425395.1). Taxonomy (GTDB): domain Bacteria; phylum Pseudomonadota; class Alphaproteobacteria; order Rhodobacterales; family Rhodobacteraceae; genus JAUIAS01. The sequence goes on from JAUIAS010000002.1 coordinate 100,118, forward strand.
GGAATTTTCGGGCGGCAGATCGCGCAGAGGCTCGGGCAAGAACGCAGCACCAAGCGCCTCTTCGTTGACCGCGCCCAGCCTGTTATGCGGGGCAAATCTTGATGTCTGGAGTTTCTCGAAATTCTGCACGGCCAGCGGAGGCATGATCGCACGGGCGGCTTCGGTCAATTCCGTTTGCCGTTCTGCTTGCGGGCGTGGTGTCGCGGTGGGCACGGTCCCTGCGGGCAAAACCGCTGGTGTTTCCGGGTTTGCGGCCTGCCGTCGTGCGGCAATGCCCGGAGGCAGGGGAGCCTGCGGGGCCGGCGGCGCGGGCTGCTGGCTGTCCGCTGGCACAGTGGTGGCATTGGCCTGCTTGGCGTCGCGTGCGGCACGGCGGGCCTCCCGCGTGGCCTTGTCGATCCGCCATTGTCCGGCCAGCAGGTATTGCGACGCGCGAAAGCCGCCCGTCGTTTCCGGTTCAACCCACGGTTTGCGCGGGCGTGGGGCCTTGAAATGCGCGGTCTCCAGCCCGTCATGCGCGCGCACCAGCGCGGCGTTGGCCGCCCGAAACCGCCGCGTGACATCGGCAAGCGTGGCGGGGTTCACCGGATCGCCGTCGATCGCGAATTCGTCAAGCATCTGCGTCCACAAGGCACCGGGCACGATGGCGCGCCGAACCTCCATATAGCGCAACACCAGCGCGTTGAACTGCCGCGCGCGGGTCACCCATTCGGCAGACATCTGCGCCAGCAGGGGGGCCGGCGTGCTCTTGCCCAATGTCGGGTCGATCCCGAACATGCGCCGCGCGATATCGGGCACGCCGTCACCTTCCAGCGCGTCGCGGTCCAGCCCGGCAAAACGCACGGTGTCCGCGCCAAACACGGCCTCCCATTCCTTTTGCAGTCGCGTGAAATCCAGCCAGAACGGCGGGGCCTGTGTTTCGATGAACTGGCCCCGGTCGGGGCGGATCTCGGGGGCATGATCAAGGCAGGTGTCCCACCAATCCGCGTCACCGGTGGCGATGTCCAGTTCCATCGAGAGCGGCGCTGCGCGGCCCTGTTGAACCTGATGACCATAGACCTCGGCCAGCATGGCCGCGGGCTCTCCGATCTGGGCGGTGATGGCGATGTCGTCGCTGAACCCGCGCAGCCAATCGTGCAGCCTTTGCAATTCGGCGCGCCGATGGAGCGACGATCCCATCTGCCATGCCGACAGCAACAGGATTTCGGGTTTGTCTGTCCCGATTTCGCGGGCCAGTTCCAACGCCAGAGTATCGCGCAGAACCGCCTGTGCGGCCCCGTCCACGCCCCTGTTATAGCGATGCGGGTCCACGTGATCGCCATCCAGCATCGCCATATACAGGCCGGTATGGTTCGTGCGCCCAAGGGCCGAGGGGAAAAGCACCCCTTTGGCGCGCAGTTGCGCCCGTTTGTCGGCCAGAACCTGTTGCACACGCAGGGCGGCGGCGCGGGTGGGGCCGATATGCAGGACGATTTTCATGCAGGAACCCCCAGATCGCGCAACAACGCCTCTTCCTGAGGGGGCAGGGTGCTGGCGGCGGTCAACGTGTCATACATGTCGCGGTAGGCGGGCTGGTCCATCAACGCATCGCGGCGGGCGCGGTGCAGTCGGACCGCCTCATCGTGCAGCGCGGCGATCTCGGGGTCCGACTTCATGTCTGCCAGGGCCGCGTTCAGCGCGGGCAGGTGCCGCTGGATCGTCAGATCCTGCATCGCGGCATCGTTGCGTTCGCGCCAATACGTATCGTCAAAGGCGCGATGTTCGCGGTTCACGTCGCCCCGGTCGTTCTTGACCAGATAGCTGTCCAGCGACCGCAACGCGTAATGGTTCAGCGTGGCATGCACCCGCGCGCCCCGCACGGGGAATTTGCGGATGCGGCGCGGGTTGGCCGCGATCACAAAGCGGTGCGGCACCGCGCGCCCCGCGCCATCGGTCCAGGCGGGCCGCTTGCCCTTGGGCAGGGATTTGCGAAAGAACGGGCGGTGCGCGCCGAAATACTGAAGCGGGAAATCGTGACGCATCAAGGTTTTGACCTCGATCGCGCTTTCGCCGCACCACAGGTCCGGATTGTGGGTTTGGGTGAACTGTTCGATCACCGGACGGTCTTTGAAATCGCGGATGCCGCCGCTGGCAAAGAACTGAAAGCTCAGCGAAATCGCCTGTGGGTTGCCACAGGCGTCGATGAGCGCGGGAATGCTGTGATCACCGGCGCGGATGTTGAGAAATTCATCCACATCGGCGACCCAGATCCAATCGGCACCGGTCACGATATCTTCGCGCGCCGCCGCCTTGAGAGCCTCCATCTGGTAATTGCGCCCCTCCGCGGGATTGGGCAGATGCTGCACCATACCGCGTGCGGCCAAAGCATCGAGAAGCGTATCGGTGCCATCGGTGCAATCGTTGGAATAAAACAGGAAATCCGTCACCCCGATCAACCGGTTGAACGCGATCCATTCCAGCAGGAACGGCCCTTCGTTCTTGACGCATGTAACTGCGGTTATACGCATGACGGCCACCCCGCTGCGCGTGTGCTGTTGCCCATCTGCCTCATGTCCTTTCCGGGCCTTGTCGTGGCGCGTGTCCCAAGATGCGCGTCAAACCCGCTGTTTTCTTGCCAGATTGATGCCACCAGTGGCCGCGCGCGTCAATGTTTAGCACCTTTGGACCGGTTGACCGCGCCGCCTGCCCGTGGCTTTGTCTCTGCAACAGGAGAGTTAAGATGACCACACCCGCTTCCATTGACGCCGTGCAACAGACACTCGCCGACCAGAATTATGTCTGTGGGCGGGCGCTGGCCACGGTGGTGTTCCTGTCGCTCAAACTGGGCAGGCCGCTGTTTCTCGAAGGGGAGGCGGGCGTCGGCAAGACCGAGATCGCCAAAGCCATCGCGGCAGCCCTGGGGCGCCGCCTGATCCGGTTGCAATGCTACGAGGGGCTTGATGCGGCCTCTGCGGTCTATGAGTGGAACTTTGCCGCCCAGATGGTTGCGATCCGCACCGCCGAAGCCTCGGGCGGGGCCGAACGCAGCGCGCTGCAAGAGGAACTCTTCGGCCCTGATTACCTTGTCGAACGCCCGCTTCTTCAGGCCATGCGCCCTGATCCCGCGGGGGCACCGGTGCTGCTTATTGACGAACTCGACCGCACCGACGAACCATTCGAGGCTTTCCTGCTCGAAGCCCTGAGTGATTTTCAGGTCACTATCCCGGAAATCGGCACCATCAAGGCCCCCGAACCACCTATCGTGATCCTGACCTCGAACCGCACCCGCGAGGTGCACGATGCGCTCAAGCGGCGCTGCCTCTACCATTGGGTCGACTATCCTGATTTCACCCGGGAACTCGACATCCTGCACGCCCGCGCGCCCGAAGCCGCCGACACGCTCAGCCGCGAGGTGGTGGCCTTCGTGCAGAAACTGCGCACCGAAGACCTGTTCAAGAAACCCGGCGTCGCAGAAACCATCGACTGGGCGAAATGCCTGCTGGCGCTCGACGTGGTCGATCTGTCGCCCGAGGTGATCGCGGACACGCTCGGTGCGATCCTGAAATATCAGGACGATATCGCGAAAATTCAGGGGTCCGAGGCCAAGCGTATCCTCGACGATGCCCGCGCAACGCTGGATCCGGCATGATGGGGCCCCCTCTTCTGGCCAAAAATACTCTGCGGGGGTCCGGGGGTGCAAAACCCCCGGCGGCCGGCCATGGCTGAATACGCCCCGCTCGATCTTCCCGACGATCCCAAACTCGCCCAGAACATCATCCATTTCGCCCGCGCCCTGCGCAAGGCGGGCCTGCCCATCGGGCCGGGCCGGGTGATTGATGCGATCCGCGCGGTGCAGGCGGCGGGTTTCACCGAAAAGCAGGATTTCTACTGGACGCTGCACGCGTGCTTTGTAAACCGTCCGGAACATCGCATTATCTTTGCACAGGTGTTCCGGCTGTATTGGCGCGATCCGCGGTTCATGGAACATATGATGGCGATGATGCTGCCCGCCGTGCGCGGCGTGCAGGAGGATCGCGCGGCTCAGGCCGGAGAGAAACGCGCCGCAGAGGCGCTGTTGGATGGGGTGCAGCCCGACGATCTGCCCCAGCCCGAAGACGAGGGCGACGAGGGCACCCAGATCGAGGTTGACGCCTCGATGACCATGTCGTCCGAAGAAAAGCTGCGCACGCTGGATTTCGAACAGATGAGCACCGATGAAATCGCGCAGGCCAAACGAATGCTGGCGCGGCTCAGCCTGCCGGTCAAGCCACTGGCCTCGCGCCGGTTGCAGGCGGCGGTCAAGGGCGCGCGCGTGGACCGGGCCCGGACCCTGCGCGCCTCCATGCGACAGGGCGGCGAGCTACACGCCATTTCTCAGGCCCGGCGACGCGAAAGGTGGCCGAACCTTGTGGTGCTTTGCGATATTTCCGGTTCAATGAGCCAATACAGCCGGGTTATCCTGCATTTTCTCCATGCTGTGTCCAATGCCAAAGGGGCGGGATGGGCCAAGGTGCACGCGTTTACCTTTGGCACACGGCTGACCAATATCACCCGCCATCTGCGTCAACGCGATGTCGACGCGGCCCTTGCCGCCGCCGGAGCCGAGGCGCAGGATTGGGAGGGCGGCACCCGTATAGGCACCTGTCTTCACGCGTTCAACCGCGATTGGTCACGCCGGGTGTTGGGGCAGGGTGCGGTCGTCTTGTTGATCACGGATGGTCTGGATCGCGACGGTCCGGACGCCCTGTCACACGAGATGAAGCGCCTGCATCTTTCCACTCGCCGTCTGATCTGGCTCAACCCGTTGCTGCGCTGGGAAGGGTTTGCGCCCCGCGCGCAGGGGATCGCGGCAATGTTGCCCCATGTGGACAGCTTTCGCGCAGGCCATTCCATCGCGTCGCTCGAAGAACTGGCCGGCGTGATTTCGCGGCGTGACGACAGCGGCGACAAGGCGCGGTTGATGGCCATGCTCTGAACCGGGTCTTGCCTCCGGCGGTCGTAACCAGAATGCGCTAGTTCAGGCGCACGGCGCTGCCGCTGGTTTGGTCTGCTGCGCTAAAGCCCAGTTCGCCGAGGCCATACCAGGCCCCGACCGAAATAACGGCGATTGCGACAAATGCGGTCATCATGGCTTTCATCGTGTGTCTTCCTGTTCGGGTTTGATCGCCTTTGCGGGGCGATGTTCGGGGTTGGCCTTTATCGGGTCGCCTGACGCAGATACGTGATCAGATCGTCCCTGTCTTCTGGATTGACGATCCGCTGCATCGGCATCTTGCTTCCGGGGATGTAGTGATCCGGTCCCAGATCGAAAAGGGCGTCGATGCTGTCTTCGGTCCATATGATATCGGACCCGGCCAGCGTGTCGGAATAGGTATAATCGCTCACCGTTCCCGCCTGTCGACCGAACACACCAAAAAGCGTTGGTCCCGCGCGCCGGGCGCTGGATTCGGTCAGGCTGTGGCAGATCGAGCATTTGCGTTGGAACTGGCGTTCGCCGTTTTCCATGTCCTCGGGCGGCCTGAGAAAACTATGCGCTTGCTGGCCCATGCGGTCATGCGCATCCATCGTGGCCACCGGCCAGCTGTACATCACCGGATCAAGCCCGCCCGCGTGAATGTTGGTGCCATCCCTTGAAAAGGCCAGCGCCCAGACCGGGCCGCGGCGGGTGGCGCGAAAGTCGCGTGTGATCCGCCATGCCCCGGTGTCGATGACCATGATATAGCCTTCGCCGTCGCCCACCGCCAATTGGCTGCGATCCGGCGACAGGGCCAGCGACAGGATCGGGCGGCGTTGCAGGCTGAAATCGGCGATCTGCGCGCCGGTGTCGGCGTCGATGATGCGGGTCACCCCATCCACCGCGCCATAGGCGATCCAGCCGTCGGTTTCGTTCAGGACCATTTCGTTGATGCCGAACCCATGGCCAAGAATCTGGCGAATTTCGGTCCCGGCTTTCACGTCCCAAAGGCGCAGGGTGCCATCGGATGAGGCAGAATACAGCCGCGCGCCGTCGCCGGAGAAGGCCACCGCGTTTACGCCCGCGTCATGTCCGGTCAGAAACCGGGCTGGGGTGCCGGCGGTCAGTGGCCACAGGCCGATGCTGCCATCCCAGCTCGCTGATGCAATGAGGTTCTGGCTATGGTCGATGCCCATGACCTTGCCCTGATGACGGCCCAGAACCGTCCCGCCGGGCCATTGTCTGACCGTAAAGTCATCGGCCCCCGACACCATCGACCCATGGGCGAAATGCACGGTGTTTACGGCCGCTTCGTGTCCGTCGTGCCATGCTGGCACACCGGTATCGGACCAGAGCCCCACGGCATTGTCAAAGCTGGCCGTGGCGATCTGGTCGTTCGGGGATACGGCAATGCCCATGATCGGTCCGCCGTGCCCCTTGAGGGTAAAAAACTCCTCTGCCGCACCGCTGTGCGGCAGAGCCAGTATCGCAAGCGCAAGAAGCGGTCGCACCATCGGTTTTACTCGGCAGGGGATGCCGCGCCTTTGCTTGCGCGGACTTCCTCGACCCAAAGGCCATGGTGCTCCTTGGCCCATTGCTCTTCGACCTCGCCGGATCCCATGGCGTCAAAGGCACCTTCCATCCCGATGGACCCGAGATAGATATGCGCAAAGATCATTGCCATGAACACGAATGCCACGATGGTGTGCCAAAGCTGGGCAAACTGCATTTCCTCGTGCGGGGCCATCTGTTCGGGCAAGGTGCCAAGGCCCAGCATTTGTGAAATGCCGAATTCGTTCAGCGTGGCGAAGGTTGACGCGAACATTGGCAATTCAAACGGGAACAAGAGCGACACGCCCGATGCCGAAATCGAAAGGCCCAGAACCACGCAGCCCCAGAAGATCATCTTCTGGCCCGCGTTGAACTTGCGCGCGGGCGGGTGGACGCCCTTGGAAAACAGTCCGCCTGCGACCGCCAGCCACTTCAGATCGTGCTTGTTGGGGATGTTGTGGACCGTCCAGTTCACGATGATGATGATCAGCCCCAGCATGAACGCCCAAGCGACGTTGTTGTGGGCCCATTTCGACGCAGAGGCGAGCAGCGCAAAGCTGTCCTTGCCGAACAGCGGGATCATCACCGTGCGCCCGAACAGGGTGATCAGACCCGTGGCACCAAGGATCAGGAAACTGCCCGCGAACAGCCAGTGTCCAAAGCGTTCAAAGCTGTTGAAGCGGGTGATCGTGCGGCCGGTCTTGGGGCCGTCGATGCGAATGCGTCCGCGCAGCAGGTAGAACACCGCCAGCGCCACCAATGTGCCACCCAAGAGCCACGCACCGTATTTCGACAGCGGGCCCTTGCGGAACTCCAGCCACCACATGCCCCGGTCCTGAATCAGAACGGCGGAGGCTGGCCCATTGTTGGACACGGTGACATCGGCAGTGCCATAGCGCAGGGATCGGAACACCTCGGAATCGGATGATCCGCCAAGCGTGCCAAGTTGTTCGGTGATCCCCGCGGCTGCTGTGCCGCCCGATTGTTTGCGGTGTGAAAAATCCGTGGTTTCGCCGCGTTGGCGGGCCAGGATATCTTCCAGGGTCGGGGCACCGCCTGTTGCGGCGCGCGGGTTTGTTTCGGTTGCCGTTTCAGCAGCCGTTTGGGCCGTCACGGGCCCGGCAAGGCCGGATACGGCGAAAATGGTCGTCAGGATCAGAGCAAATATTGCGCGAAGCATTTGTCTTTCGTCCCTGTTGTAAATGACATGAATAGGGGCCGGGCACGCCCGGACCGCTGCTCTAGACCGTTCGTCCGGTCAAGGAAAGGTGCTCCGCCGCCGGGATCCGGCGGCGGAGCGGTCAAAGGTGCGGATCAGCCGCCCTTTTGTTCATAGGCGGTTCCCCAGCCCCAGGCACCGGATCCGAAACCGCGCGCCACGACGCGTTCGCGGTAGATCGCGGAAACGGTGTCACCGTCGCCTGCCAACAGCGCCTTGGTCGAACACATCTCGGCGCAGATGGGCAGTTTGCCCTCGGCGATCCGGTTGCGGCCGTACTTGGCGAATTCGGCGGTGGAGTGGGTTTCCTCGGGACCACCGGCGCAGAAGGTACATTTGTCCATCTTGCCGCGGCTTCCGAAGTTGCCTGCCTGCGGGAACTGCGGCGCGCCAAAGGGGCACGCATAGAAGCAGTAGCCGCAACCGATGCAGAGATCCTTGGAGTGCAGCACCACACCGTCTTCGGTCTGGTAGAAGCAGTCCACGGGACAGACCGCCATACAGGGCGCATCCGAACAATGCATACAGGCCACCGAAATCGAGCGTTCGCCCGGTGTCCCGTCATTGATCGTCACGACCCGGCGGCGGTTGATGCCCCACGGAACCTCGTGTTCGTTCTTACAGGCCGTCACACATGCATTGCATTCGATGCAGCGCTCGGCATCACAGAGAAACTTAGCTCGTGCCATATCTCATATCCTCCTTACGCTGACCAAATTTTGCACAGAGTCGCTTTGGTCTCTTGCATTTGTGTGACCGAGTCGTAGCCATAGGTTTGTGCCGTGTTGGTGGATTCACCAAGCACATAGGGATCGGCACCGTCGGGATATTTGTCCCGAAGATCCTTGCCCTCGAAATGGCCACCAAAGTGGAACGGCATGAAGGCCACCCCGCTTCCGACCCGTTCGGTCACCATAGCCATAACCTTGACCTTGGCACCTTCGGGGCCTTCGACCCAGACCTGAGCCCCATCGCGCACACCCAGATTGTTGGCGTCGCGTGGGTTGATCTCGACGAACATGTCCTGCTGAAGCTCGGCCAGCCACGGGTTGGAACGTGTTTCGTCCCCGCCGCCTTCATACTCGACCAGACGTCCCGAGGTGAGAACCATGGGATAGTCCTTGGAGAAGTCCTGCTTCTGGATGGACGCATACATGGTCGGCAAGCGATAGAACTTGCGGTCCTCGTATGTCGGATAGTCCGCCACCAGATCGCGCCGCGGCGTATAGAGCGGCTCGCGGTGGACCGGAACCGGATCCGGGAACGTCCAGACAACGGCACGGGCCTTGGCATTGCCGAAGGGCGCACAGCCGTGCTTGATCGCGACCCGCTGGATACCGCCGGAAAGGTCGGTTTTCCAGTTGGTCTTGGGGCCGGCCACCGCGTCGATCGCGGCACGTTCGTCCGCGGTCAGGTCGCCATCCCATCCCAGGTCCATCAGCATCTGCATGGTAAATTCGGGATATCCGTCCTGGATTTCCGAACCCACCGAATAGACGCCTTCGGCCAGCAGGTTGTCGCCATCGCGTTCCACACCGAAACGGGCGCGGAAGGTCAGGCCGCCTTCGGCCACCGGTTTGGACATGTCATAGAGATTGGGCGTGCCCGGGTGGTTCATCTCGGGCGTGCCCCAGCTTGGCCACGGCAGACCGTAGTAATCCCCATCGGCAGGCCCGCCAATCGCCTGAAGCGTGGTCCGGTCAAAGGTATGCTGGTTTGCCATGTGCATCTTCAGGCGCTCCGGCGACTGGCCGGTATACCCGATGGTCCACATGCCGCGATTGATCTCGCGCAGCGTGTCTTCGACGTTGGGCGTGTTTTCATCGTCCATCTTGATGTTGCGGAACAAACGGTCGGCAAAGCCGAACTTGTTCGCAAGCAGGCCGATGATTTCGTGATCGGGCTTGGACTCAAAGAGCGGGTCCACGACCTTTTCACGCCACTGGATGGACCGGTTCGACGCGGTCACCGAACCGCTGGTTTCGAACTGCGTGCACGCTGGCAGCAGGTAAACCCCGTCGGTGCGGTCATGAAGCACGGCGGAAACGGTGGGATACGGGTCGATCACGACCAGCATGTCCAGCTTTTCCATCGCTGTCTTCATTTCCTTCATCCGGGTCTGCGAGTTGGGCGCGTGGCCCCACAGAACCATGGCACGGACGTTGTTGGGCTGGTCCATGTTGTCGGCATCTTCAAGAACACCGTCGATCCAGCGGGACACAGGAATGCCCGTCAGGTTCATCAGGTTCTTTTCCTTGCCGTCCTTGGCGGTGACGGTAGCGAACTGACCCTTGAGCCAGTCGATATCCTCACCCCAGACGCGGGACCAGTGTGCCCAGGCTCCGCCGGACAGACCATAGTAACCCGGCAGCGTGTGCGACAGAACACCAAGGTCCGTGGCACCCTGAACGTTGTCATGGCCGCGGAAGATGTTGGTGCCGCCACCCGACGTGCCCATGTTGCCAAGGGCCAGCTGCAGAACGCAGTAGGCGCGGGTGTTGTTGTTGCCGTTGGTGTGCTGCGTGCCACCCATGCACCAGATCACGGTGCCGGGGCGGTTGTTGGCCATGGTCCGGGCCACGCGGCGCAGTTGCGACCCGGGCGCACCGGTGACGCGTTCCACCTCTTCGGGGGTCCACTTGGCCACTTCTTCCTTGATCTGGTCCATACCCCAGACACGGGTGCGGATGAACTCTTTGTCCTCCCAGCCGTTTTCAAAGATGTGCCACAGGATACCCCAGACCAGCGCCACGTCGGTGCCGGGACGGAACCGGACGTATTCATCCGCATGCGCCGCCGTGCGGGTAAAGCGCGGGTCGCAGACGATCACGGGCGCGTTGTTCTGTTCCTTGGCCTTGAGCAGGTGCAGGAGCGAAACCGGGTGCGCCTCGGCGGGGTTGCCGCCGATGATGAAGATGGCCTTGGAATTGTGGATGTCGTTGTAGGAATTGGTCATGGCGCCGTAGCCCCATGTATTCGCAACACCCGCAACCGTGGTCGAGTGACAGATACGGGCCTGGTGATCCACGTTGTTCGTGCCCCAGTAGGCGGCGAACTTGCGGAACAGATAGGCCTGTTCGTTGTTGTGCTTGGCCGAACCCAGCCAATAGACGCTGTCGGGTCCGCTTTCCTTGCGGATGTCCATCATGCCGTCGCCGATCTCGTTGATCGCCTGTTCCCAGCTGATGCGCTTCCACTCGCCGCCTTCCTTTTTCATCGGATACTTGAGGCGGCGTTCGCCGTGGGCGTGTTCACGCACCGCGGCACCCTTGGCGCAATGCGCGCCCATGTTGAACGGGCTGTCCCAGCCGGGTTCTTGCCCGACCCAGACACCGCTCTGAACTTCGGCAACAACCGTGCAGCCGACAGAACAATGTGTGCAGACGGATTTCACCGTCTCGACCGCACCCGCCGCCGCTGTTGCGGCGCTGGCCTTGGTCACCGTCCCGCCCGTTGCGCTGATCGCTGCCAGGCCACCGATGGCCAGGCCCGATCCCCGCAGGAACGTGCGGCGGTCTACCGATTTCTCGGAGACCTCAGACAGGATACTTGCCCGCTGGGGGCGTCGCGCAACCCCGTTGGTCTTTTTCCTTAGCATGTTTCGTTTCCTTCCTTGCTGACCGGGTTATCCGGTTTGCTTGGTGCTCTTGCAACCGGCGTCAGGGCGTCACGCAACCGTCTGCCGGGGTCGACGTCGTCCGGGTCTTCAGAACCGGGCGCTGTCCAGATATGCGCGCGTATGCGCGGTGTCCTGAATCCGGGTTTCGCCGGTGGGCAGCTCTGCTGCCTCCGCCTGTGTCCCGGTCAGGGCTGCTGCGGCCACGGCAGCGGGTGCTGCGGTGCCGGCCAGCTTGAGGAAATCCCGACGCGATGCGCCGTTTTCCGTCTTGGTGCTCATGGGAAACATACTCCTTCCCCCTGTTGCGTTGAGGCCCGGCGCACTGCCGGACCGGCTCTGGTAACGGTCTGGTCCCGGATCGGGGCTCAGTCCGCCGTCATTCGGAAACCCTCGCGCTCGATCTCCATGAAGGCCCGGCCGGCAGTGCCGACCGATGCATAGAGAACCGAATTCTTGGCGGCTTCCAAATCCGAATAAAAATGACCGGCCCAAGGGCCGATATGCTTGTTCCAGAAAGTCTTCTGCTTATCGAGCGTGGCAGGTTCGCCAAAGCGGCCCACGATCATCCCGGCCATCATCTCCATCAGAGAGGCAATGTTGTCTTCTGGTTCATAGACATTCGGCGCGCGGGTGATGCCGCGCGCGGCCATGTCATTGCGCAGTTGCGCCAGTGGTTTTTCGTTGAGAAACCCGGTCAGGTAATAGGACGCATAGGGCAAAAGCTCGCCGCGCCCCAAGCCGATGAACAGCGCGTTGAATTCGCGTTCCGCAGCGGCAGGTTTGGTCACTTTGGCAACACGGGCAAGGGCGGTTATCGCCTGTCCCAGATCGCTGTCGTCGCCCTCCAGACCGGCGGTTTGGTCAAGGATCATCTGATCCGGCGGACCGGCAAGAAGCAGGCCGAGGAAATTATAGAAATCCGCGCGCAGGCGGTCTTCTTCGGATACGGCGGTTTCGGTCACGTCTGTCCTTTGCTGGGGCATGCTCATGTCGAACTGTCCTCGAATGCGAACCGCAGACGGCGCCGGGGCAGGGCGGTCATCTCGGGGTCCTGCGTGTCAATCTGGTATGGTGGTGGTGTGTCTTGGGGCGCGGCGGTCTCTGCGGTGGCCGGCGCAGGCATGTGATCCGCGGATTGGTCATGCGTTGTCTCGGGCGCGGTGTCCGCCAATGTTTCCGGCGGCAGTGTTTCCGGCGGCACATTTTCCGGCTGCACGTCTTCGCCGGGCAGGGTGGCTTTGCCAGTCGTGTCGTCGGCCTGAGCTTCGGCAACCACCCCGGTTGCGCCCGCTTCGGCTTCGGCTTCGGCCTCGGCGGCCTGCCGGGCCATTTCCTCGACGTGGCGCAGCATTCCCTTGCCAACCTGATACGCGGTCTGGAGATTTTCGACCACGGTCGCGGCATCGGTGAAATCCTCACCGTAGTCCACCAGCCCATCGACATTGGCCAGCACCGGATTGATCCGCCAGAGACGCCGAAGCGCCCGACGCCGCAACCGATCGGGAACAGCGGCCTTCATGAAATCCGCAACATCCGTTCCGGGTTCCAGCGTGTCGGGGTCGGGCAGACCAAGCTCGGCAAGGATTTCCTCGTCGGACTTTTCCTCCAGCTCGGCGCGGTCCTCGGCGATCTTGCGCGCCTCTATGGCCTTTTCCTCAGCCTCCCGTTCGGACTGAACCGCGGCCTTGCGTCTGGCCCAGAAATCGCCCCGCGCCGTCATTGCACGACCTTCTTGCGTGGGGCGCGATAGACGTCGGACACTTGGGAAATCCGCGCGTCACCAATCCCGTCCTGCACCAGATCGGTCCGCTTGCGGTCACGCTTGCGCTTGATGAATTCTTCGGTTTCGTAATGTTCAAAGGCGAAATCCCGCACCCACGCCGCCAGACCTTCGGTCATCGGCACCTTTTCGACGAGATCCTCGCCATTGTCGGCATAGTCCTGACCCTCGTAGGGAGACGCGGTCGCCACGGTGATTTCAAACGGATGATCGTCATCGGACTCGCGCATCACGACATAGATCGAAGGGATCGTATCGGCGAGATTGGCCAGATAGGCTTCGGCCTCGGCCGCCCAGAGCGTCAGATCGACCGTGCCCGCATGATATTCCACCGCCTCGCCCTCACGGCGCAATTCACGCCATTCGGCCGGGCCAGCTCCGGGAAGGACGGCCACGGGTTTCCAGCACCACTTCGCCCAGCGGGTTACGCCGGGCATTTTTCTCACAACAATGCCCAAAGGCATGTCAATGTGTATTGCCGCCGAAGCCGTCAAGCATTCCTCCCGCGCGCCGGAAGCAGATACGACACGCCCTTGCTTGCCAGTATGCAACGGTGTGCGGTTAGCGCCAAGCATAAATCCCGGTATTGGTCAGAAAAATTGGCCGCTGGCGTGGACAAATTTGAAAAACATGCATAGCAAATACGCATTATAGCGCGGCCACTTCGGCATTTCGGCCTATATCCTTGGATGCTGCGGTGCGGCGCGAATCTGCGGGGAAAATCCCGTTGTGTGAGGGCTTTACCTTGCCCAACCTATATGCGTTCTTGTGCGCGCGACCGGGAGAGTGACGAAATGCCTAGAAAATTGATCCTGTGTGATTGCGCAGGCAGCCAGACTCTTAATCCTGAGGAAATTGGTCAAAGTGGTGATATCGCTTGCAGCCGCGTGTACACTGCGCTCTGTACCGCGCAGGTGGATCGGGCCGCCGAAGAGATCAAGCAAGGCGATGCGATCCTTGCCTGCCAACAGGAAAGAGCCGTGTTCGAGGAACTGGCCGCGGACCTTGGTGTCGAGGCCCCCGGCTTTGTGGATCTGCGCGACCGCGCGGGCTGGTCCGATCAGGCCGCTGCCGCAGGCCCCAAAATGGCCGCTCTGGCCGCCGAGGCGCTGCTGCCATCGGCGCAGGCAAAGACAGTCGATGTTGTGTCCGAGGGATTGTGCCTGATCGTGGGGGCGGGCGATGTCGCGCTGCCGCTGGCCGAAATGCTCAAGGATCTTCTTGCGGTCACGGTTCTGGCAACCGACGCCGCCGAGCCTCCTTTGGATCGCGACATCGAAGTCGTGCATGGCCGTGTCCGCCGGGTGACCGGTGCGCTGGGCGGGTTCGAAGTGCACATTGACGGGTTGCGCCAGATTGATCCAGCGGGGCGCGGCGGGTTCTCGATGTCCGAACCGCGCGATGGCGGGCGCACCGCCTGCGATATCTTTATCGACCTGACCGGCGACACGCCTTTCGTGCCCGCCCCGCAAAAACGCGAAGGTTACCTGTGTGCCGATCCGCGCGACGCCCGCGCGGTGGCACGGCTGGCGCTGGAAGCGTCCCAGCTGACGGGCACCTTTGAAAAGCCGTTGTATATCCGGCTCGATGAATCGCTTTGCGCCCATTCGCGGGCGTCCAAGGCGGGCTGTTCGCGGTGCCTTGATATCTGTCCCACCGGGGCGATCACGTCCGCTGGCGACCACGTGGCCATTGACCCGATGGTGTGTGCGGGCTGCGGGGCGTGCGCTGCGCTGTGCCCGTCCACGGCGATCACTTATGACGATCCGCCTTTGGGTCATGTGCTCCGCCGGATGCAGGTGCTGGCCTCGACCTTCCGCAGCGCGGGCGGTTCCGCGCCGCGCCTTCTGGTGCATGACGGCCACGGGGCGGAGATGATCCGCCTTGCCGCTCGGTTCGGTCGCGGTCTTCCCGCGGATGTGGTGCCGCTGGAACTGGCCGTCATATCCGGGTTTGGCCATGCCGAGATGCTGGCCGCGCTGGCGCATGGTTTTGCCAGCGTTCAGGTGCTGCTTGCCCCCACGACCGAACGTGACGCGCTTGAGCGCGAAACGGCTCTGGCCACGGCCATTGCAGGCGCGCAGAAGGCCGGACTTCTGGATATGGACGACCCGGACGCCCTTTCCGATGCGCTTTACGGCACCACGCCGCCCGCGCCGGTGGCGACGCCGGTCCTGCCGCTGGGCAATCGCCGTCAGGTGGCGCGGCTGGCCGCGCAGGCGCTCAACCCCGATGCGACCGAGCCTCTGGCGCTGCCGCAGGGGGCACCTTACGGGGCCACGCTGGTGGATACGGACGCCTGCACCTTGTGCCTGTCGTGCGTGTCATTGTGCCCCTCGGGTGCTTTGGTGGAAAACCCCGACAAGCCGCAGTTGCGCTTTCAGGAGGATGCCTGTCTGCAATGCGGGCTGTGCACCGAGGTGTGCCCGGAAAACGCGATCGCCCTCAAGCCGCAGCTTGACCTGACCGATGCGGCCCTGACCCAGCGCGTCCTGAACGAGGAAGACCCCTTTGCCTGTATCGAATGCGGGTCGCTGTTCGGCGTGCGGTCCACCGTGGAACGGATCATGGAAAAGCTGTCCGGCAGCCACCCGATGTTCGCCACCTCAGAACAGGCAAAAATGATCCAGATGTGTGATAATTGCCGCGTGAATGCGCAGTTCCATTCGCAGAACAACCCCTTCGCGGGCAAGGAACGCCCGCGCGTGCGCACCACCGAAGACTATTACTCAGATCGCAAGGATCATTGATATTGCAGCGGCGCGCCCAGATCGGCTGCGGGCACCGTGGCCACATAGGCCAGTATTGCCTCAAGATCGTCCACGGTCATCTCGACCGGGACGATGGGCGACGGGCGCGCAGGGTCGAACGGGTCGGTGACGTCGATCACCTGGGTAAAGGCCGGATGCGGGGCCAGCACATAGAAGATCTGGAACTTGGTGTCCCAGTCAGGCAGCGTGCGGAGCACGGCAAAGGATGGGGTCGACCCGATGCTGTTCTTGGCGTTCTGCGGACCGATCACGTGACACCGTCCGCACAGCATCAGCGACGCCTGCGCGCCCCGTTCGACATCGCCTTCGAACCGCGGTCCGGTCTCTTCCTCGACAATCCTGATGGTGCTGCTGAACACCTTCGCGCCGTCGATCTCGAATGCGTCCACCGTGCGCCGCCCGATATCCGACACCAGCCAATCCGAGAACCGCTGCGCGCGCGGATCGTCCGGGATCGACAGGTAATAGACCGTGCCGTCGCGTTCAAAAACCGGCGTGCCGGGCGTTGTTTCGGTCAGCCGGATCGCACCCGCGCTGTCCTCGGCCAGACGAATACCGGTTTTCAAAGAGAAACGCGGCAATATATATCGCAAGAGACCCGTGTCGCTGACGCTCTGCGGAGCGGACAGGCCAAGCGGGGCTTCCTGGGCGGCCAGCGGCACACACCCCAGAAGACACGACAGGAAAACGGCAAGACATCGCATGATGTCACGATAGTGTCCGCCATCACGTGCGGTCAATGAAATTGAGACAAGGCAGCAAGAGGGGAAACACATGAACGATGAATTCAACATGTCGATGCGCAAGTTCCTGAAACAGGTGGGCGTGACCAGCCAGCAGGCAATCGAAAAGGCCCTGCGGGACGCCGACGCGCAACCCGGCCAGAGCTTTGAAGCCAAGGTCGTGCTGACCATCGACGGGCTGGATGTGCGCCATGAGGTAAACGGAACCATCAAGGGTGTGGAATAAGACATGGCCGATCGCGAAGCGGTTCTTGCGGAACTGAAGAAAATTACCGATCCCGGCACAGGCCAGGATATCGTATCGGCGGGCATGGTGCGCGCGCTCACCGTTGAGGATGGCACCGTCCGATTCGTGATTGAAATCGACCCCTCGCGCGCCCAGCAGCTTGAGCCGGTCCGCGCCGAGGCCGAAGCCCGCGTCAAGGCTCTGCCGGGGATCGACAAGGTCAGCGCGATGATGACCGCCCATTCCACCAAGGCACCGCCGCCCGACCTGAAGCCCGGACGCAAGGCCGAACCGTCCGGCCCCCAGCCGGTGCCGGGTGTGGACCGCATCGTGGCCATCGCCTCGGGCAAGGGTGGGGTCGGAAAATCCACGGTTTCGGCCAATCTCGCCTGCGCACTGGCCGCCGAGGGGCGCCGCGTCGGCCTTCTGGATGCCGATGTCTATGGTCCGTCCCAGCCGCGTATGCTGGGCGTGTCGGGCCGGCCCGCCAGCCCGGATGGCAAGACCATTCTGCCGATGCGCAACCACGGCGTGACGATGATGTCGCTGGGTCTGATGACCAACGAAGATCAGGCCGTTGTCTGGCGTGGGCCGATGCTCATGGGCGCGTTGCAACAGATGATGATGCAGGTGCAATGGGGCGCGCTTGACGTGCTGCTGATCGACCTGCCGCCCGGAACCGGGGATGTGCAGCTGACCCTGACCCAGAAATTCGCCGTTGATGGCGCGGTGATCGTCTCCACGCCGCAGGATGTGGCGCTGCTCGATGCGCGCAAGGGCATCGACATGTTCAACCAGATGAAAACGCCGATCCTCGGTCTGATCGAGAACATGTCCACCCATATCTGTTCCAACTGTGGACACGAAGAGCACATCTTTGGCCATGGTGGCGTTGCCGCCGAAGCGGCCAAGCTGGGCGTGCCGCTGCTGGCGGAAATTCCGCTGCATCTGGATATCCGCGTGGCGTCTGACGGGGGTGCCCCTGTGGTGGTGTCCAAGCCCGACAGCCCGCAGGCGGGGGCATTTCGTGCAGTGGCCCGTGATCTGATCTCCAAGGGGCTGGCGTGATGTCACTGTCAGGAGCGGGGTCCGACGCAGGAGAGCTGACCTTTCCGCCGCTCTTGTCCGGGGTTGCGGTTCACGGACCGGAAGACCCGTTTGAAAAGGCCTGCGCGCTTGCCGCGCTGGGCTGTGATGCGGGCACGGTCGTCTACAACCTGTCGGCCAATAATGTGGCCGCGGCCATCGTCTTTGCGCCCGAGGTCGGGCGTGAGGACGCCATGGCCATGCTGCCGCTCTGTGGTGTGGGGCTGCAAAACGCGCTGGGCGCGCTGGCTCCGCCCGAAGTTGCGGTGCATCTGGCCTGGGACGGGGGCATTCGTGTGAACGGTGCCGATTGCGGCCGCTTTCGCGTGGCCGCGGCAGACAGCCAGAGCGACGACGCCCCGGACTGGCTGGTTGTCGGGTGGACCATACCTTTGATGATGACCCTCGATCCGGGGGAAAACCCCGGTATCACAGCCCTTTATGAAGAAGGCTGTGCGGACGTGGATGCCGGTCAGCTTGTCGAAAGCTGGGCACGCCATGCGCTGGTGTGGATCAACCGATGGACCGAGGCGGGCAACCGTCCGCTGCACGCGGAATGGCTGGGCCTTGTGCCGGATGTCGGCGAAGATATCCGTATTCTTGGCCGCAGCGGCACCTTTGTCGGAACCGATGATCGGTTCGGAATGCTGCTGCGCGAAGGCACGAAAACAAATGTGATCGCGCTGAGCGCGCTTTTGGGAGACACGCCATGAAACTGGCCCGCGCCATTCATTTCGACGAAAGCGACATGAACGTCTTTCATTCCCCCGCGCGCACCGGTGAATGGTGCATATCGGGCGGGTTCGAATTCTCCAACTGGTCAGAAGGCGATCTGACCGGCAAGGCGCGACAGGCTTTTGCCAACGGCTGGTTGGGGCTGGAAACCTTCGGGCGGGTGACGTTCGTCGCCGTAACCCAGATCGAGGAAGCCGAGCGCGCCGCATTGGAAACCGCATTGGCCGGGCATTTTGTGGAAGTCTACGGCGCCCCCTCCGCCGAGGCGGCACTGCCCGTCGCGCGCGAGGAAATCGCCCAGATGATCGAACTTTGCGACGATCACGATGCCAACACCCTGCTGACCGTTGCACGCGAACTCAGCGATGCGGGCGTGCGCGAAAGCTATCGCACGATCATCGCACAAGAGGCGGACATGGCCCAGTTCGCCATCCACGGATCGCTTGACGAATAGGACGCGGTTTTAAGGGCCGCGCCCAACGCGCCTGCCGGTCGTTTCTTGATTGCCGTCAGCAATACCGTTCGGGGCCGATCCACTGGGCCTCGGAATAGCGGTCGCCATGCGCCCAGCCCACCGGCAGAACCTTTTCGATCCGGTCCAGATCGTCTTGCGACAGGGTCACGTCGCCACCGGCCAAGCATTCGCGCAGGTGGTCCACCGACCGGGTGCCGGGGATCGGGATGACATGCGGCCCGCGGCTCAGCAGCCACGCATTGGCAAGACCCGCCGCCGGGAGACCCATTTCAGCGGCCAGCGCGCGGAACTCATCGGTAATGCGCAGGTTTTCCGACAGGTTGGGCTCAACAAACCTTGGGTTCTGCGCCAGAAAATCAAGCGATGGGATGCGTTCGCGCGGGATCGGGTGATCGGTCAGCAGTGACCGCCCCACCGGTGAAAAGGCAACCATGGCAACCCCAAGCTCCGCGCATGTCTGCACCAGCCCAAGATCGGGAAAGCGGGTCGAGAGCGAATATTCCGACTGCACCGCCGCGATCGGATAGGCGGCCATTGCCCGGCGCAGGGTGGTCGGGGCAACCTCGGACAGCCCGATGGCGCGGGTCTTGCCCTTGTCCACCAGCCGTCCGAGATTGGCGGCGGTTTCCTCGGGGGTAAAGCGGGGGTCGCGGCGATGGGCATAGAACAGATCCACGCAATCCACGCCAAGACGGGCCAGCGACTTGTCCAGTTCCGCCTCAAGGTGGTCAGCGGAATTGTCGAAGGTCCGGTTCCCGTCGGCGTCGCGGGTGATCGTGGCCTTGGTCGCAATGACAAATTCGTCCCGCGCGCCGGGGTTGCTGCGCAGGTATGATCCGATGGCGTTTTCGGATTTACCCATCCCATAGACGTTGGCGCTGTCGATATGGGTCACGCCCATATCGCGGCAGGCGTTCAGGATCGCATGGCTTTCGGTCTCGTTCGTGGGACCGTACATATCCGAAAAGGACATCGCCCCATATCCGATTGCCCCGATCTCCGGCCCGTTTCGTCCCAAGGTGCGCGTTTTCATGATGTGCCCTGTCCCCGCTTGTTGTTTCATATGGATAACAAGGCAATCACCGCCCGTCCATCACTGGAGGGCGGTGATTGTTGATCTTGCATAGATGGCGGGGGATGGTCGGCACGGCCGCTGGCCGCACCCTTATTTCACGTCGGCAAACGCCAGAAGCCGGTGGTTTTCTTCATCCCACAGATGCAGCCGCGCGCTTTGCAGGCTCTCGCGGATGGTCATGCGGTTCGACGTGGCCAGTTCGGGATGGTCACGCAGCACCTCGGGCAGCCGATAAAACGGGATGCGGCTATAGAGATGGTGAACGTGGTGAATGCCGATATTCGCGGTCAGCCATTGCAGCATCGGCGGCAGCACGTAATGCGAACTGCCGTGCAGGGCGGCGTTGTGCATGTCCCATTCGCCCTCGTCGGACCAATGCGTGTCTTCGAACTGGTGCTGGACATAGAACAACCACATGCCCGCAGTCGCCGCCAAAAGGGTGGTCGGCAAGAAGATCAGCACGATCGGCATGAGCCCACCGAACCAGTAGATCACCCCAAGCGCTGCCAGCAGGGCAACATTTGTCCCCAGCGCGCTGACCCAGAAACGGGCATTGTCGGTCAGCCCGTAAGGAATGCGGTTCTGGAGAAAGAACAGATAGGCCGGCCCCAGCCCGAACAAAACGGCGGGATGGCGATACAGGCGGTAGGTGATACGCTCGAACCAGCCTGCGGCCTTGTATTCGGCAACGGTCATGGTGTGCACATCGCCGATCCCGCGCCGCCCCAGATGCCCGTGCGAACTGTGGTGGATCGAGTGGGTGCGCCGCCAGACGTCATAGGGCGTCAGGGTCAGGACCCCGAAAACGCGCCCGATCCAGTCGCTGACAAATCGGTTGGAAAACAGCGATCCATGGCCGCAATCGTGCTGGATCGTAAAGATGCGCAACAGGAACGCGGCGTTGACCGCCGAGATTGCCACGGTCAGCACATAGCTGACTGACATTGACCACCAGGCCAGCGCCCACAACAAGACAAATACGCCCAGTGTCACGGCAACTTCAAAAGAGCTACGCGCTGTGTTGGCTTCACGGTACTTGGCAAGCACCTTGACCCATTCTTTCGCGGCTCGTGTTTCGGAGGAGGGTCCAGCGGAGCCGGAAATATCAAACATTCAGAGGCATTTCTTTTTTCGTCGTATGGTTCCAATACACGATAAGACCTGTGCCGCAAACGGTTATCGGTGGGGCATTTCGCCCACCCGCGCCAAAGCGCGGTCAAACCTGTGGCGATGCACCCGGTAGGTGTGTGCTGTGCGCCTGAATCGCGTCGGGCCCGACGTGCTTGTTTACGTGGTTGGTGGCGGCGGCGGTCAGGCGCGCGGCATCGCCCGGTCGTCTGCGGGTTCAGGCGTCCCGGCCAAGGAACCCGCCGTATTGCCCTTGCTTGAAGATCAACCCACGCCCCGGCCTGTGGGCGGCGCGGATCACACGGCCTACGATGATCGAATGATCGCCGCCATCATGCACCGCATCGGTGGCGCACTCAAACCGGGCAAGGCAGCCATCAAGGATCGGCAGGTTCTCTTCGGACAGATGCCAATCCACCGCGCCGAACCCGTCGCCTTGCTGGGCAAAGTGGCGCGCCAGCGCATCCTGATCCTCGGCCATGATGTGAATCGCGAAATGGGACGCGTTGGCAAAGATCGTGTGGCGTCGCGATGTCTTGGCGGGCGACCACAGCACCAGCGCCGGGTCCAGCGATACCGATGCAAAGGAATTCGCCGTCATGCCCATGGGGCCATCGGGTGACATGGTGGTGACCACCGTGACCCCGGTGCCATAGCAGCCCAACGCATCGCGGAAGTCGCGCGCACTGTCTGGGCCGGGGGTAAATGTGGTTTCCGACATGATCGCTCGGGACTCCTGTTCGCGGCCTCGTCGTGCCACGTCCGTCCGTGTTTGTCCAATGACTTGCATGCCTGCCCACCGCTTTTTGCTTCTGGGGCAGAGGTAATCCGCAGCGCGCCAAGGGCAAGCGCCCGGTTTGGGTCAGTTGAGATCTTCGAGCAATCTGCCGTGCCGCCGGGTTTCTGCGATGACCTCGCCAAAGGTGGTCATACCCCGCGCGGTCAGCATCGGCAGGAGCTTGCACAGAACCTCGGCCGTGGCGCGCGCATCGCCAAGCGCGGTGTGCCTGAGATGATCGGGAATGGTGATATCCAACCGCTCGCACAGCGCGTCGAGGGTGTGGGTTTCGCCCGCCCCAAAGATCACGGCGGACAACAGCACCGTGTCCAGCACGGGATGCGGCCACTCCACGCCCATCTTCTCGGCATCACGGTGCATGAACGCCATATCGAAAGGGGCATTATGCGCCACGATCACCGCATCCGTGCAAAACCTGTGGAACTGGCGACCCGCCGTGATGAAATCCGGCGCGTTTTTGACCATGGCGTCGCTGATGCCATGAACCTTGGTCGATGCGGGGGGAATCGGCCTTCCGGGATCGACCAGAACGTCGATCTCCTCGCCGTCGATGATGCGTCCGCCCAGAACCCGCACCGCGCCGATCTGGACCACATCGTCCTTGTGTGGCAGCAATCCGGTGGTTTCGGTGTCGAACACCACAAAGGCCAGATCACCCAGAGGCATGGACGCGATATCCGTGCCCAGATCCGCAACCGTGTCGAGCAGATCGAAATCATAGATCAGGGGGCGGGCCGCTTCGGGGGAAATCGTGGCGTGCGCGTCATCAATCGTCAGCATATAGCCCGGCGCGCCGCTGATCGGGGACAGGCGCAAATCATAGCTTTGCTGCCCATCCGCCCCGGCAACGGTGGCGGCGATATCCTTGCCAGCCTTGGCAAAACGCCCGTGCGCCTGCATCAGGGCACTGCGGTCGAAATAGTCGAAAATGGACGCGCCCAGCCGCGGATGGGCGATCTGTGCCAGAACCGCAGCCGCCTGACCGTCATAAAGAACGATCCGGTGGGTCGGCCCGACCAAGACCATGGCCACCGGAACTTCGGTCAGCAGCGCACTGAGCCGCGCGCGGTCGGCCTCAAGCTGCTGGGTGGCGCGTGCCACGGCGGCCGTTGCGTCCTGTGTGCTTTGCGACAACTGGCCCGCCATCGCCGCGGCAGCCGGGGCCAGATCCCCCAGATACCGCGCGGCCTCGATATCCAGCCCGCCCTGAACACCTGCGTGGGCGCGCGCGCGCATCCCCGCGGCCAGACGGTCGATGGGGCGGGCCACGTTTTCATCAAACAGCAGCCACACACCGACAACCAGCCCCAGCCAGAGAAACCCGATGGTGATCCCGGCAAAGATGAAACCGCCCATTGCCTCGGGGATGCCTGCGCGGCCAAACCCGGCGTAAAGCCCGCCTGCCGCAATCGCGATCCCACCTGCGGCGAGCAGGCAAAAGAACAGGAAAATCCGCAGTCGCAAGCCAAGCCGGTTCAGCATCACGACACCTCGCAGCCGGTACGGATCATCGGATCCTCCGGACCCGCAGCAAACCAGCGGGCGTTGGTTATGGCCCCGTCGTCGCCGAACTCGGCCCCATCCGCCAGCGCCGCGCGCCGCCCATTGGCGCAGTCGATCAGAACCGGCATCCGGTTCACCGGCGACCAGCGGCCATAGAAATACGCATCGAACAGACGCATGTCGGGTTGCTCGGCATTTTCGCGCAGGCTCGCCTCGTCCAGCGCGACAAACCGGTTCACATAGGGCACCACGTAGGTCCAGGGTTGGTAGAAGCTCTTCTTTTCAACCGCATCCGCAAGGATCAGCCCCTCCGGCAGGGTCGCCATGGTGCGCGGATACCAGCTGTATTCATTGGCAATGGTGGTGCCGATCATGCCCAGACCGGCGGCTACCGGCATGATCCAGCGCGGCAGCCGGCGACCGGTCGCGATATTGAGAAGTGCGGCCACCCCGGCCAGCGCAAGGCCAGCGATACAGGTGGCGATCAGTTCCAGAAACATCTTTCTCTCCCTTTTGCGGGGGCGGGGGCATCTCTGCGGTGCCCCTGCGCCCGCTTAACTCAGCATTCCGCGGCCCTGTCCCACGGCGGATTGCAGGGTCTTGATCACGACAAATGCGTCGCGCATATGGCTGCGCTCAAAATCCGACAAGGCCGAGGGGGCAAGGAAATTGTCCGGTTTCCGCCCGGAGCGGATCAGCCGCGTCTGATGCTCCAGCCGCGTCTCGGCGATCACGTCATAGGCATCCAGAAGATCGCGCGCGCCCGATGTGCTCAGCACGCCCGCCTTGCCCGCGGCCTCGATGCGGGCGCGGGTGTTGACGGTGGCCAGACGACCTTGCAACGCGTAGACCCGGCCAAGATCGACAACCGGCACAACCCCGTTGTGCTTGAGATCCAGCGTATTGCGGTGTTCGCCCGACCGGATCGTGGCGATCCCGCGCAACAGGCCCAGCGGCGGCGCATGTTTCAGCGAATTCGACACCATATGCGCCACAAAGATGGAATTGGCGCTGGCCGCGCGCAGGGTTTCGGCCTGCAGCCCGTCAAACAACCGATGATCGCCGCCAATGGGGCGCAGGTCGAACATTACGGATGCCAGCATCTGGGCCATCGGGTCCGGCGTGGCAATCCAGCCTTTGAAATAGCCGCGCCAGACGCTGAGCGGCTGACACCAACGCGGATTGGTGGCCATCATGTCACCGGGGCAATAGACATATCCGCAGGTATCCAGCCCGTCACAGACAAACGCCGCGAGCTTTTCGAAATAGGGCATCTGTTCCCTTGTCACCGCGTCATCAAGGATCAGGCAGTTGTCCTGATCGCTGACACCGGTCTGTTCCTGACGTCCCTGCGATCCGCAGGCCAGCCACAGATAGGGCACAGGGGCCGGGCCGAGGTCTTGCTCGGCCAGAGCCAGCAGCCTGCGGGTGACGCAATCTGCGATATCGGTGATCAGGCGGGTGGTGACCTCGTGACGGTTGCCACCGGCGACAAGCTGCACCAGAAGCTGCGGGATCTCGGCGGTGACGCGGGCCATTTCGGCGGCGGTCTGCGCCTCGGCGATGCGCGACACCAATTCCGCCGAACTGACCGCCTGAAACCGGGTCAGGTCGGTCTGGGTGACGATGCCGACCAGACGGCCCGCATCCACGATGGGAATATGCCCGATGCGCCGTTCCATCATCGCGTGCAGGACATCCGACCCGATCGCGGACGGGGCCAGCGTCAGGGGATCAGGGGTCATGATCCGCGACAGGGCGGTGTCACCCGGCAGGCCGCCCGCGACGACCTTGCCCGAGATATCGCGCAGCGTGACGATCCCGGCGAGCGCGTCGCCATCCATCACACAGACCGAGGATATCCGGCGGTCGCGCATCTTTTGCGCGGCGCTGCGCGCATCGTCATCCAGCCCGCAGGTTTCCGGGGTCGTGGCCATCAGGGTTTCGACCCGGCTGGTGGCCAGATCATTGGCGCGGGGCTGGGTGCTTCTGGTGCGGTCAAAGAACCGCGCCACGGCGGGGTAGGTGGCAACCACATCATGGAACACGTCGCGCGGCAGCATCATCAGCGTTGTGGGCTTGATCGCAACCGCCGTCGTCACGGCTGTGCCATCCCGCATCAGCCCGCGTTCCCCGAATGAGTTGCGCGGCCCGAGCAGCGACACCGGAGTGCCGCTTTCGTCAAACACGTCGATTGCCCCGTCATGGACGATATACAGCCCTTCGAGCGTATCGCCAAAGCGATAGACCGTCTGACCGGCATCAATCACCCGCAGATCGAACCGGGGGGCCAGCTTTTCAAGCTGCGATGCCTCAAGCGCGTCATAGGGGTGAACCGAACGCAGAAAGCGGGCGGTGTCATCAAGGGTCAGGGGCATGCGGTCTCCGAAGGCGAACGGGGGCAAGGGCAACAGGGGGGAAACGGAAGAGGATGAAACGAAATGGTCCCGCCCAAGGTGGCTTGGGCGGGACCGGAGCGAAAGAGGGCGGGGCGTCGCAGCGTGGCGCGCCCCATACCCGGATCAGTGATCCACGGCTTCGCCGGCACCGCGCGGGATACGCACGCTTTCGACCAGATCCTTGATCTCCTGCGGGGTCTCCTTGGTCATGCCCGCAACGATATAGGCAACCGCAAAGTTGATCGCCGCGCCGATGGCACCAAAGGAGGTGGACTTGACCGTGCCCAGCAGCGGATTGTCGTCCGTGAAGCTGTTGGTGTCCGGAACAAAGAACCAGCCCTTGTGCAGGAAGATATACAGCAACGTCACGGTGAGACCGGCAAGCATGCCCGCAACCGCACCGGTGTTGTTGATCTTGGTCGAGAAGATACCCATCATCAACGCCGGGAAGATGGATGCAGCGGCCAGACCGAAGGCAAGCGCCACAGTTTGTGCGGCAAATCCCGGAGGATTGAGGCCAAGGTAAGTTGCAACCCCGATCGCCACAGCCATGGCAACCCGCGCCGACATCAGTTCACCTTTTTCCGAGATGTTCGGATTGATGGCACCCTTGATGAGATCGTGCGACACGGCCGACGAAATCGCGAGAAGCAGACCGGCAGCCGTCGACAGCGCGGCGGCAAGACCACCGGCGGCGACAAGGCCGATCACCCAGCCGGGAAGGTTGGCGATCTCGGGGTTGGCCAGAACCAGGATGTCACGATTGAATTTGGTCAATTCGTTTCCGGCCCAGCCATTGGCTGCTGCCTTTTCCTGCATCTCGGCGGAGGCATCGTTGTAATACTGGATCTTGCCGTCGCCGTTCTTGTCTTCCCAATCGAGAAGGCCGGTCTTCTGCCACGTCGCCATCCAGTCATAGCGTGCGTCGTTTTCGATCTGTTCAACCGAAACCGCTTCACCGGATGTGCCGTTGGGCCACATCATGTCGGTGATGTTCAGGCGCGCCATTGCACCAACGGCAGGCGCCGTGAGGTAGAGCAGAGCGATGAACACAAGCGTCCAGCCCGCGGACCAGCGTGCGTCTGCAACCCGGGGCACGGTGAAGAAGCGCATGATGACGTGGGGCAGACCGGCGGTGCCGATCATCAACGACAAGGTAAACAGAACCATGTTGAGCGTATCAGCGTGGTGCAGGGTGTATTCCTTGAAGCCCAGTTCGGTCACGATGGCGTCCAGCTTGGCCAGAAGCGGTTCGCCGCTTGCCACGTGGTCGCCAAACAGACCCAGTGCCGGGATCGGGTTGCCGGTCAGTTGCAGCGAGATGAAGATCGCCGGAATGGTATAGGCCATGATCAGAACGCAATACTGTGCGACCTGGGTGTATGTCACACCTTTCATGCCGCCGAACACCGCGTAAGCAAACACAACACAGGCACCGATCAGCAGGCCCGAGGTGTTGCTGACTTCGAGGAAGCGGCCAAAGGCCACGCCAACGCCGGTCATCTGGCCGATCACATAGGTGGTCGATGCAACGATCAGGCAGACCACGGCGACGATGCGGGCGGTCTGGCTGTAGAAGCGATCACCGATGAATTCGGAGACGGTGTATTTGCCGAACTTGCGCAGGTAAGGCGCAAGCAAAAGCGCCAGCAGCACATAACCGCCCGTCCAGCCCATCAGGAAGGAAGAGTTGTCATAGCCGGTAAACGCAATGAGGCCCGCCATCGAGATGAAGGAGGCCGCCGACATCCAGTCAGCCGCAGTTGCCATCCCGTTGGTGACGGGATGCACGCCGCGGCCGGCTGCGTAGAATTCCGATGTGGAGCCCGCGCGGGCCCAAATCGCGATGCCGATGTAGAGCGCGAAAGACGCCCCCACGAACATCAGGTTAATTGTAAACTGGTCCATCTGTCCCTTGGTCCCTTATTATTCTTCAACGCCGTGTTCACGGTCGATGCTGTTCATCCGCCATGCGTAGAAAAAGATCAGCGCGAGGAAGACGAGGATCGAGCCTTGCTGAGCAAACCAGAAGCCGAGATCGGAACCGCCAACGGCGATCCCGGACAGCATCGGGCGCAGCAAAATGCCGAATCCGAATGATACGAGAGCCCAGATAACAAGGCTCACGCGGATGATGCGCAGGTTTGCAGTCCAATAGCTTTTGTCAGCTTTGGCCTGGTCTGCGGCACGACTTGATTGATCCGCCACGGCGGTTCCTCCTTTTACTCGGTTTGAGAGGGACCCCGCACAGCGAGGCCCCGGTGCCTTTGGCCTAGTCCGTTGCTTCGCGGACGACGGCAGCGAGGTTTCCGGCAATGCTGTCGATAGCGCCCATGGCATCGACAGATTGCAGAACACCCCGGTCTTGGTAATACGCGATCAGCGGGGCAGTCTGGGCGTGATAGGCTTCCAGACGGCTTCCGACCGTTTCCGCGTTATCGTCGGCGCGGCGGATGAAATCCGTCCCGCCGCATTTGTCACACACGCCCTCGGCCTTGGGGGTCTTGAACGTGTCGTGCCAGCCTTCGCCACACCCGCTACAGGTATAACGTCCCGAAATGCGCGTCACCATCGCGGCGTCGTCCACTTCGAGGCTGACAGCGGCGTTGATCCGCTGTCCGTTTTCAGCAAGCAACCCGTCAAGCGCCTCGGCCTGAACGGTGGTGCGCGGGAACCCGTCAAGGATCACGCCCTTGGCAACGTCGGGTTCACGCAGCCGGTCGCGCAGGATCGCGATAACGATATCGTCGCTGACCAGATCGCCCGCCTCCATCACGGCCTTGGCGGCACGGCCCGCTTCGGTGCCCGCGGCCACGGCCGCGCGCAGAAGATCACCGGTTGACAGTTGTACCAACCCGAATGCGTCCTCGAGCATCCGCGCCTGCGTTCCCTTGCCCGAACCGGGAGGCCCGAGAAGGATCAGAACGGCGGGCGTGTTGGTGACGGCTGTTGTCGCATCGCGGGCCATGATTACTTTCCACCCCGGTTTGCGATCAGATCATCCACCACCGACGGATCGGCCAGTGTCGATGTATCACCAAGCGATCCGAAATCGTTTTCGGCGATCTTGCGCAGGATACGGCGCATGATCTTGCCGGAACGGGTTTTGGGCAGGCCGGGGGCCCACTGAACCACGTCCGGCGATGCGATCGGGCCGATTTCGGTGCGCACCCATGTGCGCAGTTCCTTGACCAGATCGTCGGTGGGTTCCACCCCGTTCATCAGGGTGACATAGCAATAGATGCCCTGACCCTTGATTTCGTGGGGATACCCGACAACGGCGGCTTCGGCCACGGCGGCATGTGCCACCAGCGCGCTTTCCACTTCGGCGGTGCCCATGCGGTGGCCGGACACGTTGATCACGTCGTCCACGCGGCCGGTGATCCAGTAATCGCCATCCGCGTCGCGCTTGCAGCCGTCACCGGAGAAGTAATAGCCCTTGTAGTCGCTGAAATAGGTCTTTTCGAACCGCTCGTGATCGCCCCAGACGGTGCGCATCTGGCCCGGCCAGCTTGCCTTGAGACACAGCACGCCTTCGGTGGGAACGCTGTGGATTTCCTCGCCCGACTGCGGATCGAGCACGACCGGCTGCACGCCAAAGAACGGCTTCATCGCGGAACCGGGCTTGAGCGCGTGTGCACCGGGCAGCGGGGTCAACAGGTGGCCGCCGGTTTCGGTCTGCCACCACGTATCGACAATCGGGCAATTCCCCTTGCCGACAACGTCGTTGTACCAGTTCCAGGCCTCGGGGTTGATGGGTTCGCCCACGGTGCCCAGAATGCGCAGCGAAGACAGGTCGCACTTCTCGACGAATTCGGTGCCCTGGCCCATCAGGGCGCGGATCGCTGTCGGCGCGGTGTAGAACTGGTTGACCTTGTGCTTTTCGCACACCTGCCAGAAACGCGACGCGTCGGGATATGTCGGCACGCCTTCGAACATCAGCGTGGTCGCGCCATTGGCCAGCGGGCCATAGACGATATAGCTGTGGCCGGTGACCCAACCCACGTCAGCGGTGCACCAGTATACGTCGCCGTCATGGTAATCGAACACGTATTCATGGGTGATCGCGGCATAGACGAGATACCCGCCGGTGGTGTGCACCACGCCTTTGGGCTGACCGGTGGAACCGGATGTATACAGGATGAACAGCGGGTCTTCGGCGTTCATTTCCGCAGGGGCGCTGAAATCATCCGCCTCAAGCATCATTTCGTTGTAGTCATAGTCACGGTCGTTGATCCACGTGGTCTGATCGCCCGTGCGCTTGACCACCAGACATTTGACGGTGTCCTTGCAGTGCAGAAGGGCCGCGTCGGTGTTGGATTTCAGGGCCGTCTTGCGGCCGCCGCGCGGGGCGCTGTCGGCGGTGATGACGACCTTGGCATCGGATCCGTTGATCCGTGCCGCCAGCGCATCGGGGGAGAAGCCCGCGAACACGATGGAATGGATCGCGCCGATGCGTGCGCAGGCCAGCATGACATAGGCCGCTTCGGGGATCATAGGCAGATAGATGACAACCCGGTCGCCTTTGCGCACGCCCAGACTTTCCAGAACATTCGCGGTGCGGCAGACCGACCGGTGCAAATCCTTGTAGGTGATGTGCTGGGCGGCTTCGTTGGGATCGTCGGGCTCAAAGATGATGGCGGTTTGATCGCCCCGGGTTTCGAGGTGACGATCCACACAGTTGGCCGACACGTTCAGGGTGCCGTCACCGAACCAGTTGATCGACACGTTGCCCAACGTGAAATCCACGTCCTGAACCTTGGTAAAAGGTTTGATCCAGTCGATTCGCTTGCCCTGTTCGGCCCAGAACGCATCCGGGTCCGCCACAGAGGCGGCATACATCTCTTCGTACTTGGCAGCATCAATATGCGCCTTGGCCACCGCGTCTGCGGATGGCGGGTATACGGTGACGTCGGTTTGAGCGTTTTGTGTCATTGAGGCTCCTCCCTCTGACGGTGACTGTTGGCCCGAACCTGTCTTCGGATCGAGCGACGGACGTATAAAGTCCGATCTCACCCCGGATCATAGCGACCGGTGAAAATAATGAAATAAGGCGCGGAAATGTATGAATTTATTTGTAAAGGTTTTGATGTTTTTTCAGACCGTTTGTAAATTTCGTTTTCAGTATGGTAAATTTCCCTTACGTAAAAGGACTTTGCCCCTAGTCGCGGTGCTGACTTGGACGCCGTTTTGCGGAAAAAAACGGCATCGCAATGATCTTTCACGGGCCGGGTGCGGGTGTGACATATTGTGTCGGTATACCTTTGTATGCTCGAAAGTGGCGCTCTTCGGGCTAACCCGCTGACGTCTTTCGGGCGAGTCGTTGCTCGCCGTTCGCTCGATGGTGTTCACGTAAACATTCTTTGCCTCCAGAGATCCCCCACAGGGTTGGCACTCGCGGCTTGTCGCGCTAACGTCCCCGCAAGCGGCCCGCAGTGACCGGGTTGCGCAATAGGGAGAAACATCATGAACAAATATCTGGCAGGCGCCGCGGCAGCGGCAGTGTCCGTTGCCTTTGTGTCCGAAGCAGCAGCGACGGAATGGAACGTATCGGTTTGGGGCAAGCGCCGCGCCTTTACCGAACATGTCGAAAAACTGGCCGAGCTGGTCAGCGAAAAGACCGGCGGCGAATTCACCATGAACGTGAGCTATGGCGGTCTGTCCAAGAACCGTGAAAAC
The DNA here is from genome assembly GCA_030425395.1 of Alphaproteobacteria bacterium. Taxonomy (GTDB): domain Bacteria; phylum Pseudomonadota; class Alphaproteobacteria; order Rhodobacterales; family Rhodobacteraceae; genus JAUIAS01. The sequence continues at coordinate 131,839 of JAUIAS010000002.1, forward strand.
CTCGACGGGATTTCCATCGGCGCGTTTGAAATGGCCCAGTTCTGCGCGGGCTACCACCGCGACAAGAACCGCGTTGTGACCGTTCTGGAACTGCCCTTCCTCGGGGTTGAGAACCTTGAGCAGGAAGTGGCCGTTTCCAAGGCCGTCTACAGCCATCCCGCCGCCGCCGAGGAAATGGAGCAGTGGAACGCCAAGCTGCTGATGACCTCGCCGATGCCGCAGTATAACCTTGTGGGCACGGGCGAGCCGCGCGACACGCTGGCCAAGATGGAAGGCATGCGTGTGCGTGCGACCGGTGGTCTGGGTCAGGCGTTCAAGGCCGTGGGCGCGGTGCCGACATCCGTGACCGCAACCGAAGCCTATCAGGCGATGGATTCCGGCGTGGTCGATACGGTGGCCTTTGCCCAGCACGCGCACCTGTCGTTCGGCACCATCAATCAGGCCGACTGGTGGACCGCGAACCTGAACCCCGGCACGGTGAACTGTCCCGTGGTCGTCAACATCGACGCCTACGAAGACCTCCCCGATGCGCATCGCGCGGCGCTGGACAGCTCCGTGGACGAGGCGCTGGATCACTACCTTGCCAACTACGGCGAACTGCTCAAGCGTTGGGATGCCGTGCTTGCCGAGAAGGGCGTTGAAAAGGTCATGATCTCGGACGAGGAACTCGCCGCGTTCCGCGCAGCGGCGGCCGATCCGATCCGCGACGCATGGATCAAGGACATGGAAGCACAGGGCCTGCCGGGTCAGGAACTGTATGACCTCGTGGTCAAGACCCTCGCAGAAGCCAAAAGCGGTAGCTGATCCCAACTTCAGGGTGCGCCCTGAACGATCGGCAATAAGAAAGACAAGGCGAGGATTTCCTCGCCTTGTCCCTTACGAACGGGGGAAAATAAAATGGCCGGATCAGCGGCAGTGCTGGAGGATTCCAGCCTTCTGAGCGCATTGGACAGGCGTCTGGTAAAATTGGAACGGGTTCTCGCCCTGATGAGCGGGCTGGCGATCTTTTCGCTGATGTTCCTTGCTGTGTATTCGGTGCTGGGGCGGCAGCTCGACAAGACCTTTCTCGCACCGTTTCTCGACAAGATCGGCATCATGGATGGGCCGTTGCTGGGGTATGTGGATTTCATCGAAGCGATGATGCCCATCATCGCCATCATGGGTGTTTCCTATGTGGCGCGTAACGGCATTCACATCCGTATGGACATGCTGGTCAGCCAGTTGAACGGTCGGTTGCTCTGGCTGTTCGAACTGGTGTCTGTGTTGCTGATGCTGGTGTTGATGCTGGCACTGACATGGGGGGCTTGGGAACATTTCTCGCGGTCCTTCGATTGCTCGGTCCCACTGTGTTCGCGCGACAGTTCCATCGACGTGGGCCTGCCGACGTGGCCTTCCAAGCTGGTTGTGCCATTCGCCTTTGTGGTGCTGGTGCTGCGGCTGTTGTTGCAGACATGGGGGTATGGCCGGGCCTTGGTGCTGGGGCTGGAGAACCCTGCGGCGGTTCCGCTGAACCTGAGTGTGGCCGAACAGGCCCGGCTTGAAGCCGAAAGTCTGGAAAGGGCAGGATAATGGAACCCATCGACATTGGCCTTTGGGTCTCGGGGGGGATGCTGGTCGCGGTGCTCATGGGCATGCGCGTGGCATTCGCGGCAGGTCTGGCCGGATTTATCGGGCTGGTCTGGATTTTCTGGGACAAGATGAAATACGCGCCCGAGAAATTCCTCTATTTCAACGAACGGCGTGAAATCTGGGACGGTGCCCTTGGCAAGGCGTTCCAGATCGCGGGGCAAGTGCCCCATTCCAAGGTGTCCGCGCAGGTGCTTTCGCTGATCCCGGTGTTCATCATGATCGGTTATCTGGCCTATCATGCCAAGCTGACCACGGCACTGTTCGAGGCGGCCAAACGCTGGATCGCGTGGGTGCCCGGTGGGCTGGCGGTGTCCACGGTGTTTGCCACCGCGGGATTTGCGGCGGTGTCGGGCGCATCCGTGGCGACGGCGGCGGTGTTTGCGCGCATCGCCATCCCGGAAATGCTCAAGATCGGCTACAACAAGCAGTTTGCCGCAGGGGTCGTGGCCGCGGGCGGCACGCTTGCGTCCCTGATCCCGCCCTCGGCGATCCTTGTGATCTATGCGATCATCGTGGAACAGGATGTGGGGCGGCTGTTGCTGGCGGGCTTCATACCCGGTGTCTTCTCCGCAATCGTCTATGCAATCATCATCATCGGGATGGCGGTCACGCTCAAGACCATCGGTCCACCGGTCGGTGGCTTTACATGGCGCGAACGGTTCGCGTCTCTGCCGCCCGCGCTGCCCATCGTGGCGGTTGTGGTCATCATCATTTTCTTTGTCTACAACCCCTTTGGTGACGCATGGGGAACCCCCACCGAAGGCGGGGCCATCGGCGCGTTCATCGTGTTCTGCATGGCGCTGTGGCGCGGGATGCGCTGGGGACAGCTCAAAGAGGCGCTGCTTGAGACGGCCAAGCTGACAGTGATGATCTTTACCATCATCTGGGGCGTGCTGATCTATGTGCGGTTCCTTGGTTTTGCCCAGCTTCCCGACGCGTTTGCGGACTGGATCACCGGGCTGGAAATGTCGCCGCTGCTGATCCTGGTCTGTATCCTGCTGGCCTATGCGGTGCTGGGCATGTTCATGGATGCCATCGGGATGCTGTTGCTGACCTTGCCGGTTGTCTATCCGGCGGTGATGGCCCTGAACGGCGGCGAATATGTGTCGGCGGCTGACAGTGCCTTTGGCATGTCGGGACCGATGTGTGCGATCTGGTTCGGTATTCTGGTCGTCAAGATGGCCGAGTTCTGTCTGATCACCCCACCCATCGGTCTGAATTGCTTTGTCGTCGCCGGTGTGCGCGATGACCTGACGGTTCAGGATGTGTTCAAAGGGGTGACGCCGTTCTTTATCGCGGACGCCGTGACCATCGCCCTGCTGGTGGCCTTCCCGGCGATCGTGTTGTGGCTGCCATCGCTGGCCTGACGCGACACGGGTGACGGATTTCAAAGGGGGCGGCCTTGGGGTCGCCCCTTTGCCGTTGGGGCGGCCTGCAAGGTGCGACACGCTGACGGCGACCACGCCCTCCAAGTGCATTCTCAGCAACAAAAAAGGGCGCGCGCCGGATGCGGGGGCACTGCGGCGAGGCGCCGCATCACAAGCCGCAGGCGCGGCCCTATCTGCTGTGTCGAACGATGCTCAACAAGGAGGCGCAGGCGCTATGTTCAAAGGACTGGGACTTTCGATCACCATCATTGCCGCAGGGATGCTGGGGCTGCCGGTTTTGCTGTTGAATATGGTCTGATCTGACCATCGGAAAGCAGATGAAAAACGGGTCGGCCTGACCCAATCATGCCGTCAGGCCGATCCTGTCCGCCAGCCATTTCGCGCAGCGCAACAGGCGGGCATCGTCCATCGGCGCACCAACCAGTTGCGCCCCCATGGGCAGGCCGTTCCGGGCGGTGAATGCGGGGATCGTGACCGCCGGAGTGCCCGCAAATGTCCACAAACCGTTAAAGATGGAATCCCCGGTAAACGTCAGCCCTTCCGGTGCAGGCCCAAGGGCGGCGGGACATAGAATCGCGTCATACTCCGCAAAAATGCCTGTCAGGCTGTCGCGCATCGCCTGACCGGTGGCCAGCGCATCGAGATACTGCGCGGCGGTGATCTCGGCACCATCGGTAAGCGCCTGCTGGGTCGGTTCCCCCAGAATGTCAAAGCCAACCTCGGCGTAGCGCCGATAGTAATGCGCAATTTCCGCGAAATTCACCTGCGCGCGGGCGCTGGCCGCGTTCTCAAATACAGCGGGCAGGGCGATCTCGGTGATCTGATCCCCCAGACTGTCGCAGAGCGCGGCGAAGGCGTCGTGAAGCTGCGGGTCGGCGTCGTCCCATCGCGGCGGGCGGGCAAAGGCCAGCTTTGGCGGCACCGGCGGTGTCTCCTGTGCTGTGTTCAACAGGCGCGGCGCGGCGATCGGGCGCGACGCGGGGTCGCCCGCGTCATGACCAAAGAGCACCTCGGCCACCAACGCCACATCCAGCGGCGTCCGGCCAAACACGCCCAGCGTATCCAGCGTATGGGACTGCATCAGCACGCCGGTGCGGGGCAGGGCACCAAAACTGGGTTTCAGCCCCGTGACCCCGCAATAGGACGCCGGGCGGATCACCGACCCCCCGGTCTGGGTCCCCACGGCCAGCGGCACATGGCCGTCGGCCACCGCCGCCGCCGACCCCGAGGAAGACCCGCCGGGAGTGTGGGACGGGTTGTGCGGGTTGGTGGTCTCGCGGGCCTGCATATAGGCCAGTTCGGTGGTCACGGTCTTGCCCATGATCACCGCCCCTTCGGCGCGCAGGCGGGCCACGACACAGGCGTCCGCCTCCGGCACGCGGCCCTTGTCGACGGGGCATCCGTTCTGGGTCGGGATACCGGCGGTATCAATCACATCCTTGAGCCCCACCGGCAGACCATGCAACGCCCCCAGAGGGGCACCGCTGGCGCGGTGTGCATCCAGATGACGGGCCTGCGCGCGCGCCTGATCGGGATCAATCCAGACCCATGCCCGCACCGTTGCATCACGCGCGGCGATGCGATCAAGGCAGGCCTCGGTCAGTTCCAGAGCGGAAATCTCACCGGAACGCAGCCTGTCACGCAGGTCCAGCGCGCTCAGCGCGAGAAGGTCGGTCGAGGTGGTCATGGCGTGCTCCGGCGTTGGTAAAATGGTGTGTGTGCCGGGTATAGCGCAGGCCGTCCCACAGGAACATATCCAACGGTCCTTTTGTGGGCCGCCTTTTGCGGTGTCGCGCATTTGTGCCGCCCCAAGCGTGGTGACAAATCTGGCCCGCTCTGATTTGGTCGGCGCGAAACACCCACGACCACCACACCCGCCCGGAGCCTTAACAGATGACCGTGACCCCAGCCGATATCCAGAGCGCCGCGCGCGTGATCGCCGGAGTGGCCGACGCGACGCCCTTGGTGCCCTCGCCGTTTCTGACCGCGCGCGCCGGGCACGAGGTGCTTCTCAAGCTTGAAATCGCGCAGCCCATCGGCGCGTTCAAGCTGCGCGGCGCGCTCAATGCAATTGCAGGTCTGGACGAAGGCGACGAAGGCGGGGGCGGGACCGGGGCCGGAGCCGGGGTGACGTGCTGTTCCACGGGCAATCACGGGCGCGGCGTGGCCTATGCCGCGCGTGCGCGCGGACTGCGGGCGGTGATCTGCATGTCGGAACTGGTGCCGCAGGCCAAGGTTGACGGCATCCGTGCGCTGGGGGCCGAAGTGCGGATCGTGGGCACCTCGCAAGATGATGCGCTCGCCGAAAGCCAGCGGCTTGTGCGCGACGAGGGGCTGGTGGAAATCTCGCCTTTTGACGATCCGCGCGTGATTGCGGGGCAGGGTACAATCGGGCTGGAGCTTTTGACCGCGCGCCCCGATCTTGATTGCCTGTTGATCCCCTTGTCCGGCGGCGGGCTGGCGGCGGGCATAGCGGTTGCCGCGCGGGCGCTGCGCCCGGATATACGGCTCATCGGGCTGTCCATGGATCGCGGCGCGGCGATGCAGGCATCGCTTGCAGCGGGCCACCCTGTCGAGGTCCCGGAAGTGCCCAGCCTTGCCGATAGCCTTGGCGGCGGGATCGGGTTGAATAACCGGCTGTCTTTTGCGCTGTGCCGTGACCTTCTGGACGAAGTGATCCTTGTCACCGAGCAAGAGATCTATCGCGCGATGCAGGCGCTCTATTACGAGGACAGGATTGTTGCCGAAGGGGCGTGTGTGGTCGGGATTGCCGCCATTCTGGCGGGCAAGGTGACAGTGACCGGCCCGACCGCAACGATCATCACCGGACGCAATCTGGACATGGCGCAACATGCTGCGATCATGGCCGGGCAGGACGTGCAGATGGGGGAATATACCGTGAAAGGATCCCGATATGAGCCATGAGATCACCATTCTGACCGAAACCCAGTTGCGCGCGGCGCTGCCGCTGGATCTGGCCGTTGTCGATGTGGTCGAAGCCGCCTTTGCCGCGCTGGCCGAGGGGCGGGCGATCATGCCGCCGATCATGTCGATGGAACTTCCTCATGTGAATGCCGAGGTGGACGCCAAGACCGCCTATATCGACGGGTTCGACACCTTTGCCCTCAAGGTCAGCACCGGATTTTTCGACAATGCCGCAAAGGGTTTGCCCAGTCTTGGCGGCATGGTCACCGCGATGTCGGCGCAGGATGGATCGGTGCGGGCCGTTTTTCTCGATAACGGGTTTCTCACCGATCTGCGGACGGCGGCGGCGGGGGCTGTTGCCGCGCGCCACATGGCCCCGCAAGAGGTGACAACCGCCGGAATTATCGGCACTGGCTTGCAGGCCCGGTTGCAGGCGCGTGCCGCGCATCTGGTGCGCCCGTTCGAACGGGTCCTGGTCTGGGGTCGCGATCCGCACAAGGCAACGCTTTGCGCCACTGATATCGGGCGCGACCTTGGGGTCGAGGTTTAAATCTGCACCTCGCCCGAGGTTCTCGTGCGCCGGTCGCAACTGGTGGTGACGACAACTCCGTCGTTCGTTCCGTTGATCCAGGCCGATTGGCTGCATCCCGAATTGCACATCACCGCGATGGGGTCCGACGCCCCGGACAAGGTTGAACTCGCCCCCGGCTGTCTCAAGCGGGCCGACCGCTATGTTGCCGACAGCGCGTCGCAAGTGGCGTTGCGCGGAGAACTGCGTTCGGCGCTGGCTTCGGGTGACTGGACCGGGGCACCCCCGGTGGAACTGGGGCAGGTTGTGACAGGCCAGCACCCCGGACGGACCGACCCGCGCGAGATCACCATCGCCGATCTGACCGGCACCGGCGCACAGGACACCGCGATCGCTGCGCATGCACTGGCGCTTCTGGCCGGACAGGGCACCGTGATCCACACCTGATCCTGCCCTCTGGAAATCGGGGCAAGGTTTCGTTACAAGGACCGTGTTCCGGCAATAAAGGCATTGCGCGCTGCTGCCGGATCCTGACAGAGCCGGTGGTGGCCTGATGCGCGCATCCTCCGGGTTTTGTTGAGACTTGACCAACTGCGGCGCGCCGCCGCGCAAGAGGTGCACATGATGCTGACCAATGACAAATTGTCCTCCTGGGACCGCGAGAATTTCTTTCACCCTTCCACCCATCTGGCCGAATTCGCCCGTGGCAACGTGGCCAGCCGGATCATCACTGGCGGACAGGGCTGCCATATCGAGGATCGCGACGGCACGCGGCTTCTGGACGCGTTTGCCGGGCTTTACTGTGTGAACGTGGGCTATGGCCGTCAGGACATCGCCGAGGCCATCGCCGATCAGGCGCGCGAACTGGCCTATTACCACGCCTATGTGGGTCACGGCACAGAAGCGTCGATCACGCTGGCCAAGATGGTTCTCGACCGGGCCCCCGATCATATGTCCAAGGTGTATTTCGGCATGTCAGGGTCGGATGCCAACGAAACCAACATCAAGCTGGTCTGGTATTACAACAACATCCTTGGCCGCCCGGAAAAGAAGAAGATCATCTCGCGCTGGCGCGGGTATCACGGGTCCGGTCTGATGACCGGTTCGCTCACCGGGCTTGAGCTGTTTCACAAGAAGTTCGACCTGCCGCTGTCGCAGGTGATCCATACCGAGGCCCCATATTACTATCGTCGCCCGTCTCTGGACATGTCCGAGGCGCAGTTCGTTGCCCACTGCGTGGCGGAACTCGAGGCGCTGATCGACCGTGAAGGCGCGGATACCATCGCCGCCTTTATTGGCGAACCGGTTCTGGGCACCGGGGGCATCGTGCCACCGCCCGCCGGATACTGGGACGCAATTCAGGAGGTTCTGGCGCGTCACGACATCCTGTTGATCGCGGATGAGGTCGTCACCGGCTTTGGCCGTCTTGGCAGCATGTTCGGTTCTGAACACTACGGGCTCAAGCCCGACCTGATCACCATCGCCAAGGGGCTGACGTCGGCCTATGCGCCGCTGTCGGGGTCGATCGTTTCGGACCGGATGTGGAAAGTGCTGGAACAGGGCACCGATGAAAACGGCCCCATCGGTCACGGCTGGACCTATTCGGCCCACCCCATCGGCGCGGCGGCCGGCGTCGCCAACCTGCGTTTGATTGATGAGCTGAACCTTGTCGGCAATGCGGGTGAGGTCGGTGCCTATCTCAACACGGTCATGGCCGAGGCGGTCGGCGCGCATGCCAACGTGGGCGAGGTGCGCGGCGAAGGCATGTTGTGCGCCGTCGAATTCGTCAAGGACCGCGACACACGCGAATTCTTCGACGCCTCTGACAAGGTGGGGCCAAACCTGTCGGCGGCGCTTCTGGAACAGGGCGTCATTGCCCGCGCCATGCCGCAGGGCGATATCCTTGGTTTCGCGCCGCCGTTCTGCCTGACACGGCAAGAGGCGGACGAGATCGCCGGAAAAACCGCCAAGGCCGTGGCCAGCGTTCTGGGCTGATTCACTGCCGGTTTGCAGGTGGTCATCCTGCGCGCCCCGGCGGCATCTGGCCGCCGGGGTTTCTTTATTGTCCGCCCGGCACGGGCGGGCGCGAAAATTTCGGGTCGGGGCTGCCGAACAGATCGACAAGTCGCAATTTTTGCGGATATTCTTGTTTGGCGGGATTCTTTTTCATTGGCTCACCCTCTGGTAAATTTTCGAGCCATGGCAGAGGATTACGCATTCAAAATCGTATTCAACTTGATCAGGATTCCTTTGAAAATGACGGATACCGACCCGATTTCCATCGACCGTTTCGATGATGACCTTTTGCAGGATATTCCCACAGAAGAAGACTATGCCGCCACCGCCTATGACCAACGCGATGGTGAAATGACGGCGCTGCATAACCCCAAGGCAGTGGTCTACATGCTGCATGGCTGGGACTTCTTCAAGAACCACAGCCCCGGCCTGTCGTTCCAACCGGCGGTCGCCTATGTGCGTGCTGCCCTGCGTGGCCGGGGTGTCGAAGTCCTGGCACCCTACTACAACACCCACGAAAGCCATTTTTACGCCGGGGCCAACCTTGTCCGGGATCACGAAGGCCAGAGAAAACCCAAGGACAACGTGCATTTCTTTGGCTACAGCATGGGCGGGCTTGTCGCGCGACAAGCCGTGGCACAAGGCATTCCGCCGCGCAGCCTGACCACCTTTGCCACTCCGAACGAAGGCACGGGTTGGTGGGTGCCTAACGGCATCCCCTTTAACAACGGTGCGGCGTCGATGTTCGGTAATGCCAACGACCTGACCGTTCTCAATTCCCGCGACGAAGAATACCGCAACCGCTATACGACCTATGGGTTCTGGTATAGGGGCGCGATGAATTCGGTTCACGACAATGACGGGATGATCGAACAGCAATCCGCCAACATGATGGGACAATCGGTGCGACCGGGCCAGGCTTACAAGCTCAAATACGGGCTGGAGGGGTGGTTCAAGCCGATTGCGGAACCACACGGCGACGTGCAGAATCTGGAACATATCAAACCCGCCCTGAACCGGTTCATCCGGGATCAGGTCTTGCCAAGCCTCTAGGGGAACGGCGATTGCACAGGGGGGCAGGGCTGCTAAGGTCGGGGGCATGAGGATTCTGGCCCCGTGAGCAGCACCCTAGTGAAAGCCAGCCTGCCATGGCTGATCGCGGCGGCGGTTCTTTTGGCGTTGCCGCATCTGTTTGCATCAAACAGCGCGATCACCATCATGACCCAGATGGCCATCACCATCGTGTTCGCGCTGTCTTACAACATGCTGCTGGGGCAGGCGGGAATGCTGTCGTTCGGGCATGCGGTCTATATGGGCATGGGCGGGTTCTTTGCGGTGCACAGCATCAATTGGCTGATCGGGGCGGGCGCGGCTGTGCCGTTGCCGGTGGTGCCGGTCCTTGGCGGGCTGTTTAGTCTGGGCGTGGCGATGATTGTCGGGTCTTTCTCGATCCGTCGGTCGGGCGTGGCGTTCGCGATGATCTCGCTTGGGATTGTCGAACTGGTCGCCTCTTATGCCATCGTCACTTATGGGTTTTTCAACGGCGGCGGGGTCGGCACCGACCGGACCTTGCTCGCGCCGTTTCTGGGCATCGAATTCCTGCGTCAGAGCGAGGTTTATCACGTTGTCATTTTCTGGATGATCCTGTCGGCGTTGCTGATGTATCTTTATACTCTGACGCCTGTGGGCCGAATGGCGAATGCGGTGCGTGACAATCCGGAGCGCGCTGAATTCGTTGGATATTCCGCCTATTGGGTGCGGTTCCATGCCTTCTGTGGGGCGGGGTTCTTTGCCGGGGTCGCGGGGGCGCTGCTGGCGCTCACCTATGAAATCACCACCGTGGAAAGCATGAACCTTCAGGCCTCGGGAACGATCCTGATGATCACCTTTCTGGGCGGCGTCGGGGTCTTTTGGGGGCCGATCGTCGGGGCGGTTGTGTTCACTATGCTGCAAACGATCCTGAGCCTGCACACCGAGCTTTGGCAGCTTTATACCGGGGCGCTTTTTCTCGCGGCGGTGATGTTTTTTCCCAGCGGGCTGGCGGGGGTCATGGCGATGCACGTCCCGGTGATCCGGTCCGGCAAGGCGGCAGGGCTGATCGTGCCCTATGTGCGAACGATGCTGCCTGCGGGGGTTTGCATTCTCGGGGCGGTGGTGATGTGCGAAATCCTTGTTCACGGTCGCACCGCTGCCGTGGGTGAGCCGGAGATGACCCTGTTCGGCGTCACCTTCGATAGCAGCAATCCGCTGTCATGGAGTGCTGCATTGGCGGTGGCGGTGGTGGGGTTCGTGGCCGCCCGCAGGCAGGCGAAAGCTCTGGTTTCTGCGTGGCATCAGGCGACCGTCCACGACGGATAGGATCGGGCCGGAACGCGCGGGGTCATTGAGCGGGGTGGGCAGTCCTGCCTACCGTTCAGCACGTTTGCCCGGTCGGGGCCGCTCTTGGCCCGCCGGGTTCATGTCTTTTGCTGATGTGGCTCGTTAAATGGGCGGCGCCGCCAATTCGGAAGGTGGACCGGAGTGGTGTATCCGGGGTCTGAACCGTTCAGAGGTCTGCGCGGTGTCAACGCGCATCCGTTTCCTTATGCATCCGACCTTAAACAAGACTCACTTGTTCGCTGCCTCTCCCTTCGGTCGAACGCGAAAAGTGATGTCCGATGTTTTAGGTCAAAGGTCGGACGCATTGGGCGGCCGGGGTGCCAGACCCGGCCTTGTGTTGCAACGCGGGCGAAAGTGTCGCGTTAAGGTTAATGCGGGGGAAAGTCTGCGGGCGATGGGTGTTGCGCTGGGCGCAATTGCGCACCCTGCGGCCCCGAACCGGCAGCGTCGAAACGCATCGCCCGCGCCCAATAAAAAACCGCGCTGAAAAGCGCGGTTTTCCTGTCTTGGAATCTCAGATCCGTTTACGCCAGAACCGGTGCGCGTTTCCACGCGGCGGGGCCGATCTTGTGAATGGAATTGCCCTTGGTATCCACGGCGACCGTGACCGGCATATCCTCGACCCGCAGCTTGTAGATTGCCTCCATGCCCAGATCCTGAAAGGCGACCGGGGCCGCTTCCTTGATCGCCTTGGACACGAGGTAGGCCGCGCCGCCAACGGCGATCAGATATACCGCCTTGTGCTTGGCAATCGCGTCCAGACCCACCTGACCGCGTTCTGCCTTGCCGATCATCACCTTGAGCCCGGTGTCGGCAAGGATACGGTCGGTGAACTTGTCCATGCGGGTCGATGTGGTGGGGCCTGCGGGGCCGATCACCTCGTCTCCGACGGCATCGACGGGACCGACATAGTAGATCGCCTTGTCTTTGAGATCGACGGGCAGTTCCTCGCCCTTGTCGAGCATATCGACCATCCGTTTATGCGCCGCGTCGCGCCCGGTATAAAGCGTGCCGGAGACCAGCAGCGTCTGTCCCGGTTCCAGAGATGCAAGCGTATCGGCGTCCAGCGCATCGAGATCGACCTTGGTGGTCTGCACGCCCGCCGATTCCAGCAGGATTTCGGGATAGAGATCCATCGACGGTGGCGTAAAGCTGGCCGGGCCAGACCCATCGAGTGTGAAATGGATGTGGCGGGTCGCGGCGCAGTTCGGGATCAACCCGACAGGGAGCGATGCGGCATGTGTCGGGAACGACTTGATCTTGACGTCAAGCACGGTGGTCACACCGCCCAGACCCTGTGCCCCGATACCCAGCGCGTTGACGCGCTCATAGATTTCGACACGGAGTTCTTCTTCGCGGTTGGCAGGGCCACGGCGGAGCAGGTCGGCCATGTCGATTTTTTCGTTCAGCGCAGCCTTGGCCAAGGCCATCGACTTGTCGGCGTTGCCGCCCACACCGATGCCAAGAATCCCCGGCGGGCACCAGCCCGCGCCGAGGGTTTCGACCGTTTCCACGACCCAATCCGCGACGCTGCCCGACGGGTTCAGCGTGGTGAACTTGGCCTTGTTCTCGGACCCGCCGCCCTTGGCCGCGACGTCGACCTCGATCTTGTCGCCCGCGACCATTTCGACGCTGAGCATACACGGGGTGTTGTCACCGGAGTTCTTGCGTTCGCCGAAAGGGTCCACCACGACCGAGGCGCGCAGCGGGTTGGTGTCGCGCAAATAACCCTGACGGGTGCCCTCGTCGCAGATGTCCTGCAAGGACCGTTTGAAGTCTGTCTTGGCCTCAACGCCGATCTTGACGTGGACGTTCGCGGCACCCGTGTCCTGACAGATCGGGCGGCGGCCCACGGCGCTCATCCGGGAATTGACGAGAATTTGCGCCATTGCCTGCTTGGCGCCGGGGTTTTCTTCGCGTTCCCAGGCGGCGGCCATCGCTTCCACAAAATCGGCGGGGTGATAATATGAGATATATTGCAGGGCATCTGCGATGCTCTCGATCAGGTCGTCTTCGCGGATCACGCTCATGCGGCTCTGTCCTTCGCTGTGGCAGTGAATTTCCCTTGGGTTTCCGCGTCCGGGCGTGGTTTTGCAAGGGCAAAAGCCGGAAAACCCCTCGGTTGCGCGGATTCGCGCGCCCAATCTGGCCCCTTTGGTGCGGCGCGGGGACGGCAACTAGCCCGAGAACCGTGCCCGGTAGCCGGACGGGGTGATCCCGCGCGCGGCACGAAACCGGCGCGAGAAATAGGACGGATCGCCATAGCCCAGCCGATAGCCCACCGACGACACCGGCAGCCGCGTAAAGGCCAGCAACCGGCACGCTTCGGTCATGACCGCGCCTTCGATATAGGCCCCGGCCCCGCGACCGGTGGCGGCGCGGCAAATGCGGCTCAGGTGCCCCGGACTGACCGACAGAGCGGCGGCGTAGTCGCTGAGCGTCCAGCCATCGCCGATGTGGCGCGCCACAAGCCGTTCCAGATCGGATAGTCTCAGATCGGGGCGCGTATCGGCGCTGGCGGGTGCCTCTGGCGGCAGGTTTTGCGCGGTCACCTCGGCCACAAGGGCAAGCACGGAATGTGCCAGCGCGACACCGGCCTGCGTTCGAAAGGCCCCGCTGCCCGCCATGGTCTCGGCCAGCATCTCTGACAGGCCCGCCAGCCGCGCATCCACCGGCCCCTGCACGGGTCGCGACAGCGCCGCACGCACCGCATCGGGGGATGGCCCCACGCTTTGCACCACAGCGGCAGGAAAGGAGATCACCTGCCCTTCGGTGTCTGGTTCGAATGCGAACTCATGCACGGTTTGTGCGGGCAGAAACAGGAATTCCTTGTCCCCAAGCCCATGCGCCACCCCATCCACGCGGGCCTGCACCGCCCCGCGCGTGATCACGAAAAGCTGCGACAATTGCCCATGCCGATGCGCCGGGATGTGCCAACCATATACTGCCGAACGGGCCGAGATGGCTTCGCAATGGACCACATCGGGGAAGGGATCGGTTTCCCCCAACAAGGCGAAAACCGGAATGAGTGCCGATTGTGTCATGCACGAATATTACCAGTTGCGGCCCGCCCTGTCCATTTCCAGACGCGTCGCGGTGGTGCTAGCTGGGTGCAACGAAAAAGCGGGGTTTCGGAGTCATGAAAACACAAGTGGCCATCATCGGCGGCGGGCCGTCGGGCCTTTTGCTGTCGCAATTGCTCAATCGTGCGGGCGTGGCCACGGTGATCCTGGAACGCAGCAGCCGGGATCATGTCCTGTCGCGCATCCGCGCAGGCGTGCTTGAGGCGGGGACGGTCGCGCTCTTGCGCGAGGCGGGGGTCGGCGCGCGCATGGACCGTGAAGGTCTGCCTCACGATGGGTGCTTTGTCAGCGACGATGACCTGATGATCCGCATCGACTTCAAGGCGCTGACCGGATCAACCGTCACTGTTTACGGCCAGACCGAAGTGACAACGGATCTGTATGCCGCGCAGGATGCGATGGGCACAACCATCCTGCACGAGGTGTCGGATGTGGTGATCCATGACGCCGACAGCAACGCGCCCTTTGTCACCTTTACCCATGACGGCGCGCCCGCGCGGTTGGATTGTGCCTATGTTGCGGGCTGCGACGGGTTTCACGGGGTCAGCCGCAAGACCATCCCCGCCGACAAGCGGCAGGAATTTGAAAAGGTGTATCCCTTTGGCTGGCTTGGGGTTCTGTCGCGCACGCCGCCCGCCAACGATGAACTGATCTATGCCAATTCCGCTAATGGGTTCGCTCTGGCGTCCATGCGCAACGCCGCTCTGAGCCGGTATTACGTGCAGGTTCCGCTGACCGATCGTGTCGAGGATTGGAGCGATGAACGGTTCTGGGCCAAGCTGCAATCCTGCCTGCCTTCGGATGTGGCCGGAACGATGGTCACAGGCCCGTCCATCGAAAAATCCATCGCACCGTTGCGGTCATTCGTGAACGAGCCGCTGCGCTGGGGGCGTCTGTTCCTTGTCGGGGACGCGGCCCATATCGTGCCGCCCACCGGGGCCAAGGGGCTGAACCTTGCCGCGTCCGATGTCTTTTACCTGTATCACGGGCTGGTCGATGCCCTGACCAAGGGCGACGCCACCGGAATTGACGCTTATTCCGCCCGTGCATTGGCGCGGATCTGGAAGGCGATGCGCTTTAGCTGGCAGATGACGATGATGCTGCACCGGTTCGACGGCGAAGACGCCTATGCCGCGCAGATGCGCAAGGCGACGCTGCTGCACCTGTCGCAATCGGAGACAGCGCGCCGCGATCTGGCCGAGAACTATATCGGCCTGCCCTATTAGGCCCCGCTGTGATGATCCGCCGCCACCAGTGATGGCGGCTGGGCCGGGGGAGGCTGTCGCGCACATATCGTTTTCGAGGCGGGAGAAATCATGCCACAATCAGACGGAATACCAAAAGACGGAACACCAAGAAACGGAGGCACCATCATGTCAGACCGGCACACCGCGGGCATGACCACCCGCCGCGCGGTTCTGGGCGATGCCCATGTGGACCGGGCAGAGGCCGCGCGAACCGACCTTGATACGCCCTTCCAGACCCTCATCACCGAAGGCGCGTGGGGCACGGTCTGGGCCAGCGATGCGATTTCGCGTCGGGAACGGTCCATGCTGACACTGGCGCTGCTGGCCGCAACAGGGAATTTCGAAGAAATCCCCATGCATATCCGCGCCACCGCCCGCACCGGGGCCAGCAAGACCGACGTGATGGAAGCCTTTCAGCACGTCGCGATCTATGCCGGTGTGCCGCGCGCTAACCACGCCATCAAGCTTGCCAAGCAGACCTATGCGGAAATGGAGACAGACCAATGACCGACGCCGGACCCCTGATGCCGCGCCGCCGCGAAGTGCATCCCGTGCCTTACTGGCCCGACTACAAGACCTCGGTGCCCCGGTCGCCAAACCTGCCGTTGCTGTCGATGGAATCGACCATGAGCGAGGAGACCGGCCCAAGGTTCGGTCACTCCGTGATCGGACCGCTGGATAACAACCTGATCCTGAACTACACCCAAGGCAAGGCCCCCGCCGTGGGCGAACGCATCCGCATGCATGGACGGGTTCTGGACGAAACCGGGCGCGCCGTTCCCAATACGCTGGTCGAGATCTGGCAGGCCAATGCAGGCGGTCGTTACCGGCACGTCAAGGACACCTATTTCGCACCGCTCGATCCGAATTTCGGCGGTTGTGGGCGCACGGTCACCGACGAAAACGGATATTACGAATTCATGACGATCCGGCCCGGTGCTTACCCGTGGCCCAACCGCGCCAATGACTGGCGGCCGATGCATATCCACATCTCGGTCTTTGGTCATGCCTTTGGTCAGCGCCTGATTACCCAGATGTATTTTGAAGGCGACCCGCTGATTGATCGCTGTCCCATTGCCGCAACCATCCGCGACCGCAGCCAGCTTGACCGGCTGGTCGCTCCGCTGGACATGCAGAATTCGCGGCCTCTCGATTATCTTGCCTACAAGTTTGATATCGTCCTGCGCGGCCGCCGGCAGACGATGTTCGAAAATCGCATGGAAGGAATGTGAGACATGACACAACCCCTTGATATGCTGACCGAAACCCCGAGCCAAACCGCAGGACCGTATGTCCATATCGGATGCATTCCCAGCTTTGCGGGCGTGCAGGGCATTTATCCCGAAGACCTCGGCCTCAGCCCGTTTCGTGACGGTGCCAAGGGCACGGTCATCACCATTACCGGATCGGTGTTCGATGGCACCGGATGGGCGATGCGCGACGCGATGATGGAAAGTTGGCAGGCCGATGCGGCCGGGCGCTTTCCCGGACAGGCGGATGCCGATCCGGCGGTCAGCGGGTTCTGCCGCTTTGCCGCTGACAAGGACAGCGGTGAATTCACCCTGCGCACGATCAAGCCCGGTCCCGTCACCAATCGCGATGGCAGTGTGATGGCGCCGCATATCTCTTTGTGGATCGTGGCGCGGGGCATCAATATCGGGCTGAACACGCGTATCTATTTTGGCGACGAGGACAACAGCCATGATCCGCTGCTGGCGCGCATCGAACAGCGCCCCCGCGTCGATACTCTGATCGCGCGCCCGACCGATGCGGGCAGCTATCGGTTCGATGTGCATATTCAGGGCCCCAATGAGACCGTCTTTCTCGATCTCTGAGCGCGCTTTTGAGGGTGTCCGGCCAGAAGAGGGGGGCGCGTCCCGTGCTTCTTCTGGCCAAAAATACTCATAATCCGACGATTGCCATGGTCGGGCGATCAGTTGTGGTGCATAAAGTTATGGAATATATCTAAATTCGGGTGCCCTTTCCCGGAACGGGGTCACCGGGGGCTGTGGCCCGAAGTCTGTTTCATCGTGTCAGGAGGACCGGTCATGGTCGATTTTTCCAAGGTTCGCGCCATTGATTTCCATACCCATGCCGAAGAGCCGTGCAACCAGTGCCGCGATGATGGGTATAACGAATTTCAGGCTGGCATGGCGGCCTATTTCAAGAACCCGGCGGGGGCCGAGGGCATGTTGCCCACGGTTCAGGATACCGCCGCCTATTATCGCGAGCGCAATATCGCGGCGGTGATATTCCCCGTGGACGCCGAGCGCGAAACCGGGTTTCGGCGCTATTCCAACGAGGAAGTCGCCGAGATCTGTGCCGAGAATGACGATATCCTGATCCCGTTTGCGTCGATTGATCCGCACAAGGGGCGTGCCGGTGCCCGTGAGGCCCGCCGTCTGGTGCGTGACTATGGCGTGCGCGGGTTCAAGTTTCATCCCACCATGCAGGGCTTTTTCCCCAATGACCGCGAAGCGGCCTATGCCATTTACGAAGCCATTGCCGAAGAGGGTGCGATCGCGCTGTTTCATACCGGCCAGACCGGTGTCGGTTCGGGGATGCGCGGGGGGATGGGGATGCGGTTGAAGTATTCCAACCCGATGCATCTGGATGATGTGGCGGTGGATTTTCCGGATATGCCCATTGTTCTGGCGCATCCTTCCTTTCCCTGGACAGAAGAAGGGTTGGCCGTGGCCCAGCACAAGCCCAATGTCTATTTCGACATGTCCGGGTGGAGCCCCAAGTATTTCCCCGAGATCTTTGTCAAATACGCAAATTCCATTCTGCGAAAGAAGATGTTGTTCGGGTCGGACTGGCCCGCGATCACGCCGGACCGGTGGTTGGCCGATTTTGAAAAGGCCCCTTTCAAGGATGAGGTGCGCCCGTTGATCCTCAAGGAAAACGCGATGCGTTTGCTGGGGGTAGAAGGCTAGCCGGGATCAGGCGGGTCGCGGGCTCTGACCCCTCTGGCGTTTCGCGCGGCGCTCAGGGTTTGCGGGTGAGGGGGGCTGCGATATTGGTCAGCACAAAGATCAGCGCCGCGACGCAGACGATGGATGGCCCGGCGGGTGTATCCAGCACATAGGCCGCGCGCAGCCCCACAACGGCGCACCCCGCGCCGATCAGGGCGGCGATGGCGGCCATGGCCTCGGGTGTGCGGGCCAGTGGCCGCGCGGCGGCGGGCGGAATGATCAGCAGCGCCGCGATCAGCAGCACCCCCACCACCTTGATCGCCACGGCCACGGTGATCGCCAGCGCCAGCGTCAGGATCATCTGTTCGCGTCTTGGGTTCATGCCGCTGGCAAAGGCCAGTTCTTCGTTCAGGGTCGAGGTCAGCAGCGCCGACCAGCGCCATCCGATCAGTCCGATAACCAGCGCGGCCCCACCCCAGATGACGGCGAGGTCGCCCTTGGACACCGCGAGGATATCGCCAAAGAGATAGGCCATCAGGTCAATGCGGATGCCCGACAGAAAGGACACCGCGACCAATCCAAAGGCCAGCGCGGAATGCGCCAGCACCCCCAGCATCGTGTCCATCGCGTGGCCGCGCCTGCTCAGCACGGTGACGGTCAGGGCCATCGCCAGCGCGACCGCCATGGCCCCAACAAAGATGGACATGTTCAGCGCCAGCGACAGCGCCACGCCCAGAATCGCGGCATGGGCTGTTGCGTCTCCGAAATAGGCCATGCGCCGCCAGACGACAAAGCTGCCAAGCGGGGCGGCGGCGAGTGCAACGCCAATACCCGCCAGCGTGGCCCGCATCATGAAATCGTCAAGGATCATCATTGAACGGCATCCGTTTCGGGCTGTGCAGATGGCGCGTGGGCGCATCCGGTGTCGTGGGTGTGGCCGTCGCCGTGGGAATGCTCATGGTCGTGCCCATGGTCATGCCCGTGATCATGGTCATGGCGATAGAGCGCCAGCGCGCCCCCGGTGCCCGACCCGAACAGCGCGCGGTATTCCGGCGCAGAAGAAACCACTTCGGGTGTGCCTTCGCAGCAGACATGACCATTGAGGCAGATCACCCTGTCAGAGGCGCTCATCACAACGTGCAATTCGTGGCTGATCATCAGAACCGCGCAGCCGGTATCGCGCCGGACTTTTTCGATGCGGCGGTAGAACGCCGCCGATCCGGGCTGATCCAGACCCTGTGTCGCCTCATCCAGCAGCAGAAGCTGCGGTTTGGCCAGCAGCGCGCGGGCCAGCAGAACGCGCTGGAACTGGCCCCCCGACAGGGCGGACATCTGTCGGTCCATCAGTTGCGGAACACCTGCATCGTTCAGCGCATCCTGACAGGCCGCTTGGCTGGCCCGGTTGGGCAGGCGCAGAAACCGTGCAACGGTGATCGGCAGGGTCGGGTCGATATGCAGCGATTGCGGCACATAGCCCAGCCGGAGGCCGTCGGCGTGGCGCACGTGCCCTTGGGCCGGGCGCGTGGCCCCGATGATGGCGCGCAGAAGGCTGGTCTTGCCCGATCCGTTGGGACCGACAATCGTGACGATTTCCCCCGGCGTGATGGACAGGGAGACCCCCGACAGCACGGTGTTCTCGCCATAGCGGATGCTCAGGTTTTCAACGGTCAGCAGGCTCATTCAGGGGTTTGCTCCGCCGCGTGACTGGCGCAGGCGGGGCACAGACCCTCGGCCTCGACCACGGCGCGTTCGATCACGAACCCTGCAGCGCGCGCCGCGTCCCCCAGCGCGCCCCGGCTTGGGGCGGCTTCGGCTTCGGCCACGGTATTGCAGTTGCGGCAGATCATGAAGGCGGGCGAATGCCCCGCGCCGGGATGGGTGCAGGCGACAAAGGCGTTCAGCTTTTCAATCTTGTGCGCAAAGCCGTGCCCGACAAGGAATTCCAACGCCCGGTAGGCCACTGGCGGCTGGGATCCAAAGCCTTCGGTGCGCAGCCGGTCGAGGATATCATAGGCCCCGAGCGCGCGATGATCCTGCAACAGGATTTCCAGAACCTTGCGGCGCACCGGTGTCAGGCGGATGCCGTCACGGGCGCAGTGATCTTCGACGGTCCGCAACGTGTCCGATACGCAGGACGCGTGATCGTGTTTTTCGAAACCCAGAGGTTCGATCTGGCGGTCGATCGGAGAGGGAGGGTTTGCGCTTGTCATGTTATTTCATTTCATATACTGACCCATGAGACGTTATAAAATCACATGGAGAGTCGGATGTCCAGAACCCTTGCAAGTGTGTCGTTCGTGGCGTGCATGATGGCTGGCGGGGCGTCGGCGGAAGGGCTGCGCGTTTCCGTCGATATTGCCCCCGTTCATTCATTGGTCGCCCAAGTGATGGAAGGGGTGGGAACCCCCGATCTGATCGTTTCGCCGGGGGCGTCGCCGCATTCACACAGGCTGCGCCCATCGCAGGCGGCGGGCTTGCAGGCGGCGGATGTCGTGATCTGGATGGGCGATCCGCTGATCCCGTGGATGGAGGGGGCTGTCGATAATCTGGCCGGCAGCGCATCGGTTCTGACCCTGATCGAGCATCCGGAAACGCAGGTTCTGCCAACGCGCGAAATGGCCGTGTTTGACAGTGACGCGCATGAGGAGGGCCATGACCACGAGGAGGGTCACGGCCACGAGGAAGGGCACGATCACGGGAAAGGGCACGATCACGAGAAGGGGCATGATCACGAGGAGGGTCACGACCACGCCCAAGGGCATGACCATGATGGCCATAACCATGGCCCGATAGACGCGCATGCGTGGCTGGAACCGGGCAACGCGTCGGTTTGGATGGATGCAATCGCCGCGACATTGGCCAAGGCAGATCCCGAAAACGCGGCCATCTACGCAGCCAACGCCGAGGCCGGGCGTGCTGATCTGGTGGCATTGGAAGCCGAGATTGATGAATTGCTGACCCCGGTTCGCGGGCAGCGGTTTGTGGTCTTTCATGACGCCTATCAATACTTTGAGCGGGCCTTCTCACTGACGGCGACGGGTGCAATTGCCGTATCCGATGCCTCGTCCCCCAGCCCGGCACGCATCGCGCAGTTGCAAGACCGCATCCGCGACGAAAACGTGCGCTGCATCCTGTCGGAGCCGCAGTTCAGCCCAAATCTGGTCGAAACGGTGATGGAAGGGGTCGAGGCCCGGTCCGGTGTTCTGGATCCGCTGGGCGCGGCCTTTGCGCCGGGACCGGACCACTATGGCCAGACGATGCGCGACATGGCGCAGTCACTGGCAAATTGCCTGTCTCCGGCCAAGTGATCAGAAATGGCGGCGGCGCGGTGCTTACCGGTACCGCGCCATCCAGCCCAGCGTCGCGTCGGTGTCGTCGCCGGGCTTGTATTCCGCGCCCAGTGGCGTGGTCCAGCCGAGCCGTGTGATCACGTCAAAGACATGGCCATAGTTGATTTCGCCGTGGTCGGGGGCACCGCGATCGGGGACCGAGGCAAATTGAATGTGCCCGATCAGGGGCAGCATCCGCTCCAGACGGCGGCTCAGATCGCCTTCCATGATTGCGAGGTGGTAGCAATCGAACATCAGCCGGATAGTGTCGTGGCCCAGCTCGCGGATGATGGCGGCGGCCTGTTCGGAGGTATTCAGAAAATATCCCGGCGCGTCATAGTGGTTGAGCGGTTCAATCAGGATGGTGATGCCCGATGGGGCCGCTGCGCGTGCGGCATAGTCGAGGTTCGCGCAAAAGGTCGCGTGGGCGCGCGGCCCGCCCGAGAACCCCGCCATGACATGCACCGCGCCGGTGCCCGTGGCCTGCGCATAGGCCAAGGCCTGATCAATCGCGGCGCGGGCCTCGGGTTCGCGGCCGGGCAGGGCGGCGAGCCCGTTTTCACCCGCCGCGACGTCGCCGCGCACCGTGTTCAGGCCCAACATCGGCAAACCGGTTTCCGCCAGTGCCGCCGCCACGTCCTGCGCCGGGGTGTCATAGGGCCAATGGCACTCCACCGCATCGAACCCGGCCGCCGCCGCCGCGCGGATTGCATCGGGCAAGGGGCGGTCGGCCCATAAAAAGCCGAGGTTTGCCGAAAACTTCATGCGTCCCACTCCACATTGAACTTGGTCACCACTGTGCGCACCTGATCCGGGGTCAGCATCCGGGGGCCCAGCCCGCGGGTCATCATGGCGAGCTTTGCGGTTTCCTCGAGTTCTTCCACCGCGGTGCAGGCGGCTTCGATATCCTTGCCCGCCACCACCGGCCCATGATTTGCCAGCATCACCGCGCTGCGCTTGCCCGCCAGCCCGCGCACGGCTTCGCCCATGGCGGGATCTCCGGGCATGAAAAACGGCAGCAGCTTGACCCGGCCCAGTTTCATGATCCCGTATGGGGTCAGCGGTGGCAGAAAGTCATCGGCGTCCACATCCGGCATCATCGACAGGGCAACCGAATGGCACGAATGCAGGTGCACCACCGCGCCTGCGGTGCTGCGGGTGTCATAGAACGCCGTGTGCAGTGGCATTTCCTTGGTCGGTTTGTCGCCGTCGATGAGGGTGCCGCGCGCGTCGAACCGCGACAGGCGCGCAGGGTCGAGGCGGCCAAAGCTGGTCCCGGTGGGCGAGACCAGAAATCCGCCATCGTCGGTGCGCGCAGAGATGTTGCCGGTGGACCCGTGTGTCAGGCCCCGATCAAACAGGGAGCGGGCCAGATCGCAGATCTGTTCGCGCAAATGGGATTCCTGGCTCATGTGGTCTCCAGTTTGCTCAGGGCATCGGCGAAAAATGTCTCGGTCCCGAAGTTCCCCGATTTCAATGTCAGCGCAATCCGCGCGCCGTCTGTGTCGCAATAGCACCACGGAACGCCGGGGGCGATTTCCGCGCCGATATCCAACCGGTCCACCCCCAGTGCCTGCGTGACAGCGCCGGAACTTTCGCCCCCTGCCACCACAAAGCGCCGCGCACCATTGTCGCGCGCACACACGGCCAGCGCGCCCAGCGCCTGTTCCACGACATGGCCTGCCCGCGCCGTGCCCAACGCATCCTGCGCGCGCCGCACCGCATCCGGGTCAGCCGTGGCATAGATCAGCGGCGCGGTCTCCAGATCCTGCGCGGCAAGCCAGGCCAGCGCGTCATCCGGCCCCTGTTCGGCAAGCGTCAGGGGGTCCAGCCGGTAAGACGGTGCAAGGTCTGCGTATCGTGCCACCTGCGCGCGGGTCATCGCCGAACAACTGCCCGACAGGATGACCGCCGCGCGTGGCAGGGCAGGGGGGGCGGTCCGGATCGCATCCGCGGCCAGCGCGCCGTCGCGGATCATCATTTGCGGGATCGGCATCGCCACCGCGCTGCCGCCCGTCATCAGAGGCATATCGCGGCATGCCTCGGCAATGACGAACAGGTCTTCATCCGCCACCGCGTCCACCACAACATGGGCCACACCATCGCGCGCCAGAGCGCCGAGCCTGTCACGCAAGGCATCCGCCCCGCGCGCCACGCACAACCTGTCGGCAAGGCCCACGGGTCGTGTCACTTGCGGCTCCAGAAGGCGCATCAGGTTGGAATCCTGCATCGGCGTCAGGGGATGATCCTTCATCGGGCTTTCGGCCAGCGGCTGTTGGCCCACGAACAGGTTGCCCATGAAGATCGCGCGCCCGTTTTCGGGAAAGGCCGGGCAATAGATCGTCTGATCGGTGCCCAGATCGGCCATCAGCGCCTCGGCCACGGGCCCGATATTGCCCTGTGGCGTGGAATCGAAGGTGGAACAGTATTTCCAGAAAAACCGCTGCGCGCCGGCGGCGCGCAGCCAAGCCAAGGCAGCGCGGGTTTCGGCCACGGCCTGCGCCACGGGGGCGGTGCGGCACTTGAGGGCGATCACCTCGAACGCGGCGGTGTTCCGGGGTGGGGTTTCCGGAACGCCGATGCGCAGGCTCACCTTGACGCCTGCGCGCGCCAGCAGCCCGGCCAGATCCGTGGCCCCGGTAAAATCATCCGCGATACAGCCCAGATATGTGCTCATGTGGCGTCCCCCGGCAGGCTCAGCCCCGCGTTGCGCGCATAGACCTTGGCCACCGCCGCGTCATCCTCGCGGCCCAGACCGCTGCCCGATGCGGCAAGAAACTGTTGCAGCGCCGCCGCCGTGATCGGCGCGCCGAACTTTGCGCTTTTGGCGATATCCAGCACGATACCCAGATCCTTGGGCCAGATATCCACCGCCGAATGGGGGGTGTAATCCCCTGCGGCGATGTGCGGGCCGCGATTTTCCAGCATCCAGCTGGTGCCCGCGCATTTCGGGATGACCTCAAGGAATTTCTCGGGGGTGACGCCCTGTGTCATGCCAAAGGTCATCGCTTCGGCCATGGCAGCGATATGCACACCGGCCAGAAGCTGATTGACCGCCTTCATTGCCGATCCCGCCCCCGCGGCATCGCCCAGTTCAAACACCGTGGCGGCGCAGGCATCCAGCATCGGGCGCGCGGCGGACAACGCATCGGGCGTGCCTGATGCCATCACCGAGAGCTGCCCTTGCGCGGCTTTGGCCGCTCCGCCGGAAATCGGCGCATCCAGATAATGAACCCCGTGGGACGCGCAGCGCGCGGCCATGTCGCGGGCGAAATCCGGTGCGACCGTGGCGCAGGCCATGACAACCGATCCCGCGCGCATCCCCGAGACGATCCCGTCCGGTCCGAACAGAACCGTTTCGGTTTGGGCGGCGTTCAGAACCACCACAACGGCGGCGTCGATCTGCGGGGCAATATCCGCGATTGTGCCGCTGGCTCCGCCTTCGGAAACAAAGCGCGCCACCGCATCGGCATTCACGTCAAAGCCGGTGGTCGCATGGCCCGCACGCAGCAGCGACATGGCCATGCCAAAGCCCATCGACCCAAGCCCGAAGACCGCAACGCGTTTGTTATCGCTCATGGGGGAATCCTGTGTTTTTCGCATCAAAACTGTTGCCTAGAGCATATGTTTACGTAAACATAGGTCAAGAACAAAAGGCGGCTTCCATGGCGAAAGACAACAGCAGGACGACGATGGGCGACGTCGCGGCGCGGGCCGGGGTCAGCCAGATGACCGTGTCGCGGGTGCTCAACAAATCGGGAAAGACATCGCAAACCGTGCGCGACCGGGTGCAGAAAGCCGCGAGCGAGCTGGGATACGTGCACAACCGTCTGGCCACGGGGTTGCGTATGCGGTTCAGCCCGCTGGTGGCGGTGGTGCTTCCGACGCTGGGCAATCGGGTCTTTCCCGAAGTGCTCAACGGTGTGAACGATGCCCTCTCCGAGGCCGGATTGCGCGCGGTGTTCGGTGTCAGCGAATATGACGACGCGCAGGAAGAGGCGCTTGTGCGTGACCTGCTGTCATGGCAGCCGCGCGGCATTCTTTTGCCCGGTCTGGAACACAGCGCCGCAACGCGGGCCGCGATTGCGGGTGCCGTATCCGCCTCGGGCACGCGGGTGGTCGAGGTGATGGACATAGACGGGGATCCGATCTCGGTCGCGGTGGGGGTGGCGCAAGCCGAGGCCGGGCGCGAGATGGCGCGGCATCTGTTGGCGCGTGGTCACCGCCGGATCGCCTATCTGGGCGCGCAGGGCGACCGGGACCGTCGCGCGGCGAAACGGCTCGAAGGTTTTGCCGAGGCGCTGCGCGCGGGTGGCGGACGGCTGATCGTGTCACGGGTATCCGAGGGGCCATCGTCTCTGGCGGAGGGCCGCCAGATGACGGCGGATCTGCTGAGCACGACCAAGCCGCACGCGATCTATTATTCCAACGATGATCTGGCGGCGGGGGGGCTGATGCATTGTCTGGCCAATGGCATCGACGTGCCCGGACAGGTGGCGCTGGCCGGGTTCAACGGGCTGGATATAGCCGATGCGTTGCCGTTGCGGCTGACCACGACGCGCACGCCGCGATACCAGATTGGGTTTCAGGCCGGGCGCATTCTTGCCGGCGACGATGCAGGCGCGCAAATGGCTTCTGTTTCAGGGCCGCGCGTTATTGATCTGGGCTCTGAGCTGGTCGCGGGCGATACGACCTGAACCGCCCGCGCGTTCTTCTTTAACCTACGCCCCGTTGCCGGAGGCAAAAGTGGCTCAGACCCAGGGCCGCACCGCTGCAAGCTGCGCGGCAAGCCGGGCTTTGGCCGCGTCAAACTCGGTGGCGAACTGTTCGACGCGTTCGGCCACGCTGACCACATCGGTGATCGCACCGATGCCCTGACCTGAGCCCCAGATTTCTTTCCAGCTCTTGGGTTTTTCGCGGTCCTCGGCAAAATTCATCGTGGTCGGGTCCGACCGCTCGAGGTTTTCGGGGTCCAGCCCTGCCTTGGCGATCGACGGCTTGAGGTAGTTGCCCCACACGCCGGTAAAAAGGTCGGAATAAACGATGTCGTCCGCGCCGCATTCCGTGATCATCCGCTTGTATCCCTCCGCGGCGTTCGCCTCGTGGGTGGCGATGAACGCCGACCCGGAATAGCCGCCATCCGCGCCCA
The DNA here is from genome assembly GCA_030425395.1 of Alphaproteobacteria bacterium. Taxonomy (GTDB): domain Bacteria; phylum Pseudomonadota; class Alphaproteobacteria; order Rhodobacterales; family Rhodobacteraceae; genus JAUIAS01. The sequence continues at coordinate 158,428 of JAUIAS010000002.1, forward strand.
TCGCCAGCGCCGCCAGCAAGGCATCACCGCGCGCGATGGCCCCCGACAGAAACAGCGGCCCCTCGAACCAATCGCGAATTTCCTGAATCAACGCCAGCGGCGAAAGCGATCCCGCGTGCCCGCCTGCGCCCGAGGCCACGGCGATCAGGCCGTCGGCCCCTTTTTCAATCGCCTTGTGGGCAAAGCGGTTGTTGATGATGTCATGCAGCACGATTCCGCCACAGGAATGGGCGGCCTCGTTCACCTCGACCCGCGCACCCAGCGAAGTGATCCACACCGGTACCTTGTGCTTGACGCAAATCTCAAGATCGCGTTCCAGCCTTTCGTTCGACCTGTGCACGATCTGGTTGACCGCATAAGGGGCCGCCGGATTGTCCGGGTTGGATTGGTTGTAACGATCCAGTTCTTCGTTGATGCGGGTGAGCCATTCGTCCAGCGACTGGCCATCCTTTTCGCGCGCGTTCAGCGCCGGGAACGATCCGACGATGCCTGCCTTGCACTGGGCGATCACCATGTCGGGATTGGAGATGATGAACAAGGGGCTGCCGATCAGGGGCAGGCGCAGATTAGCGAGCGCTGTGGGCATTGTCATGGGGCGGTCCTCTTTCGGGTGCGTTTGCAGGCGACAGTAGACACGGATGCCGCAGCCTGTCAGCCCGCCCCCCTGCGAGACGTTGCGGCATTTTACGGTGCCCGCAAAACGGGGCGGTGCCGCTCAGGGCAGGTTTACCGGAACTTTGGTTCGCGTTTTTCCAGAAAGGCGCGCAAACCTTCCTTGGCCCCGTCGGATGTTTGCGACATGGCCGCGGCCAGACTTTCTGCAAACAGCCCGTCGCCGCGCGACATGTCGTTGATGCGCGGCAGAGCCTGAATCATCAGGTAATTCGAGAACGGCGCGTTATCCGCGACCTTGCGCGCCAGCTTGCGCGCCAGATCCATGCCTTCGCCTTCGCCGACCGAATAATGCGCCAAGCCCAGCGACAGCCCGTCTTCGGCCCCGTAATTGCGCCCGGTCAACATCATTTCACGCATCCGGTCCGGACCGATGATCCGTCCGACCCGGACCGTGGCGCCACCGCCCACGAAGATGCCACGCCGCCCTTCGGGCAACTGGAACCGCACCGACGGTTCGGCAATGCGCACATGGGTGGCGGTGGCAATCTCAAGCCCGCCGCCGATCACCGCGCCGGTCATCACCGAAATCACCGGCAATCCGCCAAACTCCATCCGGTCCAGCACCTCGTGCCAGCGGCGCGAATGGTAGACCCCTTCGACGGGCGGGCGCTGTTCGTGTTCCTCAAGGTCGAGCCCTGCACAGAAATGCCCGCCTTCGCCGCGCAGGATCACCGCGTTCACGCCTTCGGGCGGGCTGGCGAAGAAGGCACCCATCTCGGCCACAAGAGCATCGTTCATGGCATTGCGTTTGTGCGGGCGGTCAATGATCAGCGTCGCGATGTCGCCGTCTATTTCAACGCGGGTCATCGGCTTGGACTGCGCCGGGGACTGTGACGGGGACTGTGACGGAGCCTGAGGCGTGTCTGATGCGGTCATTGGGGGTCTCCTTGTCGGCTTTGGAAAAGATATAAAACGCAACTGTTATCAAGTATAGCTAATTTCGTGCGGCTGCGCCCCGTGGTTCAGGCGGGACTGCGCCCGCTTGGCCTTGCACCGATTGGCAGGCTGCGGCAAAGACATTGGAAAACGGGGATACCATGCTGCACCTTGGATTGATCGGTGACAATATCGCGGCCTCCAGCGCGCCGAAACTGCATCGCCTTGCAGGGCGGCAGAACCGGATCGAGGTGCGATACGACAGGCTGGTGCCGCGCGACGAAGGGCTTGATTTTGAAGCGCTTCTGGCCGCGTGCCCGGCACGGGGGTATCGCGGGCTGAACATTACGTATCCCTACAAGGAACGCGCCATCGCCCGCGTCAGCGTGCCGGATGCTCTCGTGCAGGCGATGGGGGCGATCAACACGATCCTGTTCGATCCGGAAGGCGCGCGGGGGTTCAACACCGACTATACAGGTTTTGTCGCCACCTATCGCGCGGCGCGGGGCGCGCGGGATCCCGGAACGGTGTGCCTTGTCGGGACGGGCGGCGTTGGGCGGGCCATTGCTTTTGCCCTCGTTGCGCTGGGCGCCGGGGAAATCCGGCTTGTCGATCAGGCCCCCGAACGCGCCGCCGCGCTGGCCCGTGATCTTGCGCCCGTTGCGGGGCGGACAAGGCTTCTTTGTGTTGACCGTGTCGAACAGGGGGCGGCAGGGGCGACGGGCGTGATCAACGCAACGCCGCTGGGCATGGTGGGGTTGGGCGGCACGGCGGTGCCGGAAACGGCGTTGACGGGTGTCGAATGGGCCTTTGACGCGGTCTATACACCGGTTGAGACCGAATTCCTTGATGCGGCGGCGCGACAGGGGGCGACGACGATCTCGGGGTATGAGTTGTTTTTCTTCCAGGGTGTGCACGCATGGGCGCATTTCTCGGGCCTGCCGCTGGACGAAGCCGCCCTGCGCGCGGCGCTGGCGGCGGCTGAATGACTGGATTGCACGGCCCACTGGACGCGCTGTGATCCCTGCGCCATGACTTGGGCACGGGCCGGTGCGAAAGCCGGGACGTGATTCCAAAATGACGGGCGACGGGAGGCCACGACGATGACCAAACGCTATAGCAAGATCCTGATCACCGGTGCTGCCGGAAATCTGGGCACGCAACTCCGGCGTGGGATGGTGCCCTTGGCCGATAGCTTGCGCATCGCGGATTGCGTTCCCTGCCAAGACGTGATGCCGCATGAGGAAATGGTGGTGTTCGATCTGGCTGACGAGGCCGCGACCATCGCCGCCACCGAAGGCTGCGATGCGATACTGCATTTCGGTGGCGCGCCGACCGAAAGGCCATGGCAAGAGGTGCTCGACAGCAATATTCGTGGCTCTTACCACATCTATGAGGGGGCGCGGAAACATGGCGTCCGGCGCGTCGTCTACGCATCGTCCAACCACGCGATGGGGTATTATCCGACCGACAGCGTGACCGATTGCGATGCCTTGCCGAGGCCGGATTCGCTGTATGGTGTGTCCAAGAGCTTTGTTGAATCCCTGTCGTCGATGTATTGGGACAAATTCGGGATCGAAACCGCCTGCCTGCGCATCTTCTCGTCCTTTCCCGAACCGAAGGACCGCCGCATGTTGTGGTCATGGATGTCCTACGACGATTTCATCCGGCTGGTATCGGCCTGCCTGACCACGCCGCGTCTGGGATATACCATCGCGGCGGGGCTGTCGGACAATTTGCACAAGCCCGTCAATGTGGCGCCGTCGGGGCATATCGGCTATGTTCCCCAGGACAATACCGAACAGTTCCGTGCCGCGATGGAGGCGCGCACCCCGGTGCCCGACCCGAACGCACCGACCACCCGTTTTCTGGGCGGCATGTTCACCGAGTTTCCCCACCCCGATGACAAATCGCAGGACTGAAAGGCCCGGAATGAACGACCGCTATGACGTGGTGATCGTGGGCGGAGCGGTGATCGGTTCCGCCGTTGCCTATTACCTGACTGCCAATCCCGATTTTGACGGCTCGGTCCTCGTGGTTGAACGGGACCCCCGTTTTGCGCAGGCGTCCACGGCGCTGTCTGCGGCCTCGATCCGCACCCAGTTTTCCAATCCGATCAACGTAAAGATCAGCCAGTATGGCCTTGATATCATAACAAACTTTCCAAACCTGATGGAGGTGGATGGCGATCGGCCCGATCTCAATTTCCACGGCGGCGGCTATCTTTATCTCGCGCGGACGCCCGAACAGGCGCAAACCCTGCGGGACAATCATGCGGTGCAGGTGGCCTGCGGTGCGGATGTGGTGCTCTGGTCGCGTGAAGATCTGGCGCGTGCCTTTCCGCATCTGCGGGTTGAGGATATCGAACTGGCTTCTTACGGGCGGTCTGGCGAGGGGTGGTTCAACAATACCGGCCTGATGACCGGCTTTCGCAACAAGGCCCGCGCGCAGGGGGCGCAGGTGATCTCGGACGAGGTTACCGCCGTTTTGCGCGACGGCGCGCGCGTCACCGGTGTATCGCTGAAATCAGGGGCGACCGTGGGTGCGGGGACCATCGTGAACGCCTCCGGGCCACGCGCGGCCCGCACTGCGCGGATGGCGGGGCTGCACATTCCCGTTGAGCCGCGCAAGCGCACCGTGTTTGCATTCGACTGCGCCGCCAGCCCCGAGGGCAGCGCCACGATCAATGGAGGACGCTTGCCCCTGATGATCGACCCGTCAGGGGTATATTGCAGGCCAGAGGGCCGGATTTTTCTGACCGGTTGTCCGCCCGTCGATGATCCGGCGGTGGATTGGGATGACTTTGAGCCGCGCCACGAAGAGTTTGAAGAGATCATCTGGCCCGTGCTCGCCGAACGGTCCGAGGCGTTCGAAGCGATCAAGCTGGTGAACCTGTGGGCCGGGCATTATGCGTTCAACGTGTTGGATCACAACATGATCGTGGGGCCGCACCCGGAGGTGGCGAATTTCATCTTTGCCAACGGGTTTTCGGGCCATGGATTGCAACAGGCACCGGCCACAGGACGCGCGGTGAGCGAATGGATCACCTATGGCGGATATCGCACATTGGATCTGAGCGAACTGGGCTATGAGCGGATCACACAAAACCGCCCGTTTCTGGAAAAGGCCGTGATCTGAGGCGCAGGGCTGGAGGTAAGGCTGTGTTTGGCAAAGCTCATGTTTTTGTTTAGCTTTGCAATTTAATAGTTTGATATAATTGTAAAAAAATCTTCGAATTCTGGTCGTCCATGTCCAATCAGCAGATCATGCCAGCGACAGCGGCTTGTTCAGTCTCGTCGATCAGATGGGGCGCAACAGCGGGCCGATCGTGACACAGGCCAGAGGCCCAAGCCCGTATCATGCGGAATGTTTCGGTATTCGTCGGCCAATCAGCACCGTAACCCTTGGCGAATGGTCCGAGATGCACGAAGATTTACCCAGTCAAGATCAACAGGAGAGCACGACATGATCGAACGTATGGAAACCGGCGCAAGGATGAGCAAGATCGTCAAGCATAACGGGGTGGCGTATCTGTGTGGTCAGGTGGGCGAAGGTGCCACCGTTTCCGAACAGACGCGCGATTGCCTGTCGCGGGTGGATGCGCTGCTGACGCAGGCGGGATCGTCACGGGAACATATGTTGCAGGCTGTGATCTGGCTGGCGGACATGGCCGATTTTGCCGAGATGAACGCCGTATGGGATGAATGGGTGCCCGAGGGCCACGCCCCTGCGCGCGCCTGTGGCGAGGCCAAGCTGGCCCGCGAGTCGCTGCGCGTCGAGATCATCGTGACGGCGGCCTGCACGTGAACCTGTCGCGGCTGGCGGCAGAGGCCGGTGCCAAGGGCGCACCGGTGAGGGCCGGATTGATCGGAGCCGGGAAGTTCGGGTCGATGTTCCTTGGTCAGGTGCCCACAATCGCGGGGCTGGAGGTGACGGCCATTGCGGATCTGTCGCCCGACCGTGCCCGCGCGGCGTGCCGTGCGGTGGGGTGGGACGAGGCGCGCGTCGCGTCTGTGGCGTTCGAAGAGGATGGTGCGGCGCTGGCCGCCCGCGACGATGTCGATGTGGTGATCGAAGCCACGGGCAACCCGCGCGCGGGTATCACCCATGCGCAGGCGGCATTCCGGGCGGGCAAGCATGTGGTGATGGTCAACGTCGAAGCCGACGCCATGGTTGGCCCGCTCCTTGCGCAACAGGCCCAGAGCGCGGGCGTGTGTTATTCCATGGCCTATGGGGATCAGCCCGCGCTTGTGTCAGAAATGGTGGACTGGGCGCGGGCCACCGGGTTTCACGTCACGGCGGCGGGCAAGGGCACGAAATACCTGCCCGCGTATCATGCGGTCACGCCGGACGGGGTCTGGGCGCACTACGGGCTGAGCCCGCAAGAGGCGCAGGCGGCGGGGATGAATCCGCAGATGTTCAATTCGTTCCTTGATGGCACCAAGAGCGCCATCGAGATGGTGGCGATTGCAAACGCCTGCGGGCTGGATGTGCCGGATGAGGGGTTGGGCTTTCCGCCCTGCGGCGTGGATGATCTGGCGCATGTTCTGCGTCCGCGCGATCTGGGCGGGCAATTGCAGGCGCGCGGCATGGTCGAGACGATTTCGTCGCTGGAACGTGACGGCAGGCCGGTGTTCCGGGATCTGCGCTGGGGCGTTTACGTGGTGCTGGAAGCACCAAACGATTATGCGGCTGCCTGTTTCCGCCAATATGGTCTGCCTACCGACGATACCGGCCGCTTTGCCGCGATGTACAAGCCGTTCCACCTGATCGGGCTGGAATTGTCGATGTCGGTGCTGAGCGTGGCGCTGCGCCGCGAACCCACCGGTTCCGCGCGCGAGATGCGCGGAACGGTGGCGTCGGTGGCCAAGCGGGATCTGCGCGCCGGTGAGGTTCTGGACGGCGAGGGCGGTTATACCGTGTGGGGCAAGGCCCTTCCGGTGACCCGCGCGCGCGATGCCCTGCCCATCGGGCTGGCGCATGGCGTTGCTCTTGTCCGCGATGTCCCGGCGGGCGCGATGTTGCGGCTGGATGACGTGGCGTTTGGCGATGATCCGGCTTTGACGCTGTATCGCGCGGCGATTGCCTAGCGGTCGTAGGGGTTGCGCGCGCTGCGTTCGTCAGAAAGGCTGCTGTGGCGACGGGCAACCAGCTCTTCTATGGCATCGGCCAGATGCACCTTGTCGATATGATGATCGCCGCGCGCGACGCGGATCTTGTGCGCCGCGATCATCACATCGGCGTGGCGGCAGCCCTCGGGCGGTTCAAAGCGGTAGGAGGCCAGTTCGATGCGCAGGCCCAGCGGGTCGCGGAAGTAGATCGAATCCATGAAGCCGCGATCCTTGGGACCAGAATGTTTCACGCCGCGGGCTTCCAGTCTTTCGGCGACCTGCCAAAAGCTGGCCTGGCTGACATTCAGGGCCAGGTGATGCAACGATCCCGTGGCCTCGGGCACGGCTGTTGGATCGGGTGTGCGGGCCTCGTTGGTAAAGATGGTGATCAGCCGTCCGTCACCGGGATCAAAATAGAGATGCCCTTCGCCGGGATTGTCGAGATTGGGCTGGTCGAACACGAAAGGCATGCCAAGCACCCCTTCCCAGAAGTCGATCGAGGTCTGCCGGTCGGCCCCGTTCAGGGTGATGTGATGCACGCCTTGCGTCTGGATCTTGCGAAGTTCTTGGGTCATCCTGTCCTCCTTTGGCTTGTGCGACCATACCCTATTGTGTGCCGTTTGTGCCCCCGCGATTGCGCGCAGACCATGTGCAATGATGAAGGGAAGGCCGGCAACGATGCCTTTTCGCGCGTGATGCGCGCCTGCGGGTTCCGGGTTCCATTTGCATTCGAGTGAGGGTAGGTCATATCGGGTTTTCTGAGTGGGCGCGGTCCGGAAAATGTGTTGATGGCGTTCCACGCGGAATTTGGTCCGGCGCATTTTGCTCAGGAGACAGGGGAGGTGCCCATGCCAGTCGTTTCGGGAGCCTTCGCGCCGTGCTATGGCGTGGCAGGACAAGTTCGGAAACGTGGGTAAACCTTGGGACCCCCCTAGAAATCGGCGCGCGCGCTACAGGCGAGACAGGAGTGAGTTGTGGGGAAATTTCGCAAAAACAATGCTTTGTCTGCATCTCGCCTGTCTGTCGCGCCGATGATGGACTGGACGGATCGGCACTGCCGTTATCTGCATCGGCTGCTGAGCGGGCGGGCCTTGCTGTATACCGAGATGGTCACTGCACCCGCGCTGGTGCGGGGGGGTGCGATGCATTTGCTGGATTACAGCCCGGAGGAGCACCCCGTCGCCCTCCAGCTTGGCGGGTCGGACCCGCAGGAGCTGGCGCAGGCAGCGCGGCTGGGGGCGCAGGCCGGATATGATGAGATCAACCTTAATTGCGGCTGTCCCAGCGACCGGGTGCAATCGGGGACCTTCGGTGCGGTCTTGATGAAAGACCCCGGACGCGTGGCCGAATGCGTGGCGGCGATGCGGGCCGTTGTCGAGGTGGATGTGACTGTGAAATGCCGTAACGGTGTGGACGAACAGGATCCCGAAGAGGTGCTGCCCGAGTTTCTGTCGCGCATCGTGGCCGCGGGCTGCGAGCGTGTGACGATTCACGCGCGCAAGGCGTGGCTGCACGGGCTCAGCCCCAAGGAAAACCGCGACATCCCGCCTTTGGATTATGATCTGGTCCAGCGCATGAAGATGTTGTTTCCCAACCTGCATATTTCCATCAACGGCGGGGTTGCCACGCTGGACGAGGCCGAACGCCTTCTGGATCGCGGGATGGACGGGGTGATGATCGGGCGGGCGGCGTATCATCAGCCTGCGGATATTCTGGCGGGTGCGGATCGGCGCATTTTCGGGGAGGATGTCCCGGACCGGGCCGCAGAATCTGTTGTGCTGGATATGTTGCCCTATATTGCCGGGCATCTTGAGGCAGGTGGCAAGCTGCACCAGATCACCCGGCACATGTTGGGGCTGTTTGCCGGGCGGCCCGGTGCCCGCAAGTGGCGGCGTATCCTGTCGGAAAATGCCACCCGCCCTGGCGCGGGTGTTGCCCTTGTCCAAGAGGCCCTGGACGCCGTGACGCAGGAAGGCGCGCGGATGGCCGAAACCGGATAGCCGCGCGCCGCCTCAAACCTGTGCGATGTTGGCGAAGGTCGGTCAGCTATCGAAGATTGCCAGCCCAAGCCATTCGGCGACCAGCGCGGGGGTGTCTTCGCCGTCGATCTCTACGGTCAGGATATTGGTGCGCAACAATTCGTTGCCCTTGCGCGGCTGCGCGTCCTTGAGGGTAAACCGCCCGCGGACCCGTGCTCCTGCCCGCACCGGATTGAGAAAACGCATCTTGTTCATGCCGTAGTTGATGCTCATGACCTGACCGTCCATCGGGGCAAAACAGTCATAGGCAAAGCGGCTTCCCAGCGACATGGTGAGAAACCCGTGGGCAATCGTGCCACCAAAGGGCGTTTCCGCCGCCGCGCGTTCGGGGTCGATGTGGATCCATTGCAGATCGTGGGTCGTTTTCGCGAACTGGTCGATCATTTCCTGATCGACGGTGATCCAGTTCGAAATGCCGACCTCGGTGCCGATCAGGGGTTGGATCGTGGCGAGTGCATTTTGCAAAGAGGACATTTTGCGGCTCCTTTAGGGGGTCAGTTTCGCACGGGATCGGGGCTGACGCGCACCATGCGCTTGCCCTTGTTGTCGCCAGCGAGCAGCCCGATCAGCGCGGCGGGGGCATTTTCCAGCCCATCGACGACATCCTCGAACACTTTGATCTGCCCCGAGGCGACCCACTGTTGCAGCGCGCGTGTTGCCTTGGCGTCGTTATGGGCAAAGTCCATGACGATAAAGCCTTCCATGCGCAGCCGTTTGGTGACGACAAGGCCGGGCAGGTTGCGCGGCCCGGTGGGGGCGGATGTGTCATACTGGCTGATCGCGCCGCAGCACACGATGCGCCCGCGTTCGTTCATTGTGGCCAGTGCGGTTTCCAGAACCGTGCCCCCGACATTGTCGAAATAGACATCCACGCCATCGGGGCAGGCGGCGCGCAGTTGTTTGAAGAGCGACGGGGCCCGGTAATCGACGCAGGCGTCAAAACCAAGCTCATCGACGACCCATTTGCATTTCTCAGGTCCGCCCGCGATGCCCACCACGCGGCAGCCCAAGGCCTTGGCGATCTGGCCGACATAGCCGCCCACAGATCCGGCGGCAGCGGAAACAAGGACCGTTTCCCCGGCCATCGCATTGCCCACACCGATCAGCCCGTGAAAGGCTGTCTTTCCCGCGATGCCATAGACGGACAACAGGTTCGACAGGGGCGAGACGTGGGGCAGCTTCTGGACCTTGTGCGCAGCCGCGGTGATATAGTCCGACCATGTGGCTTCGGCGGCGACGATGTCACCGGGCGCAAGCCGGGGTGAGTTGGAGCTGACCACCTCGCAGATGGCATAGGTGGGCATTGCGTCGCCCGCCTTCACCGCGGCGCGGTAGGTTGCGCCCTGGAGCCATGCACGGTTGGCCGCGTCGATGGACATCAGGATCACGCGCAGCAGCGCCTCGCCATCGGCGGGGACGGGCATTTCGGTTTCGCGCAGTTCATAATGGTCAGGGGTCAGCGCCCCTTCCGGCAGCGAGGTGATAACGATTTGACGGTTGGTCATGGTGTCGTCCTTGTTGTTCGGTCAGATCAATCGACGGTCAGAACGACCTTGCCCAGAACCTTGCGATCCTGCATCAGGTTCAGCGCCTCGGCGGCCTGTTCAATGGGATAGGACGCACTGATGCGGGGCTTGATCTGGCCCTTGGCATACATGGCGAACAGGTCGGCCATGTTTTCGGCGTGGCCCTTGGGTTCCTGCATGACGGATGCGCCCCAGAACACCCCTACGATCTGGCTGCCCTTGAGAAGCGTCAGATTGAGCGGGATCTTGGGAATGCCTGCGGGGAAACCCACCACCAGAAAGCGCCCTTTCCAGGCCAGAGCGCGAATCGCGGGTTCGGCATAGTCCCCGCCGACCGCATCATAGACCACGTCCACGCCGCCTTTGCCCGCGACGTCCTTGATCGCGGCGGAAAATGCCTTTTGTGCGTCGCGGTCCATGTCGCGGGGATAGATGATGGTTTCGTCTGCTCCGATGTCGCGGCAGAAATCGGCCTTGTCCTGAGATGACACCGCCGCGATGACCCGTGCGCCGGCTGCCTTGGCCAGTTCGATCGCCGCAGCCCCGACGCCGCCTGCCGCGCCGAGGATCAGCACGCTTTCGCCGGGTTGCAGGTTGGCACGATCCTTGAGAGCGTGATGCGACGTCCCATAGGTAAAGATAAAGCAGGACGCGTCGTCATAGGGCATGGCGTCAGGGATCTTGATGACCTTCACCGCCTCGGCCAGAACATGGGTCGCAAAGCCACCAAAGCCTGTCAGGGCGAGCACCCGGTCGCCAACGTCAAGGCCGGTGACGCCTTCTCCGATGGCCTCCACGTCGCCCGCGATTTCGCCGCCGGGGGCAAAGGGGCGGGGTGGCTTCATCTGGTAGAGATCCCGGATGATCAGCGTGTCAGGAAAGTTCAGGCCCGCCGCGCGCACACGAATGCGAACCTGTCCCTTACCGGGTTCCGGGGTCGGCTGTTCTGTCCACTCAAGGGTTTCGGGTCCACCGGGTGCGGTGCTGAGCATGGCTTTCATAGGGGTCTCCCAAAGTTGGAAATTCCGTGACAATAGGCCGTGTGACAAACTGTCTTGTCAATCGAATTTCGAAATGCAATTTTGCATAGCGGAACGATGATCCGCAAAAAGCACCTGGAGGACCCCATGTCACAAAGCCGCGATCCAGAAGCCTTCCGCGCCGAATTGCGGGAATGGCTTGAGGCCAATTGCCCCGCCGAGATGCGCGATGGGGTGATGAACGAACATACCATTTGCTGGGGCGGCAAGAACTGGGAATTCACCAGCGACGCACAGCGCGTCTGGCTGGAGCGGGCGGCGTCCAAGGGATACACCGTGCCGACGTGGCCGGTGGAATACGGCGGTGCCGGGATGAACCGGGACGAGGAAAAAATCTTTCACGCGGAAATGGCGCGAATCAACGCGCGTTCGCCGCTGCAAAGCTTTGGCATCTGGATGCTGGGGCCCGCGCTGCTGCATTTTGGCACCCATGAACAAAAGCTGCACTACCTGCCGCCGATCGCGCGCGGCGAAGTGCGCTGGTGCCAGGGCTATTCCGAACCGGGGGCCGGATCCGATCTGGCGTCGGTGCAATCGCGCGGCGAGGACAAGGGCGATCACTGGCTGGTCAATGGTCAGAAGATCTGGACCTCTTACGCGGACAAGGCCGACTGGATCTTTGCGCTGATCCGCACCGACCGGGACGCGCCCAAGCACAAGGGGATTTCGTTTCTGCTGATCGACATGACCGATCCCGGCGTGACCACCCGCCCGATCAAGCTGATTTCCGGGGCATCGCCGTTCTGCGAGACCTTTTTTGATAACGTGAAAGTGCCCAAAGCCCAGATCGTCGGTGACGAAAATCGTGGCTGGGACGTTGCGAAATACCTGCTGACCCATGAACGCGAAATGATCAGTGGCGGCGGTGCCGGTCTGGGCGGCGGGCGTGCGCTGGGCGCGGTTCTCAAGGACACATATGGCGAAGAAGAAATGGATACCGTGCTGCGCGCCGACGCGATGCGCTGCGAGGTTGACGCAATGGCCATCGGCCTGACGCTCGAACGCTACAAGGATATGGCCGAGGCCGGAACCGGCGCGGGCGACGCGTCGGCGATGCTGAAATACATGGGGACCGAGCTGAACAAGCAACGCCATGAAATCCTGATGTCCGCAGGCGGCAGCGACGCCGTGGAATGGGACGGCGCGCTGAGCGGTCTGGCGGCGAACTGGTTGCGGACCAAGGCAAATTCGATTGAGGGCGGCACCAGCGAAGTGATGCTGTCCATCGTGTCGCGGCGTATTTTGGGGCTTCCGGGGTAACTTATCATGGCGAAACTCGTATTCACTGAAGAAGAAACCATGCTCGCCGATGCGGCGCGGGGGGTTCTGGACGGGGCGTCCCCGGTGTCGGCATTCCGCGCCCTGCGCGACGCGGGCAAGCCCTTTGAACCTGCGATCTGGCAGGAAATGGCCCAGATGGGCTGGACCGGGGTTCTGATCCCTGAAGAGGCGGGCGGCTCGGACATGGGGCATGGCGCGGCTGCGGTCCTGTCGCGTGAATTGGGCAAGACATTGGTCAGCAGCCCGTTCATTTCCACTGCCGTGATGGCGGCAACGGCGCTGCGCCGCGCCGGTGCGACCGCATCGTTGCAGCGTATCGCTGCGGGCGAGGCGATTTACGCGCTGGCGCTGGATGAGACGAGAAAATTCGATCCGACACGTATCGAAACGACGGCCACGCGCGACGGGAACGGTTTTCGTTTGTCGGGGAACAAGACCTTTGTGGTTGACGGTGGCAGCGCAGATCGCCTTTTGGTTCTGGCCCGCACCGACGGTGGCGTGACCCTCTTTGACATTCCGGCCGACCGCGCGGGGATCGCGCGTGACGCGCAGGACATGGTGGACGCCCGCGACGCCGCGCGCATCATGCTCACCGATGTAGAGGCCACCGGGGACGACGTTCTGGGGCAGGTTGATCACGGCATGGACATCCTGCGCCCCGCGCTTGAGGCCGGGCAGGCGGCACTGGCGGCGGAACTGGCCGGGCTGACTGCGGGTGCGTTCGATCTGACGGTTGGATATCTCAAGGAACGCAAACAGTTCGGCGTGACCATCGGAAGCTTTCAGGCGTTGCAGCACCGCGCCGCGCATCTGTGGTGCGAGACCGAAGTGACAGCCAGCGCGATCCTGAATGCCGCGCGGCGCTTGGATGAAGACCCTGACAATGCGACGCTGGCGGTCTCTTTGGCCAAGGCGCGCGCCACGGCCACTGCCAAGCTGGCCGTGATCGAAGGGGTCCAGATGCATGGCGGCATCGGGATGACGGATGCCTTTGACATGGGCTTTTACATGAAACGCGCCCGGGTCGGTGCGGAGTGGCTGGGCGATTACGGGTATCATGCGGCGACGGTCGCACGGCATCGCGGATTTTGAAGGGATACGAAGGATGGATATCGAAACACTGTTTGGCCTGAAGGGCAAAACGGCTTTGATCACCGGCGGAGCAACGGGCATTGGCCGCATGGCCGCCGAAGCCATGGTGCGCGCCGGTGCGCGTGTGCTTCTGGCCAGCCGCAAGGGTGAGGCCTGCGAGGCGGTCGCGGCTGAGTTGAATGGCTTGGGGGCCAGCGGCTCTGCCGAAGGGTTTGCCGGCGATGTGGCCAGCGAAGAGGGCGTTGACGCGCTGGTGGCTGCGGTCAAGGCGCGCACGGACACATTGGACATCCTGATGAACAATGCAGGTGTTACATGGGGCGCGCCGCTTGGGCAGTTCCCCTTTGCGGCATGGGAAAAGATCAATTCCGTAAACGTCGCCGGTGTGTTCGACCTGACGCAGAAGCTGTTGCCAATGCTGACGGCATCGGCATCGGTTGATGATCCGTCCCGTATCATCAACGTGGGGTCCGTCATGGGCGAACGCGAGATGGGTGATGGCGCCTATAGCTATGCCGCGTCCAAGGCGGCGGTGATGCACCTGACCAAGATTCTGGGCAAGGAACTGGCCGGACATGCGGTCACGGTCAATGCGCTGGCACCGGGGCCGTTTGTGTCTCGGATGACAGCCTTTGCCACGGGAAGCGAAGCCCTGCGCGAAAAGGTCGGAGAGGATGTGCCGCTGCGCCGTGTGGGCCGCGAAGAAGATATCGCCGGCTGCGTTCTGTTCCTTGCCGGGCGCGGCGGGGCCTATGTGACCGGCGGGATCATTCCTGTCAGCGGCGGTATCAACGTGATGAGCGGGCCGAATATTTTCGAGAGTGCGATGTAATGGCAGACACAGATATCAGATTTGATGGCCGCGTGGCCATCGTGACAGGTGCGGGCACCGGCTTGGGGCGGTCGCACGCGCTGGGACTGGCGGCGCGCGGTGCGCGCGTCATGGTCAACGATCTCGGCGTCAGCCGCGACGGGCAGGGGGCCTCCTCCGAGGCGGCAGAAGCGGTTGCGCAGGAAATCCGCGATGCCGGTGGCGAGGCGATGGCCCACGGCACCGATGTCTCTGACGAGGCGGGCGTTACCGATATGGTCGCCAAGGTCATGGCAGAATGGGGCCGTGTTGATATCGTGGTCAACAACGCGGGCATTCTGCGCGACAAGACCTTTGCCAAGATGGACATCGCCGATTTCCGCAAGGTTGTGGACGTGCACCTGATCGGGACAACGCTTGTCACGCGGGCTTGCTGGCCGATCATGCGTGAACAGAAATACGGGCGGGTTGTGCTGACCTCGTCGGCTTCCGGCATCTTTGGGAATTTCGGCCAGTCCAACTATGGCGCGGCCAAGGCCGGAATGATCGGGTTGATGAACGTGTTGCACATGGAAGGTGCGCGCGACAACATCCGGGTCAACACGCTGGCTCCGACGGCGGCCACGCGCATGACCGAAGAACTGATGCCGGCCGATGCGCAGGAATTGCTGGCCCCGGAAGCGATTACGCCGGGCCTGTTGTTTCTGGTGGGCGAAAATGCGCCCAGCAAATTCATCCTTGGTGCAGGCGCAGGTAGTTTCGCGCAAATCCGCATTTACGAAACCAATGGCATCACCCTGACCGATGATGAGAACACGCCAGAGGCCGTCGCGGCGCAATTCACCAAACTGAGCGATCCCGAAGGGCAGGTCGAATTGCCCGACGCGTTCAGCCAGACCAAGAAATACGTTGCCAATGCAGCGCAGGCCCGCGGCCTGTCGTTGGACTGGTCCTGACACACATCAAAGGGAGATTATCCATGCGTGACGCAGTTATCGTATCCACAGCCCGCACCCCGATTGGCAAAGCCTATCGCGGGGCGTTCAACGCAACCACGCCACAGGCACTGGCCGGACATGCCATCAAGAATGCCGTCGAACGCGCCGGGGTCGATCCGTCCCGGATTGACGATTGCGTCTTTGGCGCGGCGCTGCAGCAGGGCCACTCGGCGGGCAATATCGCCCGTCAGGCCGCGATGCGCGCGGGGCTTCCGGTGTCGGTGGGCGGCATGTCGCTGGACCGGCAGTGCGCCTCTGGCATGATGGCGATCGCGACTGCGGCCAAGCAGGTGATCACCGATGGTATGGATGTCGTCGTGGGGGGCGGTGTCGAAAGCATCTCGATGGTGCAGACGCAGGAAATGCGCGTCGGTGCCGACCCGTGGCTGCGCGAGAATATGCCCGCGCTTTACATGACCATGCTTGAAACCGCTGAAAACGTGGCCTCCCGCTATGGGGTCAGCCGCGAGGCGCAGGACGAATATGCCGCGCGGTCGCAGGCGCTGACCGCCGCTGCGCAAGAGGCCGGAAAATTCGATGACGAGATTGTTCCGCTGAGCACGGTGATGAAGGTTCAGGACCGTGAAACCAAGGAAATTTCGGACGCCGAAGTCACGCTGAGCCAGGACGAAGGCAATCGCCCCTCGACCACATTGGAAAGCCTTGCGGGTCTGCAGCCGGTGTTCAAGAACGGCCAGCAGGTCAAGGAAGGCCAGTTCATCACCGCAGGCAACGCAAGCCAGTTGTCGGACGGCGCGTCCGCTGCCGTGCTGATGGAGGCCAAGACCGCCGAACAGATGGGTGCGACGCCTTTGGGGCGCTACGTTGGCGTCATGGCGGCAGGCTGTGAACCTGACGAAATGGGCATCGGCCCGATCTATGCGGTTCCCAAGCTGCTCAAGGCGCATGGCTTGACGATTGATGATATCGGCCTGTGGGAACTGAACGAGGCATTCGCCAGCCAGGTCATCGCGAGCCGCGACAAGCTGGGCATCCCGGATGAATTGCTGAACGTGAACGGCGGCGCGATTTCCATCGGCCATCCCTATGGCATGTCCGGCGCGCGTATGGTTGGCCATGCCCTGATCGAGGGCAAGCGTCGCGGCGCGAAATACGTGGTCTGCACCATGTGTGTCGGCGGCGGCATGGGGGCGGCTGGCCTCTTCGAAGTGCTCTGATTTGGCTGAACTCCTGATCATCCGCCACGGGCAGGCCTCTTTCGGGTCGGACAATTACGATCAATTGTCCGACCTTGGCCACCGTCAGTCCCGTGCCGCCGGTGCAGCGCTGCGGGCGGCGGGCTGGGTGCCGGACCGCCTGATGACCGGAACGCTGACCCGTCAGATCGAAACCCTGTCTTCGATGGGATTCGATGCGGCCCCCGAACAGCATGCGGGCTTTAACGAGTATGATTTCCACAATCTGCTTGATGTCCGGTTCGGGGGCGATGTGCCGGACCCGGTAAAGGCGGATCGCAAGATCCATTTCAGAACCCTGCGGGAAACCATTCTGGAGTGGCAAGGCGGCGGTTTGGCTGGGGCGCGCGAAAGCTGGGCGGATTTTTCGGGCCGGGTTGCGGATGCGATCCGCGTGGCCTGTGACACAGATGCCAAGCGGGTTCTGGTGATCTCATCGGGTGGCACCATCGGGCAGATCACCGCATCCGCCCTCGGCGCGCCGCCTGCGCAGATGATGGAGCTGAACCTGCAGGTCAAGAATACGTCGATGACGAAATTTATCTTTTCCAAGCGGACGGGCGCGTTTTTCTTGCATGAATTCAACGCAACGCCGCATATGATGGCGGAACAAGACGCCAAACTGATGAGCTACAGCTAGGGGCCGGGTATGAGCGAAGACACGCAAACATTGAATGTGAACGCCGTCGCGGAGTATCTGCGCGACAATCTTGAAGGTTTCGAAGGCCCCATCGAGGCAAAGAAGTTTCAGACGGGACAGTCGAATCCGACATTCCTTTTGGTCACGCCCGCGCGCAATTACGTTTTGCGCCGCAAGCCGCCGGGGCAGTTGCTGAAATCGGCCCATGCGGTGGACCGTGAATTCCGCGTGCAACGGGCGCTTGCCGATACGGATGTGCCGGTGGCCAAGATGCACCTTCTGTGCGAGGACGACGCGGTGATCGGGTCGATGTTCTATGTCATGGAGCATGTGAGCGGGCGAAATTTCTATGACCCGACCCTGCCGGATCTGAGCAAGTCGGATCGCGGCGCGGTGTTGGATGACATGAACCGCGTTCTGGCGGCGCTGCACGATGTGGATATCGACGCGGTGGGGCTGTCGGATTACGGCCCGCAAGGCAATTATTACGAACGGCAGGTGGGGCGCTGGTCCAAGCAATACCGCGCGTCCGAAACCGTGGCTGTGCCTGCGATGGACCGGCTGATGGATGCCTTGGCCGAACAGATTCCGGAAGACGACGGCCAGCGCACGCTGGTGCACGGCGATTACCGGATCGACAACATGATGTTCGAAGCCGAGGGCACCAAATGCCTTGCCGTTCTGGATTGGGAATTGTCCACGATCGGTCATCCGTTTGCCGATCTGGGATCTGTGATCATGCAATGGCAAATGCCGCAGGGTCAGGAAGGACGTGGATTGATGGGCGCGGACCGCCCGGCGCTCGGCTTGCCCAGTGATCAGGCGTTCATTGACCGGTATTGCGAACGGCGCGGGTTGGACGGGATCAAGAACTTTGGCTTCTATCAGGCGTTTTGTTTCTTCCGCATGGCGGCGATCATTCAGGGTGTATTGAAACGGGCGCTGGACGGCAACGCCTCCAATCCGGAACGGGCGATGAAGGTCGGGGCCTATGTGCCGGTGTTTGCCGAACACGGCCTCAAATCGCTGGACGCGGGCTGATCATGGCGCGCTGGGAAGATGTGGCAGAGACGGACGAGGCCAAGGACCGCAATTTCGTGACGGCCCTTGCCCGTGGTCTGGAATTGTTGCGCTGTTTCCGATTCGACGAAATCGAGTTGACCAACACCGATTTCGCCGAACGGACCAAGCTTCCCAAGGCGACGATTTCGCGGCTGACCTATACGCTGTGCAAGCTCGATTACCTTGTCGCGGATACGCGCACCGGCACTTACCGGTTGAATTCGGGGGTTTTGCAGCTTGGCTTTGGGGTTTTGGCGGGCATGGATATTGCCCGGCGCGCGCGGGACGAACTGCGCGGGCTGTGCGTTGGCCCGAACCCTTACGTGACTGTGGCAATGGGCGAACAGCACCGGTTCGACGTGATCTATGTTGCGTCGGAATCGTCGCAGGAAGACGTGACCCTGACCGCGCGCATCGGATCACGCCTGCCTTTGTTCTTTTCCGCAATCGGTCGATCCATTCTGGTTGCGATGACCGAAGAGGACCGCGAGGCGCTGTTTCTCAAGGCGCAGGAGTATGATCCCGACATGGCCCGCAGCGCCCGCAAGAGCTTTGCCGCGGCGCAGACGGAATATCAGGCGGATGGCTATTGCCGCAGCTATGGCGATTGGCGCGCCGATGTGAACGGAATCTCGGTTCCGGTTTTCTCGCTTGGCGGTCGGCGTATCTATGGTATGAATATTGGCGGCCCGTCGTTTCATGTCAAAACCAAACAGCTTGAAAACTACTATGCGCCGCGCCTCATTGCTGCTGCGAAAAGGCTGAGCACCCTGCGTCAGGACTGACGTTTTCCCCCGTCAACAGAATCGCGGAAACGTGTTCCGCATAGCGGAATTGACGGCTGCGCGGCAGTGTCAAATTCGGCCCGCAGTTTGTGAAGCCCTTGCGCATTTTCTCCCTTTGCGGGGGGCATGTGAAATTCGCCCCCATGAAATGCTGCATATGCAAATTGATCGCGATGTGGTGTGTGACAGCGGTGTGCGGAAATTCAAAAATGCCCTTGAAATCAGCCAAAAATGCCCCTGTTCCGAAAGTTCTGCAATGCAGAAAGTCCATGCTGCGCGTGCATTTTCTTGACTTTGCGCGGGCTTTTCCTTGCCGTCCGTCATGACAAGGGTGGTTTTTTGTCGCGCCAAAAGCTTGACTTTGAACCAGCGTGTGCAACGCTCTTGCTCAGGGTCCGACCTTGAAAACAAAACGTTTATTTGTCGGGCGACTTTGGGAGGAAAAGAATGAAAAAATTTGTGAAACTCAGCGCCGCGGCGATGCTGTCGATGGCGCTTGGCGCGACAGCAGTGGCGGCCGAGAATATCAAGATTGCGTTTATTGATCCGCTGTCTGGTCCGTTCGCGTCCACCGGTATCAATGGCTTGCATCAGTATCAGTTCGCAGCTGAAGCGATGGTGAACGAAAAGGGCGGCGTTCTGGATGGCCAGAACTTTGAAATCGTTCCGTTCGATAACAAGATCAGCCCGAAGGAATCGCTGATCCAGCTTCAAGTCGCGATTGACCAGGGCATCCGTTACATCGCCCAGGGCAACAGCTCGGGCGTGGCCAACGCGCTGACCGATGCAATCGACAAGCATAACCGCCGCAACCCCGACAGCCGCGTTCTGTTCCTGAACTACGCTGCGGTCGACCCTGCGCTGACCAATGACAAGTGCAACTTCTGGCACTTCCGTTTCGATGCCAATGCCGACATCAAGATGGACGCGCTGACCGACGTGATCGCCGCCGATCAGGACATCAAGAAGGTCTATATCATCGGTCAGGATTACAGCTTTGGTAAGGCGGTTGCCGCTGCGGCGGTCAAGTTCCTCGGTGAAAAGCGTTCCGATATCGAAATCGTGGGCAACGAACTGCACCCGATCGGCAAGGTGAAGGACTTCACCCCCTACAGCCGCAAGATCGTTGCATCCGGCGCTGACGCGATCATCACCGGCAACTGGGGCGCGGATATGCTGGGCCTTGGCAAATCGGTGATCGAAAACGGCTTTGACGGCCCGATCTTCACCTACTACGCGGCAGGCTCCGGCATGACGGCGGCGTTCGGCGACAGCGCCAAGGGGCGTGTTCGCCTGATTTCCCAAGGTGAGATCAACCCGATCGGCAGCGAAGAAGCGCGTCAGATTTATAATGCCTTCAAGGCAAAATACCCGGATGGCAACATCGACCAGAGCCGCATCTTCAACGTGATCGGCATGCTGGCCAAGGCAATTGAACAGGCCGGAACAGCAGATGACGTTGTGGCCGTCGCCAAGCAGCTGGAAGGCATGGAATACGACAGCATGTGGGGTGGTAAACTGTTCATGCGTCCGCAGGATCACCAGTTGATCCAGAACATGCATGTTGGCGTCCACACCGATGAAAACATCGAGTTCGACTACGACAATTCGGGCTTTGGTATCCTGACGGAATCCACAGTCGAAATGGCGTCCATGGACAGCGCGACGACCTGCAAGATGCGTCGCCCCGAATAAGGCGACCAGACCCCGATCCATGGCGTGCCGTGGGTCGGGGTTCGTTTTTCGTATTCCTCAAAAAACCGCCCTGGAGGGTTCTGAGATGGAGCTCATTCTCGTCAATATCATCGACGGGCTTGTTACCGGACTGCTGTTGTTCATGTTGTCCGCCGGTCTGACGCTTATCTTTTCAATGATGGGCGTGCTGAACTTTGCGCATGCCAGTTTCTACATGCTTGGCGCGTATTTCGCATATGAAATAAGCACTTATCTTGGTTTCTGGATGGGCTTGCTGGTTGCGCCGCTGCTGGTTGGCGTGGTCGGTGCCGGTGTGGAACGCTATGGCCTGCGTCGGGTCCACCAATATGGCCACGTGCCGGAGTTGATCTTTACCTTTGGTCTCGCTCTGCTCATCGAAGAACTCGTCAAATTCATCTGGGGCAACGATCAGGTGCCATACCAGATCCCCGAAATTCTGGAAGGCGCGGCCTTTACGATTTCGAGCTATAACATCCCGGCCTACAAGGTCTTCATGATCTTCCTGTCGCTGATCATCTTTGGCGGTCTGCTTTATGTCCTGACCAAGACCCGCGTCGGCATGATTATTCAGGCTGCTCTCAGTTATCCGCGCACGGTCGAGGCGCTTGGCCATAACGTGCCGCTGGTATTCATGGGTGTGTTCGGCGTTGGCACGGCGCTGGCCGGTGTGGCCGGTGTGATCGCCGGGCCGGTTCTGTCGACATTCCCCGGCATGGCCTTTGTTCTTGGCTCCATCGTGTTTGTGACCATCGTTATCGGCGGTCTGGGCAGCCTCGGCGGAGCCCTGTGTGCGGCGCTGATCATTGGGTGGCTCACCACGTTCGCCAAAGCCTACAACGTGCGAATGGAGGATATCCTGACCGGTATCGGCTTTGAAAAGCCAGAGCCGCTTTGGGATAGCGCGTGGAGCGATCTCTGGACGCTGACTTCGCCGCAGATTGCAGACATTCTGCCCTATCTGCTGATGGTGCTCATCCTTGTGTTCCGGCCCTACGGCCTGTTCGGAAAGCGTGACGTATGACCGATATTTCTCAAAACCCACAGGCACGCCAGCACGGCGGCGTGACCTTGCGCGTGGCGATGCCGTGGATTGTTGGCGCATTTCTCATTCTGGTGCTGCCGTTTGTTTTCCAATCCAACAGCGCCATCACGATCATGAACCAGATGTCGATCACGATCATCTTTGCGCTCAGCTATAACATGCTGCTGGGGCAGGGTGGGATGCTGTCCTTTGGCCATGCCGTCTATATGGGCATGGGGGGCTTTCTGTGTGTTCACGTCATGAACTGGGACATGTTCGGATCGCTTCCCTTGCCGGTTCTGCCGATTTTTGGCGGGATCATGGGGATGGTCATGGCGCTGATCATCGGTTCGTTTTCGACCCGCAAGGCGGGGACCGTGTTTGCGATGATCTCGCTTGGCGTCGGGGAACTCATCGCCGCCTGTTCTGTGATCATCGTGGTCTTTTTCGGTGGCGAAGAGGGGATCTCGGGCGACCGGACCTATGGGATGCCGTTTCTGGGGTATGAATTCCTCAGCCAGATCGAGGTTTATTACCTGATCGGGTTCTGGTTGTTCGTTTCGGCGCTGTTGATGTTCCTGTTTTCGCGCACCCCCATCGGGCGTATGGCCAACGCTGTGCGAGACAACCCCGAGCGTGCGGAATTCCTCGGGTATTCGTCCCGCTGGGTGCGCTTCAATTCCTTTGTCGCGGCGGGTTTCTTTGCCGGTATCGCGGGCGGTCTGTTCGCCATCAGCTATGAAATCCTGACCGAGGAGAACCTCAACCTCGTGACCTCCGGGTCGATCCTTCTGGTCACCTTCCTTGGGGGCGTCGGCGTGTTCTTTGGCCCGATCATCGGGGCCATCGTGTTTACCCTGTTGCAGACCGTTCTCAGCCTTGAGACGGAAATCTGGTCTCTCTATGTGGGGGCGTTGTTCGTGGCCACGGTCATGTTCTTTCCCAGCGGGTTGGCGGGGGTGCTGATGATGCATGCGCCTGCTTTCAAACTGGGAAAATGGCAAATGCTGATCGTGCCGTACATCAAGACGCTTGTGCCTGCGGCGCTGTGCATCGTGGGCATCGCGGGGATCGTCGAGATCCTGTTCCACGCCCGCCATTCGGCAGTGGGCGAAACCGAGATGACCCTGTTCTGGATCACGTTCGATCATACCAGCATCATGCCTTGGATCGTCTTTGCCGTCCTTGCAATTGTCGGGTTCTGGATCACCCGCAAGACCGCGCCGGACCTTGTCGAAGCCTGGCACGCAGCCACTACACCGGATGAGGTGAGCCGATGACACCAGCACTGGAAATCAACAACCTGCACAAGAGTTTCGGCAAGGCCGAGATCATCCGGGGCATTGATCTTTCTATCGGTCAAAGCGAACGTCACGCCATTATCGGGCCAAACGGGGCGGGCAAATCCACCCTGTTCAACCTGATCACCGGGCGCTTTGCCGCCTCGTCGGGCAAGGTCAGCCTGCATGGTCAGGATCTTGCCGGGCTGGCCCCGTTCGAGATCAACCGGCTGGGCCTGTCGCGGTCGTTCCAGATCACCAATATCTTTCCCAAGATGACGGTGTTCGAAAACGTGCGCTGTGCGCTGCTGTGGGCCAAGGGATACAAGTATTCCTTCTGGCACATGGTCAGCCGGTCGCGCGATCTGACCGAAGGGGCGGATGCCATTCTGGAGCAGATCAACCTGACTGCGCGCCGTGATTTACCGGCGGGCGTTCTGTCCTATGCCGAACAGCGCGCGCTTGAAATCGGGATCACCATCGCGGGTGGTGCGGATGTCATCATGCTCGACGAACCCACCGCGGGCATGAGCCATTCTGAAACCGACTATATCGTGGACCTGATCCGCAAAGTCACCGAGGGCAAGACACTGGTCATGGTCGAACACGACATGGGTGTGGTGTTCGGTCTGGCCGATCGGATTTCGGTTCTGGTCTATGGTGAAATCATCGCAACCGGGAAACCGGAAGAAGTGCGCGGCAATCCGCGTGTTCAAGAAGCCTATCTTGGTGCTGCATTGGAGGCGGAACACTAATGCTCGAAGTCACGGACATGCACGCCTATTACGGCAAATCCCATATCCTTCAGGGTGTGACCATGAACATTCAGGAAGGCGAGATCGTCGCCCTTCTGGGGCGCAACGGTGTTGGGCGGTCGACAACCTGCAAGGCCATCATGGGCGAGGTCGAACCGCATGGTTCGGTCAAGTTCCAGGGCCGCGAGATTGCAGGCATGAAGGCGTATGAAATCGCCAACCTCGGGGTTGGATACGTTCCTGAAAACCGCGATATCTTTCCCGGTCTGACCACGCGCCAGAACCTGAATCTGGGGCTGAAACCGGGGCAGAAGGACGGCGCGGGCCGTTGGTCCATGCAAAACATGTTCGACATGTTCTCCAACCTGAGCAACCGCGCCGATGTGGAAGCGTCGGTGTTGTCTGGGGGTGAACAACAGATGTTGACCATGTGCCGGACCTTGATGGGCGATCCCGATCTGGTGATGATCGACGAACCGACCGAAGGCCTGTCACCGCAGATGGTTCAGAAGGTTGCCGAGGTTCTCAAGGAAATCGCCAACCGCGGGATCGCCACGCTATTGGTCGAACAAAAGCTGTCGATTGCCATGGACATCGCCCACAGGGTCTATGTGATGGGCCACGGTCAGATGGTCTTCGAAGGCACGCCCGACGAACTGCGCGCACGCGATGATGTGCGCAAGGAGTGGCTGGAAGTCTGATCCGACGACAAACGGGGACATGAGATGAAAACAGCGGACCCAGAGACGCTGGGATTTGACGCGCCGCGATTGGCGCGCATTTCCCAGTGGCAGCAAAGCTATATCGACACCCGCAAATTCGCAGGAAGCTCTTGCCTGATCGCCAGAGGTGGTCAGGAAGCGTTCTTTCACGCGGCGGGCAAGCGGGATCTGGAGGCGGGCACGCCGTTTGAACGCGATACGGTGGCGCGCATCTATTCGATGACCAAACCGATCACATCGGTTGCGCTCATGATGCTGGCGGAAAAGGGGTTGTTCCATCTTGAGGCACCTCTGTCCGATTTCATCCCCGAATTCTCGGACATGCAGGCCTTGGTGCCCGGTGCCGAACGCATCGACCAGACCGAACCCTGCGCCACGCCGACCCTGCATCATCTGCTGACCCATACCTCGGGGCTGAGCTATCCGTTCAACCCCGGCGTGCTGCCCCGCGCGATGCACGAGCAGGACATGATGTTCAAGGCCAACGAAGGCCGCCTTGCCAATCAGGCGGCGCGGTTGGCCGAGCTTCCTTTGGCGTTTCAGCCCGGCACGCGCTGGGAATATTCGGTTTCGATCGACGTTCTGGGCCGGGTGGTTGAAGTGGTGTCTGGCAAATCGCTGGCCGATTTCTTTGCCGACGAGATTTTTGCCCCTCTGGGCATGACCGATACGGCCTTCAGCGTGCCAGCACATGCGCGCGACCGGTTTGCGGCGCTTTACACCCCGCTCGCGGGGAACGCCTTTGACCTCAACAATGCCGATGCCAAGGCGGACAGCCTGCGCCTTGCCGATGCACCCGAGGGGTCGATCTTTCATAATGCGGTCACCTATTCGGGCGGCGGCGGGCTGGTCGGGACGATCGACGATTACATGCGGTTTGTCGAAATGCTGCGAACCGGCGGGCGGGCAGGGGATGGGCGGCTTTTGTCCCCCGCGACCCTGTCGTTCATGATGCGCAACCAACTTCCCGGCGATATCGCGTCGATGGGACCACAGAGCTTTGCCGAACAACCGATGGAAGGCATGGGGTTTGGCCTTGGCGGGGCGGTTGTCCTTGATCCGGGCCGCGCACGCAGCCCGGGCAGCGTCGGCGATTTCAGCTGGGGCGGGATGGCCTCCACATTCTTCTGGGTGGACCCGGTTCGGGATATGTCGGTGGTGTTCTTTACCCAGTTGTCGCCATCGAGTTCATACCCCGCACGCCCGCAACTCAAGGCGCTGGTGCACGGGGCGTTGATGGCATGACAAACAAGGTTCTTTGGACCCCGGATCCGGAGCGCGCAGAGGCGTCCACCATGGCGCAATTCATGCGCTGGCTGGCGGCCGAACGCGGACTGCATTTTGACGATTACAATGACATGTGGCGCTGGAGCGTCGCTGACCTTGAGGCGTTCTGGGACGCGATCTGGCATTTCTTTGCCATGCGATCCTTTACCCCGCACGAACGTGTTCTGGGCGCTCGGACCATGCCGGGGGCCGAATGGTTTCCGGGTGCAACGGTCAACTATGCCGATCAGATGCTGGCCGGTGCCGACGCGCGCGGGGATCGCGAGGCTGTCATCGTGCAATCGGAGACCTTTGGCCGGCACGAACTGAGCTGGAGCGGCCTGCGCGATCAGGTGGCCAGCGTCGCCGCACGGTTTCGCGCGCTGGGGGTGACCAAGGGTGACCGCGTCGTCGCGATCCTGCCCAACACCGAAACCGCGCTGATCGGATGCCTCGCCGCGACCAGTCTTGGCGCGATCTGGTCACTATGCGCGCCAGATATGGGCCATGTCGCGATCATCGACCGGTTCCACCAGATCGAACCCAAGTTGGTTATCGCCCAGAACCGATATGTCCATGCGGGCAAGATGACCGACCGCAGCTCGGTGATCGCGGAAATATTGGACAACCTGCCGACAGTCGAAAACGTGGTGCAAGTCACCGTAAAAGATGACCTCGTTGCGGGTCGTATCGATTGGAATGACCTGCTTAACGATACCGTGGCCTTTGAGCCGGTGCCGGTGGCTTTTGATCATCCGCTGTGGATCGTCTATTCGTCGGGCACCACGGGCAATCCAAAGCCGATCGTGCACGGGCATGGCGGCATCATCCTTGAGGCGGCCAAACAATCGCTGCATCAGGACCTGAGCGACAGCGACAGGTTCTGCTGGCTGACCTCCTCTGGCTGGATCATGTGGAATGCGCAATGGGCCGCTCTGGGGCAGGGGGCAACGGTCGCGATGTTCGACGGTGCACCCCATTTCCCCGATATGGGTGTTGTATGGCGGTTTGTCGCAGAGGAACGGCTGAACTATTTCGGCGCAGGTGCCGCGTTTTTCGCGGGATGCCTCAAGGCGGGCGTGACACCGGGGGCCGATCTGGATCTGGGTTCTCTGCGGTCTCTGGGATCAACCGGTTCACCGCTGAGCGCCGACGCCTATGACTGGATCTATTCGCAGGTCAAATCCGATGTATGGCTGGCCCCGATCTCTGGCGGCACGGACCTTGCCGGGGCTTTTGTGGCGGGCCATCCGATGATGCCTGTGCGCGCGGGCGAGATGCAATGCCGGTCGTTGGGCAATGCGGTGCGGGCTTTTGACGAGGACGGCAAGGAACTGATCGGTGCCGTGGGGGAGCTTGTCTGCACCGAACCTTTGCCCTCCATGCCGCTGTTTTTCTGGGGCGATACCGACGGCAGCCGCCTGCACGACAGCTATTTCGATACCTACCCCGGTGTTTGGCGACATGGCGACTGGATCGAAATTGCCGAGGATGGCAGTTCCGTAATTTATGGCCGTTCGGATGCCACCATCAACCGCAAGGGCCTGCGCATGGGCAGTGCTGAAATCTATCAGGCGGTTGAGGGGCTGAGCGAGGTTCTCGACAGTCTCGTGGTCGATCTTGAGTTTCTGGGCCGCGAAAGCTTTATGCCGCTGTTTGTCGTGCTTCAGGATGGACAGGTTCTGGACGACGCGATGAAGGACCGGATCAACGACGCCATTCGTAATGGGGTTTCGCCGCGCTTCTTGCCCAACGAGATCATTCAGATAAAAGAGGTTCCACGCACCATGTCCGGCAAGAAGCTGGAGGTGCCGGTCAAGAAACTGCTTTTGGGCGGTGACCCGGACAAGGTGGTGAACAGGGATTCCATGATAAACCCTGACAGCTTTGACCGTTTCATCGCCTATGCCAAAGCCCGAGAGGCATGAGAAAGGCCACGCGATGACAAATGTCGCCGAAGAATTGTTGGCGCTTCTGGATATTGAACAACTCGAGGTCGACCTGTTCCGCGGCTTCGGATCGGGTGGAGAAACCAGCACACGCATCTTTGGTGGACACGTCATCGGGCAATCGTTGGCGGCGGCCTACCGCACGGTGGACAACCGTTTGTGCCATTCCCTGCATGCCTATTTCATTCGTCCGGGAAATCCCGATTTCCCGGTTGTCTATCAGGTGGACCGCGCCCGTGATGGCGGCAGCTTTACCACACGCCGTGTTGTGGCGATCCAGAACGGCAAGCAGATTTTCAATATGTCTGCCTCATTCCACGTCGATGAGGGCGGCTGGGATTTCCAGCACGACATGCCCGATGTGCAGGGGCCTGAGGGATTGGCCAACCGGGCCGAGTTGCGCGACAAATATGTCGATCAGATCCCCGAACGGCTCAAGCCCGATTTCCTGCGTCCCCGTCCCATCGAAGTGCGCGAGGTCGCTCCGCGCGATCTGTTGAACCCGGTGCCGGAGAATGATCTCAATCACATGTGGTTCCGCATGGAAGCCGCCAAGGGGCAATCGCCGCAGATGCAGCATTGCCTGTTGGCCTATGCGTCCGACATGAACCTTCTGGGGTCGTCGCTGCGCCCCCACGGGCTGACGTGGTTCACCGGCGATGTGATGTCGGCCAGTCTCGATCACGCGATGTGGTTTCACGCCCCAATCCGGTTCGAGGATTGGCATCTCTATTCCATGGACGCGCCGTTCACGGGTGGCGGGCGCGGCTTCAACCGGGGAAAGATTTTCAATGAAAGCGGTCAGCTTGTGGCCAGCGTCGCGCAAGAAGGGCTGATCCGCCCGTTCAAACGCCGCGACAAGGGGTGATCCGGGTCAACGGGGCGCGGTTTGCGCCCCGTTGAAATACGTGTCTGCGGTTATCTGCGGTTGTCGAAGCGACCACCGTAGACGCGGTTCAGCTTGCGCATCCCGCCGATCCAGCGATCATAGTTTTCGGTCTTTTTGCGCATGTATCCCAGCACGGATTCGTGCGGCAGCACGAGGAACGTCTCGTCCCGGATGGTCTGCACGCAGGCCTCGGCCACGGGTTCGGGTTCCAGCATTCCGTCCATGGCGGCCACGCCGTCTTCGTGGCCACGGGTCATTTCGCTGCGCACCGCCTGTGGGCAGAGCACCGAGACCTTGATCCCCTGATCGCCATAAGTCAGGGCCAGCCACTCTGCCAGCCCGACAGCGGCGTGTTTGGTCACACCGTAGGGGGCCGATCCCACCTGATTGAGAAGCCCCGCCGCCGACGCGGTATTGAGCAGATATCCGCCCCCCCGTTCGGTCATGCGCGGCACCAGATGTCGCGCGGCCCAGACATGGGCCATCACGTTGATGTCCCAGATCCGCTGCCAGTCGTCGTCAGGCACCTCAACCCCGCCCGCCACGAGAATTCCCGCGTTCGAACAGAACAGGTCAATAGGGCCGATGTCGGCTTCGACGCTGTCAATCAGGTTGGCGATTTCTGCCTCGACGCCGACATTGACGCCATACGCAACCCCACCGATCTGATCGGCTGTGGCCTGTGCGCCGCTTTGGTTGAGGTCAGCGCAAACAACCTTGCGCGCGCCTTCCTCGGCAAAGCGGATCGCCATGGCGCGACCGATGCCGCTTGCGGCACCCGTCACAACGATGATCTTGTCCTTGAGTTCCATGGCCGGGTCCCCCTATGTCCACATGTTGGACCCGCCGCACACCGTGAGCGCCTGTCCTGTCATGTATTTGCTGGCGTCCGAAGCAAGATAGACGGCAAGCCCCGAGAAATCGTCCGGCTCTCCCAGACGCTGAAGGGGGATATCCTTGGAAATCCGTTCCTCCACAGCCGGGTTGTCCCACAATTCCCGCGCAAAATCGGTGCGCACCAGACCGGGACAAATCGCGTTGAACCGCACACCCTTGGGACCGAATTCGGCAGCAAGGTTACGCACCAGCCCGATCAGCGCCAGTTTGGACATGCCATAAGTGCCCAGCATGACCGATGGCTTGAACGCCCCGATAGACGAGGTGAACATCATCGAGCCGGACCCTTTTTCGATCATGTCCGGAACCGCAAGCTGCGCCAGCCAAAGATTGGATTGCACGTTGGCCTGCATGGTCTTTTCATAAGCGGCATCGGGAATTTCCGAGGTGACACCGTAATAGGGGTTCACACCCGCATTTCCGACCACGATATCCACCGCTCCGGCCTTTTCGCGTGTCTGCGCGATCAGGTCGGCCAGCTGATCCTTGTAGCCCACGTTGCAGGCAATGCCGATGGCGCGATCTGCGCCAACGGTTTCGTTGATTTGGGCGGCCGCCGCGTCAAGCTGGTCTTGCTTGCGCGCGGAAATCACCACCTTGGCCCCATGTTCCGCCAGCCCCGTGGCCATGGCCAGACCCATGCCCTTGGAAGCCCCGGTCAGAACAGCGACCTTGCCGGTCAGATCAAACAGTTTTCCCATGCTTACGGCCCCGAGAACACTTTGCCGTGCATTTCCTTGGCAGCACCGGCCTGACGTTCGTTCGATCCCAGGTAGGTCTTTACCTCATGGCGGGCGACGACGTTGTGGTGCACCTCATCTGGACCATCGGCAAAGCGCAGGGTGCGCTGACCGGTATACATGCCCGACAGGGGCGACCACTGCGACAGGCCCGTGGCACCATGCACCTGCATGGCCTGATCAATGATCTCACAGGCTTTTTCAGGGACCATCGCCTTGATCATGCTGACCCAGATCCGGGCTTCCTTGTTGCCAAGGGTATCCATCGCCTTGGCCGCCTTGAGAACCATCAGGCGCATCGCTTCGATGTCGATCCGCATACGGCTGACGGTTTCCATGTTCTTGCCAAGGTCGATGATCTTTTTGCCGAATGCCTCGCGGTTGAGGGCGCGTTCCAGCAGCAGGTCCAGCGCCTTTTCCGCCTGACCGATCGAGCGCATGCAATGGTGAATACGGCCCGGCCCAAGGCGCAGCTGGGAGATTTCAAAGCCCTTGCCTTCGGCCCAGAGGATATTGGCTTCGGGCACGCGCACGTTCTTGAACCGGATGTGCATGTGACCGTGAGGCGCGTCGTCGTGGCCAAAGACATGCATCGGACCGACGATTTCAACACCGGGGGTGTCAATGGGCACAAGGATCTGGCTTTGCTGGCGGAAGGTTTCCGCCTCGGGCGAGGTTTTGACCATCACGATCATGATCTTGCAGCGCGGATCGCCAGCGCCCGAGATATAGTATTTCTCGCCGTTGATCACCCACTCGCCATTTTCCAGAACGGCGCTGGTCGAGATGTTCTTGGCATCCGAAGAGGCAACATTGGGTTCGGTCATGGCAAAGGCCGACCGGATTTCACCGGCCAAGAGCGGCTTGAGCCATTTATCCTTTTGCTCGCGCGTGCCGACGCGTTCCAGAACTTCCATGTTGCCGGTATCGGGTGCCGAACAGTTCAGCGTTTCGGGGGCCAAGGGGCTTTTGCCCAGTTCGGCAGCGATATAGGCATAGTCAAGGTTGGACAGCCCTTCGCCAGTTTCAGCATTGGGCAGGAAGAAGTTCCAAAGCCCCGCGTCGCGTGCCTTTTGCTTGGCCGCTTCCAGCAGCTCAAGCTGCCCCGGCGCATACGACCACCGATCCGCGCGGCCTTCGCCAAGGCGGAAAAACTCATCAGTGATCGGATCCACGTTTTCCCGGATATGTTTCACCACGGCCTCGTAAAGAGGGCGCGCCTTTTCGGACATCTCCAGATTGTTCATGTCCAGCTTTGCTACGTCATCAGTCATCTATCGGCCTCCCAGACCTGTCTTGCGTATGTGTTTATCTGTTTACCCAGTT
This sequence comes from Alphaproteobacteria bacterium, assembly GCA_030425395.1. Taxonomy (GTDB): domain Bacteria; phylum Pseudomonadota; class Alphaproteobacteria; order Rhodobacterales; family Rhodobacteraceae; genus JAUIAS01. The sequence continues at coordinate 190,121 of JAUIAS010000002.1, forward strand.
GGGTTTTCTTTTCTCTACAAAGGCTTGCACGCCTTCCTTGAAGTCTTCCGTCTTGGCCAGATCGCCCTGCACCACCCGCGAATACTCAAGGCTTTCGGGCAGGCCATCGGCCACGGCCATGCTGTTGAGGATGCGCTTGGTCGCTTTGACGGACGATGGCGAGACCGTGCAGATCTGTTCGGCCAGTGCCATGGCGCGATCCATCAGCGTATCGTGGGGCACCACCTCGTTCACGCAGCCAAGGCGCAGGGCCTCATCGGCCAGAATGGTGCGCCCGGTGATCATCATTTCCTGTGCGGCCAGCCGCCCGATATAGCGCGACAGGCGCTGCACGCCCGAGGCAGAGGCAAAGAAGCCGACCTTGACTTCGGGCAGGGCGAATTTCGCGTTCTCCGACGCGAGGATGATGTCGCAGGACAGCGCGGTTTCAAAGCCGCCACCCATCGCAAAGCCGTTCACCGCCGCGATGATCGGTTTCTCTAGATCAAAGCGCGACGACAACCCGGCAAACCCTGAGGGGGGCAGGCCCTTCTTGCTGCCGGATGCCGTGGCCTTGAGATCATTGCCCGCGGTAAACGCCTTGTCACCGGCGCCGGTCAGGACCGCGACCCACAGATCGGGATCGGCGGCAAAGGCGTCCCAGCAATCGCTCATTTCCTGATGCATTTCCGCGTGGACGGCGTTGTAGACTTCGGGCCGGTTCATCGTGACAAGCAGGATGTTGCCGCGTTTTTCGGTGGTGATGAATTCGTAACTCATGTCAGTTCCCCTTATGCGCCGGTCTTGAGACCGCCCAAATCCAATTCCGTGAACGATCCGCCGTTGGCCGCCAGATCGCGCAGTGTCTGTGCCGGGGCAAAGGCCGGATCATCCGCGCCAAGCGACTCCATCCGGGCCAGGATCGGCCCTGCGCCGACCATGTCGGCATAAAACATCGGGCCGCCCTTGTCGGCGGGCCAACCGTAGCCGTTGAGCCAGACCACATCTATGTCGGATGGTCGCTGCGCCTTGTTTTCTTCCAAAATCTTGAGCGCCTCGTTGATCATCGGGTAGATACAGATTTCGATGATCTCGTCTTGCGACATGGTGCTGGGTTCGGCCCCGGTGATGTCTTGGATGATGCCTGCGGTGACATCCGACGGGATCGGCCGGCGGGCATCGTCATAATCGTAGAAACCCGCCTTGGTTTTCTGGCCCCGGCGATCCAGTTCGCACAGGGCGTCGCGGATTGGATTGTCGGTCTTGGCCCCTTTGGACCACCCGATATCCAGACCTGCAAGGTCCGACATCTGAAACGGGCCCATCTTGAACCCGAACGCATTCAGCGCGGCGTCTACGTCCCAAGGCAGGATGCCCTTGTAGACCAGCTTGTTGGCCTGAATCTGGCGGGCAAACAGGATGCGGTTGCCGACAAAGCCGGGGCAGACACCGACAAGGGTCGCGATCTTGTTGATCTTGCGCGCAAGATCCATGCAGGTGGCCACCACATCGTCGGCGGTATGGTCGGCGCGCACGATCTCCAACAGTTTCATCACGTTGGCAGGCGAAAAGAAGTGCAACCCGATCACATCCTGCGGCCTGTCGGTGACCGAGGCGATTTCGTCGATATCCAGAGCGGATGTGTTTGTCGCCAGAATGGCCCCCGGTTTCATCACCCGGTTCAGTTCGGTGAAGATCGTTTTTTTCAGGTCCATGTTTTCAAACACGGCCTCGATCACCAGATCGCAATCGGCAAGGTCCGCGATGGACAGTCGCCCGTCAAAGCGCCCCATGCGGGCTTCGACTTCGTCCTGCGGGAAACGGCCCTTGTCGGCGCTGCGCTGGTAATTGCCGCGCACCACGGCAAGACCCCGGTCAAGGGCATCCTGCGTGGTTTCCACGATTTTCACCTGATACCCTGCGGTGGCAAAGTTCATTGCGATACCGCCGCCCATGGTGCCCGCACCGATGATTCCAACGGTTTCAATCGGGCGCTGTTCCGTGTCGGCGGCAAGGTTTGGCACCTCCCACGCGGCCTTGCCTGCGTTGGCGATATAGGCCCCGATGTCGTCCTGGGTCGGCTGTGTCATGCGGTTTCCTTTCCATCGGATTGGATCTTCATCAGTTCAAGACATTCGGCCTGCAGGCCGCGTTGATCAAGCTTGTCAGTGGCACCACGCGGCAGGGGACCGTCGCGGAACCAGATATGTTCGGGAATTTTGAAGCCCGCGATATGATCGGCCAGAAACGCCTGAAGGTCGGTCTGCGTCAGGGTCGATCCCGCGCGCAGCTGCACGCCCGCGCCCACGATTTCGCCCAGCCGGTCATCGGGGATGGGAAAGGCGCAGGCCTCGATCACATCCGGGTGGCGGTGCAGCGCGCCTGCCACATCAAGACAGGCGATATTCTCGCCGCCGCGAATGATGATGTTCTTCTTGCGGTCAAGGATCGTTACAAACCCGTCTTCGTCGATCATGCCCAGATCACCGGTGCGCAGCCAGCCATCCTGCAAGACCTCGGCGGTGGCTTCGGGCTTGTTGAGATAGCACCGCATGTTGCAAGGGCTTTTCACAGTGATTTCGCCCAATACCCCGACGCCGACATCGTTGCCGTCGTCGTCAAGGAACCTCAGGTCCTGCACCGGCGGATACAACCGCCCCGCAGCGTTGGGGCGCGCGATATAGTCGTCGCCGATCATGCCGATACCGTTGGCGTTGGTTTCGGTCATGCCCCAGCCTGTGGCCGGTTTGGCGTTGGGAAAACGCTGGGCCAGACGCGCCACTTGCGCTGCGGGTCGTTTGGCCCCGCCGGATCCCATGTAATCCAGCGTCGGCAGGTCAATGCCCAGCCGCTCAGAAGCTTCCATGAGGTCGGCGGATTGCGTTGGCACACCTAAAAACCGGGTGATTTTTTCCTTCGAAATAACGCGCACGGCCTCTTCTGCGTCCCACTTGTAAAGCATGGCCAGCTTGGCCCCGGCGGGCAGGCTCAGCAGGAACATCGGGTGCGTCGCCGTCACATGGAACAGCGGTGTCACCACAAGGACCGACGGGCGCGGGGCCTCTGGCGCGTCAGGGGCAGGCGGGTCCATCAGCGGTGCCATGACCGCTTGCATCAGCCATGTGAACACCGCGTTCACCGCGCCGCGATGCGTCTGGACCACGCCTTTGGGATGGCCGGTGGTGCCCGAGGAATACATGATGGCAAAATCGGCGTCCGTGTCGATGTCGGTATTCAGCCAGCCATCGTCTGACACGCCGTCGCGCAGGCCTGAAAAGGTCAGCTCGGTCTTGGGTTCTGCGTCGCGCACCCCGATCAGGCGCAGGCCGAGGCTGTCCCGAATCGGAGCCAGCCGGTCATGGCGGGGACCGTCCACGAACACGGTCTTTGCGGCACTGTCACCAAGCGCATAGTCCAGTTCTTCGGTGGTCCACCACGCGTTCAGAAACACAACCACGCCGCCAACCGACGAAATGGCCATGATCAGCATCAGAAGTTCGGGGAAATTGCGCATGGCGATGGCCACGGGCTGACCGGGTGTGATGCCCAGATCGTCGCGCAACGCACGCGCCACGCGGTTTACCTCGGAACAGAATTCATCATAGGTCCAGCGTTCGTCCTGAAACACCAGATATTCCGCCGCCCCGTTCCCCTGCGCTTCGCGGCTGGCCTGAAGAAGGGCGGGCACGTTGGGCGGGATGTTCTTGAACACGCGAAAGGATGTTCCGCGAATCTCGGCCTGTGTGACTTCAAAGGCCGGGTTCGTGGTGGTGACATGGGCAACCGCCTCCTTCAGGGTCATGCCCGTCATTGCACGCGCCCCCGAAATCGCGCGGTGTCCCATGTGGCGCGGCTGCGCGGCCTGAACGATGTCTGCATTTTCCTCCCCCGCTTCTCCTCCTGCCGTGGTGCGTTTGGCTGTTTCCATCCTTGCGCGCGGCACTCCTCGCGGCGAGACTAGGACGGAATTTCCAGACAGACAATACCGCATGTCGGAACTGCGTTTCGCAAACGTGGTTTTCGTCGGCGAAGGGGGAACCGTCTTGCGGAACGCGCCGGTCCCCGGTCGTGACCGTCATCCGCCCCCTTTCCGAGACGCGGGCATGGCGCTAGAAGGTGACCCAACGCGATCAAAAGGGGACGGGCATGACACTTGCGGAAATGGATAGCGGGCTGCTCGTGCAGTTGGCCCTGATGTTGATGGGGATCGGAGCGGTTGCGGGCATTCTGGCGGGGCTTCTGGGCGTTGGTGGCGGAATCGTTCTGGTGTTCGCCTACTTCTACAGCTTCCAGAGCCTTGGCTTTGCCGGGCCGCAACTGATGCAGATCTGTCTTGCGACCTCTCTGGCGACCATCGTGGTCACATCGGTCCGGTCGGTCATGGGGCACAACCGCAAGGGCGCTGTCGATTGGACGGTGTTGCGCAGTTGGGCACCGGGCATCGCGGTGGGGGCGGTGATCGGGGTTCTGGTGGCAGCGTCGCTGCGGTCGGTCACGCTTCAACTGATTTTCGGGGCGCTTGGCGTGATCGTCGGGCTTTACATGGCGTTCGGGCGTGCGGATTGGCGGCTTGGCTCGGTGATGCCGACGGGCCTGACGCGCGCGACCCTGTCGCCGTCGGTCGGGTTTCTGTCGGTCCTGATGGGGATCGGCGGGGGCAGCTTTGGGGTGCCACTGATGACGTTGTTCGGGTTCCCGATCCACCGCGCTGTGGCGACGGCGTCCGGCTTTGGCGTGTTGATCGCGGTGCCTTCGGTGATTTCCTTCCTCTTTGTTGAGATCGACCCGGCCTTCCGCCCGCCGATGACCATCGGCGCGGTGAATATCCCGGCCTTCGTCATCGTTATCGCGATGACGATGGTAACCACGCCTTTGGGGGTAAAAATGGCTCACAGCCTTGACCCCAAGCCGCTCAAGCGGGTGTTTGCGGTGTTCATTTCGATTGTGGCGCTGAACATGCTGCGCAAGGCACTGATGGGATGACGCTGGCAGGGCAGGGCTTTGCCTGCTTTGCCGCAACAGATCGCAGCCGCGCCTGGGCAACGGCGGCCTTGGCGCGGGCGCGGGGGATCATTGCGGACCCGGAGGCGCGGGCGGCCAACCTGCGCCACGGCGAGACATGGTTTGTTGGCGTTGATGCCCTGCCCAATGATGTTGATGGCAGTATCGACTCCGTGCCGCTTTGCGGGCCGTGGCAGGATCATCTGCCGCAGATCGGGCCGCTTCACCGCGCGCAATTGTCGGTGATCTATCCGGGCTATCCGAAACAGGACGCGGGTGAAAGCGATGGCAACCACCGCTATCGTCTGCGACGTGGGGCGGCGCATGTGGACGGGTTGCATCCGGTGGGGCCGGACCGGCGGCGGCGCGCGCTGGAACGGCACGCCTATATTCTGGGTATATCGCTGGATGGATCACGCGCCGCGCCAACCTTGTGCTGGCCGGGCAGCCACCGTGTTCTGGGGGCGGCGCTGCGCGATGCCATCGCTGAGGACGATCCCGCGCAGGTGGACGTGACCGCGGTGTATCACAAGGCCCGCGCGCAGGTGTTCGACCAGATAGAGCCGGTGGCTTTGTCCGGGCCTGCCGGGTCATCTTTTCTGCTGCACCGCTTTACCCTGCACGGCACTGCACCGTGGCGTGACGAGAGGGATGCGGCGCGCGTGACCGCGTTCTTTCGGCCGGACTGGATCGGGGCACATCGCGATTGGCTGGCCGTGCCGGAGTGATCAGCCCATCGAAAGCAGGGCGAGCACCAGTGGTATTGTCATCACCGCCATAAGGGTCTGGGCTGTGACCAGTCCGGCCATGAATGGTCCGTCGCCGCCCAGTTGCCGTGTCAGCACATAGGCGGTGGGGGCCGTTGGCACGGCTGAGAAGACCACAACCACGAGCGTCGCAACCGGGTCGAGATCAAAGCCCTTGCAGACGGCGGCCGCCAACAGCGGCAACATAACCAGCCGCGCCGCCCCAGCCAGCCCAAGCGCGACTGCATCGCGGCGCAGCGCGTGCGGCTGCAACGCGGCCCCCACGCACAACAGCCCGAGCGGCAAACTACCCTGACCCAGAAGCGATACGAACTGTTCTGTGCCCCAAGGCAGGCCGATCCCGGTTGCGGCCAGCGCAAAACCGCCCAGACAGGCAAGGATCAGCGGATTGCGCAGGATTGTCCGGGCCAGCATGGCGGGCGTTGCCGCGGTCCCGCCGTCACCCGCCGACAGCGCGAGGATCGACAAGACGTTGACCAAGGGCACCGCGACCGCAAGATAGACGGCGGCCTGTTCAATCCCTTGCGTGCCGGCCAGCCCGGCCAGAACCGACAACGCCAGATAGGTGTTAAAGCGCACGGCCCCCTGCATCATCGGCCCGAACCGCCCGGCAGGCACCGGGCGCACGCGTTGCAGACCCCACAGGATCAGCGCCGCGATCAGGATGGTGGTGACACCTGCCCCTCCCAGCCGGATCAGTGCCGGATCCTGCACCGGCGCGCTGGCCAGACTGGACATGAGGAGCGCGGGGAACAGCACAAAGTAGTTGATCTTTTCCGCCGCTGGCCAGAACGACGCCGACGGCCAGTCACGCCGTGCCATCACATGGCCCGCGCAGATCACGGCGAACAGGGGCCAGATGGCAAGGATCAGCATGTTGGCAGGGTCCGCAGTTGCGCGTCAGTCTTTCCTGAGCCGCGCGGCACGTCCGCCACGGCGTTTTTTCAGGCGACCGGCGCGGTCGGGCAGGGCCTCCATGATCGCGCGGCGCTCTTCGTTGGGGAGCTTGGACCAACCCGCGATTTCGTCAATGGTGCGAAAGCAGCCGGTGCAGATGCGTTCTTCGGGATGCACCACGCAGACCCGCACGCAGGGGCTTTCGATCTCGTTTCGGCTCCAGATATCGTCTTTCATGCGCTTGGTGCCTTTCGGGTCATGTGGCGCAACCGATCCAGCGCCCCTTGCAGGATATAGGATGCGGCAACGTGGTCGATCACCTCGGCGCGACGCTTTCGGGTCGTATCCGCCTCAAGAAGCGCCCGTTCCGCCGCAACCGTGCTCAGCCGTTCGTCCCAGAAGGTGATCGGCACCTCTGTCAGGCGGTCGAGGTTGCGGGCAAAAGCGCGGGTGGACTGGCACCGGGGGCCTTCTGATCCATCCATATTGCGCGGCAAGCCCAGCACGACCCCGGCGATATCGCGATGCGCGATAATCGCCAAGAGCGCCTCAGCGTCCACGGTGAATTTCTTGCGGCGCACGGTTTCAAGCGGGGTCGCCACGCCGCGCAGCCCATCGGAGACGGCAACGCCAATGGTTTTGTCTCCAAGATCCAGCCCCATCAGCGCCCCTGCGGGTCTGAGCGCGGGGGCGAAATCCTCCATCGCCTCGGCGATCATGGGATCAGTCCTGCGCGCCGGGCACCGCCCTTGACCACGTCTATTGCGCCGTCGTTACCTTCGAAGGTGGCCAGTGCCTCGTTATATATGGCGATGGCCTGTGCCTCGTCGCCCAGAACACCCAGCGCACCGATCAGGCGGGCCCATTCCGCGGGCGTTCCGCCCTCCGTGGCCAGACGGTCCGACAGGCCTGAAACCATGCCACGGATCATCTCCATGCGTTCGTCCTGCGTCATGTCTCCGGCAGCTTCGACATCGGCTGCGCTGGGGCCGCGCAGCGGCTTGGCATCGGGGAGGGTATAATTCACATCGCCTGCAGCGCGGGCGGTGTCTTCGATCAATTCGCGGAGCGGACCAACCCACGGCGCGTCCGGCGGGCTGCTTTCCAGCAGATCGCGCCAGATGCGGAATGCCTGATCCGGGCGCCCGATCTGGGTTTTCATCAGCCCATAGTAATAACGCGCAGTGCCGTTTTCGGCATCACGGTTCAGCGCGGCATAGATCGCGTTCTCCGCCTCGGGCGAAACGTATCCACCCGCCGCGATGATCATCATATCCGCCAAATCGGCATAATCCGAAGCGGTTGCGTTGTCGCCCCTGATCGAGATGACCTTTTGCTGAGCCTCGTAAGAGGCGGTGAAATTCCCGACACGGGCTTCGTATTGGGCAAGCAGGATGTGCCCCTGCAAATCGTTCGGGCGCTGCGACACGGTTTCGCGCAGCTTTTCCATCAGCGACAGCGTCTCGGGGGCAGGGGTGGACAGCGGCGGCCGTGGCGGCATCTGCGCCTCGGCGGTGGCCTGTGCCGGGCGTGACTGACGGCGTTCTTCGGCCATGCGCTTGCGCGCGGCGAGGCTTAGATCGCCGTATCCGGGCGACCCCAGCCCGGCAAAGACGGGATAAATCTTTCTCGGGGTTCCGTCGTCCGCGTCAGACAGGGAAATCGCGGTGCGTTCGCGCAGGTCGATGATCGCTTCGCGGTCCCATCCGGCCATTTGCAGAATGCCCGCCACCCCAAGATACAGAACGAAGCTCCCTGCAAAGCAGACAACGACAAAACTGATGGCAAGGCCATAGCCGGCAGGCCCGGTGCGGGTCTCTGCATCGGTTTCAGAGGTCAGGGCGGCATCCGCGGCCAGAATCCGCCGCGAGACTTCGGACCGCAGGCGTTCGGCCTCTGCCTCGGCGATGATGCCTCGGGCCGCGTCGCGATCCACATCGCGCAGCTGATCGCGATACACCCGCAAATCATAGGCCGCCGCCGGTTCTTCGCCGTCACGACGCCGCAGCGTCGCCAGCACAAGCAGCAGCGCAACCATCAAAGTGAGCGCCGATGTGAGTATCCAGAACGACATGATCCCTCCCATTTGCCCTTCATCTATAGCGGGCGGGCAGCCAAAAAAAGGGGAAACGGCGCGGCATGGCGTCCATGTCGCAACTGTGCGGAAATACGACGGTTCGCGACGTGGGTGAAATCGGGCTTCGGGCGATATCGGGGAGGCTCCCAACCGGATTGGATTCGCGACATGAAACGCTATTCTGCCTTTGCTATCGCCCGCGAAGCGGCCCGCTATCACAGCGGCTGGGAACGCGCGTGGCGCTCTCCCGAACCGAAACGTAAATATGATGTGATCATCGTGGGTGCCGGCGGGCATGGGCTGGCCACGGCCTATTACCTTGGCAAGAATTTCGGCATTACCAACGTGGCGGTGATCGAAAAGGGCTGGCTTGGCGGCGGCAACACCGGCCGAAACACCACGATCATCCGGTCGAACTATCTTCAGGACCCCTCCGCCGCGATCTATGAAAAGTCGCGCAGTCTCTACGAGACGATGAGCCAGGACCTGAACTACAACGTGATGTTCAGCCCGCGCGGCGTGATCATGCTGGCCCAGACCCACCACGAGGTCCGTGGCTATCAACGCACCGCCCATGCCAACGCGCTGCAGGGTGTGACGACGGAATTCATCACGCCGCAGAAGGTCAAGGAATTGGTGCCGATCATCAACCTTGCCGGGCCGCGCTATCCGGTTCTGGGCGGGCTGTGGCAGGCGCGGGGCGGCACCGCGCGGCATGATGCGGTGGCCTGGGGCTATGCGCGGGCCTGCTCCGACATGGGCATGGATATCATCCAGAAATGCGAAGTCACCGGTGTGCGCCGAGATGGCGGGCGCGTTGCGGGCGTGGACACCACCAAAGGCCCGATAGACTGCGACAAGCTGGGGATCGTCGTTGCGGGCCATTCGGGTGTGCTGGCGGATATGGCGGGCTTCCGTCTGCCGATCGAATCCGTGGCGCTTCAGGCGCTGGTGTCCGAGCCAATCAAACCCTGCATGGACGTGGTGGTGATGGCCAACACGGTGCATGGCTACATGTCGCAATCGGACAAGGGCGAGATGGTCATCGGCGGCGGCGCGGATGGCTACAACAACTACACCCAGCGCGGCAGTTTCCACCACATCGAAGAAACCGTCCGCGCCCTGATCGAAACCTTCCCGATGGTGTCGCGTCTCAAGATGCTGCGCCAATGGGGCGGCATCGTCGACATGACGGGCGACCGGTCACCGATCCTGTCAAAAACGCCGGTGGATGGCGTGTTCATCAACTGTGGCTGGGGCACGGGCGGTTTCAAGGCCATTCCCGGTTCGGGCTGGGGCATGGCCGAACTGATCGCCAAGGGGCGTTCGCCGCTCACCGATGCGTTCTCTCTCGACCGGTTCAAGGAAGGTCGCTTCATCGACGAAAGCGTGGCTGCGGGAGTGGCGCACTGATGTCGCGCGCCACTCGCCAGTTTCATGTTTCAGCGGCCGCGTTGCGGACGCTCTTGGGGGATATCGGGTGGGCATACGGGGCGCAGGCTGTAGGCCATGTGAACCAACCCTGCGACCGCTGCCACCGTCATGATAAGATACATCTCTGCCATGACCTGCAAATGGGGCAGCGCAGGGTGCCATTCAAGCCCACGCGGCCTTCACAGTCGCGTTACGGTTTTGCAACCGTAACGCGCGTCCTGTCCGGCGTTTCTTTCAATCCACGCGCGCAAACCCAGCCCGGCTGCGACCGCGCGATTTTCGGAGGTGTCCCATGCTGATCCTCGAGTGCCCTTATTGCGGCGTGACCGGTGAAGAAACCGAGTTTCACGGCGGTGGCGAAGCCCATATCAAGCGGTTCGGTCCGGGTTCCAGTGACGACGATTTCCACGATTACCTGTTCACCCGCGAAAATCCGTTCGGCGTGCATTTCGAACGCTGGCGGCATGTTTCGGGGTGTGGCAAGTGGTTTCACGCCGCGCGCTGCACCAAAACGCTCGAGGTGTTCGGGACCTATTCGGCCCAGACAACCGAGCCGCCCTCCGACCTGCGCGCCGCGATCAGCGACAAGCGCCCCGGCTGGACGTGGAGGGAGTTTTCCTGATGCGTCTTCTTCCGGCCAAAAATACTCAAACACACCGCTTGCCTCTTGCAGGCGGCCTGACGGGGTCCCGCGACGCCTGCTGCGGTCGTGTTGATCCCTCAATCTTCGGCAAAAAGGTCTGATATCATGAGCACGCGCCTCGCCTCGGGTGGTCGTTTGATCGACCGATCCAAACAGGTTCAGTTCACCTTCAACGGCAAGCAGATGCGCGGCCACGCGGGTGATACGCTGGCCTCTGCGCTATTGGCCAACGATCAGATGATGGTCGGGCGGTCGTTCAAATACCACCGTCCGCGTGGTATCGTGGCGTCCGGGGCAGAAGAACCCAACGCCCTGATCAACATGGGTGAGGGCGCACGGTTCGAGCCCAACCAGCGCGCCACCACGACCGAGTTGTTCAACGGGCTTGTCGCCCAAAGCCAGAACCATTGGCCCAGCCTCGAATTCGATATCGGGGCCGTGAACACCTATTTCTCGCGGTTCCTGCCTGCGGGCTTCTATTACAAGATGTTCATGTATCCGCGTGCCTTCTGGAAACACGTGTATGAACCGTTTATCCGTCAGTCCGCCGGTCTGGGCCGCGCGCCCAAGCAGCGCGACCAAGATACCTATGAACACTTCTATCACTTTGCCGATCTGGTGGTGATTGGGGGCGGTGTGGCCGGGCTTCAGGCGGCCTTGGCGGCGGCGACGGCGGGCCAGTCGGTTCTGGTCATCGAACAGACCGCCGATTGGGGCGGACGGGCACCCGTAGACGGCGTTGCCGATGACAGCACCATTGACGGGATGGATGCCGACGCATGGGTGGCACAGGCCGTTGCAAAGCTGGACGCGATGGACAACGTCACGATGCGCACCCGCACCATGGGTGCGGGCGTGTATGACCACGGCTATCTGCTTGCTTATGAACGCCTGCGCGATCATGCGCCCGAGGCAAAAGGCCCGCGCCACCGTCTGTGGCGCATTCGCACCAAACAGATCGTCACGGCCACCGGGGCCATCGAACGTCCGCTGTCATTCGCGGGCAACGATTTGCCGGGTGTGATGCTGGCGGCGGCGTTGCGCGATTACGTGGTTAACTACGGGGTCAGCACAGGTGACCGCACCGTTGTTGTGACCAATAACGACGATGCGTATCGCACAGCCATTGTCTTGAAACAGGCCGGTCTCGAAGTGCCGGTCATCATCGACGCCCGCCCCGAAGGCGGCGGCGCGTTGATGGCCAAGGCCCGCGACATGGGCATTCGGGTGGACACGGGGCGCGCGATTGCCAAGGTCAAGGGTGGCAAGCGGGTGACCGGCGTGCAGATCTGCGCACAGGCCGGAGAAGGCAGCGTGCTGGAAGAGATCCCCTGCGACGCGGTTGCGATGTCAGGCGGATGGTCGCCGGTCGTGCACCTGTGGTCCCATTGTGGCGGCAAGCTGATCTGGGACGATGCGCAGGCGCATTTCCGGCCCGATCCGTCGCGCCCGCCCACCGGTGCCTCGGGCGAAGGATTTGTCATCGCGGCCGGGTCGGCAAACGGGGCGCTTGCCCTGGACGCGGCGCTGGCGGATGCGACGGCGGCGGGTGTTGCCGCCGCGCGCGCCGCGGGCGGCACCCCCGATGACGCGCCGCCCCCCAAGGCCGACGCACTGGGCGAGGCCGCATTGGCCCCGGTCTGGATGATGCCGCAAGGAGCCAATATCAAACTGCGTATGAAATCCTGGCTGGATTTCCAGAACGACGTAAAGGTCTCCGATGTGCAGCTTGCCGCACACGAAGGGTTTGAAAGCGTCGAACACGCCAAGAGATATACCACCCTCGGCATGGCCACGGATCAGGGAAAGCTCAGCAACATCAACGGTCTGGCCATTCTTTCGGATGCGCTGGGTCAGCCGATCCCGGTGACCGGAACCACCACGTTCCGTCCGCCCTATACCCCGATTTCCATGGGGGCCATCGCAGGCGAGGCACGTGGCGAGATATTCCAGCCGTTGCGCCGCACCCCGATGCACGACTGGCACGATGCCAACGGCGCAGATTGGGAGCCGGTGGGTCACTGGCGGCGTCCCTACGCCTTTGTGCGCAATGGCGAAACCGTGAACGAAGCGGTGATGCGAGAAGTCAGAAACACCCGAGAAAAGCTGGGGCTTCTGGATGCCTCGACCTTGGGCAAGCTGATCGTGAAGGGCCCGGATGCCGGGCGTTTCCTTGACATGATGTACACCAACATGATGTCGACCCTGAAGCCGGGCAAATGCCGCTATGGTCTGATGTGCAGCGAAAACGGGTTTCTGTCCGATGATGGCGTTGTCGCGCGGATCGATGACGATACCTGGCTGTGCCATACCACCACCGGCGGAGCCGATCGCATCCATGCGCACATGGAGGAATGGCTGCAAACAGAATGGTGGGACTGGAAGGTCTATGTTGCGAATGTGACCGAGCAACTGGCGCAGGTCGCCGTTGTCGGCCCCAACGCACGCAAGCTTCTGGAAAAGCTGGGCGGCATGGATGTGTCGCGCGAGGCGTTGGGTTTCATGGAATGGGCTGACGGCACCCTTGGCGGGTTTGACGCGCGGGTTTACCGGATCTCGTTCTCGGGGGAGCTGAGCTATGAGGTTGCGGTTCCGGCCAGCCAGGGGCGTGCTTTCTGGGACAAGCTGATGGAGGCCGGGAAGGAATTCGGCGTGATGCCCTATGGCACCGAAGCGTTGCATATCATGCGGGCTGAAAAGGGCTTTATCATGATTGGCGATGAAACAGACGGCACCGTGATCCCGCAGGATCTGGGGCTGGACTGGGCGCTGTCCAAGAAGAAAGAGGATTATCTTGGAAAGCGGGCGCAGCAACGCAGCCATATGACCGATCCCAACCGCTGGAAGCTGGTCGGTTTGGAGACTGTGGACGGATCGGTTCTGCCGGACGGGGCCTATGCGCTGGGCAACGGGGTGAACGAGAATGGTCAGAAGGTCATGATCGGGCGGGTGACCTCGACCTATCATTCCCCGACGCTGAACCGGGGAATTGCCATGGGTCTGGTGCTGCATGGACCGGACCGGATGGGCGAGGTGCTGGATTTCCCCGGAACCGACGGCAAGACCTATAAGGCGAAAATCGTGTCTGCGGTGTTTTATGACCCCGAAGGAGAAAAGCAGAATGTCTGATCATGTGACAAGCGCGCTTGCCGGTGCGGCATTCGACGGGTTCGTGCAACTGCGCGAAGCCGGGGCCTGCGGGATGATTACGCTGCGCGGCGATTTTTCCTCGGCTGTGTTTCAGAAAGCCGTGGGGGAGGTCGCTGAAGGCGCGGGGGTGCCAAAGACGCGGCAGATCACGACAGCGGGCGACAGCGCCGTCGCCTGGATGTCACCCGATGAGCTGTTGATCATGTGTCCGCACGCAGAGGCCCCGGCGCGCGCAGCGGCCTTGGCGCAGGCGCTGAGCGGCGAGCACGCGCTTGCCGTCAACGTGTCTGACGCGCGCGCGGTGTTTGACCTGACGGGTGCCGGATCGCGGGAGGTTCTGGCCAAGCTGTGCCCGGTGGATTTTGCGCCCGGTGCCTTCAAGCAAGGCGAAATCCGCCGCACGCGCATGGCGCAGGTGGCAGCCGCCGTGTGGATGACCGGACCGGACAGCTTTCGGGTGGTCTGCTTCCGGTCGGTGGCCGCTTATGTGTTTGGCCTGTTGCAGGCCAGCGCGCAGCCGGGATCCGAGGTCGGCGTATTCGCGGACACGTAACCGGCACGCGCGTGGTGCGGGGTGGACCGGGGCGCTGCCCCGGACCCCGGCGTATTTGAAACGAAAAAGAAGCGCGATCGCAGGGCCCGCGCAGGGCTCGGCCCCGGATTTGCGGTAAGGAATTCCCGCCGCAGCCCTTGACCATCGCGGCATCGCGCCGCATGTATCAGGCCAGCGAAAACAAACAACGGGGGGCCTGACATGGCTTTTGAACTTCCTGATCTTCCTTATGCGCACGATGCCCTTGAATCCAAGGGCATGTCGCGTGAGACGCTCGAATACCACCACGACCTGCACCACAAGGCCTATGTGGACAACGGCAACAAGCTGATCGCCGGAACCGAGTGGGACGGCAAGACGATGGAAGAAATCATCGTCGGCACCTATGACAAGGCGGCTGTGGCTCAGAACGGTATTTTCAACAACATCAGCCAGTTGTGGAACCACAACCAGTTCTGGGAAATGATGGGGCCGGGTGCCAGCGCGATGCCGGGCGAGCTTGAGAAGGCGCTGACCGAGAGCTTTGGATCGGTTGACGAATTCAAATCGCAGTTTTCGGCGGCGGGCGCGGGTCAGTTCGGCTCTGGCTGGTGCTGGCTTGTGAAGAACGCGGACGGGTCGCTGGCCGTCACCAAGACCGAGAACGGCGTGAACCCGCTGTGCTTTGGTCAGACCGCGCTTCTGGGCTGCGATGTGTGGGAACATTCCTACTACATCGATTTCCGCAACAAGCGGCCTGCGTATCTGACCAATTTCCTGGACAACCTAGTGAACTGGGAAAACGTCGCCTCGCGCATGTAACCCATGGGTTAGGAGTGCGATGAAGGGCCGCCCGATTGGGCGGCCTTTTGCGTTTGCGGTGCCCCCTTAGGTCGCCGGTCAGAAAGCCAGCAGGCCGATCAACAGGAGCGTGAACCCGATCAGTCGGGGCAGGGCGGCGCGCCATAACAGGGGTTTGGCGTAATTGTAGAGCGGCATCATAGACCCCAGAAAGATCATCTGAAACAAGAGATACCCATCGCGCCATCCGGTATCTGGCGGGAATGACACAAGCGCTGTGATAAGGATGACCAGGATGATCGGCCAGAAGATATACAACCGGCCCAAGGGGCGATCCGTCGGCGGGTTGTCCAGATCGAACCTACCGGAGGGGCATCCATGCGGGGGGGTGATGAAAAACGCCATCCACAGCCCGAACCCCGCCCCGGCCACGCCCCATTGCACCAGCAACATTCCAATGTTCTCAGCCCCGCGCCAGAACATCAGCATCATCATCAGGCACCAGAAATACCCCATGTAGAAGGCATATATCCAGACATAGGGGTTCCTGCGGTCGCGCGATGTTCCGCGCGCGATATGGGCGGATTCGATCACGTCGAACATCAGCAGGCAGACCGCCGCGATGTAGGTGGTGCGCATTGCAATGGATGCGCCGTGTGCGCCAAACGGGCCAAAGCCGGTGGCCATGACGACGTAGCCAAATGCGGCGGTGGCGCATGCGATGGCCACTGCGAACCCGTTTGGATAGGACTCCCGAAGATTGACCATGGTGCTCTCCTGACATGGCGATGCAATTTGAGGCTGCATTCACGGGTAAGGCTATCGCGTGAGAAAGCCGTGTCAATCGGTGCGCCCGGGCCGTGCGGTTCAATAATCGAGGTGATAGATCACCGGGGTGCCGTCGCTTTCGAAAAGGCAGGCGATCTTGGGCTTTTTCTGCGACACCTTCAGCCATTTGCGTGATTTCTTGACGACATCGTCCTTGTTCATCGCCTTGAGCGCATCCAGATCGACGGTGGCGAATTTGTAGGTGTTGACCGCATCCACCGCCGAGCCACGGTTGCTGATGGTCCATGACTTGGCGCTTGCGCTGTAGGTCAGCGATCTGGCGGGCACTTTCTTGATCCAGTTGACCACCTCGGCCTGGGCGTTGCCGGTCATGGAGGTGATCATCAGGGTGCTCATCGGCAGGGCGCGCAGCTTGGCCAGGTGGGCAGCCAGTTTGGCGATATCGCCGTTGTGCCCGGCAAAGATGTGATCCTTGGTATATTTTGCGGAAATCAGCTTGCCGCCGCTTTTCTTTTTGGCCAGCGCGGTCAGCTCGGTGCGCAGTTTGTCGATATCGGGAGGGCAGTTCTTTTTCGGCTTCCAGATGCGCGAGGTGGCCATGTCCGTGTCCTTCCGGTGGGCTATCGGGTTCGGATCAGCCTAGGGACACCGCGTGGGGTCTGTCCAGCGAAACGGTGGTTCAGGATAATGCGGGCTTAAGGATCTCTTCGGCCTCGGCCACGGTGTTTGCGACGGTTATGAATTCGCGCAAGGACGCATCGGCAAAACCCTGATCGATCACGTGGTCGATCAGGGACAGGAACGGCTGCCAATACCCATCGGTATTGAGAACGATCACCGGTTTTTCGTGCAAACCCAGTTGCCGCCATGTCAGGGCTTCGAACAATTCGTCCAGTGACCCCGCGCCACCGGGCAGGACCATGATCGCATCAGCGTTCATGAACATCACCTTTTTGCGTTCGTGCATGGTTTCGGTGACAACATAGCGGGTCAGATCGGTTTTGCCGACTTCCCAGGCGACAAGGTGGGCAGGGATCACGCCAAAGGTATCGGCCCCGGCATCCTGAGCGGCGCGTGCGACGCGGCCCATCAGGCCGACATCCCCGGCCCCATAGACCAACCGCCAGCCGTTGCGCGCAATCATCACTCCGGTGTCATCGGCAGCGGCACCATAGCTGTCGATTGCCCCGGATCGTGATCCGCAATACACACAAACGGATTTGATCTGCATGGGGTGGATCCTTCTGCTTTCGGGTGCTGCCGGGGCGGGGCGTTATCGCAAGTGATAGCGGCTGGGAAGGGTCTGCTCAACCGGCATGACTGCCGTAAACGGGGGAAAGACGGATATGGCTGGAAAACCGGGGTTTTTCGGGCTGGGCACCGGGGGTGTCGTGGCGGCGGGCGCGGTGATCGTTGCGGCGCTGGTCGCTGGTGTTTTCGCGCTGCGGTCGGGTGGCGATGCGCCTGTTGTCATTGGGTCCGCAGCCGATCAGGTGTCGGAGCCTGCGCCGGCCCCGGTTACGGCCCCTGTTGATACCTCTGAAACATCCGCGCCCGCAGAGCAGGCGCAAGCGGATCCATCGCCCGTCGGGCAAGGTGCGTCCGGCGCGACAATTCAATCTGGTGCCCGCGAACCGGATCAGGTTTCGGAGGGGCAACCGGCCACGATGCCTTTGGCCGAACCGGTCGAGGAGGTTGCCGAAGCCGCTTCTGACAAGACGGCAGAAGGCAGCGCAGAGGCACAGACGTCCGGTCCGAATGTTGATCCGGGCGATGCCGCCCAGACCGCTGAGGCCGCGCCGCCCGCGCCAGAAGTCGCCGTGTCTGATCCGCAACCCGAACCACAACCCGAACCACAAAGCGAGCCACAGACAGAACCAAAGAGTGAGCCACAAAACGAGCCACAGACAGAAGATGTCGCCACGGCCAACGCACCCGCACCGCAGGCGGCACCGTCACCTGCGGTGATACCGGTGGTCCCCACGACACCGGCACCAACGGCCTTGGCACCCGTCGCACCATCGGCGGCAGTACCCGACGCACCGTCCGGACCCGTGGCGCGCACCACGGCTCCGCCGAGGATGACTGCCGCGGCACCGATGGCACCTGCACCACAGGAACCGGCCCCTGCGGCCCCGCCCGCGCTGGACGCGCCGGGGTTCGATGTGGTGCGTATCGCCCCGGACGGCGAGGCGGTTCTGGCAGGCACCGCACCTGCTGGCGCTGTGTTGTCTTTCCTTCTGGACGGGGTTGAGGTCGATCGCATCCGCGTGGACGGTTCGGGCGGGTTTGCGGCCTTCCTGAGCCTTGGTGCATCGCCAGATGCCCGCATCCTGACCGCGCGTGCGGAAAAGAACGGACAGGTGGCGCTGTCGGATGATATCATCCTTGCGCCCAGCCCCGTTGTCACGGCAAGCGTCGATCCGCAGCCGGAACCAACGCCAGAGCCAAAATCCGAGCCGGTGGCGGCCGCGCGCGACGACGCAACCGCATCTGCGCCACAGCCGGTGGACCAAGCGTCATCTACTGCCGACCCTGCAACGCCGTCACAGGGTGTATCGGCCCAAGAGCCAGCGGCAGATCTGGCGGAGGCACCTGTTCAAGAGCCTGCTCAAGACACGATTGCCGGGTCGGTGACCCAAACCCAAGCGCAACCGTCTGCTGGCACAACGCAAACGGCGCAAGCGGCCCCGGCAAGCCAGCCCGCACCTGCACCGGTGCCCGCGCCATTGGCCATTCTGCGGGCTGACGAGCAAGGTGTTGAACTTCTGCAACCCAGCGCGCCGGACGTGCCGATTGCGCTGTCGCTCATGCTTGATACCATCGGGTATTCCCAAGCTGGCGAGGTGCTTTTGTCTGGTCGCGGGCAACCGGGCGAGATCGTCCGCGCCTACGTCAACAATACCGCCAAACAGGATTTTGTTATCGGGGCCGACGGGCGCTGGCGCGGTGAAATGCGCGATGTCAGGCCGGGTATCTATACGCTGCGCCTTGACGCGTTGGGGCAGGGCGGGTCCGTGACCGGTCGGATCGAAACCCCGTTCAAACGCGAGGCACCCGAAGTTCTGGCCGCTGCGACCGCGCGTGCCACGCCGCGCGCAGCACCACGGCCTGCCGGTGCTGCGGCCACCGCCGCGGAACCTGCCCCGGTTGCGCGAAGCGCACCGGTGCGGCAGGTCACCGTTCAGAAAGGTGATACGCTCTGGGCCATTTCACGGGAACGGTATGGGGATGGGCTGCTTTATGTGCGGGTGTTTCAGGCCAACCGCGACAACATCCGCGACCCCGATCTGATCTATCCCGGGCAGGTGTTCACGGTTCCCGAATAGGTTTCACGCCTGACCGGGGCGCAGGGACTGTCCCGGCAACATGCGCGTCGGGACCAAAGGTGCCGCGGGATCGTGGGCACTGGCCATTTCCCGTCCGCGGTTCTACATCCCTTACTTGCGACCAAATGCGAAGGGCCCCGATCAGATGAACCAGACAGACGTCGCCGCTGCCGAAAAGCGGTCTGCCGTGCGGACCATTCGCAAGGTCGTTCCCTATCTGTGGCCCAAGGATCTGCCCTGGGTCCGCCGCCGCGTTGTCGGTGCCCTGCTGATCCTGATCCTGGCCAAGCTCGTTACGGTGCTGACGCCGGTTCTATACAAGGGGGCAGTGGACGCGCTGGCGGGCGAGGGCGCGCCGATGCTGGCCTTGGGGGCTGTCGGACTGACGCTCGCCTATGGTTTGGCGCGCTTGATGTCGAACGGGTTCCAGCAACTGCGCGATGCGGTGTTTGCCGCTGTCGGGCAACGGGCGCTGCGCAAGCTGGCGCTCGAGACCTTTCAGCATATCCACCGGCTGTCGATGCGGTATCACATCACGCGCAAGACCGGCGGTCTGTCGCGGATCATCGAACGCGGGGTCAAGGGCGTTGATTTCCTGTTGCGCTTTTTGCTGTTTTCCATCGGGCCGCTGGTGCTGGAACTGGTCATGGTGGCCGGTATCTTCTTTTTTCTGTTTGACGCGCGGTATCTCGCGGCGGTGGTGGTCACCATCGCGCTTTATGTCTGGTTTACCTTCAAGGTGACCGAGTGGCGCGTGAAACTGCGCCGCGAGATGAACGATCAGGACACGGATGCCAATCAAAAGGCCATCGACAGCCTGCTGAATTTTGAAACGGTCAAGTATTTCGGGGCCGAAGAGCGCGAGGCAGCACGCTATGATGCGGCCATGCGCGGCTATGAGCGGGCCGCCCTGCTGACGTCCTATTCGCTGGCGGCACTCAATTTTGGACAGGCGTTCTTGATCACATCCGGTCTGGTGGCGGTCATGGTCATGGCAGCGATGGGCGTGCAGGATGGCACGCTGACCGTGGGCGATTTCGTTATGGTCAACGCCTATATGATCCAGATCACCATGCCGCTGAATTTCCTTGGCACAGTGTATCGCGAAATCCGTCAGGCGCTGGTCGATATGGGCGAGATGTTCGACCTGCTCGAACAACCCTCCGAGGTCAAGGACAAGCCCGGTGCGGCCCCTGTTGCGATAACCGGTGGCGAGATCGCGCTGGAAGATGTGCGGTTCGGTTATGACCCAAAGCGCGAAATCCTCAAGGGGGTGAACCTGACAGTGCCCGCAGGCCACACGGTTGCCATTGTCGGTGCCACGGGATCGGGCAAATCCACCATCGGGCGTTTGCTGTTCCGTTTCTATGACGTGACCCACGGCGCGCTGCGCATCGACGGACAGGATGTGCGCGATGTCACCCAGAAAAGCCTGCATGACGTGATCGGGGTGGTTCCGCAGGATACGGTCCTGTTCAACGACACGATCCGGTACAACATCGCCTATGGCCGGGATGGTGCCACCCAGGACGATGTGGAGGCCGCAGCCCGTGCCGCGCAAATCCACGACTTTATCGAAACCCTGCCCGAAGGCTATGACACGGCGGTTGGGGAACGGGGGCTCAAGCTGTCCGGGGGAGAAAAACAACGCGTCGGTATTGCGCGCACGCTTCTCAAGAATCCGCCGATCCTTTTGTTGGACGAGGCAACCTCGGCGCTGGACAGCCAGACCGAGCACGACATTCAGTCTGCACTGCGACGGGCTGGCAAAGGGCGCACGGTTATTACCATCGCGCACCGCCTGTCCACGGTTGCCGAAGCCGACCAGATCGTGGTTCTGGATGCCGGGGAGGTCGTCGAACGGGGCACGCATGACGAATTGCTGGACCGGGGCGGACGCTATGCGCATCTTTGGCATCGCCAGCAGTCCGACGATTTCGCGGCCTGAGTCGACCGGTATGCCAGCGGGTGAACCGGAGCGGAAACCATGGGGTGAACCGGGGCATGGAGATGGCTGGCTTGTGGCAGTCCTGGACAGACTGCGGCGGGTTCGTGGTGCCGGGGCGGCAGTTGAATGGCCTGCGCGCAAAAAGGCGAAAAAACCGCGGGCGCGGGTGCGAAACCCCTTGCCAGAGGCACCCGCGTAGGGTCACCTCGGGGCTATGACGACGCAGACACACACCGCCGGGTTCACGCGGCTATACGCCTTCGGCGCGCTCTTTGCCTTGGAAGCGGTCGGGATCGTGGTCCTGTTCCAGATCCTCAGCGCGCTGGATTGCCGGGAAACCGGCTATCTGATGGCCTGTCGCGGGCTACGCGGGGTCATGGTTCATGCGTTGTGCGTGTTTGCGGGTATCATTCTGCTTCTCGTGCTCAAGTCAGATCTGCGGCATGCGCTGTCATCCGAGATGCGCCGCCAGCAGGGCAACGGGTGGCTGTGGCCGGTGCTGCATCTGGGCGGCATTCTGCTGATCCTTTTGCCGCGCCTGCTCTCGGATCCGACGCAGTTGAACCAATCGTTTCCGCTGCTGTTTGCGGGGCTGGTGTCGGGCGGTATTCTGGCCGGTGTGGCGGCCCTGTTCTGGATGATGCCGCCGCGTGGGTGGCGCGACTGGATCCAATCCGCGCCGGTCTCAATCGGTGCGGTAGTTCTGATTGCGTTGCTGACACCGACGCTGGCCAGCATCATCAATCCGCTGTGGTGGTCCATGACCTTCCTTGTGTGGGGCACCTTCTACGGTGTGGCGATCGTGCTGGGCACGCTGGGCAATCAGGTGGCCATGGACCCGACCCGCGAAGTGATCGGCACGGGGGATTTTCTGGTTCAGGTGGCTGACACCTGTTCAGGGATCGAAGGGCTGGCCCTGACCACTGCATTCATGGGGATCTATGCCGTATTGATGCGCGGCGACCTGCGACAGGGAAGGTTCTGGTTGTTCGTGTGGCCCGGTGCCCTGATCATGAGCTTCCTGTTCAACATCCTGCGGATTTCGGGATTGATCCTCATCGGGGCCTATGTGTCGCCGGACTTGGCGGTGAACGGCTTCCATAGTTTTGCGGGCTGGTTGGCCTTTACGGTTCTGTCGCTTGGCATACTGTTTATCGTTCAGGCGGTGCCGGGTCTGATGCGCGAAGAGCCGAGCCGCCGCGACAGCGACCTGCCTCCGATATCCGAAGATCAGGCCTCGGCGTTTATCCTGCCGTTCTTGTTGTTCATGCTGGCGGGGCTGGTGGTGAACACGTTTTATTCGGAACCGGCCCTTGGCTATCCGATTCAGGCAGCGGCGATGCTGCTGGGGCTCTTGTGGTTGCGCAAACCGTTTCTGGCGCTGGAGTGGCGGCTTGACCCATTGGCGATCGGGGCCGGTGTCGTGATCGGGGTGGGCTGGGTTTTGACCAGCGAGGCATCAGCCTCGATGTCCCCGCTTGCCGAACTGGGCGGGATGACCCTTGCGCTGTGGGTGATTGTGCGCGTGCTGGGCACGTCGCTGCTGGTCCCGATGGTGGAAGAGGCCTTCTTTCGTGGATATCTGCTTGGCCTGATCGACGATGGGACAGTGCTGCGCCGGGTGCTGGCGGTGGGGGTGACCACCGCCGCTTTTGCGGCGCTGCACGGTCGTTTGCTTGAAGCGGGCCTGGCGGGCCTGATCTTTGCCCTTCTGGTCCTGCGCAGCGGGCGGGTCACGGATGCGATCGTGTCACATGCGGTCGCCAATGCGTTGATCGCAGCAGTCGCCTTTGCAAAAGACGACTGGACGCTGATCTGATCACCCGCGGCGGCGGCGGCGTTCCAGAACGAAGAAAACTGCCGACAAAACCACAGCTACGGCCAACGCACCGCTGGATGCGTCGATTTCAGGGACTGACGCGGTCGGCGTTCCGGGATTGCTGCAATTCGTATAGCCGAACCAATGACACCAAAAGTTGCTCATGGGATAACTTCCTCTCGATAGATGTGATGTCTATGTGCCGAAAGTTAGTCGCCCAGGAAAGCAATTTCGCAAATTTTGTGAAAAAAATGTGTTCAATAACAATGGTTTATGAACAATGAAGGTGCGGGAGCCTTATTGTGTCTTCACCGGAAACGCCGCGGGCCCGTTCCGGGCGATCATGACGTGCCGGTCCATGTTGAACTGGATATGTGATTCGGATTCATTGCCGCGATCTGTCGATTCAGGGGCGGTCCGGGATCGGCCTGCCTGCGCGGGACACTGGGTCAGGCGGTCCCGCGCTGCCGCAATTCACGGGTCAGGAGCAGAGCGGCGATGACAATGGCCACAGCCGCGGTTCCCGACGACACGGCGATTTCCGGCACCGAGGCGATGCTCGCGCCATAGTGCGTAGAGGAGGATACAGGGGCGTAAGGCGATCCGCAGCCAAAGCCGAAGAGGTCGCACAACAGATGTTTCATGGGTCATGTTCTCATTTAGGCAAGGATGATCTTGCCAGAGCACTGTGACCAAATGATGGAGTTTTTAGGGTGCTCCTAGGCAGGAGAGGAGCACCAGCCGGGGCAGAGGTGGCACAGGCCCCGCATAGGGGCCTTGGCCAAACCGTTTCAGGCGGCGCGACGCTGGCGCAATTCGCGCATCAACAGCAGGCCGGCCGCAATCGCGGCAAGGGCCAACGCCCCGCTTGAGGCATCAATTTCCGGAACTGCCTTTGCCGCGTTGGCTGCTGCATCCGTCGATCCGCCTGCGCCGAGGCTATCCAGAAGATCAAGAACCCACTGAGGCATGTCGCTGTTCCTTATTCAAAACCTGTTGAACCTGTGAACGGTGTATGGACCGCGAATGTTAAGGAAAGGAATACGCCACGCCAAAAGATAGCGGGGCGAAATCCAATGGACCGCCCCGCCAACTTTGCAAAATCATTATCGCAGGAAAGAGGTGATCCCCTATACCCGTTTTGCCGTCATTCGGCCGCCCGCAAGTTGGCCCCACCTGCCAGTGTGGCACCCATTGCGGGGTCTAGAGGCGCGTTGTCGCCTGCGGTGTCGTCCCATTGGATGATCGGAGGAGCCATACGCTTGGCGGCGCGCTGAAGCGCCCAGTCGCGCGCCACGCGGCTGCCCTTGCCAAAGCTCAGACGCGCCAACAGACGCGCGATCCAATGGGCATAGGTCGTCACCCAGACCCGCAACGCCAGGAACGATGGCGTCACCACAAGTGTCAGGATCGTTGCCACGCCAAGACCAAAGACAACGGCGGTGGCCAATTGCTTCCACCACAGGGCGGTGGGGCTGTTGATGGAATAGCCGCCATTGATGAAATCAAGACTGAGGCCGAACATCATCGGGGCAAGCCCGGCCATTGTCGTGATCGTGGTCAGCAGAACCGGCCGAATACGGTCTTCTGCGGTGCGGACGATGGCCTCGATCCGGGGCATGTAGCCGCTGTATTCCTGATAGGTATCAATCAGAACGATGTTGTTGTTCACAACGATACCCGCCAGCGCGACAATCCCCGTGCCGGTCATGATGATCGAAAACGGCTGATCCATGACCATCATCCCGATCAGAACGCCGGTCGTTGACAGAACCACCGCAAGAAGAACAAGGACCGAATTGTAAAAGCTGTTGAACTGCGCCAGCAGGATGATGAACATCAACCCCAGCGCCCCGGCAAAGGCGTTGACAAGGAAGGCTCCGCTTTCGGCCTGTTCTTCCTGATCGCCAGTCCATTCCCAATCAATGCCGCGCGGCAGGGGGTCGGTTTCCAACCATTTGGTCAGCAGTTGGTTGCGTTCGTTGGCGTTGATCGGAACCGCGCGCAGCGATCCCTTGTCCGCTTCCTCGACAAGAAACGCGATGGTCGTGTCCTCTGCGACGGACAGCACCTCATAGGTTTTGCCGGCAAGGGTCAGAAGGTTTTCTGCACCGTCCTGATTTTCCGGAACCGTGATCTCGCGCGCTGTTGCCAGTTCGACTTCTGTCGCCTCTTCGGCGCCAAAGACATCCAGTTCGACGACAAGCTTGCTCAGCCCCGGGGCCACGTCCGCCTTCACATCATAATGGCGGCGCTGGTCCACACGGTTGATTTCGGCGCGTTTGCGCACCGGTTCCCGCGTTATGAAATTCGACAATGGCACCAGCCCGTCGCGGGTGCGCACCTTGAGCGTATCAAGGGTGGACAAGACGCGGTCGTCGTCGGGCAAGCGCACGCGGATTTCGATTTCCTCATCCGAGGTATCCACCCGCATTGTATCCAGCAAGATCCCCCGCGTGACCAGTTGCACCATCGCGCCCACGGTGGCCACGTCGGCACCAAAGCGACCGGCCTTTTCAACGTCGACATTGATCTGCCAGTCGATGCCGGGCAGGGGCAGCGTGTCTTCTATCAGGATCAGGCCCGGCGTCTCTTCGAACTTGGCGCGCGAGATATCGACCGCTTCGCGCAGCGTATCCCAACTGTCGCCCGTCAGACGCAGATGCAATGGCTTGCCCGATCCCGGTCCCTGTTCGAGCGGGGTCAATTCTGTTTCGAAACCGGGCAGCTTGATCAGCTCGGCGGTGATTTCGTCCAGCACCGTGTTTCCGGCAAAGGCGTCTGCGGTCACTTCGCGTTCCAGCATTCCGAAAAACCACGTTTCGGTCTGTGTGGGGCGATCTTCCCATGGGATGATCTCGAACTGGACCTGACCGACGGTGTCCTTAGGGGACCGTGATCCGGGGCCTGCAGTATCCAGACCGCCTTCGCCCGCAAAGGAGAACACGTTGATGACAGCCGGATGCGCCATGACGATTTCTTCGACTTGACGGACCATGTTGTCTTTTTCGGTCAGTGACAGGTTGCCCCGCGCCCGGACATAGGCTGTGGCCTGTTCCGGTTCGCTTTCCACAAAGAATTCAACCCCTTTGGAATTCGCGGGGAAGAGCACAAAGCCGATATAAAAGACCGCGGCAAAGACCGCGCCAATGCTGAGCACCGGCATGATCGGGTTGCCTGCAATGAGCTTGATCAACCAGCCAAAGACGGTGCGGCGGCGTCCTGCGCGGATACGCTTGCGGCGCCACGTGATCCTTGCGGCGTCCAGCGTGACCGATGCCGCAAAAGATCCACCAAGGAATATCGCTACTCCGAGCGCCGCGCCAAGCAGGGCGTTTTCGGCCAGCGCAGGCACCAGATAGCCGGGATTGAGCACCTGCATCGCCCCGATGAACATCGTATAAAGCGCCAATGGAACGAGGATCGCACGAACGACCCACGGCAACCGTGCGCGCAGTGCATTGGCCGTCCGGCCGAAACCACGGCTCAGCCGGCCGGACACGCCGCCCATCACCGGCAGGTAGATCAGCGCGACGATCAGCGAAGCCGACAAAACAAAGATCAGCGTGACCGGCAACATCCCCATGAATTCTCCGGGCACGCCCGGCCAGAACAACATCGGCAAAAAGGCGCAGAGCGTCGTCGCCGTTGACGACACGATCGGCCAGAACATACGTTGGGCGGCTTCGACATAGGCGTGCATGGGCCCGGACCCTTCCGAGATCCGCTTGTCGGCGTATTCGACCACGACAATGGCACCATCCACCAGCATGCCCACCGCAAGGATCAGTCCGAACATAACGATGTTGGACACGCTCACGCCCATCACCGCCAAAAACGCAAAACACAGCAGGAACGATGTGGGAATGGCAAAACCCACCAACAGCGCCGCCCGCGACCCCAGCGCCGACAGCACCACGATCATCACCAGCGCGACGGCTGTCAGAACCGAACCTTCAAGCTGGCTGACCATCGAATTGACAACGCGGCTCTGGTCGTTGGACGTGCCCACCGTTACCGCCGCGCGCAATTCCGTGGGCCAGTTTTCTTCAGCCTTGGCCACAGTTTCACGCACGAGGGCGGCAGTGTCGATCAGGTTGAACCCCTTGCGCTTGACCACCTGAAGTGCAACCGTGCTGACCCCGTTAAACCGCGCCGTGCCCTTGCGATCTTCAAAGGTCAGGTTGATCTCGGCCAGATCGCCCAATGTCACGACCCGATTGCCATTTGTCTTGACCGGCAGGCGATACACGTCTTCGGCGCTGTCAAAGGAGGACGGGATCTTGACGGCAAAGGTGCCCTGTTCCGTTTCGACCTCACCGGCGGCAACCAGAAGGTTATTGTTCTGAACGACGTTGATCAGCTCGCTGGCCGTGACGTTATAGGATTCAAGCCGCAGAGGATCTATGATCACCTCGAGCATTTCGTCGCGATTGCCCGCGATCCCGGCTTCGAGGACGGCCTCGATGCCTTCGATATCGTCCTGAAGATCCTTGGCATAACGCGCCATCGTGTGTTCCGGCACCGGGCCGGTCAGGTTGACGATGATGATGGGGAATTCAGAGAAGTTGATTTCGTTGATCGAATATTGCTCGGCCCCGCTGGGGAAATCGGCCTGCGCCTTGTTCATGGAATCCCGTACATCGGCCATGATCGACGTCTTGTCCCAGCCGAATTCGAATTCGAGCGCGACACCGGCATAGTTTTCGGCGGCCGTAGCCGTCATCTTCTTGAGCCCGTCCAGATCGGAAAGCTCGGTCTCCATCGGTTTGACAAGCAGGGTTTCCGCGTCCGAAGCCGAAATGCCGGGGAACTGCACCGACACGAACAAAGCGGGAATTTCAATGTCGGGTTCGCCTTCCTTGGGCAGGGCCACATAGGCAAACCCGCCCACAAGGATCGACAAAACGATAAAGGCAAGGATCATCCTTGCCCGATCCGCAGCCCATGAGACGACGCCGATCATTGGTCTTGCTCCCGGTACGTGGCTTCAACCAGAACGCCGTCGGTGACAAAGTCCTGCCCCATGACGATGACGTCGGCGGTGTCGGGCAGACCTTCGACCCAGATGCCATCGACGGTATCGCGCAACATGCGCACCTTCTTGAAGCGGGTGCGGTTCTCGGCGTCGACGGTGCGCACGCCAAGCGCCCCTTCATTGTTCAGCACCAGCGACGATTGCGGCAATAGATGCGCCTTGGCTCCTGCGGACGATATCAGGATTTCGGCGGTCTGGCCGTCGCGGATGGCGAAGTCGGGGTTTGGAACGGCGATTTCTACCTGAAAGGTCCGGGTGGTGGGATCGGCGCTACGCGACAGGAACCGCACCGTTCCCTGAACATCCTGACCGGTGGCCAGCCGCGCACCGGCAAGGGCACCGACCTTGACGCGGTCCACTTCGGTTTCGGGCACATATCCCACCACGATGATCGGATCGAGCCGGATCACGGTGGCGCACAGGCTGCCGGGCTGCATCAGGCTGCCCAATTCGGCGGTATCGCTTTCCAGCAGACCGGAAAACGGCGCGGTGATCGTGAGGCGGTCGATTTCCTTGCTGGCGCTTGCCACGGCGGCTTCGGCCGACTGGATACCCGCGCGGGCGCTTTCGATGCCGGATTTGGCCGACTCAAGCCCCGATTTGGCGGCTTCGACGCCGGCCTCGGCGGCGCGCACGCCCGACCGCATGGTCGCGACCCGGCTTTCTGATGCAAACCCGTCTTCGCTCAGCCGTGTGGCGGCATTGTCGTTGATGCGGGCTTCTTCCAGACGGGCGAGCGCCTCTTCGACGCGGGCCTGTGCCTCGATCTGGCGGGCCTTGGCTTCCGGCAGGAAGGCGCGCGCTTCGCTCAGCCGGGCGCGGGCCTCGTCCAGCGCGGACATACGGGTGCCGGGGTCCAGCTTGCATAGCGTTTCGCCCGCCTCGACCACATGGCCCTTGCGCAGGGGATTCGACAGAACCGTCGATGAGGTTTCCGCACGCACGTCCACTTGCCGGTCCGCGCGGGTTTCGCCGCGCAGCAGAACGGCGCTGTCCACTTCGCGGGCAACGGAATGCAGGGCAACCACACCGATTGCGCGCTCTTCCGGGGCTTTGGGCTTTTCGATACCGGTCGTTTCCGACACCTGGGTTGCCTCTTCGCCGCGGGCGAAGGCAATCAGCTGATCGCGTTCAAAAACCACGAAATACAAAGCGGCACTTACCAATATGGCCGTAAGGGCAGGGATCAGTCGCATTCGGAACCTTCCAGCGTGTCGAAAACCAGTTTGACGGAATAATTATGAGTCTCGCGCTCTATATAGGATTATTTCTGACTAAACTAACCGGTTCAGTTATTTTTTTACCCCCACTGTGCCCAATTTGTGCAGTTGCAGCACGATCATCGCCCGCGGCCCGAATTTCCCCTACTTGGCTTGTTCTGCGCCACGGGATAAGAGAGGGCCCAAGCGCCCGGAATTCGGGCAGGTTCACAACACTGGGCGACCGGCAAAAGGGGCAGGCATGAGCGATACCGACAGCTTTATCGACGAGGTGACGGAAGAGGTCCGCCGCGACCGGTTGTTTGGGATGATCCGCCGCTATGGCTGGATCGCGGCGCTGGTGGTGCTTGCCATCGTTGGCGGTGCCGCGTGGAAGGAATGGCGCGCAGCGCAGGACACTGCGCAGGCTCAGGCGTTGGGCGATGGGATCGTCGCGGCGCTGGAAGAAGACGACCCGGCCACCCGCGCCGAAGCGCTGGCATCGCTGGATGTCGCATCCCCCGGCGGGCAGGCGGTGCGCGGTTTCCTTTTGTCGGCACAGCATCAGGCGGCAGGTGACCGCGATGCGGCGATTGCCGCGCTTGACGGGATCACCCGGTTGCAGGATCTCCCCGAGATCTACGGCCAGATTGCCGCGTTCAAGCTGCTGGTTCTTCAGGGCGACGACCTGAGCGCCCAAGAACGGCGCACGGCGTTTGCGGGTTTGGCGCGTCCGGGCGTGCCGTTGCGGATGCTGGCGGAAGAGCAACTCGCCCTTATCGACATTTCAGAAGGCCAGATTGACGCGGCAATTACGCGTCTTCGGGCGATTTTGGAGGATGCAGAGACCACCTCGGACTTGCAACAGCGTGCAAGCCAAGCGATTGTGGCTCTGGGAGGCTCGCTTGAGCCGCGTGCAAGCGCGGATCAGTAAGCAGACAGCGATCAGCCCACGCGTGGCCGCGCACCCGTTCGGGAACATGCGGTCACACCAAAGCAAGTTGAAGGCAGGCAGGATATCATGAACGCACCCGTCCAGATCACGAACCCACGGGCCTCCATCACCGGATCCTTGCGGGGCCATGCGGGGAAAAGCACGGGTGGGACGCGCCGTCGTCTGTTGCTGGCCGCGGCGGTGCTGATGGGCCTGACTGCCTGCGCCGAAAAGGAATTCATTCTGCCCGGTGCCCGCGAAGATATCCGTGAACCTGAACTGCTGCGCAGCGGGCCGATGCTGGAGATTGCCGGCGACCGGGCGCTGCGGATTCCTGCCGAACGCACCAACGCCGATTGGGCACAGGGCCACGGAAGCCCCGCGTTCCGAACCGACAACGCCGCGCTTTCGGCGTCGCCCAATCTGATCTGGAGCACATCCATCGGCGAAAAGAACAGCCGAAAGCTGCGCATCACGGCCACGCCCGTGGTGGCAGACGGGCGCATCTATACGCTTGACGCGAACGCCCTTGTGACCGCCGTCGCGCCTGATGGGACAACATTGTGGACCCGCGACGTGCGCCCGGCGAGAGACGATGACGGCGATGCCACCGGCGGCGGGATGTCTTATGCCGATGGAACGCTCTATGTGTCGGTCGGCTTTGGAGAACTTGTGGCGCTGAACGGTGCGGACGGGACGGTTATCTGGAACCAGCAGCTTGATGCGACGGGTTCGGGTCGGCCGACCGTTTCGGGCGGTCTTGTCTATCTCGTGGCCGGTGACGATACCGCGTGGGCCGTGCGCACCGATAATGGGCGTATCGCCTGGCAGGCCACAGCGACCCCGTCGATCAAGAACGTGCTGGGCGCGCCCGCCCCTGTGGTGGGTCGGGATCTGACCTATTTCGCGTTCGGGTCAGGGGAAATCCTGTCGACATTCCGGCGTGGCGGTCTGCGCCGGTGGTCGGCCACGGTGGCAGGGCAACGTATCGGACGCGCGACGTCGCGTATCGGCGATATCACCGGTGCCCCCGTCCTGCACAACGGATCGCTATTTGCCGGCAACCATTCCGGTCGCATCGTTGCCTTTGACGCGGCATCGGGGGATCGTATCTGGACCGCGCAGGAAGGCGCGCTCAACCCGGTTTGGCCCGCAGGCGACAGCATATTCGCGGTGTCCGACCGCAACCAGCTCTTGCGCCTTGATGCGGGCTCGGGCGATGTGATCTGGGCGGTCAACCTGCCCGGTTTCACCTCGGACAAGCCCCGCAAGCGCGGCGAAATCCATGCCCATTACGGACCTGTGATGGCCGGGGGGCGGCTGGTCGTCGTGTCCTCTGACGGGCTTATGCGCAGTTTTGCGCCGCAGAACGGCGCGTTGCTGGGAACGGTCGAAATCCCCGATGGGGCCAGCACCGGACCCGCGATTGCGGGTGGCACGCTCTATGTCGTGTCGTCGCGGGGCGAACTCCACGCTTTCCGTTGACGCGATGATGCGTTAAACGGCGCATCTGACCGGTCGGAGCCACAACAAATGTCATTTACCCTCGCGATCGTGGGCCGCCCCAATGTGGGCAAGTCCACGCTCTTCAACCGCCTTGTTGGCAAACGCCTCGCGCTGGTCGATGACCAGCCCGGCGTCACGCGCGATTTGCGCGAAGGCGAGGCGCGCCTTGGCGATCTGCGCTTTACCGTGATTGACACGGCAGGGCTTGAGGATGCCAACGACGACAGCCTTCAGGGGCGTATGCGCCGCCTGACCGAGCGCGCCGTTGATATGGCAGATATCTGCCTTTTCATGCTCGATGCGCGGGCGGGCGTGACACCCACCGACGAGATTTTTGCCGATATTCTGCGCCGCCGGTCCGCGCATGTGATCCTTGCCGCCAACAAGGCAGAAGGGGCCGCCGCCGATGCCGGTGTCTATGAGGCATTCGGCCTTGGGCTTGGCGAACCGGTGCGCCTGTCGGCGGAACATGGTGAAGGGCTGAACGATCTTTATGCGCAACTGATGCCGCTGGCCGACGCATTTGCCGAGCGCGCCGCCAATGACGCGCCGGAAACCGATGTCGAGCTGGATGAGGATGCCGATGACGACGGTCCCCGCGTTCCAACCGCGAAACGGCCGCTTCAGGTTGCCGTCGTCGGGCGACCAAACGCCGGAAAATCTACCCTTATCAACAAAATAGTGGGTGAAGATCGGTTGTTGACCGGACCCGAGGCAGGGATCACCCGCGACGCGATTTCCCTGCGCATGGACTGGGAAGGTGTGCCGATGCGCATCTTTGATACCGCCGGGATGCGCAAGAAGGCCCGGGTTCAGGAAAAGCTGGAAAAACTGAGCGTTTCCGACGGTCTGCGCGCGGTCAAATTCGCCGAGGTGGTGGTGGTCCTGCTGGACGCCGCCATCCCGTTCGAACAGCAGGATTTGCGCATCGCCGACCTTGCCGAGCGCGAAGGCCGCGCGGTGGTCGTGGCGGTGAACAAATGGGATGTGGAAGACCACAAGCAGGAAAAGCTTGCCGCGTTGCGCGAGGCGTTCGAACGCCTGTTGCCGCAACTGCGCGGCGCACCGCTGGTCACGGTTTCGGCCAAGACCGGGCGTGGGATGGACAGGCTGCACGCGGCGATCGTGAAAGCATATGATGTCTGGAACCGCCGCGTGACCACCGCCCAGTTGAACCGCTGGCTGGCCGGTATGCTGGAACAGCACCCGCCACCCGCGCCGCAGGGCAAGCGGATCAAGCTGCGCTACATGACCCAGGCCAAGACCCGCCCGCCGGGGTTCGTGGTGATGTGTTCGCATCCCGACAAGATCCCTGCGAGCTATACCCGGTATCTGGTGAACGGGCTGCGCGAGGACTTTGACATGCCGGGCACACCGATTCGCCTGACCATGCGGGGGCAGGGTGACAAGAACCCCTACAAGGGGCGCAAGAAGGCCGGGCCTTCACGCCTGCGCAAGCATCTTGGCAAGAACGCGGGCAAACAGGGGCACTGAACCTGACCGGCCCGCGCCCTGTGCCATCGTTTCGGTCGGGGCGGGCCGTGTTTTTTTGGTATTTGGAACGAGAAAGAAACAGGGGCCCGCGCCCCGGTATCAGGCGCGGGTGAGGGTCGCGGCGCGCAGCGCCAGAAGAGCCATGATCGCGGCGGCGGCCAGTGCGAGCAGAAGCACGATGAATGCACCGCCGGTGAGATTGGCCAGAGCGATGGCGACAAAGGCCCATGCGACAGCGATACCGTATTCCGGCACACCTTGCAGCGCGATCTGCACGCCTGCGGCAAGGAGGGTGGCGGCGATGATGCACAGCAAGGCAACCTGCACCTCTCCGATCAGGCCCCAGCCTGCGGCGTTCAACCCGAGGGCCACGAAGCTGGCCGCGCTGAGCCAGCCTGCATAGAGACCCAGCGGAGCGCGCGCCCACCATCGGTCCAGAAGCGGCGCGCGGAACAGCGCCAGAAGCGCCGGGATCAGCATCGCCCAGATCAGGATCAGCGCGGCCAGCGCGCTTTGACTGGCCACCGGCAGCCATGTCGCCCCGATTGCGAGGCTGAGCACCAGCGCCGGACGCATGTCGGCCCAGTCCTCGGCGGTGGCGCGGCGCAACAGACCGTAGCCTGCGCTGGCCAGGAGCCAGAGATAGATTACCCCCCAGATCGCAAACGCATAGCCTGCCGGTTGAACCGGCGGATCGTTTTGAGGCACCGGGAACCGGTCGGGATCAAAGCCGCCAAAGTCCGGCACGACAAATGTGGACGCGGCAAAGGCACAGGCCGCGACCAGCGTCGCCGCGGCCCATGCGGTATTGCGCGCCTCCGGGCTCATGCCAGAGTGCCCTGCGCCGTCAGAGTGGATTTGCCACCCAGATACGGATGCAGCGCCTCGGGCAGGATGACGGACCCGTCGGCCTGCTGGCCGTTTTCCAGAACCGCGATCAGGCAGCGCCCGACGGCCAGACCCGATCCGTTGAGCGTGTGCACATATTCCGGTTTGTCCCCGGCTGCCGGGCGGAAACGGGCGTTCATGCGACGCGCCTGAAAATCACCGCAGGTCGAAACCGACGAGATTTCGCGATAGGTGTTCTGACCGGGAAGCCACGCTTCGATGTCATAAGTGCGGCGCGCGCCAAATCCCATGTCGCCGGTGCACAGAACCACGGTGCGGTAGGGGATGCCCAGAGCCTCCAGGATACCTTCCGCGCAGCGCAGCATGCGCTTTTGCTCCGCGTCGCCGTTGTCCGGGTGGCAGATGGTGACCATCTCGACCTTTTCGAACTGGTGCTGCCGCAACATGCCGGATGTGTCGCGTCCGGCGGAACCGGCTTCGGAGCGGAAGCAGAGCGAGTGCGACGTATAACGCAGCGGCAGCGCGGCCCCGTCAAGGATGTCGCCAGACACGGTATTGGTCAGCGTCACCTCGGAGGTGGGAATCATCCACCAGCCGTTTGTCGTCTGGTAGCTGTCTTCGCCGAACTTCGGCAACTGCCCGGTGCCATACATCGCCTCGGACCGCACAAGCACGGGGCCGTTGACCTCAGTCAGATCGTTTTCGGAGGTGTGGGTATCGAGCATGAACTGCGCCAGAGCGCGATGGATGCGCGCCACTGCTCCCGACAGCACCACAAACCGCGATCCCGACAGCTTGGCGGCGGTGCTGAAATCCATCAGGTCTTGCACGCAGGGCAGATCGAAATGTTCGCGTGCCGTGAAATCAAAGGTTGCGGGGGTGCCCCAGCGGTGCATTTCGACGTTGTCGTTTTCGTCGGCCCCTTCGGGCACGTCATCGGCGGGCAGGTTGGGGATACCGGCCAGCATATCGGCAAGCTGAACGTCCAGCTCCTTGGCCTCGGCCTGCATCGCGGCGATCTCGGTCTTTTTTTCTGCGACAAGCGCGCGAAGGCGCTGGAATTCGGCCTCGTCTCCGCGTCCCTTGGCGGCACCGACCTGCTTGGAGGCGGCGTTCTGTTCGGCCTGCGCGGCCTCTGCGGCCTGAATACGGGCGCGGCGGGCTTCGTCCACGCCGAGGATCTCGGACGAGACAGGGGCCAGCCCGCGCCGCGACAGGGCGGCGTCGAATGCGTCTGGATTGCTGCGGATCGCGCGAATATCGTGCATGGCAAAGCTCCTCGCCTCTTGAATCGTCTGGCGGTCTTATGCCTCAACCCGCCCGCAGAGGGTAGACCCCAAGCGCGCGGATCGTCACAGAGTGCGCGCGGTGGTGTTTTGCGTCTCGCGCCGCCTTGCGCCTGCGCCAATGAACGCATAAGTTCCGCAAAAATCGCGGGTCCGCCCGCCTGCTTGCATGAGGTAACGTTATGGACGGTGGTGCACTCGCCCAATTTCTCCCGCTTATTTTGATCTTTGCGATCATGTATTTCCTGTTGATCCGGCCCCAGCAGAAAAAGGTCAAGGAACATCAGGCCATGGTCGAAGGGCTGCGCCGCGGCGATCAGGTCGTCACGCAGGGTGGCATGATCGGCAAGGTATCCAAGCTCAAGGATGATGCCGAGATCGAGGTCGAGGTGGCCGAGGGCGTCAAGGTGCGCATCGTCAAGAGCACCATCGCCCAGGTGATTTCGAAAACCGAACCGGCAAATTAAGCGAACAGGGGCCTTCGGGCTCCTG
This sequence comes from Alphaproteobacteria bacterium, assembly GCA_030425395.1. Lineage (GTDB taxonomy): Bacteria > Pseudomonadota > Alphaproteobacteria > Rhodobacterales > Rhodobacteraceae > JAUIAS01. Next base: position 226,085 of record JAUIAS010000002.1, read on the forward strand.
CCGTGTTTCCGAAAGGCAGGAACATGCTGCAAATCGACCTGTGGAAGCGCACAGTCATATGGCTGGCCTGCGCGCTTGGCCTGCTTCTGGCGATGCCGAACATTTTCTACACGCGGGTGGAAAACCACAATGATGCGGTCAAGGCGATCGAGCTTTCCGGGTCTACGGCGGGGCTGACCGAACAAGCGGCGGCGTGGCCGTCGTTCCTGCCTTCGGGGCTGGTCAATCTTGGGCTCGATCTGCGGGGGGGTGCGCATCTGTTGGCCGAGGTGCGGGTCGAGGATGTCTATGCCGCACGGATGGAGGGCTTCTGGCCCGATGTGCGCGACGCGCTGCGCCCGGAACGCGCCACTATCGGCACGATCCGTTTGTTGCCTTCTGATGCGGGCGAATTGCGGGTGCGCATTTCGGAACCTGCGGGTATGGCGCGTGCACTGGAAGTGGTGCGCGATCTGGCCCGCCCGGTGCAAACGCTGACCGGAGCCGGTGCCAACGATATCGAAGTGCGCGGCGAGGACGATGTGATCATCGTCACCCTGTCCGAAGAAGAACAGGCCGCATCGGACGACCGCACGGTGCAACAGGCGCTGGAAATCATCCGCCGCCGGATTGATGAGGTCGGCACCCGCGAACCAACCATTCAGCGGCAAGGGTCGGATCGCATCCTGATCCAGGTGCCCGGCATTGGCAGTGCCGCCGAACTCAAGGAAATCATCGGCACGACCGCGCAGCTGACGTTCAACCCGGTGATCAGCCGGTCGGCGACAGCGGACACCGTGCCCGGTGTTGGCAACAAGCTGGTTCCGGCTTTGGATAACCCCGATCAGTTCTATATCCTTGAGGCGGCCCCGGTCGTCACAGGCGAAGAACTGGTCGATGCGCAGCCTTCCTTTGACCAGAATTCACGCCCTGCGGTTTCGTTCCGGTTCAACCCCACGGGGGCGCGCAAGTTTGGCGATTACACCGCTGAAAACATCGGTAATCCCTTTGCCATCGTGCTGGATAACGAAGTGATCTCGGCCCCGGTCATTCAGGCGCATATTCCGGGTGGTTCGGGCATTATCACTGGCAACTTTGCGGTTGAGGAAAGCACCAATCTTGCGGTTCTTCTGCGGGCAGGGGCCTTGCCTGCTGGGCTTGAGTTTCTCGAAGAACGCACCATCGGCCCAGAACTGGGGCAGGACAGCATCGAAGCCGGCCGCATCGCCACGATGGTGGCCTTTGTCGGTGTTCTGGTCTTTATGGGGCTGAGCTATGGGCTGTTTGGGTTGTTCGCCAACATTGCACTGGTCATCAATATCGGCCTGATCTTTGGATTGCTGAGCCTGATGGGCGCCACGCTGACGCTGCCGGGTATCGCGGGGATCGTGTTGACGGTGGGTATGGCGGTGGACGCCAACGTGCTCATCTTTGAACGGATCCGGGAAGAGCTGAAATCCGCCAAAGGCCCCGCCCGCGCCATCGAGCTGGGCTATGAAAAGGCGCTGAGCGCCATTCTGGATGCCAACATCACCACCTTCATTACGGCGGTGATCCTTTTCGCGATGGGCTCTGGTCCGGTGCGCGGCTTTGCGGTGACGCTGGGCCTTGGCATCCTGACGTCCGTCTTTACTGCGATCTTCGTGACCCGATTGTTGATTGTCATGTGGTTCGAACGCCGCCGTCCCAAAACGATCGAGGTCTGACATGCGACTGAAGCTGGTTCCCTCCGAAACCTCGTTCGATTTCTTCGCCCGCTGGAAGCTGTGGCTGGGGATATCGGGCGTGATGGTGATCGTGGCCCTTGGGTCTTTCATGCTGCAGGGCCTGAACTATGGCATTGATTTCCGGGGTGGCACGACGATCCGCACCGAGAGCGCACAACCGGTTGATATCGGCGTGTATCGCGATGCGATTGCCGTGCTTGAACTGGGGGATGTGTCGATCACCGAGGTGTTCGACCCGAATTTCGGTCCCGATCAGAATGTCGCGATGATCCGAATTCAGGCGCAGGACGATCAGGAGGCCGTATCGGTTGAACTGATCACCGCCGTGGAAGAGGCCATCGCCAACGCGGTGCCGGATATTCAGTTCCTGTCGGTCGAATCCGTTGGCCCCAAAGTGTCAGGCGAACTGATCCAGACCGCCGCGATTGCCGTGGTTCTGGCGATTGGTGCGGTGCTGATCTACATCTGGCTCCGGTTCGAATGGCAATTCGCCGTGGGCGCGGTTCTGGCGCTGGTGCATGACGTTGTGCTGACCATCGGTATCTTTTCCGAGCTTCAGATCCGCTTTGATCTGGCCATTATCGCGGCCTTGCTGACCATTGTGGGCTATTCCCTGAACGATACGGTGGTGGTCTTTGACCGGGTGCGTGAAAACCTGCGCAAATACAAGAAACGGCCCCTCAAGGAAGTGCTGAACCTGTCGATCAACGAAACCCTGAGCCGCACCTTCATGACCTCGGTGACGACGCTTCTTGCCTTGATTGCGCTGTTTGTTCTGGGTGGCGACGTGATCCGCGGGTTTGTCTTTGCGATGATCTGGGGCGTGATCGTGGGCACCTATTCGTCGATCTTCGTTGCATCGGCGGCATTGCTCTACATGGGGGTCAAGCGGGATTGGTCCAAGCCGGACAACACCACCGGTAACCAGTTCGCCGACATCGACGCCTGATCCCGTCTTTTGCCGGGATCGGGGCGGCTGGAGCGTAACCGCCCATGGATATTTCTGCCGCATTTGCATACCTGCTGACGGGTGACTTTGCCTTTTTGTGCTTTGCCGCGCTTTTGGCCGGTATGATCCGGGGGTTCTCCGGGTTTGGCACGGCGCTGGTGTTCATTCCGCTGTCGGCCATCGTTCTTGATCCTGTCTCGGCGGTTGCCACCATTGTTCTGATGGATCTTCTGGGGCCAGTGCCGGTTCTGTGGCGCATCAAAGGTGACATCGAAGCCCGCGATCTGAGCCGCCTTGTGATCGGGGCGGCGTTTGCAGTGCCGCTGGGTCTGTTCGCGCTTACGTTCATGCCTGCCGCGGTGTTCCGCATCACGGCATCCAGCCTGTCATTGGTGATGCTGGCGATCCTTCTGGCCGGTTGGCGTCTGCGTCAGAGCCTGCCCGCCCGCGGCGTAATCGCCACGGGGGCCGCGTCCGGATTTCTGGGCGGGGTGGCAGGCATCCCCGGACCGCCGGTTATCTTTGCCTATTTCGCCTCGACAAAACCGGCGCGCGTGATCCGGGCAAATATCTCGGCGTTTTTATATTGCTTTGATTGGCTGGTCGTGGTGCTTCTGGCGCTGTCCGCGCAATTGACCCCTGCGCTAGTGGTCAGCGGGCTGGCGCTGTCGGTGCCGAATATGGTTGGCAACTTGCTGGGTGCCGCGCTATTTCGTCCCGAACAGGAACGGGTGTTTCGCGCCATTGCCTATACTCTGGTGTTTGCCGCGGCGCTGGCGGGGCTGCCGCTTTGGAATTGGGGAGGATGACATGCGCCTGAACGAAGTGACCTACACGGATGCCGAACCGGTCGAAGGCTACGGACCCGGTTTCTTTCGGATCGGAGCCACGCGCCATGACGGCCCGGTTCTGACAGGGCCTGCCGGCACATCCGCGTGGGGCGGGTTCGAGGATCGCACGGCGCTCTTGGCGCTGGCGGGCGAGGTGGACGTTCTGTTCATCGGCACAGGTGCCGATATCACCCATATCCCGGCCGATCTGCGCACCGCGCTGGAAGAGGCTGGCATGGGCGTCGAAACCATGAACAGTCCGGCCGCCGCGCGCACCTATAACGTGCTGTTGTCCGAAGGGCGGCGCATCGCACTGGCCATGCTGCCCGTCTAGTGCCCGATGGCGCGCCGTGCGGTGTGACCGAAAGGCCCCTTCTGCGCCGCTGGCAATTGGGATAAGCGATCCACAATGACGCTGACCGTTACAAATCTTGGAATATCGCGCGGGGGCGTTCCGGTCCTCGAAGGGGTGAACTTTGTCCTCAGCGCCGGTGATGCCCTGATCCTGCGCGGTCCCAACGGGGTGGGCAAGACGACCTTGTTGCGCACCATCGCAGGGCTGCAACCGCCATTGGAAGGGTCGGTCGACGGTGCCGAAGACCGGGTTGCCTACGCGGCCCATTCAGACGGGATCAAACCCACCCTCAGCGTGACCGAAAACCTGACATTCTGGGCAAGCGTTTTCGGACAGAAAGGTATTGAAGCCGCGCTGGCGGCCTTTGACCTTGAAACCCTTGCGGATCGTCCCGGCGGTGCATTGTCGGCGGGCCAGAAACGCCGTCTTGGCCTGGCCCGGATGATCGTGACCGGGCGCCCGATCTGGATTTTCGATGAACCCACCGTTTCGCTGGACACCCGCGCGGTGGGCATGTTCGCGGATGCGGTGCGCGCCCATCTGGCCGGTGGTGGCAGTGCGATCATCGCGACGCATATTGATCTGGGCCTTGAGGGAACGGTTCTGGACGTGACCCCCTTCAAGGCGCGTGTGCGCGACATTTTTTCCGATGAGGCCTTCCTGTGATTGCGCTTTTGATCCGGGACATGCGCCTTGCCTTTCGGGCGGGCGGGGGCTTTGGCCTTGGTCTTGCATTTTTCCTGATCGTGACCGTGATGGTGCCGTTCAGCGTCGGGCCGCAATCGGAATTGCTGACCACCATCGCGCCGGGTGTGCTGTGGCTGGGTGCGCTGCTGGCCTGCCTTTTGTCGCTGGATCGTTTGTTGGCGCTCGATTGGGAAGACGGGTCACTCGACCTTTTGGCCACCGCGCCTCTGCCTCTCGAAGCGGTTGTGACCGTCAAGGCGCTGGCCCATTGGATCACCACGGGCCTGCCTCTGGTGCTGTTGGCACCTGTGCTGGGTGTGCTGCTCAATCTCGCGGGGGAGGGATATGTATGGCTTGTCGTCTCGCTGGCGGTCGGCACGCCTGCGCTGTCGGTGATCGGCACCTTTGGCGCGGCTCTTACCGTCGGGCTGAAACGCGGTGGACTGTTGTTGTCGCTTCTGGTGCTGCCGCTTTATGTGCCGACCCTCATCTTTGGGGCCGAGGTCGCGCGGCGCGGGGCGACGGGAATGGATACCGCAACACCGCTCTTGATGCTGGCAGGGATAACCGCCGGGGTCATTGGCCTTCTGCCCTTTGCAAGCGCGGCTGTGCTGCGCGTCAATCTGCGCTAGTTTCCCGATTGCCGCCCCCTGTAGGAAGGATTAGATAAACCGCATGTCTTTGTGGGAATACGCCAATCCGAAAAAGTTCCTCAACACGAGCGAGCGTTTGCTGCCGTGGTTCTGGGGGCTGTCCGCCGTTTGCCTTGTTGTCGGGCTAAGCTGGGGGTTCTTCTTTACGCCCGATGATTTCCGTCAGGGATCGACGGTCAAGATCATCTACCTTCACGTGCCATCGGCGCTGATGGCGATCAACGCGTGGTTCATGATGTTCGTGGCCTCGATGATCTGGATCGTGCGCCGCCATCACGTCAGCGCGCTTGCCGCCCGGGCGGCAGCCCCTGTTGGGGTGGTCATGACGCTGATCGCACTGGTCACAGGCGCGATATGGGGCGAACCGATGTGGGGCACTTGGTGGGCGTGGGATCCGCGCCTGACGTCTTTCCTGATCCTGTTCCTGTTCTATCTGGGTTACATCGCCTTGTGGGAAGCCATCGACAATCCCGATACCGCCGCCGACCTGACATCGGTGCTTTGCCTTGTGGGCTCGGTGTTCGCGGTGCTCAGCCGTTATGCCGTGAATTTCTGGAATCAGGGGCTGCATCAGGGGGCGTCACTGTCGCTGGACAAGGAAAAGAACGTGGCGGACGTGTTCTACCACCCGCTTCTGGTGTCGATCGCGGGGTTTGTGCTGCTGTTTCTGGCGCTTGTGCTGTATCGGACCGGAACCGAAATCCGGGCACGACGCATCAAGGCGCTGATCGCGCGTGAAAGAGCTGGAGCCTGAGTGCCATGATGCCTGATCTTGGAAAATACGCTGATGCGGTCCTGTCGGCCTACGCGGCCTCCGCGCTGCTGCTGGTGGTGCTGGTGGTTCTGACATTGCTGCGCGGTCGAAAGGTTCGCGCCGAAATGGCCAGACTAGAAGACAGGATGCGCCGCGATGCCTAGGATTTCGCCCCTTATGATCGCGCCACCGGCGATCTTTGCCGCGCTGGCTACGCTGTTCTACGTCGGCATGTTCCGCGAAGACAAGGACACGCTACCCTCGGCGCGCGAAGGCCAGCCCGCGCCGCCGGTCGTAATGACCCAATTGCCGGGCAAGACACCTTTCGACGATGCGAGCCTGCGCGATGGCAACGTCAAACTGGTGAACTATTGGGCCAGTTGGTGCGCGCCCTGCCGGGTCGAACATCCGCATCTGGAAACCCTGGCCGACGAAGGCGTCACGATCCTTGGTATCAATTACAAGGACAACCCGGCCAACGCGCTGTCCTTTCTCGAGGAACTGGGAGATCCCTACGCGGCGATCGGGGCGGACGCCACCGGCCGGATGGCCCTCGACTGGGGTGTCTACGGCGTGCCGGAAACCTACGTCATAGACGGAGACGGCACCATCGTGCTCCGCTTTGCCGGACCAATCACCGAGCGGGTTCTCGAGTCAACGATCCGACCCGCGATCGAAAGCGCCGCCAACCGTTAAAATCCTGCCCGCTTGGCCATAACCCCAACCCGACGCGCGGTTTGCGCCGTCGGGATTTTGGGTATTTGGAACGAGAAAGAAGCAGGAGGCGCGAATTAACCTTAATGGGGCCCCTTCTTCTGGCCAAAAATACTCCGGGGGAGGCGCGCGAAGCGCGACGGGGGCAGCGCCCCCAATGCAAAACGGCGGCCCCGAGGAGCCGCCGTTTTCAAATCGTTCAGGGTTCTATCAGGCCGCGCGGGCCAGATTGCGCAGCACGTAGTGCAGAACGCCACCGTTTTCGATGTATTCGATTTCCACCGCGGTATCGATCCGGCACTTGAGCGTGATCGTCTTTTCCGACCCGTCCGCCATTGTGATGGTGCAGGGGACTTCGGCCAGTGGCGTGATCGTGTCGAGGCCGTGGATGGCCACGGTTTCCGCGCCGGTGAGGCCCAGCGATTTACGGCTGTCGCCACCGGTGAATTCGAACGGGATCACGCCCATGCCAACGAGGTTGGATCGGTGAATGCGTTCAAAGCTCTCGGCGATGACGGCCTTGACACCCAGAAGGGCCGTGCCCTTGGCCGCCCAGTCGCGCGACGATCCCGCCCCGTACTGTTCTCCGCCGAAGACCACCAGAGGTGTGCCCTGCTCCTGATAGGCCATGGCCGCATCAAAGATCGACGTCTGTTCACCGTCCGGGCCCTTGGTATAGCCGCCTTCGACACCGTCCAGCATTTCGTTCTTGATACGGATGTTGGCGAAGGTGCCGCGCATCATGATCTCGTGGTTGCCGCGGCGCGATCCGTAGGAGTTGAATTCGCGCACCGGAACCTGGCGATCAATGAGGTATTGACCGGCTGGCGTGGTGTCCTTGAACGATCCGGCGGGCGAAATGTGGTCTGTTGTGACCATATCGCCCAGCAGCGCCAGAACCTTGGCACCTTCGATGTTCTCGATCTTTTTGGTGTCCATTGTCATGCCCTGGAAATAGGGTGGGTTCTGGACATAGGTCGAGGTTGCGGGCCAGTCGTAGGTCTGGCTTTGCGTGGTTTCCACGCCCTGCCATTTTTCGTCGCCTTTGAACACATCTGCGTATTTCGACACAAAGGCTTCGCGGGTTACGGTCTGTTCGACCAGTTCCGCGACTTCTTTCGATGTCGGCCAGATGTCCTTGAGATAGACGTCCTTGCCATCCGGCGTTTGCGCGATTGGGTCAGTGGCCAGATTGATATCCATGGTGCCGGCCAACGCATAAGCCACCACCAGCGGCGGCGAAGCAAGATAGTTGGCGCGCACGTCGGGTGAAATGCGACCTTCGAAGTTGCGGTTGCCCGACAACACGGATGTCGCCACGAGATCGCCTTCCGCGATGGCGTCGGAAAGTTCCTTTTGGATCGGACCGGAGTTGCCGATACAGGTCGTGCAGCCATAGCCAACGAGGTTAAAGCCGATTTTGTCGAGATCTTCCTGCAGGTTTGCCGCTTCGAGATACGCGGAAACAACTTGCGATCCCGGTGCCAGCGATGTCTTGACCCATGGTTTGCGGTTCAGGCCAAGAGCAGCGGCCTTGCGGGCCACCAGACCTGCGCCGATCATCACATAGGGGTTCGAGGTGTTCGTGCAGGAAGTAATCGACGCGATGACAACCTTACCCGATTCCATGGTGTAGTCTTCGCCGGTGACAGCGACTTCCTTGCCCATAGGCCGCTTGAATGTCTCTTCCATCTCCTTGCGGAAGGCGGCTTTGGCATTGGTCAGCGCCACATAGTCTTGAGGACGCTTGGGGCCGGAGATGGCGGGAACGATGGTGCCCATGTCCAGTTCAAGCGTGTCGGTGTAGATCGGTGCGTAGTCATCGCTGCGCCACAGGCCGTTTTCCTTGGCGTAGGCTTCGACGAGGGCCACGCGGTCTTCGTCGCGGCCGGTGTTGCGCAGGTAGCGCAGGGTTTCGCCGTCAATCGGGAAGAAGCCACAGGTTGCCCCGTATTCCGGCGCCATGTTGGCGATGGTGGCCCGGTCTGCGAGCGGCAGGCGGTCCAGACCTTCGCCGTAGAACTCCACGAATTTGCCAACCACGCCTTTTTCGCGCAGCATTTCCACGACCTTGAGAACGAGGTCCGTGCCGGTGGTGCCTTCCATCATGGCACCGGTCAGCTTGAAGCCGACAACTTCTGGGATCAGCATCGAAATCGGCTGACCCAGCATCGCAGCCTCGGCCTCGATGCCGCCCACGCCCCAACCCAGCACAGCCGCGCCGTTGACCATGGTGGTGTGGCTGTCGGTGCCGACCAGTGTGTCGGGATAGGCCACTTCGGCACCGTTCTGATCCACGTCGGTCCAGACGGTCTGGGCCAGATATTCCAGGTTCACCTGATGGCAGATACCTGTCCCCGGCGGCACCACGCGGAAGTTGTTGAACGCGTTCTGACCCCACTTGAGAAAGGTATAGCGTTCCATGTTGCGTTCGTATTCGCGGTCCACGTTCATCTGAAAGGCGCGCGGATTGCCGAATTCGTCGATCATGACCGAGTGGTCAATGACCAGATCGACAGGGTTGAGCGGGTTGATCTTTTCAGGATCGCCACCAAGCGCCACGATTCCGTCGCGCATCGCGGCAAGGTCGACGACGGCGGGCACGCCGGTAAAGTCCTGCATCAGCACGCGTGCTGGACGATAGGCGATTTCGCGCGGGTTCTTGCCACCTTTGGCGCCCCATTCGGCAAAGGCTTTGATGTCGTCCACGCTGACGGTCTTGCCGTCTTCGAAACGGAGCATGTTCTCAAGCACCACCTTGAGCGCGGCGGGCAGGTTTGAGAAATCGCCAAGGCCTGCGGCCTGTGCTGCGGGGATTGAATAATAGCTGACGGTCTTGCCGTTGGCGCTGATCTCGCGGCGCGTCTTGGCGGTGTCCTGTCCGACGGTGATGGGCATGTTGGCCTCCTCAAAGAGTCGTGAAAATCGGAATCTGGCTGCGGGCTGTCTGCCTGTTTTGGAGCTGTCTTTCAACAAGGAAGGGCAGGGGTGCGGCGATTTAGTATACCAATGCACACAATGTCGCAATGCCAATGTATACGATTGTATGCATATTGTCGCTTCAAACCTTCCCGCAGCCGAGGCCGGGCCAGTTTTCCGCCCCTTATCAATGCTGCGACCGGCGCGCCCGGCAAACGGGACGCGCACGAACTCTCGCAAAGGCTTGATTGGTTATTTCAGACCTTCTGACCTAGGTAGAGGTGAAGCTAGGGAAACGAACGGGTATCGGTATGAAAGCTGTCATGGGCGCAATGGTGCTGGCCTTGGCCGGAATGGGGGCCTTGGTGTTTGGCACGCAGGGCGCGTCGGCACAGCAATCGCCGGTGGTGGTTGAACTCTATACATCGCAGGGGTGTTCGTCCTGTCCGCCCGCGGACCGGCTGTTGCACAAGCTGTCCGATCGGGACGACGTGATCGCGCTGGCGCTTCATGTCGACTACTGGGATTACATCGGCTGGAAAGACAGCTTTGCAAATCCAGCCTTTACCCATCGCCAAAAGGCCTATGCAGCGGCAGCCAAGCGGCGCAGCGTCTATACTCCGCAAATGATCGTCAACGGTCAGGAGGATGTTGTTGGCACATATGCGATGGAAATTGCCGATCTGATCATGGATCACAGCACCCGTCGCGCGCCAGTGGACCTGTCGCTGCAACGCGGGAACAGCACGCTTGAAATCCGTGCTCGCTGGACGCGGGACCAGACCCCACCCCCGATGGTGGTGCAACTCGTGCACTACATCCCCGAAGAGACGGTGCATATCCGTCGCGGCGAGAACGCGGGCGAAACGCTGACCTACCACAACATCGTGAACGGATGGCAGGTGCTGGAACAATGGGATGGGACGGCTCCGCTGTCGCTTCGGACACCCGAAGACGGGGACCGCCCGGTTGTTGTGCTGGTGCAGGTCGAAGGGCATGGGCCGATCGTGGCGGCGGCGCAATTGCGCGACTGATGCTCAGGCGTCGCCCTGTGGCAAGCCAAGGTCAAGCCATGGTTTCCAGCGGCGATGAATCCAGAACCATTGATCCATATGCGCCCGAACCAACTCTTCCAATCCGTCGTTGACCGCCTGCGTCATGGTTTCGGGGTCCGAAGGCGGGATGGGGGCTTGGGCGATGATCTCGAAATCCAGCCCGTTTTCCTTGCGGATGGCATAGACGGGTATCAGGGCCGCATCATATTTCAGAGCCAGTTCGGCAGTGATCACCGAGGTCACGGCGGGTTTCCCGAAAAACTGCAACTCCCGTCCGGCGTGGGCATGCAGATCGGTCAGAATGCCCAATATGCCGCCCTTTTTCAGGTGGCGTACCATCTGCGACATGCCCTTGCGGCCCTGTTCGAACATCGGTTCGCCAATGGCTGAAATCGACCGGACGTAATGGCGGTTGAAATAGGGGTTGGCCATGCGCCGGTAGAGGGCACCCATGTTGTGGCCGCGCGCGATCAGATTGGCGCGCACCACGTCGTAATTGCCGAAATGCCCGGTCACAAGGATCACCGGGCGGCCGTTCGCCCGGGCGGCTTCAAGAGCGTCAAGGCCGGGTCCGGTGATCGGCGCGGCCTTGGCCCGGTCGATGAATTCGCGGCCCGAGTAGATTTCGATCAACGTGCGTCCTGCATTGTCCGGCACCGCGCGGCATAACCTGCGGACCTCGGCCTCGGGCAATTCGGGGCATACCAGCGCGAGATTGTCGCGAATGCGCCGGTCGAACCGGGCCAGCCGCGCCACCACCTGCGACACCAGCCAACCCATCAGCCGCACCCGCATCGCGTAGGGCAGCACCATGGCCAGCCCGATCAATCCGCGCAGTGCAAGGTTGCTGGAATAGGCGCGGGCGCGGGCCATGGGGGGCATCTTGGCGGGATCGGTGGGCATCTGGCGCGGCTACTTGCTGTTCATTTCACGGTGCCAGACATAAATCCCGGCAGAGGCGATCACAAGCGCGCCAAGCGCGGTCATCTTGTCGGGCACTTCGCCGAAAATGGTAAATCCCCAGAATGCGGCAAACACCAGACCGGTATAGGTGTAGGGGGCCAGCATGCTGGCCTCGCCGAGGGAATAGGCCCGGATCAAAGACAATTGCCCGGCAGTCCCAAACAGCGCGATCATTCCCATTAGCCCGATCGCGATCAGATCCGGCGTCTGCCAGAAGAACGGCACCACTGCTGTCAGGATCACGGTTCCCACCAGACCGGTGTAGAACAGCGAGGTCCAGACCGATTCCCGGTGCCCGACCTTGCGCGTGACAAGGATATAGGCACTGTAGCAACAGGCTGCGATCAGAGGCAGGACCGAACCCAGCGAAAACACACCACTGCCGGGGCGGATGATGATCGCGGCACCGCACATCGCCACCGCGATCCCCATGATCCGCCGCAACCCAAGGGCTTCGCCCAGAAACAGCGCCGCACCCAGCGTCACGATCACCGGGCTGACCGCCATCAGCGCCGTCGCATCGGTGAGGGGAATCATGCTGACCCCGAAAAAGAAGAACCCCGTGCCGCACAGCAACAAGACTGACCGCGTGATCTGCAGCACCGGCAACGAGGTCCGCACCGTCTGCCCCAGCCGTGGCAACACGAGCAGAAAAACCACCAGCATCTGCCCGCTGTAACGCGCCCAAAGTGCCGGGACCACGCCAACGCGGGGGGCAAGCCCTTTGACGCAGGCATCCATGATCGTAAAGCAGAACATCGTAAAGATGGCCAACAGGATCGCCTGCCGCTGGTTACGCGCCGCCGTTTGTGCGTCGATTGGCGGGACCGCTGTCATCGGACGGTAAGGGTTTTATTGTTCATCCCGGCAGTTAGGCCAAAACGCGTGGCTTTGTCCATCGCGGCCATCAGCACCGGTCAGGGCGGTGTCTCCTCCGGGTCGGGGGGCGGCGCGATATCGCCCGATTGTTGCAGCATCCGGATCGTGCCTGCGATCGCGGTGCAGGCGGCTTCGCCCGCCTTGCGCGAAACGGTGCCTTTGTCCCGAACAGCCTCCTGTATGGCTTCGCTCATCCTGCGGGGCAATCCGGCCAGCAGGAACGTGCCGACCTCGTCCTGACCATTGGCGGCGGCAAAGGCCAGTGCGGTGGCCAGATCGTCCTGAGCGATTTCGCGCACGATTCGGGGGGCGTCGGCGGTGTTCACGCGCGCGGGGATGTCGGCAAAGGTAAACAGGGCCTTGCGCACCGCGTTCGCAAAATCGGGGTCGCTGTCTTCAAGCCCGGTCAGCACCTCATCGCGCCGGTCGGCCGCAACCGAATTGAGGATATCGCCCATGCGCTGTTCGGGATCCCTGGTAAAGGCAAAGACCGGCCTGTCATCCAATCGCGCGGCCAGTGCGGCACCAATGCGGGTCACCGCCCCGGGCGTGATTTCGCGGGTCAGCGACACCGCATAGGCAATGCGCCGGGCCAAGGGGCCGGGCAATTGTCCGACAAGGGTCGCGGCCTTGGCCGTGTCCAGCTTGGACAGCATCACCGCGGCAATCTCGACGCTTTCGGTTTCGGCCAGCGGCAACAACCCTTCCACGGGTTCCGACCTGATGCGTTCCCAGGGATCAATCCCGTCGGCCATCCCCGCCTGCCGCCGCAATCCCGCGGCGGTGTTCTGACTGATCCGGTTTCCCATCATGTCCAGCGCCCCCGCCAGACCGCGCGGAAAACTGAGCCCGATACTGCCCAGTTCATGCGCGAACTCGGCCACGACCGCGCGCAACGTGTCGCGATCCACCAGCCCCATTTCGCCCATCTTGCGGGTCAACAGGGCCTGCATATCCTCGGGCAGGTCATCAAGGGGCAGGTCGGCCCCTTCGGCAAGCAGCATGCGCACCACGATGGCGGCCTTGGCCGCGCGCGGCATCCTCGCGACCCGCGCTTGCAGATCGGACATGTCATGTGCGGCCACATCCGCAGCAACGGGTTTATGTGCGCTGTTATCGTTCAGCGTCAGATGCGCTGCCATCCCCTCGGGCCTTCCACTCGCTTAACTGCTGCGAGTGTAGTGCCCGAAGGGTAAAGAAAACCTTGCCGAAATCAGTAGTTATAGGTCTGTCCCGTCGCAATCGCGCGACGCAACGATGTTTCAGCCCATGTTCCTGCACCGCCACGCGCGACAATTTCATTCAACTGGGTGCGTGCGGCCATCATACGGCCTGCTTCGACATGGACCTGACCCAGATAGGACCGCGCCAGAATGTTGTCGGGGTTGCGGTTGATCGCATCGCCGTAAAACACCAGACCGGCGTTTACATCGCCGAGCTTGCGCGTGGTGAAACCCCAATAGGTCAGGGCAAGGTCACTTGTCTGGTCGGGCAGGGCGCGCAGCACACCCTGTGCATCCTCGAACCGACCGGCATAGGCCAGTTCACGCACCGCCTGCCCAAGTTCTTGCGGGGTCAAGGACGATTGTTTGGGCCGCACGCAGCGGTTCTTGTCCTCATCCCAGACCTTGACGCCCTTGCACTCTTTGCTGGTCTTTGTTTCCTTCGGTTTGGTGACAACCGGATCGTCCGATCCCGCCGCGAACACCGGGGCAGGAAGCGCCAGCGCGAGGCACAGCAAAATGCGTTTCATTAAAAATCTCCTAAAAGGAAGTGTTGAGGCTACGGCCCCGAAAGCTTGGACCAAGCCGCACAGATTGGTAAAGGCGATGCGTAACCGCCTTTCCATAGTCGAAATGCGCCCCACGGGGGCCGTGACGGTTTAGCCCGTCACCTGTTTGATGCAGGTTTGGCTGGATGCATCCCACACCGCGCCATCCGCGCATGACATTGCCTGATGGCTCTTGTCCGAACACATCGCATATCCCGCCGCCGGAAGCGCCGTGAGGGCGATGACGGCTGCAAACAGTTTGATTTTCATTGCCGGTCCTCCTTGTGAACGTGTCCCATAAGATAGCGCAGAGGCTGCATTCGGCAAAATGAAATCCGCGTGTGCGGTCTGGTGGCAGGGCGGGGTGCCTGCTGCTTGTGCGTCTTGCACCCAAAAAATGGGCCGGAACACCAAGGTTCCGACCCCTTTCAGCGTTGGTTTCTGTCCGGCTCAGTCCCCGAAGACGCGGGCAAAGATCGTGTCCACATGCTTGGTATGATACCCAAGGTCGAACTTTTCCTCGATCTCGGCGGGCGACAGGGCGGCTGTCACCTCATCATCGGCCAGCAATTCGGTTTTGAAGTCACACCCGGTTTCCCAGACCTTCAGCGCATTGCGCTGCACCAGACGATACGCATCCTCGCGGCTGACACCGGCCTGCGTCAAGGCCAGCAGAACCCGCTGGGACATGACCAGACCGGGAAACTTGTTCATGTTGGCCAGCATGTTTTCCGGGTAGACGAGCAGTTTTTCGATCACCCCGGTCAGACGCGACAACGCAAAGTCGAGCGTGATCGTGGCATCGGGGCCAATGTTGCGTTCCACCGAAGAATGGGAAATGTCGCGTTCGTGCCAGAGCGCCACGTTCTCCATCGCGGGCACCACGGTCATGCGCACAAGCCGTGCCAGCCCGGTCAGGTTTTCGGTCAGGACCGGGTTCTTCTTGTGCGGCATCGCGGACGATCCCTTTTGGCCCATGGAAAAGAACTCGGCCGCCTCAAGCACTTCGGTGCGCTGCATGTGCCGGATTTCCACCGCCACGTTTTCGACGGAACTCGCGACCACACCAAGGGCTGCAAAAAACGCCGCGTGGCGGTCGCGCGGAATCACCTGTGTGCTGATGGGTTCGGGGGCCAGTCCCAGCTTGGCACAGACGTGTTCTTCCACAGCAGGATCGACGTTGGCAAAGGTGCCGACGGCCCCGGAGATGGCCCCGGTGGCAATTTCGTCCCGCGCTGTGCGCAGCCGGGTCAGATTGCGATCCATTTCGGCGTAAAAGCGGGCAAAGGTCAGGCCCATCGTGGTGGGTTCGGCGTGGATGCCATGTGACCGGCCAATGCGGATGGTGTTCTTGTGTTCCATCGCGCGCGTCTTGAGAGCGGCCAGAAGCCCCTCGACATCCGCGATCAGAATATCTGCGGCGCGCACCAGCTGAACGTTGAAGCAGGTGTCCAACACATCCGAAGACGTCATGCCCTGATGCACGAACCGTGCCTCGTCGCTGCCCACATGTTCGGCCAGATGGGTGAGAAAGGCGATTACGTCGTGTTTCGTTTCGGCCTCGATCTCGTCGATGCGCGCCACGTCGAACTCCACGTCCTTGGCCTTCCAGACGGCCTCGGCGTTTTCGCGCGGGATCACGCCCAGATCGGCCATCGCGTCGCAGGCGTGGGCTTCGATCTCATACCAGATGCGGAACTTGGTCTCGGGCGACCAGATCGCAACCATGTCGGGACGGGAATAGCGGGGGATCATCGGCGGCACCTTTCGGGTCTGTTCATCGGCTCGCGCCGCTCTTAGACTGCGGGACGGGCCATCACAAGCCGAGAGACCACCATGAGACGCTTTGCCCAAGTTGGCGCGCCGCCGCCGCTGGCCGAATTTTCAGGCCTTTGGCACCTGTCGCGCCAGATCACGCAGGCAGACGGCACAACCGCCGCGTTTGACGGCACCGCCGTCTGGAAATGGCAGGACGGGGCCTCGGAACCCACGCTCGAATATCGTGAAACCGGACACCTCAAGCTCGCGGGTCAGCCCCCGATGCAGGCAGAGCGCCGCTATCTGTGGCGGTCGGGGCCAACCGTGTGGTTCACCGACGGGCGGTTCTTTCACACGGTGCCACCCGGCGGTGGGTCGGCGCACCATCAGTGTGATCCCGACAGTTATACCGTAACCTATGGCTTTTCTGGCTGGACGAGACCGGAAGGCGCGGTCTTTTCAACCCGGTGGGAGGTGACCGGACCCCGCAAAGCGTATCAGATGGACACGATCTACCGAAAATCGTGATCGTCCTCTTCCCCGATACACCGGATACGCAGGACAAACGCGCGGGACGCGCAATCGCCATCCAGAATGATCGCGTCGCCCGGTGTGGTTCGGCCAGATCGCGGTGTTCCCGATCTGGCCTACCGGTTCGCAGTGCAGGCTCTAAATGTCGTTGTAGACAGTCAGGCCTGCCGCCAGGGCCTTGAGCACATCGCCCAGCCCAAAGCAGATGATAACGCTGGTCACAAGGATGGTTTTTGCAGTTACGAACTCGTCCGGTGTCCAGGCATTGCCCACGTTGAACAGGCCGCCAACGTCGTGGATCATTCCGCCGACAAGACTGGACCAAGAGGCAAGGCTGGTCATTCCCGCCTCGATTGCCCCGATGGTGTAGACAATCGCCAGCCCCAGATCGACCGTCGTAAACACCGCAGAGACCGCCGGTGCCAGCGTGTTCAACTCTGGCGCCGTTGCGAAAATAAATGTCGAGATCAGGCCGAACAAACCGAGCAGCCACCGCAAGACCACGATCAAAATGCCCTTGCCCCCGGCTATCGGCAAGGTCAGCCCCAGCGCGATGGCCGAACTGCCTGCCGACAGCCAGCTGAACATGTTTTTCAGCGTCTTGGAAACCTTTGGCACCAGCGTTTGCGTTACCGAGATGACATCCTTCAACACAGCTGAAAACACACCGAAAACCGACCCTGCTGCCTGATAGGCGACCAGCATTGCGTTCGGGCTGTCATCCGTGGCGGCGGCAGTGGTCACAGCAAAGGCGCTGGCCTGTGGGCGCAGCCCCGCCTTGGCCAACTGAGCGGTTGTGCTGCTCTGATACCCAAGTTGCCCAAGAAAATCGGACGAGGTGGTCGCGCTGGCCAATGGCGTCAATTGCGTGATCAGGGCGCCTTGACCGGTAATCCGCAGCATTTCTGTCGCGGGAATGGCAACCAGAAAGCTCATTGCGTTCAAAAGGGTCAAAGACGAATTTCCCGTCATCAGTTCGTAAAGTGCCGAAATGAACGGGATCTTGATCGCCTTGTTCAGTGCATCCTTGACAAGGCCAAGCGCGTCTTGTGCCAGTTTCACCATGCCGTCGACAAAGTCCTCTCCGGCTTTCAGCACGCCGTGAATCAGGTCGTCACAAATTGTCTTGATCAGGTCGGCGATCGTGATGGTGTTGTCCGAAATCCCGTCGCTGATTGCCTGCAGGGTGGCCTTTAATGTTTCCCCTATATCGGTCCCGATTGCCCCGGCCATATCACTGAAATCACTGATCAGCTTTGACAGCGCGTCTTCATCCGACGTGGCAGGGGCGGCAAACCCTGCTCCGTTCGAAGTGCTGTAACTGAGGTGATAGGTGGCGAACCCACCCGCCGGGGTTTGCGGATACTGCGAGCTATCCTGCGCCTGCGCGCTCGATCCGTCGTAAGTGCTGTCATAGAAATCATTGGGTGTTTGATCGCCCATGCCCGAGGGGACCGTCAGTGCCGGAGTGCTGCCGGTCGAGTCGTCCAGATGCTGGCCTGTCAGGGCCACGCTCAGGTCATCCAGCACCGCGTCGATGCCAGTGCCCACTTTGCCCAGCGCGTCCCGCGCATAATCAAAGGATGCGTTGGCTCCATTGGTGATGACTTGCGACATCGCCTCGATTTCGTCCCACCCGAACAACTGGCCGATCCACTGGATGAACTTCTCAAGAACCATGCCGATCTGCTTGGCGATCCAGGCCAGCACCTCAAAGACCTGTTCCAGCGTCTTCAGCGCCAGCTTGAGCAGATTTTTCCCCACCGTGATGATCAGGTGAATCCCGTCTTCGACGATGTTCAGCGCCCATGATCCGATTTCCTCCACCCCGTGGACGATGGACGACCATACGTCGCCAAAAAATGCCACAGCGCCTTCCACGGCCGACACCAGGGGCCCCGCCGAGACCGCCGTTGCGTTGCTTTCGGACACGACCGCATCCGCATCTGCGCCTGTGTAAAGCGTGGAATCCCCCGGTATGACGGCGAAACTGCCCCCCGGCACGGAGCTGGTCAGCAGGGTCGTGTTCACCAGATTGGCCGCAATGGCCGGATTCTCGCGAATGTTGATGGCTTGGGGGGTGATTGCGTCGCTGGCGGCCGTCACCTGTGCCATCGCGGTGTTGAACTGGTCCGGCGTCAACGCGGCATCCGACGGGAATACCGCATCGCCCACCTGCGTCTTGGCTGCGGCGGGGTTGCTGGAGGCCGCAAAACTCTGAAGGTTTGCCGTGATCACCTGCGACGGCGAGATGTCGATCAGCTCCGCGAAGTCGGCAGAAGCCAGCGTGATGATCGGCACCGAGGTCGAGGTGATCTTGGTGATGACCGTCAGCGTGCCGGAACTGTCGGGGTGCACCATCACCGGCAGGTTCGCATCCACGATATGGGTCACGCCGTTGACCATGACATACAGCCGGCTTGATGCGGTCAGGCTGATTGGCCCGCTCCACGCGCCCTGACTGTCACCGGTGAATTTCAGACTGGTTGTATAGGTCTCGGTGGGCAGGGGACTGTCCACTTCGACCACCTGAATATCCACGGCCCGCCAGATCGTTGTCGCCGGGTCACGGTAAAGATACAACAGGCCGTTGCCAGCCGTTACTTGGAACAACTCGTTCATCTGGAAGGTGCGATTGCGCATCGCGCTGATCTGGGCCACGTCCTTGCGGATCGTGACCGGGTCCGTCCACTGAGTTGAGTCGCTCGTCTGGCTTTCCAGATAGGTCAGACGCCCGCCCGCCAACGTCCAGAGAGCCACGGTCGTGCCGTCACACAGCAGTTCCATTTCGTCGACGGTGCCCATGTTCTGGGTCGTCGGCACGACCACGGGGACTTGATCGGTATCGCTTTTGGCGCTCAGGGCGGCAAGATCATAGCGCCACACACCGTCACCGGCGACAAACAGATCGGTGCAGCCGTGCAAGTTGGAACGGCTGTAATCGGTCCGCACCGAAGACAGCGCAGTTGCGTTTTGCGGACAGTTGAAGATCAACCCGGATTTGCGCTCGCCTCCAAACATCGCGAGCGTGGAAAAATTCAGCTCCAGATTATCGCCCGAATAATACAGCGCATAAGTGCCCCACAAGTTGATCGCCGGGTCTTTGCCGATGACAACATCCACAATCGGATCACCGCCACCCGTGCGCTGAGGGTTGCCGGGGATCTTCCATTCGCTCCAGATCGCCTCGGGGTCGGTGATCTTGGCGTCCGCGTTGACAATATAACGGTCGTAATGCGCGCCGTCGCCACTGACCATCGCCACGACACCCGGCACCGCGATATTGTCGCTTGGACCCAGAACAAAGCCCGAGACATCCCGCAGCATCTTGCCATCCGGCGTTTCGCGCGGAACCCAGTTGGGTTCAAAATCGCTCCAATAGTCCGCCGCCGGGTCTGAACTCAGCGCTTCGGTGACAAAAACCTTGCACACGGCACTGTCGTCACTGCCCGATTTGGTCGCCATTGCCAGCGCAAAGGTTCCGTTTTGCAAATCTATGGCATTAAATTTGTGAACGATCGCCGTCGGATCGCCCGATGCCTCGATCAGCGCGGTCGACAGGTCGATCTGAGCCCACCCGGTCTGTTCGCTCGGGTCGGAGATGATCGCATAAAGCTCATTCGTGTTGCCCACGGAAAATATCATTGGGTTGCCGTTGATATCCTCGACGGCGTGAATCGCGTTATGGCTGCTGACGGGCAGCGCGGGCTGGAAATTTGTCATCATGCTTGCCGACGCGGTGAGCGTCAGTTCTGATGTCGCGGTCTTGGCTGTCGGGGTCAGCGGCTGGTTCTGGAGCGAATAGGGCTGGGGCGTGAAATCGCTGGTATCTGACATGGCGGATCTTTCTCATGCTGGCGTTTTAAAAGAGGCCGTGGGGCGGTAGGGGCGTTTGTCTCCGCCCCACGGTCGCGTCATGCGAACGTAAACAACGTGTCAAAAGCTATTGACAGTGAACGTGAATTTCGGATTTCCCTCGGTGTCCAACTGCGCGCTGTCGAACAGATAGGCGTCACCCGTGGGCAGAATGACGTTGGACGATAACGTTCCCAACGCGTTGTTTGCATCAGTCTGGAAGTCGCTGAAAAATTTGCCGATGGCAGAATTGGCATCCGCCTCAAAATCGTCTGCTATTTCCTTGAAGGTTGATGCTCCAAAAATCGACGCGATGAAATCAAGCACGGCACCAACCGGCCATTCATAATAATGGGGGGAGTCATAACTCGTGCCATTTTCGTTTTTCACCTTGCCCTTGCTTTTGGTCACATCCGCCAAGCTTACCGAAAGGGCCCCAGGCGTGCCGGATGAACTGGCTCCGGGCTGGATGGTGATGCTTGTTGCAAAGTTCTGGCACACAAGAACCTGTCCGTCATGAACCCACGCTACGATCCTTTCATACCAGTCACCGTAGGCTTTCACGTTGCCGCTGACCGACAGCACGATGCCTTTGCCATCCGGTGTCGATTCGGGCGCGCTGACGGTGCAGGAACAACTGACCTGTGTGATCTGGTGGACATCGCTTATCCCTGAATCCTTTCCGATCACGGGGCTGTCGCCATAAGTATCCTTGTCACCCGGGGTGCCATCCGAATATGACCAATTGAATTTCCATTCATCGCCATTGACGCTGAAGAAATTCTTGTCGCTGAATTGCTGCTTTGGGACATTGGTCGTAACGGCGCTGACAAGGTCGATCAGCGCATGCTGCATGCTGTCCGAAATTTGCTTCAGCACGAGATCGTAGATGTAGTCTGAATTGAATTGCTCAGCGCAGATGGTCATAAGCCCGTCTGGCGGACTTGCGCCGGGCCCAAGGTAAACCGGATAGCCCTGCGTCGCACTGATTTCGGGCGGGGTATCATTCTGCGTCATGATCATCATGTTGAGCGTGTTGCGGTCGTCATAGCCGAAATTTTCGTCGTAGAATTCGGTCCGGTATTGGGCAGAGGTCGGGTAGAATGCCGGGATTCCACTCATGCCCGTCGCGCTTGGCAGCAGGTTGGTGTTGAACACCAACAGGAAAGGATTGCCGCCTGCCGTATTCTTGACCGATGAGATGAAGGAAGAGAGCATCGTTTCCAGCGAGGGAACCTCGTTTCCCTCGGGGTCCAGAACAACGCAGTCGGTATCGGTGTAGTTGATGTTGTCGATGTCCAGAATGACCGACGAAATCGAATAGATGTTCTGGGTCATAGCGTTCAGCCGCTGTTGGATCACCGACGGAACGGCAAGCCCGGAATTTGCCGCCAGTGGATCCGCCTGGCCGATGTTGACACCAACCTGAAAGGTGTAACCGGTCAGATCATCGACACCGACCGGTGTCCCAAAAGAAACCCCGTGCGCGCTCCCTCCGGTCAGCGGAAACTTCAACACAACCTTTTTGTAATTGACCTCGCCTTCGGTCGGCAGGTTAATATTGACAACTGGAATGCCCGTAGTTGCATGCACGTAGTTGTCAGCATCAACATTCAGGTCGAAAACAAAGTCCAAAAGGCTTTGCTGCCAGACGAACGCAAGTTGGGAATTAATTGTCTGTTGGCTCAAAGCGGCTTTGTTGCACAAATCGCTTCGGGGATTCACTGTATGAATCCAGCATGATAGCTGGGGGGCATGAGTAGTTGGCACCCCACAAAGTACAAAACCACGAACTGGTCGGCTTACAATGATGCAC
>JAUIAS010000067.1 GCA_030425395.1 Alphaproteobacteria bacterium
GCTACACCGCTCTCGGCATACCCGTCACGGTGCCCGTAGGATAGGTCTGTCCGGGGAAAGGGAAAGTCCGGTCGCAATCCGATTTGTGCAACAAAGCCGCGGCACCCCCTTCGGATTGTTCTGGACATTTAAGAGCCGGGATTGCTTGAATGCGCGGGCACAGATGCAGGCTTAGGCAACACAGCGCCCCAACAGCGCATCGCCTGCCGGGATAAAGAAAAAAGAGGGATATGCGCCCATGCTGGGATCAATGATGCGAAAAGAGCTGCTGATCAGCGATTTGATCGTGCATGCCGGAAAATACCACGCTGATACGGAAATCGTCAGCCGCGAAACAACCGGTGAGCTGCACACAACCGATTGGGCAGATATTGCGCAGAGTTCTCGGAAACTGGCAGCAGCCTTGGGGGAACTCGGGCTGGCCACCGGGGACCGGGTGGCAACCTTGGCTTGGAACAATCACCGTCATCTCAAGATATGGTTTGCGGTATCGGGCGGCGGTATGGTTTGCCACACGCTCAACCCTCGTCTGGCTCCCGATCAGTTCATCTTTATCTGCAACGACGCCGCCGACAAGGCGATCTTTTTCGACAAGACGTTCATGCCGCTTATTACCGGCACCAAGGATCATCTGACCACGATCAAACATTTCATCTATATGGGTCCGCGCGATCAAGACGTGGCCGAGGCTCTTCCCGAAGCCATCTTTTTTGACGAATTGGTGGAAACCGGGGACGATGCCTATGAATGGCCGCAGTTCAGCGAAGATACCCCCAGTTCCCTGTGTTACACATCGGGCACGACAGGCAATCCCAAGGGTGTTCTGTATAATAACCGTTCCACGATGATCCACACCTTTGCGATCGCCTTGCCCGATGCGCTCAGCCTGTCTTCGCAGGAAACCATTCTGCCAGTGGTGCCCATGTTCCACGCCAACGCCTGGGGCATTCCTTACGCGGCTGCGATGACCGGGGCCAAGATGGTGATGCCGGGGCCGATGCTGGATGGTGACAGCCTGCTGGATTTGATCGACACACAAAAAGTATCACTAGCGCTCGGTGTGCCGACGATCTGGATGATGCTGCTGGCCGCAGCGGAAAAATCCGGGTCCAAAATGGAAACGCTGAAGCGGAACGTAATCGGCGGCTCGGCCGCGGCCCCGTCGATGATCGCAACATTCCGCGAGGTCTATGGCTGCGACACCATCCACGCATGGGGCATGACGGAAACGTCACCCCTCGGCACGGCGAACAGGCCCAAGGGCAAGCACGACAGTCTGGACGACGATGCAATGGCCCTGCTCCGTCTCGGACAGGGCCGCCCGCCATTCGGTATCGACATTCGGATTGTCGATGACAAAGGTCAGCCCCTGCCCCATGATGGCGTTGCAGAAGGCGCGCTGCAATGTCGAGGCCATTGGATCGTGGATACCTATTTCGGCAGGGATGCCTCGGCGCTGACAAGCGATGGGTGGTTTGACACCGGCGATGTATCCAGCATTGATGCCGACGGGTTCATGGTCATCCGTGACCGCACAAAGGACATCATCAAATCGGGCGGCGAATGGATTTCTTCCGTCGATCTGGAAGGCATCGCCGTGTCACACCCCGGTGTCGCAATGGCCGCAGCCATCGGTGCCGTGCATCCTAAATGGGACGAACGCCCAATCATCATTGCGGTCAAGGCAGAAGGAGCCGACCCGGACGAAGCAGAGATACTGGCCCTTTTCGAAGGCAAGGTCGCCAAGTGGCAAATCCCCGACAAGGTTGTCTTTACAGACGCCATTCCACTAAGCGCCACAGGCAAGATGCTCAAAAACAAGCTGCGCGACCAGTTCGGCAATATTCTCTTGGGCGAACAAAATTGAGATGAGAGATCAGGCTCGGGTCGTTGTCATCGGTGGCGGTATCGCTGGATGTTCTGCGCTTTATCACCTGACACGCGAAGGTTGGACCGATGTGATGCTCATCGAACGGGATGAGCTGACGTCCGGCACAACTTGGCACTCTGCTGCGCAGGTCACGAATTTTGGCCTGAACCAGACAATGATCGGCCTGAAAAGCCATTCTATTGCGCTGTATCAGGAATTGCGCGACGACCCGGATTACCCGGTGGGGTATAACTATGGCGATGGCGGTATCCGCCTTGCCAATACACAGGCGCAAATGGATGGCTATCACCATTTCGTCTCGGTCGCCGCTGGCATGGGGGTAGAGTTCGAGGTGATCGACGCGCAGGAATGTGCGCGCCGTCATCCGCTTATTTCAACCGAAAACCTATTGGGCGGCCTTTGGGATCCGACCGACGGCCATATTGACCCCGCACAGTTGTGTCAGGCGCTTGCCCGGCGCGCACGTTTGGCCGGTGCCGAAGTCAACCGACATACCGCGGTGACTGACCTGACCCAGCACCCGGATCACAGCTGGACCGTGCACACGGACAAGGGCGACGTGCGGGCGGAAATCGTGGTAAATGCCGGGGGATACCGCTGCAACGAAATCGGGGCAATGATGGGCGTTCGACATCCCGTGGCGTCGATGGAGCATCAATATTTCCTGACCGAAGACATTCCCGCCATTCAGGAAGCCGGGCACCGAATTCCCCTGCTGCGTTGCCCGATCAGCGACTATTATTCGCGTCAGGAAAAAGGCGGGTTGCTGCTGGGCTTCTATGAACAGGATTGCAAGACATGGGGTCTGGATGGGATCGACCCCAAGTTTTCAAACGATCTGTGCCCCGATGATCTGGACCGGGTAACGGATGTCCTCGAAGGTGCGTTTGCACGAATGCCCGTCCTGATGGAAACCGGGATTCGGTCAGTGGTTAACGGTCCGATTACCTATACCATTGACGGCGCGCCTCTGGTCGGGCCGATCCCGGGCAAACGCAACGCCTATTGCATCATTGGTTTGCGCGCGGGCCTTGGCGAAGGCGGCGGGCACGGCTGGCTCCTCGCGCAACAGATCGTTCGTGGCGAAGCCTGTTACGACACATGGGTTCTTGATCCCCGGCGGTTCACGGGCCACGCCACGGTTGAGTTGACCGCACTGAAAGCCATCGAGGATTATCAAAACGAATTCCGCTTTCATTTCCCCCACGAACACCGCCCAGCAGGACGCCCGATGAAAACCACGCCGCTTACTGCGGTGCTGACGGCTGAGGGTGCCGAAATGACAACGGTTAACGGTTGGGAGCGCGTGGATTATATCAAGCCCACCCCGGACTTCAGCGAAACGTTGGGTTTTGGTTTCACCGAGGTTCACGACGTTGTCGCGGATGAGGTCAACGCGATTGCGACAGGCGTGGGGTTGACCGAAGTGTCAGGCTTCAACCGGTTTGAAATGACCGGAGCGGATGTTCACGGATTTCTGGATCGGATGGCTTGTGGCCACGTCACGACCAAGCCGGGGCGCATCGGTCTTTGCTACTTGCTGAACCATCACGGCATGTTGAAAGCCGAAGCCACGGTCGCGAATCTCGCCGCGTCCGGGAACAAACCGCCACGGGTCTGGTATGGGTCTGCGGCTGCATCTGAATACCACGACATGGATTGGCTGCGCATGCATCTGCGCGAGGATGAGGACGTCACGATAACCTCCCTGACAAATCAACAAACGATCCTTGTCTTGGCAGGCCCCAAAGCCCGCGAAGTTCTGTCCAGTGCCGCGCGTGGGGATTGGTCGAAAGAAGCGTTCCCCTGGCTGTCCGTAAGAGAGGCACATATCGGGATTGCGCCCGCCACAGTCATGGGCGTCAGCTTCTCGGGTGAACTCGCTTATGAAATCCACCTTCCCAACGAAAGCCTGCACGCTGCATATTGGGCATTGCGCCGTGCCGGTAAACCACACGGGCTCAGGCTGTTTGGGGCGCGCGCTGTAAATTCCATGCGACTGGAGAAAGGTTTTCTGCACTGGAAAGCCGACATTCTGACCGAGTTCGACCCCTTCGAGACCGGGCTTGATCGGTTCGTCAAAATGCAAAAGGGAGACTTTGTTGGCCGGGAAGCTCTGCTGCAACGACAAGAGGCCGGACCGCAACGCAAGCTTGTGACGCTTGAGATCGACACCACCAATGCTCCGGCGCATGGCGGCGCATCAGTGCGATGTGATGGCCGGATCGTCGGCACCGTCACGTCGGGAGATTGGGGGCACCGAACGGGCAAGAACCTTGCTTATGCCTTTGTCGAACCGGGCCTCGCCACACCGGGAACATGCCTTGAGGTGGATGTCATAGGGGACCGGAAATCCGCTCAAGTGATCCAAATGGGCCCCTATGATCCCGATTTCGCACGCATGAGAGCCTGAAGCGCCCAAGCCCGCAAGACCCGTCTTAGCCGTCCAGTACAGGCCATCGGTTTGGTTGAAGGGCGCGGATCATTTCCACTTTTTCACTGCAATGCATCAGTGCAAAGCAGGTGGCGCTCGTGCGAATTCACTGTAAGCAGGCTAAAACGTTGCAAATTTTCGACAAGACCAACCAAAATCGGACCGTTTCAATGGCTTTGTGACTACTTGATTGGTTAATTCTTTACCCCGCACGCGCACAGGTGCATGGTTTGCAAACTGTAACGTTCGCGCCGCGTTGGCGAGCAAGGCCCGTTTAAATGTCGAAAACCCGTTTGGTTATGTTGAACTACGCCGGTGACTACCGGGAAGCATACCAACGCCTGACTTCTGGCGGCAAGGAAACCTACTACGCCCAGAAATATTCCGTCGACACTCTAGCCGGCATGACCAACCATTATGACGAAGTGATCGTGATCGTGTGCATGACCGAAGATCGCTATGACGAGGTTCTGCCAAATGGCGTGCGCGCCATTGGCCTGGGCCAACACAGCGGCCGGTTTGCCAGAACGGCAATAGAAGCCCTGCGCGCAGTGCAACCAAGCCATCTCATCATTTCGTTTCTTATGCCATCCATCATCCTCTGGGCCCTGCTTCAGAAATTCCGAATATCGGTCATGTTTTCCAATTCATACCTAACGCCGCACCGCCTGCGATCGCGGATCAAGGCGTGGCTGGTGGCCAAGGTCTTGAATAACCCCAAAGTGCATTGGGTGGGCGTCTATGGCGCCAACGCGGCCAGATCCTTCGAAAGGATCGGCGTGAACCCGACCAAGATAATACCGTGGGATTATCTGCACGAAACCGACCCCAAGATTTTCCAGCCGGTGACCCTGTCTGACAACAGCCCAAAGCGGCTGATTTTTATTGGTCGCATGATCAGAGACAAGGGGCTTCCCGATCTACTCAGAGCGGTTAAAACGCTAAAAGACACACCTTATTCCGTAGAGGTGACCCTTGTCGGGTTGGATGAAAACGGCGAAATCGAAAATATCGCCCGCCAAGAAGGTGTTCTGGAACAAACTCATTTTGCCGGGATCATCCCCACCGATGAACTTGAGGATTTTATCCGCGAGTTTGATGCCGTGACGGTGCCGTCGCGTAGGGATTGTCCGGAAGGCTACCCTTTGGTCATCTTTCATGCGCTCAAGGCTCGGGTGCCGGTCATAGCCTCGGATCACCCGATATTTGTGCAGAGCCTCAAACATCGGGAAGAAGTTGTCATGTTCGAGGCTCAGAATCCTCTGAGCCTCGCACAGGCCATTCAGGATTTGTTCAGCGATGCGGACCTTTATGAAAATATTTCCAACGCCGCTGAAGCCGTGGTTCGGGCGCTGCCACTGAACGTGCATTCGCGCGAATTCATTGAAAACTGTTTCGATCAGGTCGGTGAAGGTCACACACTTATGGCGACAAACGCCTTGGTTCCCAAGCTGCGCTAGCCTTGGGGCATGCCCCGAAGTAGAAACCCCGGTCGGCCAACCTGTCGCGGTTTGCTTAACGCATGATATAAACCGAACAGGGTGCCCGACGGGCAATCCGAGCCGCAGTAGACCCCAGAAAGTAATCCTGCAGACCGGGACGATGTGATCCGACAATGATCAGATCAATATCGTTTTGCTGCGCATAGCGCGAAACAACCACACCTGCCTTGCCTGTTTCCACGACCGATTTGATGTTATCAGCACCACCGCTGGATTTATCAAGCTGTGCCCTGACGTGGTCCATCAGATGGTTTTCTGGCTTCATGTCGACGAATTCGGCGACAAAGCCCGGCACGTTCTCCAAAACGGTCAAAAGCGTTATCTGACCACCGTCTTCCAGCAAACGTTTGGCCAATTCGATTTTGCGCGGCAGAACCTCTTCGTGGTCCAGCGCCGCCGGGATAAGGATATTGCGGCTCATTTTTAGCTCCTGTTCTCGGTATTTACGAGTTATTGTCAAATCTGGTGTCCAAGCGACCCTCATGCGGCGGCTTGATCTGTGTTTGATGGCTTGATGCCGTTGACGAAGTCGACGCCTTGGATGACGTCTGCAAGGTGAGCAAAGCCACGAAGCTTGCGCCAGCTTTTCTCGGCGCATTGGCCAAGCTTGAACATCATTTGGAGCATGCCGTCTCGGCTGAGGCAGCCCTTGGTGCGCTTTGTTCGGTGGCGGATCGTTGCAAACGCGCTTTCGATTGGGTTTGACGTCCGGATGCTCTGCCAGTGCTGGGCGGGGAAATCGTAGAAGGTCAGCAGTTCGTCGCGGTCCTTGATCAGGCACTCTGCCGCCTTGGGGTATTTTGCCTCGAAGGCATCAATGAACAGATCGAATGCGGCGTGCGCGTCCGCGCGGGTCTCGGCCTGCCAGATATCGTGCAGCATCTTCTTGGCCTTGGGCTGGGTGCGTTTGGGCAGGTAATTTAGCACGTTACCGGTCTTGTGCATCCAACACCGCTGTTGGCGCGTGGCTGGGAAGACCTCCTCCAACGCGGCCCAGAACCCCATGGCCCCGTCCCCGGTGGCCAGTTTCGGAGCGGTCAGACCGCGCGCCTTGAGGTTGAGAAGCACTTCGCGCCAGCTCTGCGTGCTTTCACGAACGCCGTCCTCAATGGCGAGAAAATGCTTCTCGCCCCGTGCGTTGACACCGATGACGACCAGAACGCAGAGCCGATCATCGGTGCCGCGCAGACCGCTATAAATGCCATCCGCCCAGACATAGACCCATTCGTCGCGGCCCAGATCGGCCTTGCGCCAGTCATCGTATTCCGCCGCCCATTGGCCCTTCAGGCGCGAGATGGTCTTAGCGGAGAAGCCAGTGGCCTCTGGGCCAAGCAGCATCTTCAGCGCCGCGCCCATCTCACCTGTGGAGATGCCCTTGAGATACAGCCAGGGCAGCGCGGCCTCGATGGATTTGGCCTTGCGCACGTAGGGTGGGACCAGCGCCGAGCGGAATGTCACGGGCCTGCCGTCCTTGGCCCTGACTTTCGGCACTTTCACCATGACCGGCCCGATCCCGGTCTGCACCGTGCGCTCCGGGTGATAGCCGCTGCCGACAACCGCCGCGCGGCCATCGGATGTCCGGCGCGCGGAAAATTCCGCGAGAAAGGCGTCGCGCTCGGCTTCAACGGCCGCCTGCAGAAGTTCCCGAGCGCCTTTGCGCAAGAGGTCGGTCAGCGGATCGGTGACCGCGTCTCGACCGGAAAACTCGATGATGATAGTGTCGTCCATGATGGTGGTGCTCCTTTGGTCGGTGGCTTGTGTCGCAACAACAAACCAACCAGATGCACCGCCGTCATTCAAATCGCCCGGACACCAGATTCACTCATAGCTCG
>JAUIAS010000021.1 GCA_030425395.1 Alphaproteobacteria bacterium
TCCTGCGCGTCATTCAGCGTGGCCGTCAACGCCCCGAGGCGCGCTTCAAGCTGATTGCCGCGGCGTTCCTCCAACCCTAGGGCCTGCGCCAGCGCGGCGACCTCGGCATTCAAGGCGTCCAGCCTGTCTTCCTGACCGGAAATGGTTTCGCGCAGCACGAACTGCACCACCATAAAGATGGTCAGAACGAACATAAGCACCAACAAAAGGCCGCTCATTGCATCCACAAAACCGGGCCAGATCGACCCCTGGAACCGCTGGCCTGTGCGACGCGACAGGGGCATGGGTCAGGAATCTTCCGGCGGGGTAATGTCGTTGGACGAGGGCGCGCGGCGCGCGATCCGTTCGGAACGGGTGCCTTCATGGCGGGTGCTCAGACCATGGATCAGCCCTTCTGTTCCACGCCGCAATTCTGCAAGGCTTTCCTGACGGCCCGCGGATATCTCTTCAAGAATGCGCAGCATCTGCACGTCAATGGATCGTAGCCGCATACGGCTTTCGGCGTCGATACCCTCGCCCGCGTGATCCCGCAGGTATTCCAATAGCCGTTCTTGCCCGGCTGCCACGCGATCCAGCGCCTCGGTCGTGGTGTCGGTGCGATCCAGCCGCGCGGTCATGTCCTGGATACTGTCGACCAAGGCATCCAGCTTGCGATCCACATTTGATCGGCTTTCGTCGGAATGCGCGAACAGGGCCTGAAGAGCATCCATCTGAGCGGCCATGTGATCAAGGGCGCGGCCAATCGCATCGGATGCGCCGCCATCTTCGCCCGAAGAGAACCCGACACTGGTGATCGAAGACAACCATTCCTCAAGCTCCCGGTAGAACCGGTTTTGTCCGTGCCCCGCAAACAGTTCAAGCAAGCCGACGATCAACGATCCCGCCAATCCAAGGAGCGACGACGAAAACGCAACCCCCATACCACCCAACTGTGCCTCAAGGCCGGTCATGAGGCGGCTGAATACCTGACTGCTTTCTTCCCCGTCCTGCGGAGCAAGGCTGCGGATCGTCTCGACGACCGCAGGAACAGTGGTCGCCAGACCATAAAACGTCCCGAGCAACCCGAGAAAGATCAAAAGGTTGACAATATAACGCGTGATTTCCCGCGCCTCGTCGATGCGCGTGGCCAGAGAATCAAGGATCGACCGGGTGGACGATGCCCCAA
Source organism: Alphaproteobacteria bacterium (assembly GCA_030425395.1). Lineage (GTDB taxonomy): Bacteria > Pseudomonadota > Alphaproteobacteria > Rhodobacterales > Rhodobacteraceae > JAUIAS01. Next base: position 1,166 of record JAUIAS010000021.1, read on the forward strand.
GCTGGGAACGTGCCCCACGCGACCGCAGCAACGATGCCAGCGGAGCAAGCAGGCGCGGAGCCTTGGCGCGCGCCGAGGTTTCACCCGCCGCAAACCGTTCGATCCAGCGCACCGACCCGATCAGGGTAAACACCTGCCAAAAACAGGCGATCACACCCAGGCAAAAGACAAAGGCGATAAACCCGTTCAGGTAAGGGTTGGCTTGAAACACGGGCAGCACATTGGGCAGCGCCAGAAACGCGCCGCTGCCGGCAAGCCCAAGCACGATAAGCATCGACAGGATCTGTCGAACCGGCTGGGAAAACTGTGGTCTTGGTTCGCGTCGCGCCTGTGCCATGCGGCGTGGTCCTGCAACCTGTTCTGCTCAGCCCTGTTTCTACAAGGAATTGGATAAAAGAGCCAAGGCTTTATCCGGCAAGCGCCCGGACGCGGCCAGACAACCACTCCAGATCCGGATCATGCAGGCCGATTTCGCTCAGATGGCTGGCCGTATTCCACAGGTATTCGCTATTGGGACCGCGCCCGCCGTGGGCGTTGGCAATGATCCGGGCCTGTTCCTCAAGCGGCAAGTTTCCGCAATATTGCACGTGATCGGGATCTATCACATAGGTCACCGCCTCGACACGTTCACCTGAATGCAGGTCGATATCCAGCATCCGTTCCAAATAGGCCGAGGACACTAGTTCGCGTTCGCGCAAGTAGGCAAGCGTTTCGTCCTCTTGTCCGTCCGCCACTTTGAGGGCCAGCCCGCTGCACCGCGCGCCTTCCACCGCGTCCAAAGCCAAGACAAGGCCAGGCTCCTGCTCGGTGCCACGATGGTGGATCGAACGCATGCAAAAAGACCGCGCATAGCCCACAAGAGTGGCTGCTTCGCTGCGCGCGACGGTGAAACCGGGGTTCCACAAAAGTGATCCGTATCCGAAAACCCACATGACGCTTTGGCTGGTCCCGTTGAAACGCGGTCTGTAAACACCAATTCGAACGGGAACGAAAGGGTGACAGGATGCGACGACTGGTCTGGGCCGTGATCTTGCTGGGCAGCCTGACCAGTATCTGGTGGGTTGTGGCCGCCAAACTCTGGTCGCAGTCATTATCGCATTGGTTCGACCATCAGCGCAATCGCGGCTGGCTGGCGGAATACACATCGCTCGACACCACGGGATTTCCAACGCGCCACGTCACCCGCATTGCCGCACCGGCCCTGGCCGATCCGGGCACCGGCGCGGCATGGCAGGCAGAGGCGCTGACACTCGACAGCCCGGCAATCTGGCCAGGCGATCTGAGAGTGCACTTTGCCGATGGGCCGCAACGGTTGGCCTGGCTTGACCGGCGCGCAGCGCTGCAAACCACCGATATGGTTGCGCAACTGTCGCTGCGGCCTGGCACCTCACTCAGCTTGCGTGCGCTTGGGCTGACATCCGGACCGTGGGCCCTGAGCGACGATCAAGGCGTGGCGGCGATGTCCGCGCAAGGCTTGACCCTTGCCATGAACGCAACCGACATACCCGAACGCTATTCTCTCGAATTGGCCGCGCCGGGATTTTTGCCGGGCGACACCTTGCGCCGAATTGTGCGCGCGGCCCCGGCCCTGCCGCAGCGGTTCAATCGGCTTGAGGTCGCGGCGGATGTCACCTTTGACACCCCGTGGGACCGGCGCGCGCTGGAACACCGCAGACCGCAGCCGCGCATTCTGCATCTGCGACGCGCCGATGCGTGGTGGGGAAACTTGCGCGTCTCAGCGGCAGGCAAGCTTGATATCGACGCGGCGGGCATCCCTACCGGCACATTGGAACTGCGCGCTGAAAACTGGCGGGACATGCTGCGCATGGCCGAACAGAGCGGTGCCCTGCCCGCTTCTGCTGCCGGATCGGCAGAACGTTTGTTGTCTTTCCTTGCAGGCCTTGGCGGCGCGCCCGATATTCTTGAGGCGCAAATCAACTTTCGCGGCGGTGTCATGGCGCTGGGTCCGATCCCGATTGCCCCGGCCCCGCGCCTGATCCTGCGTTAGGGTTGATCCTTGGTGACCGTGCCGCGTCCGAAATTGGGGGCGTCAGTGTCCTGACCCGCTTCGATGATCCCACGACGGATCGCACGGGTGCGGGTAAAGTAATCGTGCAGATGATCACCGTCACCGGTGCGAATGGCCCGCTGAAGGGCAAAAAGCTCTTCGGTAAAGCGCCCCAGAATTTCCAGAGTAGCTTCCTTGTTGGTCAGAAAGACGTCGCGCCACATCGTCGGATCAGAGGCCGCAATACGCGTAAAGTCGCGAAAGCCCGCTGCCGAGTATTTGATCACTTCGCTGTCGGTCACCCGGCGCAGATCGTCGGCCACACCCACCATTGTATAAGCAATCAGGTGCGGCGCGTGACTGGTCACAGCAAGAACAAGATCGTGGTGCTCGGCATCCATCACATCGACATTTGAGCCCAGCCCTTCCCAAAGCGCCCGCAACCGGGCAACCGCATCGGGATCACTGTCTTCACCGGGCACCAAAAGGCACCAACGGTTGTCGAACAGCTCTGCAAACCCGGATCGGGGACCCGAGTGTTCGGTTCCTGCCAATGGGTGGGCGGGCACGAAATGCACGCCTTCGGGAATCTGCGGGCCGACGGCGTCGATCACATGGTGTTTGACCGATCCCACATCGCTGACCGTGCTCCCCGATGCCAGATGCGGCGCGATTTCGGCCATGACCGCGCCCATCGCGCCCACGGGAACACAAAGAACAACCAGATCGGCCCCCCTGACGGCTTCTGCGGCGGTGTCCTCGATCCGGTCGCAAAGCCCGATCTCGCGGGCTGTGTCGCGGGTTTCCTCAGACCGGGCGTAACCCACGACTTCTCCGGCAAGGCCGCCGCGACGGGCCGCCCAGAACATGGACGACGCGATCAGACCCAGCCCGATCAGTGCAATGCGATCATATACCTTGGTCATACCATCCCCCGGAATTCAGCCATGGCATCCAGAACGCGGGTCACATCTTCGGGTCGGCCCACGGTGATCCGCAAGGCTTCGGGGAAACCGTATCCCTTGACCAGACGCACCAGAATACCCTGCGTCTTGAAATACGCTTCTGCTGCGGTGGCTTCGGCCTCGTCGCCAAATCTGGCCAGAACGAAATTCGCGAAACTGTCATCACAGGCAATGCCCATCTGGCGTAACCCGCCCGTCAGGCGCGCGCGCTCCTCGGTGTTCACGCGGCGGCATGTGTCCACAAAATCCGTATCTCGCACCGCGGCTTCGGCCCCAGCCAACGCCAGAAGCGACATATTGAACGGCCCCCGCACACGGTTAAGCACATCAATAATCGCACGCGGGGCATAGCCCCACCCGACGCGCAAACCGCCAAGCCCATAGATCTTGGAGAACGTCCGCGTCATCACAACGTTATTGCGCGCCTCGACCAGCGATGCGCCGCCATCATAGCCATCGACAAACTCAGCATATGCCCCGTCCAGCACCAGCAGGCAGCTCTCCGGCACGCCGTCCGCCAACCGTGCCAGTTCTGACATCGGCAGCATCGTGCCCGTCGGGTTGGCCGGATTGGCAATGTAAATCAGACGGGTCTCCCCTGTGATCGCACCAAGAACCGCATCAACGTCCACAACGCGATCCTTTTCCTGAGCAACGACGGGGGTGGCCCCCGCAGCACGCGCAACGATGGGATAGATTGAGAACCCGTGCTCGGTATAAAGAACCTCATCCCCCTCGCCGGCATAGCAAAGGGCAAGAAGGCTCAGGATTTCGTCCGATCCGACGCCCATGATGATGCGGTCAGGATCCAGACCGTGCACATCGGCAATCGCTGCGCGCACCGGCGCATGATCAATGCTGGGATAGCGGTGCAGATTGACAGCCGCCGCCTGAACCGCCTCGGTTGCGGGCCCCGATGGGCCAAAGGGGTTTTCATTGGAGGACAGCTTTAGAACATCTGTCACGCCGTCGATATGCGACGCCCCACCCTGATAAAGGGCGATGTCCAGAATACCGGGCTGTGGGGCGATCACGCGCATCGGGGGCTCCCTGTCTGATGGTCGCGGGCTTCATACTCTTACTGTCCAGTATGCGCCAGCCCTGCAGAAAGTGGCCGACCGGAATTCGGTGTTGTCGATGTGAACCCGCAATATCTGGTCCTCAACAAGTCAACAGAGCGGCAAAACAGCGGCAACGCGTTTTTTCGGCCACCCCGACTGTGGCCTGCCTGCACTATCCCGCACGGGTAGAATCGGCCTAACTTCTGATGGTCCGGGGGGGCACCAGATCGGATCGGACTCACGATGCGCAAACTCCTTATCGCGTTGGGCATATCCTGCCTGACGGTGACCCCGGTTCATGCTTCGGACCATTCAAAAGAACAGCCGTCCGATGCGGTTCCAATGAGTGTGGCGGCACCCATCCTTGCCGCCTCGCCTGCGGATGCCGCACGGGACGCCCACACGCCGGGCAGGGTCAAGGTTGGCTATGGGCGCATCATTACCAATGACCTGATCGGAGATGGCAAGGATCGTTGGCGCACCGGGTCGGTGGCGTCGTCGCGCGTCTGGGCGCAAGGCTGGACTGGAACGCTGCCATCATCCGCCGGTGACCTGCTGGAACTGCGGTTTCTGGGCCAGATCATCGCGCCGGACCGGATCGACCGGTTCCGCCCGGCGGACCGGCCTTATGCCGGGGCGCTGTCGGTGGGTCTGCACACGCATTTCAAAAAAGGCACGATCGAATGGGCGCTTGGCGGGGATGTTGTGGCAATTGGGCCACAGACGGGCCTCGATGACTTCCAGGATGGCCTGCACGGGATTTTTGGCGCGCCGCGCCTGTTTCCGGGGATGTTGGTCAACCAGATCCCGGACACCTTTCGCCCAACGCTTGTCGCCGAGGCAGGCAAAGATTTCGTGACCGCAGGCGGAATTCGGCTTCGCCCCTTCGCCGAAGCGCGCGCCGGCGACGAAAGCCTGCTCCGGATTGGCGCGGATATCACCATCGGCGGCTTGAATGACGGTGCGCTTCTGGTGCGCGATCCGGTTTCAGGACAGCGATACAAGGCTGTGCCCCCCGAAGAAGAATTCGGCGGCGCAACCTTCGTTCTTGGGGCCGATATCGCCCACGTCTTCGACAGTGTCTACCTGCCTGAAAGCCGTGGGTATGTCTTGAATGACACACGTCAGCGGGTGCGCGCAGGCATACATTGGAAAGCCGACACAATGGGATTTTTCTATGGCCTGACGTGGCTTGGCCGTGAATTCAAGGCCCAACCCGAAGGCCAGTTTGTGGGATCGCTCAAGCTCGACCTGCGGTTTTGAGGTTCATTAACGTCGGCCTGCAAGGTTTTGCTTTCATTGCTGAATCACTTTTGATATCTTTAGAGACAATAAAGATAAAAGTAGGCAGGCATACAGGCAGATGAAAACGGGCTTTTGCGGCACGTTCGTCATTTCCTGGTCACAAACAGAACTGGACGGCCAATCGGCCGCGCCGATCAGCACGCTTCGTGTTGGGGCTGCGTGGGCTTGGACGGGTGAGGCCCTTCGCGTGGATGGGCCCGCCAATATTCTCCAGCTCGACCGGGCCAGAGAAGACGACAACCTGCGCCGACGCGCGGCAAGATCCGTTCGGCGACTGATCGGCGTGGCGATGGAGGGCGACAGCCCCGCACCATCGCTGGATGAATTGGATGATCCTTTGCTGGATCATTGCTTTGTCGTCTCGGACGGGCGGGAAAGCTATGTCGTGACCATGATCGAAACCGGCACCGGTGCGGCACCTCTCTTGATGTTTCATGACTGCCTGCCGCCCAAGGGGCAGGAATTCTGGATCGTACATTACAACCGCGACACCCCACCGGCGCGAAACGCTGCCCCAGGCGGTCAGGGCGTGATCTGCTTTACCCCAGGCACCCGCATTCAGACACCTGCAGGCCCGCGCCGTGTCGAGCATCTGCGCGAAGGCGACCCCGTTTTGACGCGCGACAACGGCGCTCAGGAAATCCAGTGGATCGGCGCGCGCAGGATGAGCGGAGCGCGCCTGTTCGTGATGCCACAACTGCGCCCGATCCGCTTTCACACCGGTGCATTGTCCGTTGAACGGCCCGATCAGGAATTGCTGGTTTCCCCGGAACACCGGATGCTTTTGACCGGTGCCACCGCACGCGCGCTGTTCAATACCGAAGAAGTGCTTGTCGCCGCGCGCGATCTGGTAAACGGGTCAACCATCACCGTAGACATGAATGTTCGTGAAGTCACATATGTGCATCTTTTGCTTCCCAGCCACGAAGTGCTTTGGGCGAATGGTGTGGAAACCGAAAGCTTCCATCCCGCCAGTGCCGATCTGGAAACGCTCAGTGCCCCAGATCGCAAGCGGCTGATGCAACACTTGCCCGACCTTGCGGTGGATGCCCACAGCTATGGCGGATATGCCCGCCGCAACCTGAGCGGATCAGAGGCCGCAATCTTGTTGCATGATGCGGCGTAATGGCCCGCTATTGTTATTGACTCCCCCACAGCCTCGCATATAAGCGCGGCTTCATTGGTGTTGGTGGCCCCCGCAAGGGGATGCCTGTCATGGGTTCGCCCAAGAGGACAACGCCCTTCATAGTGGCCCGAACGGGCCTCGCACCCAAGAAGGAGATCAGCCGTGACCAAACGCACGTCTGCCAAGTACAAAATTGACCGCCGCATGGGCGAAAACATCTGGGGCCGTCCCAAATCCCCCGTCAACCGCCGCGAATACGGCCCCGGCCAGCACGGCCAGCGCCGCAAGGGCAAGATTTCCGACTTCGGTCTCCAGTTGCGCGCCAAGCAGAAGCTCAAGGGCTACTATGGCGACATGACCGAAAAGCAGTTCCGCCGCATCTATGCAGAAGCCGAACGCGTCAAGGGCGACACCGGTGAAAACCTGATCGGCCTGCTTGAGCGCCGTCTGGACGCGGTTGTGTACCGTGCCAAGTTCGTGGCCACCGTTTTCGCGGCGCGCCAGTTCGTGAACCACGGCCACGTTCTGGTCAACGGCAAGCGGGTCAACATCCCCTCTTACCGCGTGAAAGAAGGCGACGTGATCGAAGTGCGCGAGCGTTCCAAGCAGATCGCCGTTCTTCTGGAAGCTGTCGGCCTGCCCGAGCGTGACGTGCCCGATTACATCGACGCCGACCATTCCAAGATGACCGCAACCTTCGTGCGCACCCCCGGTTTGGGCGATGTGCCGTATCCGGTTCTGATGGAACCGAACCTCGTGGTCGAATTCTACGCCAAGAACTAAGCCCGTCCCGAAACGGACCAGGCGAGCCCCCGTGCCACAAGGCGCGGGGGTTTTCTTTTGCGGTGACACCAGTGGCCGCACATAACCGCGTGACTGCGTGAAACTCTCTGCACATCCTTGAAATTAAGGCGGTCTTTGCACGGAACCCTCTGCGCGAACATGTCACATCAACATGATCTCAAGTCGGCTCTCACTTGGGTGACCCATCGTGTTTTGATCCAACGACAGCGCGGCCACACATCCTTGGTATCCGCAACGAAACCGAAAAGGAGAAAAACATGACCCGCAAGATTATGATCGCATTTGCCATGATGGCAGGGTCCGCAACCACCGCCTTCGCCAATAGCGATGTGGTGACAAGCCGGGGGTATGTCGATGCGCTGAGCTATGCGATGGAACAAGGCGACCCGCGCTATTCCCGCGTGCAAACGCAGCGGTCCGAGGACAAGGATGTCACGACACGTGGTTCGCGCGACGCGGCAACTTTCCGCACCATTGATCTGGAGAACCGCGCGATGGGCGACGGCGGCATGATAAGGTCCGGGTATTCCGGCCTCGCCCAGCGGCGATAATTTCTGCCAAAGGATCAAAAAGGGGATGGGCCTTTTCGGCCTATCCCCCAACTCAATCACATCTTCTTGCAAAAACCGCGCGCGCCTTTCGGTGACACAGCAGAGCGATGGCGCGGGCGCAGTCAGTTCCTGTCAAACATCGGGAAACCCGGCCCGACGCCGCGCTTACGTATTGAACAGGAAGTGCAGGACATCGCCGTCTTTGACGCGATAGGCCTTACCTTCCGCGCGCATTTTGCCTGCCTCTTTCGCTCCTTGTTCGCCGTTACAGGCGATATAGTCGTCATAGGCGATGGTTTCTGCGCGAATGAACCCTTTTTCGAAATCTCCGTGGATCACGCCTGCGGCCTGCGGTGCAGCCGTGCCTTCGCGGATCGTCCACGCGCGGGCCTCTTTGGGACCAACTGTGAAATAGGTTTCCAGATGCAACAGGTCGTAACCGGCACGGATCAAACGATCCAGTCCCGCTTCGGCAAGGCCCATTTCCTCGAGGAACATCGCCGCTTCGTCTTCTTCAAGCTGGCTGATCTCTTCTTCGATCCGGGCGCTGATCACGACGTGGGAATTGCCCTGCGCGGCGGCCATCTCGGCCACCTGTTCTGACAGGGCATTTCCGGTGACAGATTCGTCTTCGCCCACGTTGCATACATACAAAACCGGTTTCGTGGTCAGCAGTTGCAGCATCTTCCACGCCTTGGCGTCCTCGGCATCCACGTCAACGACACGGGCAGGCTGACCATTTTCAATGGCCTCTTGCGCGCGGGCCAACAAGCGATCCTGCTGCTTGGCGTCGGGATCGTTGCCTTTTAGCTTGCGCACCAGATTGGCGCGGCGCTTTTCGATGCTTTCCAGATCGGCCAGCATCAGTTCGGTTTCGATGGTGTCTGCGTCGGCGACCGGGTTCACCTGTCCTTCGACATGGGTTACGTCGCTGTCTTCAAAGCAGCGCAGAACATGCGCGATTGCGTCAACTTCACGGATGTTGGCAAGAAACTGGTTGCCCAGCCCTTCCCCCTTGCTGGCCCCTTTGACGAGACCCGCGATATCCACAAATGTCATGCGCGTCGGGATGATCTGGCGCGACCCGGCAATTGCCGCCAGTTTTTCCAGACGGCTGTCGGGAACAGCAACCTCACCGACATTCGGTTCAATCGTGCAAAACGGAAAATTCGCCGCCTGCGCGGCGGCTGTCTTGGTCAAGGCGTTGAACAGCGTGGATTTGCCCACGTTGGGCAGGCCCACGATCCCCATTTTAAAGCCCATGTCGTATGTTCCTTGCTGACGTTTGCGCCTCACTAGTCGCGGAGGCGTCCGAGTGCAAGCGCGGCCATGGCGCGCCATCACCGTGCAAGCCACCCAAAGCGACGGTCACCACTTGCCTTGGGCGCACAAATTGGGCAAACGAGCCTAAGCAAGAGCCGGGAGCCAACCATGACGCGTATTGATGCCAAATTCGCCGCCCTCAAAGCAGACGGTCGCAAGGCCTTTGTCGCATATGTCATGGCGGGGGACCCGGATTATGACACCTCGCTTGAACTGGTCAAAGGTCTGCCCGGTGCAGGTGTCGACATCATCGAACTGGGCCTGCCCTTTACAGACCCGATGGCCGATGGCCCGACGATCCAGCTGGCCGGGCAACGCGCGCTTGATGGCGGGATGACACTCAATAAGACGCTGCAGCTTGCGTCGGACTTCCGTAAGGAAGACGACACTACCCCGATCGTAATGATGGGCTATTACAACCCGATCTATTCGCGTGGAGTCGATACGTTTTTGAAACAAGCCAAGGACGCAGGGATCGACGGGCTGATCATTGTCGACCTGCCCCCAGAGGAAGACGAAGAGCTGTGCATTCCCGCGCAAAAAGCTGGTCTGAACTTTATCCGTCTGGCCACGCCGACCACTGACAACAAACGCCTACCAAAGGTCCTTCAGAACACGTCAGGGTTTGTCTACTACGTGTCGATCACCGGGATCACCGGCGCGGCCGAAGCACAGGCCGCCGACGTCGCACCGGAAGTGGCGCGCATCAAGTCACAAACAGATCTGCCAGTTATCGTGGGCTTTGGCATCAAGACCCCAGAGAGCAGTCGCGATATCGCCGCCATCGCCGATGGCACGGTTGTCGGGTCGGCCATCGTGGGCAAGCTCGCCGATGGCGCACCGGTTGCCGAGGTGCTGGAATTCGTGCGCGGTCTGGCTGACGGCGCGCATTCGGCCTAGGCCCGGCGTCGCAACATCAGCGTCCCGCGATATCGCGCAACGACAGCTTCGTGCTGATTTACGATGGTATATTGCAGCTCGACAAAACCCCGATCCGGTTTGGATTGGGACGGTTTTGCCGACAGAACCTCGACCCTGACCTTGAGCGTGTCATTCACAAAGACAGGCTTGATCCACTCGACATTGGCAAGCCCGGGCGACCCCATCGAACTTTGGGACCAGTCGCTTGAGGCCAGCACCAGGTTGAAAGCGACCAGCACGGTATGAAACCCGCTCGCGATCAGGCCACCGTATGGCGAGGCTTCGGCCGCCGCGTCATCGAGGTGGAAGGGTTGCGGATCCCATTCGCTTGCAAACCGGACAATCGCATCCCGGTCCAGCGTGCGGGTTGCGGTTTCAAATGTCATCCCAACCGGCATATCGTCAAAAAACACAGCGCGTTCCCTTGCTATCAATCCTCTTGCAAGCAGAGGACGGGTTGCCCATAGAAACAAGTGCTACGCTGCGTTCAAATGTCCGATTGCACCAAGATCGCATTTTTGGTGCAAAGAGTTTACCAATTCTGAGGGAGCAACCCATGCCGGTAATTACGAACATCGACGATCTGAAACGGATTTATAAACGCCGCGTGCCAAAGATGTTCTATGATTATGCCGAAAGCGGTAGCTGGACAGAACAGACCTTTCGCGAGAATACCAGCGATTTCGACCAGATCCGCCTGCGCCAGCGCGTGGCCGTGGATATGTCGGGGCGCAGCACGGCAGGCAAGATGGTCGGACAGGATGTTGCCATGCCGGTGGCGCTTGCCCCGGTCGGGCTGACCGGGATGCAGCACGCCGATGGCGAAATGAAAGCCGCACGCGCCGCAGAACGGTTTGGCGTTCCCTTCACGCTTTCAACAATGTCGATCAATTCGATCGAGGATGTGGCCAGCTATACGACCAAGCCGTTCTGGTTTCAGCTCTATACCATGAAAGACGAAGACTACGTGGATCGCCTGATCCAGCGCGCCAAGGATGCCGGGTGTTCCGCATTGGTGATCACGCTTGATCTGCAAATCCTTGGTCAGCGTCACAAAGACATCAAGAACGGGCTGAGCGCCCCGCCCAAGCTGACCCCCGCCGTAATTGCCAACCTGATGACCAAATGGACATGGGGCATCGAAATGCTCAGTGCCAAGCGGCGCGAGTTCGGCAATATCGTGGGCCATGTCGAAGGCATTTCCGATGCGTCGTCCCTGGGGGCGTGGACCGCCGAGCAGTTTGACCTGACCCTTGATTGGAACAAGGTCGGCAAGCTGATGGAAAAATGGGGTGGCAAGGTGATCCTGAAAGGGATCCTGGATGCCGAGGACGCCAAGATGGCCGCCAAACTCGGAGCCGACGCCATCGTTGTCAGCAACCATGGCGGCAGACAACTGGACGGCGCATTGTCTTCGATCCGTATGCTTCCATCCATCCTTGATGCGGTGGGCGGCGATATGGAGGTGCATCTTGATAGCGGCATCCGCTCGGGACAAGACGTCCTCAAGGCGCTGGCGATGGGCGCAACCGGAACCTATATCGGTCGCGCCTTTGTCTATGGGCTGGGGGCGATGGGCCAGAAGGGTGTGACCACCGCGCTTGAGGTGATCCAGAAAGAACTGGATACCACCATGGCCCTCTGTGGCGAAAAATCGGTTGCCAATCTTGGGCGGCACAACCTTTTGGTGCCCGAAGATTTCGAAGGCCGCTGGCAAAGTCAGGACTGATCGAAACAGACTCGGGAACGGAACATGCTGGTTTTCTCGGCGCAGGAACTTGCCTATCTTGCCGTGCCCAAAACGGGCACGACAGCTGTGGAGCTGACCCTGCGCCGCAAGGCCGACATCATCTTTACCAAGCGGCGCAAGCATCTGCCCGCCAAGAAGTTCCACAAGAAGATTGCGCCGTTTTTGGCTGCCGAATTTGACATCCACCCCGAACGGATCGCCGTCATGCGCGACCCAGAAGAACAAATCAGAAGCTGGTTCAGATACAGGACCAGCGCCGAATTGCGCGGCTCCGACCGTCAGACCGAGGGCCTGAGTTTTGATCAGTTCGTTCTGGATGTCATATCAGAAAACCCGCCCGCCCATGCGCGCATCGGCAGCCAGTTCAACTTTCTGACCGGTTCCGGAGGAGCGGTTCTGGTGCACAGACTTTTTGCGTATGAACGCCAGCCGTTGTTCCGCGCATTTCTGGAAGAGCGATTCGGAGAAGAACTGAGCTTTGGTCAGAAAAACGTCTCGCCAATGGTGGACGCCCCCTTGTCGCCAGACGTGCGCGCCCGTCTGCGTGCCGCCCGTGCCGAGGAATTCGCGCTTTATGACCGAATGATGGATGCCGGTGGGGTTCTTGTTAGCAAAATCGAGGCCTGACGCCTCGAAAACGGGAAATTCGGTGTCCGGAAACCCCGGCTGTCGCCAAGGGTTCAAAGGGCCTTTTCAACCCTCGCTTTGTCGTCTATACGCGCGGCTTCACGCGGGCATACAGCCTTGGAGGATGCCCGCCTCAATTTTGGAGAATAAGACATGGCTGGTGAGATTCCTGATCTCGTAGCTCTGGAACGTTCGGGGACAGGCAAGGGCGCCGCCCGTCAAGCCCGTCGCAACGGGATGGTTCCGGGGATTGTATTTGGCGGCGACACTGATCCGCTTCCGATCAATATTCCTTTCAACGAACTGATCAAGCGCCTGCGCGCCGGTCGCTTCAAGTCGACCCTGTTCAACCTCAAGGTTGAAGGTCAAGAAGACGTGCGCGTGATCTGCCGCGACGTTCAGCGCGACGTGGTCAAAGACCTGCCCACACATGTGGACTTCATGCGCCTGCGCCGCACCACGAAAATCAACCTGTTCATTCCGGTTGAATTCATCAACGAAGACGCGGCACCGGGCCTCAAGCGTGGCGGCGTTCTGACCGCAGTTCGCCCCGAAGTCGAACTGGTCGTGACTGCCGGTGACATTCCCGATCACATCACCGTGGACCTGACCGGCATGCAGATCGGCGACACCGCGACGATCTCTGGCGTGAACCTGCCCGCAGGCTCCAAGCCGACCATCGACCGCGACTTTGTGATTGCCAACATCTCTGCACCCTCCGGCCTGCGTTCCGCGGACGCCGAAGAAGCTGACGGCGAAGCCGGCGGCGAAGGTGAGGGCGGCGAAGAGTAATTATCCTGCCCGCCGCATAGCGCATTGGGAAACGGGGCCGATTGGCCCCGTTTTCTGTTTGCGGCACAGAAAACCCAGATGGGCGGTCAATCTCTGGAACTGTATCGCGTTTCAGGGCATAGGATATGCCCAGCTTGAAAAAGCGGAGGAGCAGGATGCGTTTATTCATCGGCCTTGGAAATCCGGGGGCTCAATACGCCCGAAATCGGCACAATATCGGCTTCATGGCACTGGATCAGATCGCCTCGGACCACGGGTTCGCCCCATGGCGCAAGAAATTCAGCGGCCAGATGACCGAAGGCCGCCTTGGAAATAACAAGGTCCTGTTGCTCAAACCCGAAACATTCATGAACCGGTCCGGCCAATCGGTCGGCGAGGCGATGCGGTTCTACAAACTGGAACCTCAGGACATTGTCGTTTTTCACGATGAACTTGATTTGGCACCGGGCAAGGTTCGCGTGAAATCCGGCGGCGGTCACGCCGGTCACAACGGGCTGAGGTCAATTCACGCCCATATCGGCGACACGTATGACAGGGTTCGGTTGGGCATCGGGCATCCGGGCCGCAAGGAGATGGTCGCCAACTATGTGCTGTCTGATTTCGCCAAAGCCGAGGGCGAAATGCTGGACGATGTCTTGCGTGGGCTTTCGGACGGGGCAGCCGAGCTTGCCGATGGCGATGGCGGACGCTTCATGAATGCTGTCGCACAACGCACGTCCCCCCCGCGATCCAGCAAAACCCCCAAGGCTCAACCAGCCAAGCCCAAGCCTCCGACAGATCCCGAACCCGATCAGCGGTCCGCGCTCGAGAAATTGATGAGCCGTTTCAAATGACCCTGATCGAGGCCTTGCGCCAACAGGCCGCCGCCTGCACCGAGCTGGGATCGCCCTTCATGGGGCAATTGCTCGGAATGCTGGCCAACACCTGGCGCTATGACGGCCCACTGGGGATGTTTTGCGATGGATTTTCCGGCGACATCGGGCCTGGCGGTGCGTCGCTTCCGCTGCGGCTGGCGGGGGCCTTGCACGCCGTCGTGCTGAGCGGGCGCGATGACAACCTGCGAGCGGTCTACCCGCCTGCCACCGTCGATGACGAGACCCTCGCCCGGATCGTCTGGCAGGCGATCGACCGACATTCGGCGTTCGTGACGGATTGGATGGGGTCGGCCCCACAAACCAACGAGGTGCGGCGCAGCGCGGTCCTGATCGCAGCGGCGCATTATTTGGCAGGGCGCTACAAAATGCCGTTTGTTACCTCAGAACTGGGGGCCAGTGCTGGGCTGAACCTTGGCTGGCATCGGTATGGGCTGACCACTCCCAATGGCGCATTGGGTCCGGAGAACCCGGTTCTCACGCTCTCACCGGAATGGCAAAGCGGTGCACCAGAAGCCCACGATGTTCATCTGGCACAAAGGCACGGCGTTGATCTCAACCCTCTGGACCCCGATGATCCCGATCAGGCACTCAGGCTCTGTTCCTATCTCTGGCCGGATCAACCCACCCGAATGGACCTGACCCGGGCGGCCATCGCAGCGCGCACAGATGTGGTGGACCGATCCGACGCGGTGGATTGGCTGGGGCAACGTCTGAAACAGGTGCCGGACGGCCATCTGCACCTTATCTATCATACCATTGCGTGGCAGTATTTCCCCAACGAACGGCAAGCAACTGGCACCGCGATGATCGAAGCAGCCGGCGCACGTGCACCCCACACCGCCCCGATTGCGTGGCTGTCATATGAAGCGGACGGAACCGCGCCCGGCGCGGCCCTGAGCCTGCGCCTCTGGCCCGGCAATCTTCGGGTTTCGTTGGGCCGAGCCGATTTTCATGGCCGCTGGATTGACTGGCGCCCCACGCAGTTGACCTGACGTTCGTCAACGCAGTGTTTGCCCCGGACTGGCAAGCGTGTTCATACTTCCTGATCACAGGCCAAAACTGCGGGAGGGGAATAAAATGCGTGCAATCCTGAAATGGGGTATTCGCATCGTTCTGGCGCTTGTGATCGCTGCGGCGGTCGTGGGCGTCTGGAAGCGCGAGGAACTGACCCGGCTGCTGGCGGTCAATTCCCTGTTTGACGCAGATCGCATTGTCACCAATTTCAGCAATATGGAGTCCGCGTTTCTGACCCGCCCGGTCAGTCGCGGCGACGGTCCTGTGGTTGATCTGCCTCGCGGGTCCGGGGCCGAGTTGCCCAACGATGCATCAGACTGGATCACCGATTTCAACCTGACATCCCTGCTGGTGATGAAGAGCGGCGCGATCGTGTATGAGGATTATTACCTTGGCACCACCCCCGATGACCGGCGGATTTCTTGGTCAATCGCCAAAAGCTATATCTCGGCCCTGTTCGGAACTGCCGTTGCCGAGGGCCTGATTGATCTGGACGCCCCCGTCACTCAATACGCGCCCGAACTCAAAGGCGGCGCATATGATGGCGCGACCGTTCGCAATGTTCTGCAAATGTCGAGCGGCGTCGTCTTTGACGAGGACTATCTCGACCCGGATTCTGATATCAACAAGATGGGACGCGTTCTGGCGCTTGGCGGATTGATGGACGATTTCGCCGCCGCCCTGAAAGACCGCGAAGCCACCCCCGGTGAGCGGTTCAAATATGTTTCCATCGATACGCATGTCGTCGGCATGATCCTGCGCGGAGCCACGGGCCGCGATGTGCCTGATCTGATGTCCGAACGCATCATCGCGCGTCTCGGACAGGAACAGGATGCCACATATGTAACGGACGGGGCCGGTGTGGCCTTTGTTCTGGGCGGGCTGAACATCACCACGCGCGATTATGCCCGGTTCGGTCAGATGATCCTCCAAGATGGCGAATGGCAAGGCGAACAGATCATCCCCGCCGATTGGATCGCGGAATCCACAGCGCCCAGTGCCCTCACCGCGCCCGGTCAGATGCGGTATGGTTATCAGTGGTGGATGCCCGAAGACGCGCCCGACGGCATATTTCTCGGACGTGGCATTTACGGCCAGTTTCTCTATATTGATCGCAACAGCGACGTGGTCATTGTGGTCACCGCCGCTGATCGCAAGTTTCGCGAACCGGGTCGTCTTGACGCAAACATAGATATCATGCGCCGGATCGCAGAAAGCCTGAACTAGGAGGCATCCATGGAACCTGACCCAAGCATCAACGTTCTGGGTGAACCTTTGAGCCTGTGTTCGCTGGATCCGGTTACCGGCTTTTTCCGCGAAGGGTTCTGCAACACCTGCGCCGCCGATCAGGGCAGCCACACGGTTTGCGCCGTGATGACCGATGAATTTCTGGCATTCTCAAAATACGTGGGCAATGACCTGACCACGCCGATGCCGCGGTTCAACTTTGCCGGGCTCAAGGCAGGGGATCAGTGGTGCCTGTGCGCCGGGCGATTTCTTCAGGCGCATGACGAAGGATGCGCGCCACGTGTGAACCTGAACGCGACCCATGCCCGTGCGCTTGAAATCGTGCCTCTGGCCGTCTTGCAGGAACACGCCCAGCCCTAGCGCCAGCTATCGCGCTGTCTGGCACGATCAGGCCCCGATATTCTCTGGTGCGATCGCCACGGACTTTACCACGGCGTAACACGTTACCCCCGGAGCGAGCGCAAGCGCATTTGCTGACCGGCGCGTGATCCGTGCAAGAATGCGCCCCGCCGGTGTGGACAGCGCCACCAGCGCGCCCGGCCCTCCGCCCTCGCGCAGTTCCTCAACCGTGCCCGATATGATGTTGAGCGCCGAGAGCCCTTGCGGACGCTCGCGCGACAAAATCACATCATGCGCCGCGATCCGAAGCCGCAATCCACTGCCCAAGGGGTGCGCGACGCGCGGCACCCACAGCCGCACCCCCCCTGCCTCAAGCACGGACAGCCCATCGTCATCCTGCGCGACCAACCGGGCCGAAATGACCGCCCCCGCCGCCCGCGCACCCAGCGGCGTAACTGCCGGATTGCCCAGAACCTCCGTCGCAGATCCCTGAGCGATCACCCGTCCGGCATCAAGTGCAACCACCGTTGTCGCCAACCGGGCAACCTCGGCCACGGAATGGGTCACATAAAGGATCGGCACAGCCACCTCATCGCGCAGGCGCTCAAAGTAGGGCAGAATTTCAGCCTTGCGCGCTTCGTCCAGTGCAGACAGGGGTTCATCGGCCAACACCATGCGCGGCCCCGACAAAAGCGCCCGCCCTATAGCCACACGTTGGCGCTCCCCGCCGGACAGCGCCCCGATGCGCCGCCCCAGAAGCGGCCCAAGGTCCAACATCTCGACCACAGGTCCGAAGGCAACAGCGCGCGCACCAGCCCGCGCAAACCAGCGCCCGAACAACAAGTTCTGTCGCACTGTCAAATGCGGGAACAGACGTGCATCCTGAAAGATATAACCGAGCCTGCGCCGATGCGGCGGCAGGAAGATGTTCTTGTCGCTGTCCATCAGCGTGTCGCCATCGACACGCAATTGCCCGCGATCAGGGCGCAACAGACCGGCCACCGCGTTGATAACCGTCGTCTTGCCCGACCCGGACTTCCCGAACAGGACGGTCACGCCCTGTTCCGCGCGAAATGCCACGTCAAGCGTCAGGTCACCCAGCCTGTGCGACATTCGCAAATCCAGCATCACGCCCCCGTCACGCGCCGCGCCGCGCGACGCGCGACAGATTCGGACAAAATCAGCGCCCCAAGCGCGATGACCACCGACACCGCCACAAGGCGAAGGGCCGCGCCTTCGCCACCGGGTGTTTGCAGGAACGCATAGATCGCCGACGGCACCGTCCGCGTTTCACCGGGAATGTTGGACACAAACGTTATCGTCGCGCCGAATTCGCCCATCGCCTTGGCAAAGCCAAGGATTGCTCCCGCAACGATGCCCGGCAGGATCAGGGGCAAAGTAATTGTCACAAAGACCCAGATCCGCCCTGCCCCAAGCGTGGCCGCAGCCTGTTCGAGGCGCGGGTCGACCGCCTCAAGCGACAGGCGGATTGCCCGCACCATCAAAGGAAACCCCATGACCGCCGCCGCCAAGGCAGCCCCCGTCCAGCGAAAGGCGAACACGATGCCCATATCGGCTAGCGCCGCACCCACCCGTCCCTGAAGCCCGAATGTCATCAACAACAGATACCCCGTCACGACAGGCGGCAAGATCAACGGCAAATGGACCAAGGCGTTCACAATCTGTTTGCCCGGAAAAGACCAACGCGCCAGCGCATAGGCCACGAATATTCCGATGGGCAGTGCCCAGAGCGTCGCCCAGAACGACACCCGTAAAGATAGCGCCACGGCCTCCCATTCCTGTGGTCCGAGAAAAGACGCCATCTCAACCCTCCACCGGGGTAAATCCGTGTCGGCGCAGAATGGCTTGCGCCTGCGGCCCACGCAAATACGTCAGAAAATTCCTGACTGCTACGGTGTCCCGACCTGCGATGGCAGCGGCGGGATAGCGAATGGGCGGGTGGCTGGCTGCGGGAAAAGTTGCAACGATCCGCACCCGGTCTTCGACCTGTGCATCGCTTGCATAAACGATGCCGAAAGGTGCCGCGCCCACTGCCACCAAGGCCAGTGCGGCACGCACATTGTCGGTCTGAGCCACGCGCCCCTCAACAGACTGCCAAAGGCCGAGTGTTTCGAGTGCAGCCTTGCCATAGATGCCCGCAGGAACCGCCTCTATCAACGCCATCGCCAATCGTCCATCGCCCAACCGGCGCAGCGCGGCCTGCACGTCGTCCAGCGGCACTGGCGCGATCTGGCCCCCGGCCGATGCGATCAGAACCAGCCGGTTGCCCGCAAGATCAAACCGTGTGCCCGGCACGATACGGCCCTCGATGGCAAGAGCATCCATCCAGTCGGCATTGGCCGAGATGAACACATCCGCAGGCGCGCCTTGACTGATCTGCCGTGCCAAGGCCGAGGTTCCCGCAAACGACACAACCACGTCCTGGCCTGTGTCCTCTTCGAACCTCTGGGCCACCTCGTTGAGAGCACCCGTCAGACTTGCTGCGGCGAACACGGTGATGCGGTCCGCCATCGCAGGCAGAGCAGTCAGGCAAAGCGCAAAGAGCAGCGCCAAAAGGCGACTAAAGGGCATAAGGGTCAAACCGATATGTTTCCAAGAACATATCGGAGATGCGCCCTGGCATTGCAAGTGCCAATGCACCGCTCAGCCTTTATCCGACGGCTGTTTGAGGCGTGCGGTCAGGTCGGCCATCCGGTCGGCCCCTGCATCGGACGTAACTCGCACAAGATCGCGATAAAGCGCAAGAATTTCTCGTCCTAGCGGCGTCAGGCTGGCCCCGCCGCCACGCGCACCGCCGCGTGTGCTGTCCACAAGCGGACCTTGAAAGGTTGTGTTCATCACCTCGACCAGCATCCAAGCGCGCTTGTAGCTCATCGACATGCGCCGCCCTGCTGCTGCTATTGATCCGGTTTCGGCAATGTGGTCGAGCAAGTCAGCTTTGCCGGGGCCAAGCATCGCGTCGTTGCCCCACAGCACCCGCAATCGCAGTTCCGGGGTATATTTCGCGTCTTTGGTATCTGCCATGGAAAACCGGCCTTGTTCAGGGGCGCACCCGCCGCCGGACATGATTGGCTCTGCCCGGGATGGCCAGTTCAGCATCGCCGCGCGCGCTGCGGGCCACGATCTTGCCTTTGGACACAACGGCAAGCCGCGCGGGCCGCAAGCGCAGCGCCTCGATCGGATCACCGGCATCCAACACCACAAGCGACGCCTGCGCGCCCGGCTTCAGACCGTAATCGCTCAACCCGATAATCTGTGCATTGGTTTCCGTGACCATCGTAAAGCAGCGCGCCATTTCATCGGGATGGGTCATCTGGGCCACGTGCATCCCCATGAACGCCACGTCCAGCATATCCGCCGTGCCCAGTGAATACCATGGATCCAGCACGCAATCCTGCCCCCAGCCCACTGTGATCCCATGCGCCTGCATTTCCCTGACGCGCGTCAGGCCCCGCCGTTTGGGGAACGTGTCGTGCCGCCCCTGAAGAACAATGTTGATGATCGGGTTCGGAATTGCCGCGATACCTGCCTCGGCAATAAGCGGCAGAAGTTTTGAAACATAGTAGTTGTCCATCGAATGCATCGACGTCAAATGCGATCCGGCCACCCGCCCCCCAAGGCCATGCCGCTGGGTTTCGTAGGCCAGTGTTTCGATATGGCGGGACATGGGATCGTCGGTCTCATCGCAATGGATATCCACCATCAGGCCCCGGTCGGCCGCAATCTGGCACAGATCGGCGAGGCTGTCGGCTCCGTCCTGCATCCGCCTTTCGAAATGCGGAATGCCGCCGACCACATCCACGCCCATATCCAGCGCACGGATCAGATTTTCGCGGCCCGTGGGCGTGCGATAGAGGCCATCCTGCGGGAAGGCCACCAATTGCAGATCGAGGTATTCCGACACCCGGTCGCGCACTTCCAGCATCGCGGTTACGGTATTGAGGTGGTCCGGCGTTGTGTCCACATGGCTGCGGATCGCCAGAATACCCATCGACACGGCCCAATCGCAGTATCGCAAGGCACGTTCGATCATTTCATCCACGGTGGCGATATCGCGCAACTCTCCCCAAAGGGAGATCCCTTCCAGTAGGGTGCCCGACGCGTTCACCCGTGGCGTGCCATAGGACAGGGTGGCGTCCATGTGGAAATGCGGATCAACAAAAGGCGGCGCGACCAGATCGCCACTGGCGTCGATCACATCACGGGCGTCAGCGGTGATCTGCGGCTCTATCGCGGCGATCAGGTTGCCGCTGATGGCGATATCGGCCACCCGGCCATCAGGCAGCGTGCCGCCCTTAACGATCAGGTCGAACATTACCGTTCCCCTTTGTTGAAAGCGACCATCAATGCGGCAGGAACCTCGGCCCGGCGGGACATCACGACAAGGGCGAGGATCGACAGGAAATACGGCATCATCAGGAACACCTGATAAGGCAGCACCGCGCCAATGGGCGTTTGTTGCAGGCGAATTTGAAAGGCATCAAACGCCGCGAACAGAACCGCGCCCAGCAAGGCCTTGCCCGGACGCCATGCGCCGAAAACCACCAACGCGATACAGATCCATCCGCGCCCGTTCACCATATCAAAGAAAAAGCTGTCGAAGGCGGACATGGTCAGAAAGGCACCGCCAACCGCCATGAAACCGCTCCCGACGATCACCGCTCCCATGCGCACCGCTGTCACGGAAAGGCCTTGCGCCGCCACCGCCGACGGGTTTTCCCCTGCCGCCCGCACCGCCAGTCCCAGCGGCGTGCGATACAGCACATAAGCCGTCAGCCCCGCGAGGATAAACGCCGCATAAGTCAGCGGCGTTTGCGAAAACAGCGCCGGGCCAATCAACGGCAGTTCGGACAGGAACGGCACCTCATAAACCTGAAACGCCTGGATCTTGGGCGGTGATGACACCTCGGGCAGGACCACCCGGTAGGTATAAAAGGTCAGCGCCGTGGCCAGCAGTGTCAGCCCAACGCCCACGACATGCTGCGACAGGCCGAACGGCACCGACAGGATCGAATGGATCAGGCCAAAGCCCATCCCCACCAGCATCGCCACGGCCACCCCGCCCCACAGCGGCAAACCGGCCCAGACGGCGATCCAGCCTGCAAAGGCACCGGCGACCATAATCCCTTCGATGCCAAGGTTCAGAACACCCGCGCGTTCGCAGATCAATTCACCCATCGTGGCAAAGATCAGCGGCGATGCAATACGGATCGCCGCCGCCCAGAAGGAGGCCGACAGAAGGATATCAAGGATGTCCATCTCAGTCTCTCCTGACCCGGAATTTCGTAAGCAGTATCGCCAGAACCATCAACAGCAATGCCGAGGCAAGCATGATATCGGCAAGGTATGTTGGCACACCGGCTGCGCGGCTCATGCTGTCGGCACCGACAAAGATCGCAGCAACGAACAGCGCCGCAGCCACTACCCCTATGGGATGCAAAAGTGCCAGCATCGCAACCACGATACCGGTGTAGCCAAAGCCGGGACTGAGATCGAGCGTCAGTGACCCCTTGAGGCCAGCAACCTCGGAAAAACCCGCCAACGCCGCCAGCCCTCCGGACAGAAGCGCGGTCTTGAGGATCACCACGGTGACCGGAATACCGGCAAACCGCGCCGCTTCGACATTCTGGCCAACAGCACGCATTTCATAGCCAAAGGTGGTGCGGGTGTTGATGACCCACACCGCCAATGCCGACAAGAGAGCCAACGCAAACCCCCAATGCAGGCGCAACCCATCGACCAGACGCGGCAGGCGCGCATCGGGGATCAACCGCGAAGACTTGGGCCAGCCCATGCCCATTGGATCTTTCAACGGCCCTTCCAGCAGGTAGGATACAAACAACAGGAAAATGAAGTTGAACAGCAGTGTGGTAACGACCTCATCCACACCCAGACGCGTCTTGAGCAAAGCCGGCACCAGCAGAACCAATGCACCGGCAAGCATTGCGCACACCGCCATAACAGGCAACAGCACCCCCGAGGGCCACGCCAGCGCGCCAGTCCCCAGAACCACGGCAATCACCGCCCCGGCATAAAGCTGGGCCTCGGCCCCGATGTTCCACAGCTTGGCGCGGAAGGCCACCGCCACGGCAAGCCCGGTAAAGATCAGCGGCGTTGCGCGGTTGAGCGTTTCGAGCAAGGCAAATTTCGATCCCATTGCACCGTGGATGATGAGCCCAAACACGGAAAACGGATCGGCCCCCGCAATCATTGCAAGCACAGCGGCAATGACAAAGGTTGTCCCGACTGCAAGCGCGGGCAGGCCAAAACGGCGCGCCGCTGTCGGATTGGCGATGGGTTCAAGACGCATTTGCGATGTCCTCAAACCCGTGGCCGGCCATCCAGACCCCAAGATCCTGAGCCCGCATCGTTCCCCGCGCAAACGGCGGGCTGAGCCGCCCCTTGGAAATTACGTGGATCACGTCCGACAGGCGCATGATTTCGTCCAAATCCTCGGATATCAGAAGGATCGCCGCACCATCCGCGCGGGCGTCCGACAGGCGGCTGTGCACATAGTTCACCGCCCCAATATCCAATCCGCGTACAGGTTGATTGGCAAGGATAATGCGCGGGCCGGTTTCCAGAACCCGGCCCAGAATGAGTTTTTGCATATTTCCGCCGGACAACAACCTGATCCGTACATCCGGCCCAGGACAACGGATATCGTAGGTGTCGATCAGACTTTCTGCATGGGCCCTTGCACGGCGCCAATCCATCCAGCCACGACGGGCGAACTCAGTGGCATAGGTTTCAAGGATCGCGTTTTCCGTCAGATCGAAATCGGCAATCGTGCCTGTCTTATGACGGTCTTCGGGGATGCGCGCGATGCCCTTGGCGATGGCACGACGTGGCGACCAGCCGTCAATGGAGGCATCCAGAACCCGCATTTCGCCATTGCTGGGCGAAATCAAGCCCGACACAAGATCCGACAAGGCCCCCTGTCCATTGCCTGACACCCCGGCAAGGCCAACGATCTGTCCCGCACAGAGGTCAAGCGTGACCCTGTTCAGCGCCGTTGCCGTGCCCGCCGCTTCTGTAGACACATCAC
Source organism: Alphaproteobacteria bacterium (assembly GCA_030425395.1). GTDB lineage: Bacteria > Pseudomonadota > Alphaproteobacteria > Rhodobacterales > Rhodobacteraceae > JAUIAS01. The sequence goes on from JAUIAS010000021.1 coordinate 24,944, forward strand.
GGAGCGACAGCAGCGGCGCACCCGGTGATTGCGCGACAAATTCGGGGGCCGACACTTCGGATCCAACCATCAGTGCAGCGAGTTCTTCACGCGAGGTGGCTCCGGTCTTGCGTTCGGCCACCAACCGCCCGTGACGCAGCACCAGAACGCGATCCGAGATGGCCAGAACCTCGTGCAACTTGTGCGAAATGAAGATGATCGACAGCCCAAGATCCACCGCCTCACGCAGAGTGGCAAAGAGCGCGTCGGCTTCTTGCGGGGTCAGAACGGCGGTCGGTTCGTCAAGGATCAGAATGCGCGCATCCCGGTAAAGCGCCTTGAGGATTTCGACCCGCTGGCGTTCGCCCACGGTCAGACGCCCGACACGGGCATCGGGGTCGACGTCAAGGTGGAACTGTTCCGCCAGGGCCCGTATCCGCGCCTTGACCGCAGCCGGTTTCAGCGACATGGCCGCAAGACTTTGCGCGCCAAGAACGATGTTTTCCCAGACAGTCAGATTACCCGCGAGGGTGAAGTGCTGGTGCACCATGCCAACGCCCGCATCGAGCGCGGCACGTGGATTGCCCGGGGGCATGGGTTTGCCAAAAATTTCGACCTCGCCCGTATCCGCTGTGTATTGGCCAAACAGGATATTCATCAAGGTCGTCTTGCCAGCGCCGTTTTCACCCAGAAGGGCAATCACTTCGCCGCGCGCAAGATCGAAGGTGATCGCCTCATTGGCGGTCACCGATCCAAAACGTTTGGTAATGTCAGTCAGGCGCAGAACGGGCTGCGCGGGCTCTGCGCCAGTCATCGGTAGGGACCCGAACCGTGTCAGGAGGACTTTGGCTCTTCGTCGTTGATTTCGACTACGTAAGAGCCGTCCATGATCGCCGCGGTGCGCGCGGCGACAAGATCCAGCGCTGCTTGCGGAACCTTGCCTTCGAACGTGCCCAACGGTGCCAGCGAACAGCCGCCTTCCTTCATGAAGGAATAGACCCCATAGTCGGCCGCAGTGAACGTGCCGGCCTTGACCTCTGCAATGGCCTTGTCGAGCGTCGGCTCAAAATGCCAGATGGCGGAGGCAACAACCGTATCGGGATAGTCGGATTGGGTGTCGATAACGTTTCCGATCGCCAACAGGCCCTTTTCCTTGGCCGCATCAGAGACGCCAAAGCGTTCCGCATATAGAATATCCGCGCCGTTTTCGATCATCGCATAGGCCGTTTCCTTGGCCTTGGGCGGATCGAACCAGGATCCAATAAACGACACCTGGAACCGGATATCAGGGTTCATCTCACGCGCGCCAGCCATGAACGCGTGCTTGAGGCGGTTTACCTCCGGAATCGGGAAGCCGCCAACCATGCCGATGTTCCCTGTCTTTGTCATCGCGCCGGCGATGATACCCGACAGATAGGCCGCATCCTGAATGTAGTTGTCAAACACCGCCAGATTGGGCAGGGCCGGGTCTTCCTTGAAGGACGATCCCATCAAAAGCGCGGTGTCGGGATATTCCGCTGCCACCTCGCGGGCTTCAGCCTCAACCCCGAAGATTTCCCCGATAATGAGATCATAGCCGCCCTCGGCATATTCGCGCATCACACGCGAATAATCGGTGTTCGAGGTGTTTTCAGAATAGGTGTATGTGATGTCGCCACGTTCCTGAGCGGCCAGCGCGGCAACATGAATGCGGCTCACCCACTGCTGCTCGACGGGAACGGTGTAAATGCCCGCGACCCGCAGCGGCCCGTCGGCGCGCGCCGCGCGTGGCAGACCCACAAGCCCCGTGGCCAGAGCGCCCATGGCGCTGGTTGCTAGAAAACGACGACGGGAAAACGGGGTAAGACGGTTGCGTTCTGTCATGGTGGCAGTCCCTGATGTGGCAGTTGTTATTATCGCCGCCATTATCGACCAATCGGTCAAAATACTGCAAGCACCCTCTGGCCACATGGCGCATTACCGGGCGAGAAATGCCCAATTGACCATCATTCGCCGCATTTCATGGCGTTTCGCACGGGGCCATTCGGCCATGAACGCCGAATCGTTGACCCGTCGGGAACGGCGCGGTCCTTGGTCGGCATCTGTCAGCAGACACCGCACCCCATTGCACGGGTCGGGGCAACGGGCTTGTAGCCCTCGGCCATCACGCGCAGCATACCGCCACCGATATCCACGATCGTTGCATTGGTCAGTCCCGCGATCTGACGCGCGGCACGTGAGGTGCGGTTGCCCGAGCGGCAGATCAGACCAATCTTTTGTCCCTCTTCAAGATGTGGCATGATCGCGGCAAGAAAGGCATTCGGTTCCGTATACGTAACCAGCAACGCGCCCTGAACAACCCCGGTCTGGACCCATTCCTCGGGCCTGCGGATGTCCACGAGCAACATGGAACGGTCCGCCGAAAGATCGTCCCCGGACGGCGTTGTGCGGGTGACGTTGGGCGCGCCGTCCGCCCCCAGCCGGAAACCGGCCACAATGGCTGCACCCAACGCGGCAAGGCCGCCAATGAATATCCCGCGACGTATCATTCCATTTTCCTTATGTGTTTGCCCGCAGGTAGGGTTTTACGGCGACGGGTTCAAGGGCACAGCGGCGAGTTGCGCCGGACATACAACGCGGTCGCGTTGATCAACACGCCGGTGTCACAGCCTGTTTCGCCGCGCCTCTGGCGCGCCGACAGGCGGGGGGCTGCCGCCCCCCGCACCCCCCGCGAGTATTTGTGGCCAGAAGAAGACACTGGAGCCAGTAGGCTGACCCTTTATAGAGGTTACATTTGCAAACTTGTGGAGGGGGCTGGTTTTGGTGGATATCGTGAACGGCCTTTTGATCCGGCACGGTCGGGTATTGATGGCCCGCAGATCATCCCTGAGACCGCGATATCCTGGAAGCTGGAGTTTCCCAGGCGGTCAGGTCGAGGCAGGCGAAACGTTTGACGCGGCGTTGTTCAGAGAGTTGCGCGAGGAAGTCGGTATCCGGATTGGGGAATGGTCGCTGTTGGACCGGTTTGTCGATCCTGCAACCGAACCCGAGCACCCTGTGATCTTTCACATGTTTGCGGTCACGAAATGGTATGGCTCACCCATCAATCTGGGGGATGAGCATACCGAGATCAGATGGGTTGCACTGGCGGATGCGGCGGCGATGCCAGATCTGACCTTTGCGCGCTATGGCAAAATCCTATGGCAGCTGTCAGATAAATGAACCCGATGTGTCGCGATTTCTGCGCTGACCTGTTGGAAATTTTGGCCGCGACTTGAGATGCGTTTTTTCTATGCTGGTTCTGGATTTGGCGTCTTGTTCAGCTTTGGGGCGGAAGGCGCTGCTCTGCACCGCCAAGGTGCTTTTGTTGTCTGCCGCAACAACACACATCGGGCCATCGCTTAAAATCTGCCATCATCGGAACCTATGACGGCTTCTTTGGCAGTGCCGTGCGCAAGGCCGCACGCGCCCGGGACGTTGTCCCTCCTAACTGCCGGGTGCGAACTCGGCGAGAGCATCGCGGTTTATCTCGATCCCCAATCCGGGCCCGTCCGGGATCGCGACTACACCGTTGCGGTGTTCGATGGGGCGGGACAGGATCGCCTGCCGGAACGGGTTTGGTGTGCGATCAAATTCGAAAATCGGCGCGATAGCGTCGCGGCGGGGCGGGTCGGGCAACAGGGCGGCCACGAATTGCAGGCTGGCTGCGATCTGCACCCCGGTTCCCCAGACATGGGGCACCACCCGCACCCCATGAAGGGTTGCCAGATCGGCGACCCGGCGCATTTCCGAGAACCCGCCCGTACCGCAGAGATCGGGTTGTGCGATATCCACGCAGCCTGTGGCCAGAGGATCACGGAAGGCGTAACGACCGTGCCATGTTTCACCGCCCGCCACCGGGATCGGCTGGCCTGCGCGCACCATGCGGTAGGCATCAAGCTGTTCGGGGATGACCGGTTCTTCGAACCAATCGATGTCATAGCGGGCCGCCCGTTGGCCCAGCGCGATGGCCTCACCCACGGTGTAGCCATGATTGGCGTCGATCATCAGCCGCGCCTTTGGTCCGATGGCATCGCGAACCGCCGCGATCACGGAGAGGTCTTCGGCGACGTCAAAGCCGATCTTGATCTTGACCGCATGAAACCCTTCGGCGATGTGCGCCGCGCATTCGGTTGCATTATCCGTCACCCGGTCTACGCCATCGCGGCGAAACGATCCGGTCGCATAGGCACCCACGGTTTCACGAACCCGACCGCCTAGCAGGACCGAGACCGGCACGCCGAAATGCTTGCCCTTGATGTCCCACAGCGCAACATCAATCCCCGACAGCGCCGTCATGGTCAGCCCGCGCTGTCCCTGATCGCGCAAGAGATTGTACAGCTCTTGCCAGAGCAGATCGCTTTGCAGGGGATCGCGGCCGATCAGGCGTTCAGCATAGGCCGCGACCACCGCCGCATTCAGTTGCGCAGGCCCGAGGCATTCGCCCCAGCCCACGGTGCCGTCGTCACAGACGATCTCAACCAGAACGTGGCTGCGTTTGTCAAAGCGCATGGAGGCGCTTTCGAACGGGGTTTCGAGCCTGTGTTCAAGGATATGGGTGTGCACCGCGGCGATCTTCATGAAAGGACGTCCATCATGGATTTCCCGCACGCGCGATCAGATCTGACAACATCGCGATCTCCTGCTCGGTCAGGTCGACCAATGGAGCGCGAACCGGACCGGCATCAAAGCCTGCGAGACGCACGCCCGCCTTGATCGCGGAAACGGCATAGCCCTTGTTACGGTTACGGATCGTCATGAAGGGATAGAAAAAATCGTTCAGGATCTGTTCTGTGCGGGCGCGATTGCCTGCCCGCAGCGCCGCGTAGAATTCGCAAGCCAATGCAGGAACAAAGTTGAACACAGCCGAGGAATAGGTGGTGAACCCCGCACCCAGATAAGCGTCCGCAAAGAGTTCCGCCGTGGGCATACCACCAAGATAGGTCAGCCGATCACCCATGCGCGCGGTGATCTGGCGGACAAGACCGATGTCGCCCGATCCATCCTTGAACCCGATCAGGTTCGGGCAGTCGTCGCACAGCCTTTCGAGGGTATCGGGCTGGATGATGCAATTATCGCGATTGTAGACCATCACGCCGATCCCGACCGCGTCACAGACCGCTTTGACGTGGGCATAAAGCCCGTCCTGCGGCGCGTCGATCAGGTAATGCGGCAGCAGAAGGATTCCGTCGGCACCTGCCGCTTCGGCGGACTTGGCGATATCTATGGCCATTGTCGTCCCATAGCCACAGCCCGACACGATAGGCGTATTGCCCGCCGCTTCCTTGGCGGTGCGCACGATCTGCGGCACCTCGGACGGGGAGAGCGAAAAGAATTCGCCCGTTCCACCGGCGGCAAAGAGAACAGTTGCCGGAAACTCGGATAGCCACCCGATATGGTCGCGATACGGAGCCGGATTGAACGCACCGTCCGCACCGAATGGCGTCACGGGAAACGACAAAAGCCCAGCGCCCAGCGCAGCCTTGATTTGTTGTGGATCGGTCATGGTTAAGCGGCCCTAAATAACATGGATGTAGAAGTCGCGCAGCGCGTCGCCTTCAAGCCCAGCCACCTTTTCGACCTCGGCGGTCTTCATGAACACGTGGTTGGCCACAAGCTCCGGCCCGATGGCTCCGACCAGTGCCGTATCGGCCTCGAGATCGGCAATGGCACCAGCCAGATCAGGGGCCGTGCCGCCGGGGGCCACGGTTTCCTCGAACCCGTCACCGGTTTCCGGCGACGGAAGATCATAGCCGTTTTCCACCCCGAGGCGCGCGGCCTGAAGCACCGCAGCCACGGCGGTATACGGGTTGGCGGAGGCATCCGCCATGCGGTGTTCGATGCGGGTCTTTTCGCCCCCTTCCGAACCCACGCGCGTCGTGACATTGCGATGGTCGCCCCCCCAGTTTTGCAGGAACCCAGACAGGGTGCCTTGTTGCAAGCGCAGATAGGACGTGCCCGTCGGGGCGGTAATCCCTGCAAGACCCTTGTGGTGATGGACAAGCCCCGCCACGCAACCTTGCGTCAGGTCGTTCATTGTCTCAGGCGTGATGCGCTCACCGGACGACAGGGCGTTCTGACCGTTCTCATCCGCGAGCGAGAAATTCACGTGCATGCCAGAGCCACCCGTCTCAAGGATCGGTTTGGGCATGAAGGTCAGCAGGATACCACATTGCAGAGCGATTTCCCGGGCCATCAGGCGGAACAGCACGATGTCATCCACAGCCTTGAGAGCATCATCAAATGTAAGCGTATATTCGAACTGGGGCATGTCGTATTCGGCGGTGATCATGTCCAGCCGGAAGCCAAGATCATCCGCCGCTTCCCAGATCCTGTCGTTGAACCCGACGGGATCAGTGAACGGTCCGGTGCCATAGACCACCGCACCGGGGTTGTCATAGGGCACGATTTTGCCGTCTTCGTCATGCACAAATGCATAGGCTTCAAGCTCGATCCCCACCTTGGGGGTGAGGCCGCGCGCCTGCCAATCGGACACCGCGCGTTTCAGAGCCCCGCGCCCACAAGTAGCCAAAGGTGCCCCGCCCTGTTCATAAAGATCACCTATGACGATCTTGGTGTCGGGTTCCCAACTGTCACGGATATCGACGGCCTTCCAGTGAAGTTCCATATCCGGCAACCCTTCGAGCATCTTTGACCCCGGCGACGGTAACAGGTCGCGGTCGTAGTGCACTCCGAATGTCGATTGGCAAAACCGGGTATCCGCGTCACCGATTTTTGATCCGGGCAGGTATTTCCCGCGGATAATGCTCAGGTGGTCGCAAAACACCGCGCGCAGTCTGTCGTTCATGATCTTCTCCCTGTTCCCCGGTCATCCGGGTGTCATTTTGCCTTGATACGCACCGGCAGGGACTTGATCCCGCCAACGAAATTGGAACGCAGGAACCGGTGCGGTCCATCCGGTTCGATTGAGGTGATCCGCTTGGCCAACTCCTGAAACAGCACCCGAACCTCAAGGCGCGCCAACCACATGCCGAGGCACAGATGTGGTCCGCCCTGCCCGAAGGACAGATGCTTGTTCGGGCTTCGGTGCAGATCGACGCGCATCGGATCGTCAAAGGTGCGCTCGTCGCGATTGGCCGAGGCGAACCAGTACAGCACCTTGTCACCCGCGCAGATCGTCTTGCCGTGCATCTCATAATCCGACATTGCCGTGCGCCGGAAATACAGCGCCGGCGTAGCCCAGCGGATGATTTCATCGGCGGCGGTTTCCCAAATGTCGTCGCCCTCTTGCATCTGTGCCAGCAATTCAGGCTGATGGCACATCGCCTGCATTCCCGCGGCGATGGAATAGCGTGTGGTGTCATTGCCGGCTGCCACCAGCAGACAAAAGAAATTGCGGAACTCCTCATCCGGCATCACCGAACCGTCCGGTCCGGGCTGAAGGATCATATGCAGAATGCCGTTGGTATCACCGCTGGCATTCTTTTTGGCCATCAGGTCCTTGGCATACACATAGAGTTCGGCCCCGGCGGGCGAATTGAACGGCATCATGCGGAATTCGTCGGTGTTCATCCGGTCCAAAACGTGATCGGTAAAATCCGGATCGGTATTGGCAATAAGCGCGTCGCCCTTTTCCACCAGCCATGGCAAGTCTTCTTCCGGTGTGCCAAGAATGCGGCCCAGCATCCGCATAGGCAGTTCGCGCGCAATCAGCTTGGTCGCGTCAAAGCGTTCATGTTGCAGGGCCTGATCCAGAACCTCATCGCACAAACCGCGTAGTTCCTCTTCGAAACCGGCGATAACCCCTTTGGAAAAGGCACGCGCCAGCTTGATGCGGGTCTGCATGTGTTCGGGCGGATCGGTTTCCTGAAAGGTGCGCCGGGCGATGACCTCTTCGGGGGTCTGGTCCTCCATCCGGATGCCATGCGCAGAGGAAAACACCGCCGTGTTGCGGTTCATCTCGAAAATATCCGCGTGGCGCGTGATCGACCAAAAGCCTTGGCCCCCGTCCCAATCGGTCCAGTTCAACGGGTCTTCATCGCGCAGGCGCTTGAACGTATTGTGAGGCGGACCGTGCACAAATGTGTCGTGACTGGACAGATCGGCAAAGCCGTCATCTGAGGGCGTCCAAACGGTCATTCAGGAAAACTCCTTGTCATCGCAAGAAATTTGGAACACAGGTCAGTTGTGATTGCAACTAATTTGCCGGAGCCGTCGCCATGCATCTTGCTGTTCTGATGACGAACACGGACGAATCCGATTTCGCCGATCGCCATCCTCGGGACGGTGAAAAATTCGCCACGATGATCGCCAGCGTCCGGCCCGATTGGCAGATCAGCGTGTTCGCGGTCAAGGACGGATCATTTCCCCGGACCCTTTCTGGTTTCGACGGGATCATGATCACCGGAAGCCCCGCGTCGGTGCACGACCCCGACCCCTGGATCAGCCGCCTCGAAAAGCTGGTGCGCGATTGCGTTGCCGCCCGTATGCCGTTGTTCGGAGCATGCTTTGGCCATCAAGTGATCGCCAAGGCCCTTGGCGGAACCGTGGAGGAAAACCCGAATGGCTGGGTTTTCGGATTGGCCGAGGCTGAGGCGACCGTTCGACCGGATTGGGCACGGGGCATCGGCGACCGGTTCTCGCAATATGCGGCCCATGTCGAACAGGTGACCTCCCTGCCCGACGGTGCGCGCGCATGGGCGCGTGCGGATCATTGCGATACGGTCGGATTTGTCATTGGCAACTTTGTCTTTACCACTCAGAACCACCCTGAGATGTCACACGCATTCATGTCTGCGCTGATTGAGGAATACGGACCCAAGCTGCCTCCCGACGTGGTGGACACGGCACGCTCCTCTATGGAAGGACGGGCGGACACGGACACATTTGCCGAAGCCGTCGCGCGCTTCTTCGAACAGGCAATCGCTTAAGGTCAGGGCGGCTCAGCGCCCCCACCAACCCGCGACCGCATCGCAGGTGGTTTCCAGGGCATCCGCATGGGCGATCCCTGTCACACGTTTTCGTGGTTTCAGATCGTGGTCGCCATCCTCGACCCAGTGCAAAGTGATTGCATCTGAGAGCGAATATCCCTCTACTTCGGTCCTTGTGCCGAACGGATCACGTGTGCCTTGACAGATCAGTGCGGGTGTTTTCAGTCCGCCGAGATGCTCAGTGCGCAGACTGTCTGGCTTGCCCGGCGGATGGAACGGGTAACCAAGACACAACACACCGTCCACGCCCGGATCATCGGCAATCATGCTGGCCACACGGCCGCCCATAGATTTGCCACCAATCAACAGCTGTCCGTCGCAGGCCAATGCGTTGATCGCGGCCCTGTATTCTTCTTGCAGCAGTGTTATCTTTGGCGGAGGCCGTTTGGGCCCACCGGTTCGGCGCGCGGCCATATACGCGAATTCAAACCGTGCCACCCGGAAGCCCCGCGCCGCCAGCCCTTTGGCCATGAGCGTCATGAAGTCCGTATCCATCGCCGCACCGGCCCCATGCGCCAACAGGATCGTTGTTCCCGCTGACGCGGTGCCATCCATCATGAAATCCACTTCCAGCCCCCCTCCTGACGCACGCTGTGCCTATAGCGTCAAGGCGCAGCCCTTGAAAACCATCAGGTCGATCATATTCTGATGATGGAATAGAAACCGGAGCCTGTAACATGCAAACCCATACGCTGACTTGCCTTGAGTGCGGTCAAGGCAACCGCATCCCTTCCGCCCGGTTGGCAGACGGGCCGCGATGCGCCACCTGCGGCGCAGAGTTGTTGACGGGCAAAGTGACCGAGGTCGACCCGGCCACATTGGCCAAGGCGGTGCGGCTGGACAGCATGCCGATCGTGGTGGATTTCTGGGCCCCGTGGTGCGGCCCCTGCCGCATGATGGCCCCGGAATTTTCCAAGGCCGCCGCATCGCTGCGCGGTCAGGCACGGTTGGTCAAGCTGAACACCCAAGACCACCCCAATGCAGGAAGCAAACACAACATCAGGGGCATTCCCACCATGGTCGCCTTTTCCGGAGGACGTGAGGCAAAACGCCAGTCAGGCGCTTTGCGGGACGGCCAGATCGTTTCCTGGGTCAAAAGCTGACCGGACAGCCCGCTATTTGGAAACCAGCGCCTTGCCCTTTTTGGGCTTGGGGCTGATCTTGCCGCCTTGTTGCTGGATCACATGAGCCAATTCATGGGCCACCATTTTCTTGTCCTTGGCCCAGCCCGGTTTTCTGAAATAGATGTCCGCGCCGACGGTAAATGCCTTGGCCTTGAGCTGTTTGCAAATGTCCTCGGAATTGCCGTCGGTATGAATCCGGACCTTGTTGAGCTTTGCGCCAAAATGTTCCTCGGCCTCCTTTAGCAGATCCTTAGGAAGCTTCTTTGACGTCGTATCCTGCGGCTCTTCAGGGAGCGGCTTGAACTTGGCTTTTTTGCCTTTGAGCTTCTCGAAGATCGTTTTGAAATCGTCTGGCATAGGTCATTCCCGATGTCTTTGCGTCCGCGTATTAATCACCACTTTAACATAGTTTTCCAACTCTGGCTGTGATCTCCTTCACCTTCAGTGCACAAACATATGGGCCACGGCGTTGCCGCAAGTCGGGCTTTGCTATCCGGCCATAATAAAATTAACATGGTAGCGAACCTTAAGAGAGCGAGCTCCGAGCAGCCATGGCAAAACCCAAAAACATCCTGTTCATCATGTTTGACCAACTGCGTTGGGACTATCTGAGCTGCTATGGCCACCCCCACCTGCACACGCCCAATATAGACCGGCTGGCGCAAAAAGGCGTGCGCTTTACCAATTGCTATATTCAGTCGCCTATCTGTGGATCGTCGCGCATGTCCACCTATACCGGCCGCTATGTGCATTCCCACGGGGCGAGCTGGAACGGCATCCCTCTGAAGGTGGGGGAAATGACCATGGGCGATCACCTGCGCGCGGCGGGCATGGATTGCTATCTGGTGGGCAAGACCCACATGGCCGCAGACGAAGAAGGCATGGCGCGTCTGGGACTGGAACCCGACAGCCTGATCGGCGCGCGGGTTTCGGAATGCGGGTTTGATGTGATCGAACGCGATGACGGGATGTTGCCGGAAGGGCCGGACGGATCATATGACCCAAACGGAGCCAAGGAATACAACAAGTGGCTGCGTGCCAAAGGCTATGAGAGCGACAACCCGTGGCACGATTTTGCCAATTCCGGGCTGGACGAAGACGGAAATGTTCTGTCCGGCTGGTTCCTCAAGAACGCCAATGAGGCCGCGAATATCCGCGAAGAAGACAGCGAAACCCCTTATCTGACCGGCCGCGGGATCGAATTTATGGAAACCCACGACGGGCCGTGGTGTTGTCACCTGTCATTCATCAAGCCGCACTGGCCCTATATCGTGCCGGAACCCTATAACACCATGTTCGGCCCGGAACATGTCAAGCCTGTGGTGCGTTCGGACAGTGAACGCCAGAACGCCCATCCGATATTCAAATCTTTCATGGACACCAAGATCGGCGAGACGTTTTCCAAGCAGGAGACGCGGGAAAAGGTCATCCCAGCCTATATGGGGCTGATCAAGCAGGCCGATGATCAGATGGGCCGCCTGTTCGAATGGATGGAAGATACGGGCCGCATGGAAGACACGATGATCGTGCTGACATCGGATCACGGCGATTTTCTGGGCGATCACTGGCTCGGGGAAAAGACGTTTTTCCATGACACATCCACCGTTGTGCCGCTGATTATCTATGATCCAAGCCCGGAGGCTGACGCCACACGCGGCACGGTCTGTGATGCGCTGGTTGAATGCATCGATTTTGCGCCCACCTTTGTGGAGGTGGCGGGCGGTGAACCTGCCAAACATATCCTTGAAGGCGAAAGCCTCATGCCAATCTTGCATGGCACGGCCACGGACACGGCGCGGGACTATGTGATTTGCGAATACGATTTCTCGGCCACGCCAGTGGCACATCTCAACAACATGGGTGTGCGTGACGCCGTGATGTTCATGGTGGCGGATACGAAATGGAAGCTGATGCATTTCGAAGGTGGCCACCGACCAATGCTGTTCGATCTGGAAAACGACCCGCAGGAATTGACCGATCTGGGCGACAGCGAAGACCACGCCGAAGTGATCGCAACGATGTATGACAAGCTCTTTCGATGGGCGCGGCGCAATTCCCAGCGCACCACCCGCAGTGAAGAGCAGCTTATCGCGATGCGTTCCAAGAGCCGCACGCGGGGTATCGTTCTTGGGGTCTATGACGAAAACGATACGCCACTGGAACTGACGGTTCGCTATCGTGGCCGCAAGGCTGCCGACATGAAGCGCGGCCCACACCCCACACCTCCCTCCGACGGCTGATCCGGATGGCCCGTGGCTAGTCGGCCACGCTGATCTTGTAGTTGGACCGCGCCAGCCAGTCGGGTGCCACCTCCACCCCCCAGCCGGGCGCGTCCGACACGCTGACATGTCCGTCTTTCACGCTGTATGGATCGGTCACGAACAGATCGCGCTGCCAAGGGTAATAATCGTCTCCCTCGATGGCGAACTCAAGGTATTTCCCCGGATTTGGCACAGCCCGCAACAGGTGCATCGTGAACAGCGTGATCAGGGACAGGTTGGCGCAATGCGGTGTGCAGGGAAGCCCTGCCTCTGCCCCCATTCGCGCGATTTGCATGCTTCGGATCATGCCGCCCAGATAGAGGACATCAGGCTGGATCACGTCAACCGCACGCATCGCGATCATGCGCCGCCATGTCGGCAAATCGCAATCCTGCTCACCTCCGGTGACTGCGATCTCCAGCGCGGCGGTGACTTGGGCAGTTTGCTCCAGTTCCCAATAGGGACATGGTTCCTCAAAATGCTCATAGCCATTGTCTTGCAACATCTGCCCCACTGCGATCGCCCGCTCCACGCCAAAACCTGAATTGGCATCGACCAGCAAGGCGGCACCCTCACCCATCGCGCGGCGGATAGTGGGGATAATCTCTTCGGTGCGACCATCCCATTCATCGCGATCGCGGCCACATTCGGCCCCCACACGCACCTTGAACGCGTCAAAGCCATGGGCGTCCCGCAACCGTAGCAGCCGTGCGGCTTCGTCTTTTGGACTGATGTCCCGTCGCATCGACGATGCATAGGCCCGCAAGGGCCCGGCGCTGCCACCCAGCAATTCGGCAACAGGCTTTTCCGCGACCTTGCCGCGCCAATCCCACGCCGCAGTATCCAGTCCGGCCATCGCGCGCCGCAGGTAAGTGCCGGGATATTTGTGTTCGCGCAACGGCACCTCTTCGATGATCTCTTCGATCGCGTCCATCCCCCGCCCCAACGCCCACGGTGCAACCTGCCGGTGCAGAATTTCACAGGTCAGATCCGCATTGTAGGTCGACACCTGCCCCCAACCGGCCTGCCCGTCGTCGGTCGTGACGCGGACAAAGCCGATAATCGGGGTGGTGAATGTCTCGATGCTGCGAATGCGGGGCCCGATGTCGTCCTGCCCTTTCGGATCGCGCGTGGGCACCGCACCAGAAGCGGAATAGGGAATGGTCATGTCGTTTCCTCAATCAGGCGCGCGGCACGATGGGCCAGCATCATCACCGGCGCATTGGTATTGCCCGAAGTGACATTGGGGAATACCGACGCATCCACCACCCGCAACCCCGCGACCCCGTGAACACGCAAATCCGGCGATACAACCGACTGGGTCGCATCCACACCCATCCGGCAGGTGCCCACAGGATGAAACACCGTGCCACACCGTTCGCGGAAATCGGCCAGCATGGCATCAGCAGTCATTTCGCGAAGATCGCCATACATTGGCTCTGCAATCAAACGACCCATGGATACTGTGCGCGCAATTCTCTGGCAGAGCTTTGCCCCGGCAATCACCTGCGCGCGATCCTCCTCGGTGGCAAGAGAGTTGGGGCGGATCGACGGGGCTGCCATCGGGTCCGCCGCGGAAATGTCAATGCGTCCGCGGCTTGTCGGGCGCGACGGCTGGAACCCGATGATAAAGCCGGGAAACGGGTCAGGCCGGATGACTGAACGCGTTCCCTCGGGCGAGGTGGTATAGCTGACCGGATTGAAATAAAGCTGTTGATCCGGCGCGGCCAGATTGGCCGAGGACCGAAAGAAGCCGCCACATTGATTGACCGACAAAGACAGCGGCCCGCGCCGCGTCAGCGCGTATTGCAGTGCGGCCATCGCCCGCCCCCACAGCGGCGCAAACACCGTGTTCAGCGTCGGTTCGGTTGCCTTGAAGTAATAGTTGATCCCCAAGTGGTCCTGAAGATTGCCCCCGACATGCGGCGCATCCAACTGCACCGAAATTCCATGGTCGCGCAATGTCCGTTCAGGGCCGATCCCGGAAAGCTGCAAGATACGCGGCGACGTGACAGCACCTGCCGAAAGAATGATTTCGCGCCCCGCGCGCGCCACCATCGCCCGTTCGCCGACACGGTAATGAACGCAAACAGCACGATTTCCGTAAAAGCCGATCCGGTCCACAAAAGCATGGGTAACAAGCCGCAGATTGGTGCGCCCGAGCGCAGGCTTGAGAAAGGCACGCGCCGATGAGTTTCGCATTCCACCCCGGGTGTTGATGCGGTAGATCGCGGCACCTTCCGGCTTTGGCCCGTTGTGATCATCGCTGCATGGCAGGCCCAGTTCACGCACCGCATCAAAGAAATGGCGGTTGGCGGGATGGATCTGGTCGGACACGTCCTGAACGTGCAATGGCCCGCTGCCGGTTTGACCACCATCCGGCGCGATGACGGTTTCCAGGCGATCATATTCGGCCCGCACGGTGTTCCAATCCCACCCTTCAGCCCCGGCCGCGACCCAGTCGGCAAAATCATGAGGCAGGCCACGGGCATAAACCATGGCATTGATGGCACCTGACCCTCCCACGCCCTTGCCGCGCGGCCAATATCCCTTGCGCCCGTCAAGAGCATCCTCGGGGATGGTTTGGTATTTCCAGTTATGCTTGGGATCAAAATACAGTTTGCCATAGCCCACCGGCAGGGCAATCCACGGCGAGCGGCCCCGGCCGCCAGCCTCAAGCACGAGAACGCGCGCGCGGCCCGAGGCAGTCAGGCGTTCAGCAAGGATACAGCCGGCAGAACCAGCCCCCACGATGATGTAATCGTATTCTTCCACAGGCCGTTCCCGCGTTGCCGAGTCGTCGGAGGCCGACGGTGGCAATTTCGGCAACTATTTCCAACCGGTTTTTCGGTATCAGCCAGGAAAATTCCTCACACCGCTCACGCCCCCCTTGCCCCCCGCGCGCGCCTGCGGCAAGAACAACGCAGCGGTCCCATAGCTCAACTGGATAGAGCAGCTGACTTCTAATCAGCAGGTTCGGGGTTCGAGTCCTCGTGGGATCGCCATTAATTTCAATGGATTAAAAAAATCTTCTCAAGGCGAATCCCTTCTACTTTTGGCCTTGGGGGACATATGAGGCACGAAGTGACCTCGCTATGCCGCGAAGCTTAGAGCTAGCTTGCAGTAAGTCACAGACGCCGTCGCTCGTTGCGTAACGCCTGAGAACGCCCAGAGCCTGTTCGGCCACGACCTCTTTCAAATCGCGCGCTTCCCGGCGCAGGTCCTTTACCTCGTTCGACCTTGCCGCACGTGCTGTGTCCCCAGTCAGGCGCTTCTTACCAGCTGCAAGGAACTCCTTGGACCAGCCGTAATAGAGGCTCTGGGCAATACCGTCGCGGCGGCACAGCTCAGCAATGCTGTCCTCGCCCTTCAAGCCGTCGAGCACAATCCGGATCTTCTCTTCGACCGAATACTGTTTGCGTGTTGCACGGCGGATGTCTTTAACGACCTTCTCGCCGAGGCTTTGCTTGGTTCCGGGTTTCTGTCTCATCTCCACTCCTTGGTGGTTGCGATGTGCCAGAAACCCTCTCTCATCAAATCGACCTAAACTGTCCCAGTGGCGCTGACGTCAGACAGCATCTACCGCTCGCCACAGGTAGCGCCACTTGCCGCCGACGCGGATGTAAGTCTCATCCATGTGCCCATCCAAACTAGCGCGGCGCTGATGTTTCTCAGTTCGCTTGGCCAGTTCGGGCGCGAATTTCTGAACCCAGCGTTATACTGTTGACCGATCAACGGTGATACCGCGCTCAGAAAGCAGATCGATCACATCCTGATAGGATAGCGGATAGCGCAAGTAACGCACAGCGCAAAGAATGATGTCACGCCGAAAACGGTGGTGCTAGAACAGGGATCTACGTGGCATGATCAACCTCAGAAGCCTGAAACTGGCCAAGACCTCTGGTTAATCCAACAGTCCCCTTTGCCCCGAGTTACACGATTCAGTGCGTCCAAACAGTCCGGCGATCAGTGGCGAAATTTTCGCCGTATCCGCGCGCGCGGATGTTTGCCTTGCGTCGCTTGGGTTCAAAGACATCTGCTTCGATCCCGTTGGCCTGGGCATAGTCCATGGCTTCCTGACGCGTTGCAAACTTAAGGCGCACTTGCGTTTGGGTATCGTCGGACGAGGTCCAACCCATCAACGGATCGACTTCGCGCGCAGATGCCGGCGCAAATTCGAGAAGCCAGTATTTGGTCTTGGCCGCGCCGGAAGACATGGCCGTTCTCGCAGGTTGATAGATACGTGCGCGCATGACGGGGCTCCTTTGGAATGGACGGGCTCTATATGCGTTGTTGCGCGGCCTGCGGCAAGGCCGCAATTGTCTCACCCCTGAGGGGAAATTGTTACAGAATTTCAGGTGTCGGAGGCAAATCCGGCCCAAAGCCGATCTTTTGCCGCTGGGACACCAGCGCCTTTCACCAATCGCCCAACATGCGATATGAGTGTAACATATTGAAACGTTTATAAATTACCCCCTTATCCAGTCAAAATCACTCAGGACCCATTATCGTGGCGGGCCGCTGATAATCCTCCGGCAACAAGGCCAACCATGGTCCAATGAATTTTTCCCGGAACGCGCGAACCCTACTCTGTCTCCCCTTGCCTGCCCACCGGTGTTCATTGAAACACGGCAGTCAGGCCAAGGGGCCTTGAACCGCGCGCCAAAAACATCAGACTCGCCTCTGAAAGGAAGTTCCATGCCCGAATCCGCCCTGCACACCCCAACCGAAGATGTCCGCGCGCGCCTCAAGCTGGAAGGCGGCAAGCAGTTTCGTATGGAAACCCCGTTTTCCCCAGCGGGGGATCAGCCCGCGGCCATCGTTGAACTGGTGCAGGGCGTGGTCGAGGGCGAACAAAATCAGGTGTTGTTGGGTGCCACCGGCACGGGCAAGACGTTTACCATGGCCAAGGTCATCGAAGAAACCCAGCGTCCGGCCATCATTCTTGCTCCGAACAAAACGCTTGCCGCGCAGCTCTATGGTGAGTTCAAGGGGTTCTTTCCCGACAACGCCGTTGAGTATTTCGTATCCTACTACGACTATTATCAGCCTGAGGCCTACGTGGCGCGGTCGGACACCTATATCGAAAAAGAATCACAGATCAACGAACAGATCGACCGTATGCGCCATTCGGCGACGCGGGCTCTGCTCGAACGTGATGACGTAATCATCGTGGCCTCGGTGTCGTGCATCTATGGTATCGGATCGGTGGAAACTTATGGGGCGATGACCCAGGACCTCGAGGTTGGCAAATCCTATGACCAGCGCCAGATCATGGCCGATCTGGTTGCGCAACAATACCGTCGCAACGATCAAGGTTTCCAACGGGGCAGCTTTCGCGTGCGCGGCGACAGCGTGGAAATCTGGCCCGCTCACCTTGAAGACCGCGCATGGAAACTGTCTTTCTTTGGTGAGGAGCTGGAAAGCCTGACCGAGTTCGATCCGCTGACAGGCCAACGTACCGACCGGTTCGACCGCATTCGCGTCTATGCCAATTCGCACTACGTGACACCGCGTCCAACCATGCAGCAGGCGATTCTCGGGATCAAAAAGGAACTGCGTCAACGGCTTGATCAGTTGGTTGGCGATGGCAAACTGCTCGAGGCACAGCGCCTTGAACAGCGCACCAATTTCGATCTCGAAATGCTTGAGGCAACCGGCGTCTGCAACGGCATCGAAAACTATTCGCGCTACCTCACGGGGCGCGCACCGGGCGAACCGCCCCCAACGCTGTTTGAATTCATCCCCGACAACGCGATTGTTTTTGCGGATGAAAGCCATGTCTCCGTGCCCCAGATCGGTGGCATGTACAAAGGCGACTACCGGCGCAAATTCACGTTGGCCGAGCATGGGTTCCGGTTACCGTCATGCATGGATAACCGCCCCCTCAAGTTCGAGGAATGGGACGCCATGCGCCCTCAGTCGGTGTTTGTGTCGGCGACACCTGCGGGATGGGAGCTGGAACAGACCGGCGGCGTATTCACCGAACAGGTGATCCGCCCCACGGGTTTGCTTGATCCCCAAGTCGAAATTCGCCCCGTGGACATGCAGGTTGACGATCTCCTGGACGAGGTGCGCAAGGTCGCCGCGGATGGGTATCGCACGCTGGTGACAACCCTGACCAAGCGCATGGCCGAGGACCTTACAGAATACATGCACGAACAGGGCATCCGGGTGCGGTATATGCATTCGGATATCGACACCATCGAACGCATCGAAATCCTGCGCGATTTGCGTTTGGGGGCTTTTGATGTGCTGATCGGAATCAACTTGTTACGCGAAGGGCTGGATATTCCCGAATGCGGGCTTGTTGCCATTCTGGACGCAGACAAGGAAGGCTTCCTGCGGTCCGAAACATCGCTGATCCAGACGATTGGCCGGGCGGCGCGAAATGCCGAAGGCCGCGTGATCATGTATGCGGACCGGATTACCGGATCGATGGAACGGGCGCTGGGTGAAACCAACCGTCGCCGCGCCAAGCAGATCGCCTATAACGAAGAACACGGGATCACACCGGAGACCATCCGCAAGAACGTCGATGACGTGTTGCAGGGCCTCTATCAGGGCGACACGGACATGAACCGCGTGACCGCCAAGATCGACAAACCCATGGCGGGCGCAAATCTTCAGGCGGTTCTGGATGGTCTGCGGGCAGACATGCGCAAAGCGGCTGAAAACCTCGAATTCGAGGAAGCTGCCCGCCTGCGTGATGAGGTGAAGCGCCTCGAAGCCGTCGACCTGGCGATTGCCGACGATCCGTTAGCGCGTCAGCAAGCGGTGGAAAAGGCGTCCGAAGCCGCGGTGAAAAGCAAGGGGCGGTCTACTGCGGGCCGTCCGGGTCAACGTGGCGGCAACGTCAAGCGCAAGGGCCGCTGAACGTATCAGGAAAACTGTCAGGCGTGGCCTGACACGCGAAAATGGGTTGGACAGCAGCCTTCTGGACGGGCAATCCTTTGCCAAACCGAGAACAAGAAAGGCGCGCCATGACCCACGTTTTGGCCATTGATCAGGGCACGACCTCAACACGGGCCATCATTTTCGACAAGGAAATGCAGGTCGTGTCAGTCGCGCAGGAAGAGTTCGACCAACACTTTCCCCGTTCCGGTTGGGTAGAACACGACCCGGAAGATCTTTGGGCAACAACGGTCACAACCTGTCGCGCGGCAATTGAACAGGCACGCCTGACCCCTGCGCAGATCGCCGCCGTCGGCATCACGAACCAGCGTGAGACGACGGTCGTCTGGGATCGTCGCACCGGAAAACCGGTGCATAATGCCATCGTCTGGCAAGATCGACGAACCGCCGACACCTGCCGTGCGCTCCGGGATGCCGGACATGAGCCAATGGTGACAGACCGGACGGGCTTGTTGCTTGACCCGTATTTCTCGGGCACGAAGCTGGCGTGGGTTCTTGTCAATGTCGATGGCGCGCGTGCCGCGGCGGAACGCGGAGAGCTTCTTTTCGGGACGGTTGATACTTATCTGATCTGGAACCTCACAGGTGGCGACGTGCACGCCACGGATGCCACCAACGCCGCGCGCACTTTGCTCTACGATATTCGCAAGGGACAGTGGAGCAAAACCATTTGCGATCTGCTGAACATTCCCATGTCCATGTTACCCGAAGTCCGCGACAGCGCCGATGACTATGGCCAGACACGTGCCAACATTCTGGGCCGCTCGGTGCCGATTGCCGGAGTTGCGGGCGATCAGCAGGCCGCGACTGTGGGACAGGCGTGCTTTGCTCCCGGCATGATGAAATCCACCTATGGAACAGGCTGTTTCGCGCTGCTCAATACAGGAGAGGTTCCGGTAACCTCCAAGAACCGTCTGTTGACGACCATTGCCTACCAACTGGATGGAAAACCGACCTATGCGCTGGAAGGCTCGATTTTCATTGCCGGTGCCGTGGTGCAATGGCTGCGCGATGGACTGGGGCTCATCAAGACCGCGCCCGAAACACAGGCGCTTGCCGAAAGGGCCGACGCAGAACAGGACGTGGTGATCGTTCCCGCGTTCACCGGTCTGGGTGCCCCCTATTGGAACGCCGAATGTCGCGGCGCGGTCTTTGGCCTGACGCGCGGCACAGGCCCCGCCGAGATGGCGCGCGCCGCGCTCGAAAGCGTGGGATTCCAGACCCGCGACCTGATCGAGGCGATGCAGGCCGATTGGCAAGGCGCGGAGGCCGCACCGGTCCTGCGCGTCGATGGTGGGATGAGCGCGTCAGACTGGACCATGCAATTTCTGTCCGACATCCTCGGTGCTCCTGTGGACCGACCGGCGGTGCTTGAGACAACGGCGCTGGGGGCCGCATGGCTCGCGGGGATGCAGGTGGGCGTGTATCCGTCCATGACCGAATTTGCCAGTGGCTGGGCGGTGGATCGCCGTTTTGAACCGGAAATGGACAAGGGGCAACGCGATGCGCGCTATACGCGCTGGAAACGCGCGGTTGCGGCGACGATAACGGTTTGATGGTGTCGGCCCACTCCGCGTGGGGTAAGATGGGCCGACTGTGTGGTTATGCGTTCCAGGGACGGTCGCCGTTGGCGTCCTTGACGCGGGTGGGCAGGCCGATCCGGTCGAGGATGGTCAGGAACGGCTTGGGGTCCAGTTCTTCGACATTCACCATGGTGCCGGTGTCCCACTCGCCCGTGGCGATCAGCATGGCCGCCGCGACGGGCGGCACACCTGCGGTATAGGAAATCCCCTGACTGCCGACTTCCTCGTAGGCTTCTTTGTGGTCGGCCACGTTATAGACGAACACTTCGACATCCTGCCCGTCTTTCACGCCCTTGACCACGTCACCGATGCAGGTCTTGCCTGTGTAGTTGGGGGCCAAAGAGGACGGATCAGGCAATACTGCCTTGACCACCTTGAGCGGCACCACTTCCAGACCTTCGGCGGTTTTCACCGGCTGTTCGCTCAGCAGACCGAGGTTCTTCAGCACGGTGAACACGTTGATATAGTGATCGCCAAAGCCCATCCAGAAACGCACATCCGCCTGCGGATAATTGGTGGCAAGGCTGTGCACCTCGTCATGTCCGGTCATGTAGGACTGTTGTTCACCGACCACGGGCAAATCCCAGACTTTGCCCACTTCGAACATGGTGTTGGACTGCCAGCCACCATTCTGCCAGCTATAAACCGTGCCGGTAAATTCGCGAAAGTTGATTTCCGGGTCGAAATTCGTGGCAAAATACTTGCCGTGCGATCCGGCGTTGATATCGACGATGTCGATGGACTTTACCTCGTCCATGTAGCCGTCGATGGCCAGACGGGCATAGGCGTTCACCACACCGGGATCAAACCCGACACCGAGAATCGCAGTCACGTTGGCGGCGGCGCAGCGGTCCCGGCGCTTCCACTCATAGTTGCCATACCACGGCGGATCTTCGCAGATCAGATCGGGTTCTTCGTGGATCGCGGTATCCATATAGGCCACGCCGGTTTCGATACAGGCTTCGAGAACCGGCATGTTCACAAAAGCCTGCGCCACGTTGATGACAATCTGCACACCGGTTTCGCGGATCAGAGCGGCCACTTCGGCGTTGTCGCGGGCATTCAACTGATGTGCTGAAAGACCACCCTCGGTTTTCATCGCCCCCTTGGCGCGAACGCTTTCGATGATCGCGTTGCATTTGGAAAGCGTGCGGCTGGCAATATGGATATCCCCCAGTACATCGTTGTTCTGCGCGCATTTGTGCGCCACGACCTGAGCAACGCCACCAGCGCCGATAATGAGAACGTTCTTTTTCATCTAACCTGCGAGACCTCCATTGGTATTCTGCAAAAGTTATGCGCCCCTTTGAGGCACCGGCTGTTCAAGACAAAGCCGCAGCGAAATCGTCATATCCAAAATCACGCACAAGGCGGAGTTCCCCGTCCGGCTCACGGATCGCGATGGCAGGCATCTTGACCCCGTTGAACCAGTTTTTCTTGACCATGGTGTAACCGGCCGCATCCTGAATGCTGATCCTGTCCCCTGCCTTTAGGGGCCTATCAAACCGGAATTCGCCAAAGATGTCACCGGCAAGACAGGATTTTCCGCAAATCATCCATTCTTCGGGCCCTTCGTTTGGCGTCACCTTGGCGTTTTCGCGATAGATCAGCAGGTCAAGCATATGCGCTTCGATCGAGCTGTCGACAATGGCGAGGTTCTTACCGTTATTGAGCGTATCCAGAACGCTCACCTCCAAAGTGGTGGAATTGGTAATCGCGGCTTCTCCGGGTTCAAGATAGACTTGCACGCCGTTTTCGCCCGCAAATTTCTTGAGCCGTTCCGCAAGCTTGTCCAGCGGATAGTCTTTGCCAGTGAAATGAATGCCGCCCCCCAGACTGATCCAGTCCATACGGCGGATCAGATGGCCGAAACGGTCCTGAATCAGATCGAGCATTTCAGCGAAACGGTCAAAATCGTCGTTTTCGCAGTTGTTGTGGAACATGAACCCGCTCACACGATCCAACACGGCCTCGATCGTGGCCGGATCATGCTCACCCAAGCGCGAAAACGGACGCGCCGGATCGGCCAGATCGAACGACGACGTTGACACACCGGGATTGACGCGCAACCCGCGCACATGCCCACGGCTGTCCGCATCAAAGCGGTCAAGCTGGCCAATCGAGTTGAAAATCACCTTGTCTGAATTCGCAAGAACGTCGTCCATCTCATGTGGTGCCCACGCCACGGAATAGGCATGGGTTTCACCTGGAAATTTTTCACGCCCCAATTTGCATTCAAAAAGCGACGATGACGTGGTTCCGTCCATATAGTCGCTCATCATGTCGAACACCGACCATGTCGCAAAACACTTGAGCGCAAGCAGCGCCTTCGCTCCGGACGTGTTGCGCAGCCATGCAATCTTTTCCATGTTGGGCAGCAGGCGCGCTTTGTCGATCAGGTAATAGGGCGTTTGCAGCATCGTCATCCTCCTTGGCGACACGTCACGGGGCGAACCCCCGCCGGAACCGCGCTCCTAAGTATGAACCATCCGCGTGACAAGTCAAAAATGCGCCACACGCCGCTGGGGTCAGAATGGGAAAAACACAGGGATAACCAGCACTGCGCAAATCGCAAACAGGATGTTCAGCGGCAGGCCCACCTTGATGAAATCGCGGAACCGGTAACCACCCGCCCCGTAGACAAAGGTGTTGGTCTGGTATCCGATCGGGGTGGCAAAACTGGCCGAAGCGGCAAACATCACCGCCATGATGAACGGGCGTGGATCATAGCCCAACTGCTGCGCCAGCGCGATGGCAATGGGGCCGATCAGAACCGCGACCGCGTTGTTGCTGATCATTTCGGTCATCACGTTTGTCAGCACATACACTGCCGCAAGGATCGCCAGCGGCCCAAGCCCCCCAACCGTTGCCACCATTGCGTCCACCACCAGCCGGGCAGCGCCTGTTGCCGCCATGCCCTGACTCAGGCCCAGCATCCCGAAGATCAGGAACAGAATGCGCCAATCAATGGCGTCAAAGGCCTCTTCGGGATCAACGCATCGCGTCATCATCACGATCACCGCCCCGATCAGGGCCAATCCAGCGATGGGCAACACGTTGAACGCGGCCAACGTCATGACACCCACCATCGTGGCCAGCGCCACAGGTGCCTTGGATCGGCGCATTGCACGTTGGCTGGGCGCGGTCAGGTTGATGATCCCGCCGTCATCCATCATGCGCTGAATGCCCTCGGGCGGCCCTTCGAGAAGCAGCGTATCGGCAAATTGCAGGCGGATATCCTGCACATTGTTGGAAATGTTCTGTTCGTGGCGATGCACCGCCATCAGATAAACACCGTATCTGCGGCGCAGTTTGAGTTCCTGAACCGGGCGGCCCCGCAAATGGGAGTTGGGACCGACGCCCGCCTCCATTGTGATGGTCTGATCGGCGGTAACCGGTTCGAAACCGCTGTCGCCCATGTCGCGAAACTCGATCTCACCGTTTTCCTTCAGTCCCAGAATTTCACCGGTATCAGTCTTGATAACGACGCGGTCACCCGCTTCGAGAACCAGATCGTTCAGCTTGCGCCGCATCGACACTTCGCCCCGGATCACGTCCAGAATGCGTGATCCGCCGCTGCTGACAGGCAGTTCTTTCAAGGTCTTGCCGATGTAGCGTGACCCGTTGGGGATCAGCAGGCGAGCCATGAACCGGCGCTTGGTCTCCTGCCCCAGAACCGAAGACAGCGACGCGCGATCCGGCAACAAATAGCGCCCGGCAAAGACCATGTAGAGCATCCCCACCGTGGCAAAAATCAATGCCGGAGCAGTCATTTCGAACATCGACAAAGGCACCTGACCGGCATCGCGGGCGACGCCGCTCATCAGGATATTGGTAGATGTGCCGACAAGGGTCAGCGTGCCTCCAAAGATCGCCGAAAACGAAAGCGGGATCAAAAGCCGCGAAGGCGCTACGCCAATAGACGCGGCAACCGATATCATGATCGGCGTCATCAGGATGACAACCGGCGTGTTGTTCATGAACGCCGACGCCCCCATAGCGCCAACCATCATCAACAGGATGGTGCGCAGGTAGGAACCGCGCGCCTGTTTCTTGAGGTACGCGCCCAGAATTTCCAGCACCCCCGTCCGTTCAAGCGCCGCCGAAATGATGAACATCATTGCAATGGTGATTGGCGCTGACGAACTGAACCCCAGCAAGAAATCCGACGTGTCGATGATCCCCGTCGCGACCAACGCGGCAGACGCGCCCAGCGCCGTTACCTCGGGCGGGTAAATCTCGCGAAAGAAGCTGATGAAAACCAGCCCCAGGAGCGCCAGAACGAAAATTTGCTCAAGGGTCATCTAGATGCGTCCGCCCTGTGTTCTGTCGTTTTGACTAAACGACGGTTCCGGCGGCAAGTTCAATGCGGAAATGATCGGCAGGACAGGTATGCGATATGATTGACGCGCGAAACGATGGCGCACTCAGACCCGCCAGTTCAGCAGGCGGCGTTCAAGCATCGCGATGGCACCGGATGTCAGAACCCCCAGAAGCGACAGGATCACGACCCCGGCAAACAACCGTTCCAGATCATAAAGCGACCCCGCCTCAAGGATATAGGCCCCGATCCCGTATTGCGCGCCCAACATTTCCGCGGCGACCAACAGGATAATCGCAATGGCCAGACTGATGCGAAGCCCCGACAGAATGCCCGGCATTGCCCCCGGCAACACAATTTTGCGCACGATTGAGAGCCACGACAAACCAAAGCTTTGCCCCATGCGGATCAGGGAGCGATCCACGTTGTCCACCGCACCATAGGTCGCCACCACAGTGGGCGTGAAGGTGCCAAAGGCGATCAGAGCGTATTTTGATCCTTCATCAATGCCGAACCAGATCACAAACAGCGGCAACAAGGCGATCTTGGGAATAGGAAAGATCGCGGCCACCAGCGGCACCAGACCCGCCCGCACATAGGAAAACAGGGCAATAACGATGCCGGTCAGGATTCCCAGGCTCACGCCCAATGCGGCACCGACCGCAAGCCTGGTCAGCGATGGCGCAAGATGTTTGAACAGCAGACCTGACGCCCAAAGCTCTTGAAAGGTGATCAGCACGTCAGACGGTTTGGGCAAAGTCAGTGACGAGATAAAGCCCGACTGTGTTCCCCATTCCGCAAAGGCAATCAGAAACACAAACACCGCCACACCGACCCAGCGCCGAGACCGTGGCGCAAAGCCACCACCGCGGAACCGGATCTCGATGGGTTGCGATTGTGGCGCTTGGCTGTGGTGCGTCGTCGTTTCAGACATCCAGAAGTTCCTCATCGGCGGCGCGTGCCTCTTCGCGCATCAGCGCCCAGAGATGGCGCTGAATCACGTCCAGATCAGGATCCGCATACCCCCGATCAGCCAGCGGCTTATCAACATCGACGATTTCACAGATCCGCCCCGGACGCCGCGACAGAACCACGATCCGGTGACCGAGGCGCACCGCTTCTGCAAGGTTATGAGTCACATAGACAGCGGTGAAAGGCTGACGCGTCCAAAGAGCGATCAAATCATCCATCAGCAATTCGCGGGTTTGCGAATCCAGAGCGGAAAGCGGCTCGTCCATCAGCATAACGGCTGGCTTTACCGCCAGCGCACGGGCGATGGCGACGCGCTGCTTCATCCCGCCAGATAGCTGTTTGGGCAGCGCATGTGAGAAATCCGACAACTTGGTCCGTGCCAGAACATCGTCGATGATCTGGCGCGCGTTCTCTCCGCGAATGCCATGATCTTCCAGAACCAGCGAAATGTTCCCGCGCACAGTGCGCCATGGCAGCAGGGCAAAATCCTGAAAGATAAACGTCAAAGGGTTCAGACACCCCTGTGGCGGCTGGCCCATCTGAAGAACCCGTCCCGCTTCGGGGCGCTCCAACCCGCCGATAAACCGCAACAGCGTCGATTTTCCACAGCCGGAAGGCCCGACAAGGCACACGATGCGGCCCGAGGGAATATCAAGGTCGATCCCATCAAGAACCCTGTTGTCGCCATAGCTGTGGCTGACGCCCTCCAGGCGAATATCCATTCCGTGTCTCCGTCAGGGTTATGGCGGCGGAGAGTTCCGCCGCCAGTCCGGTCAATTAGCTGCCGATCGTTTCGACATAGCTGGTGTCGAGCAGCGTATCGAGCGTGATCGACGCGTCCACCAGCCCTTCGGACTGGAACCAGGATAGCTGATCGGCCACCGAGGCCACGTTCAACGCAGCACCAGCATTCAGCCGCATGGATCCGTTGATGATCGAGGGTGCCGCCTTTTCGCGGGGACGGTCGGTGTAGACAAACTTGTGGATCAGATCGACCATCTCGTTCATTGCGTCGTCACCTGCCGCGCGATCCACCATCGCTGCGTTGTAGTCTGCCACACCCATGCTGAACCCCTTGAGGAACCCTTCGGTCATGGCACGATCACCTTCTGCATTTTTTGCCGAGGTAAAGACCGTTGTGACCTGATAGTTCGGCAGGTAATCCGCGACATTGCCGATAATATGCACCGCACCAGACCCGGAAAGCGGCTTGGCAATATGTGGCACGATTGACCAAGCGTCGATCTGGCCCGATTTCAGCGCACCGATGATCGCTCCGACCTTCTGAAGCGGGACGAATTCGGGCTTTACCCCTTCTGCGGCGGCAATCTTGGTGCCCATATAGTGAAAGGACGAACCCGCAGTCGTCATGCCAAAGCGTTTGCCGTCCAGACCTGCCACGCTGGTCAAACCAGCCTTGAAGGCCGCGTCGGAGGCAAGAACCTTTTGGCCGTCGATTCCCGGCTCTTCGCTCAATGCACCGCCGATGACCTTGACCGCGCCCTTGTCGGCAAGCGAAACCAGACCGCCCGAGATCGCGGTAACGCCAAAGTCTACATCTCCGCTGGCGATGGCGACTGCCATGGGTTGCGCAGCCTGAAAGAACTTGAGCTCAACATCAAGCCCTGCATCCGCGAAATAGCCACGCTCATGGGCGACAAAGCTGCCCGAATGGCTGGTGAATGGCAGAGCGCCCACAACGATCTTGCGGTTTTGCGCCAATGCTGGCGTGGCCAGCCCCGTTGCTGCCGCTGCCCCGATCAGGCCCAGTGTTTGCCGTCTGTTAAAAGTGACCATGGTTTCCTCCCTTTGGTGTGTTTATCTTTTGCGTTTTGTCATTCGATGTCCGCACGAATGTCTTGCTCCAGCGCCTCCAGAGCCGCAGCCGTGTCACGCGCGATGATGGCGGCCTTGATGCCGGTATGCCGCGTGCCGCGCGCGTCAAAGTCGATGCGGCCCTCGCGCAAGCGCGCCAGACGAAAACGGCGCGACTGATCAAAGAAGCGCCCGGCCATTTCGATCAGGCGCGGCGACTGGCAAGCCGAAATCAAGGAGGCCGAAAAGGTCCGGCATGCCTCGTCCCATTGCAGCGCCGTCACATCGTCGGGCTGGCGTAGCACCTCGGCATCGGCATGGGCCAGACGGTGATGCGCCGCAATCACGGCGGCTTCCCAATCCACACCGCCAAACTCCAGTGACCGCGAAAGGCCAATGCGTTCTATTTCGATCCGCATCAACAGAATGTCCTGCAAATCTTCGTTGGTCGCCGATGTTACCCGAAATCCGCGCTGGTTCGTGGCCTCAACAAGCCCTTCGGTGGCCAGAATGCGCAGTGTTTCACGCATCGAATGGTTGGAGCCTCCATACCGCTGGCGCAGTGCGTCGATCCGCAGCTTTTCGTCAGGGCGCAACGCCCCGAACGCAATATCCCGCCGCAACGCCGACGCCAGCATCGCGACAACCGTGTCATCTTCTGAAGATCGTTTGGCAAAGAGCATTTCAGCGCCCCAAATCAAAAGTGTTGGATATTTTTGACCCAGAGATCGCCAACCTGTCAAGACGCCCTGCACCGGCTGTCCCCTCAGGCAAAAGGCACCTCTCTACCGAACGGCAATGAATATCAGAATCTGCCCTGATAATTCGCCCAACACAAAAGCCTCGCCAAAAAGCCCGATGATTGGACCAGAAAGAGGTTTCCTGAATGACACCTTTGCGCAGGCATGCACTCGCCCTCGAATGCAAACCGGGAGATGTCCCATATTTTCGATGGTGGCACGCGGTGTAACGTGCCGCCAACCGATCTGTTGGAAACCAAATCCAGAGCAGGGAAATCACACGCCTGACACCCGTGAAGAGGGTCAGGCGTTCTCATCCAAGCTGAATATTTTATGGCGAATGTCGATGCTGGCATAGTTATGCCACGCCAGTTTCGGCCACCCCAATAACATTATATTATTCAATAACTTAACTCACATCTAAAACTGCACGTCTAAAAACGGCGGCTGCCATTGCCAAGTAGTCGGGGTAAGTTTTGCCATTATTCTCAGGGGATCTCGGTCAATTATGCATAAAAAAAAAGCCGCCCCGAAGGGCGGCCTGTAAGTCATCTTTAGAAATGGTGGTTATAGATCAGCGCGACGGAAAACCTTCGCTCTCAAAATATACCGTTCCATAATCGGCTGGACACCCAGCTTACTCAGTTTGACGGAAACCGATTTCGTACTGGTGCCTGCGTTATCGGCAAGCTCTTGAAGAGTGACATATTTCAAACAAAACTTGTCCACGTCCTCTTTTGCGTAACAATACCGGATCGTACCCCGGGCGTTGGCGACTTTTATCCCTTTGAGAAACGGTTGCCCGTCCAGATCAGTTTTCGTTCGTAGATGGTCAATTGCCAGCAGCTGTAGCCCCAATTGGTCTGCCACCTCCATGGCAGTCATGCCCTTCTCGGAAATCACCTCTTGCGCAGCAGGCCGGATTTCCTCCGGGCAAACGAAAACCGAGCGGAACCGCAATTCTTCACAGCCGGTTTCGACGGTGGCGAGCCGTCCGTCCAAAACAAGCCGAACGATGTCTGCGACGGGCACCCGAGCAATTTCCGAGGCATCGATGGTATTTACCATGCCTGCGCTCGGCTCCTGCACAGGCTTGCCGGCAGCACGAAAGCGAACCAGAAAATCATCAAGGTCATCGTTCGCGACATTCGTCATCACTCCAGACTTGATGGACGGATCGTTCGACAGCTTCTTCAGGATCCCAGTTCTGACCATCATTTGCGCCTGTGTACGGTTGCAGTTCAAGTAATCTGGAATCGATTTCGTCGGCGTGGAGTTATTGATCCTGTGGGCAAGCGCTTCACCTTCAACAGCATCAAAGGTCCGTCTGGTTTCGATCTGCTCCGGATCCCCTTCCGCGATCACCCCGGCTTGGATCAGCGCCCTGTTCAGCGTCATTTGGTGGATACCGCTAACTTTGGACAGGCTCGCCACGGTATGGCGCTTCCGATCTGCTACTTTGCCATCCAACAATTCCGAGCCGGGCTGAACAGGCAAGTGCTCGATGATAAAGTCCCGAACAACATCCTTAGGCTCAGGACCCATTGATTTCGGAGCAGCGGCGTGATTCACGGTTCGAAAAACGAGCTGTGAACATGTCTGATCTTTTCTGGCTGAGCGATGCGCAGATGGCGCGTCTTGAGCCTTTCTTCCCCA
>JAUIAS010000068.1 GCA_030425395.1 Alphaproteobacteria bacterium
CGGCGACGCAAGGGCTATGAAACGGCCCTGCGCAATCACGGTATTTCCATTGATGCCAGCCTGATGCGCAGCGAGGAAATGACCGAGATCTATGGCTATCGCGCCGCCAAGGAGATGCTGTCCCGGTCGACCCGGCCCACTGCGTTCGTCTGTTCTTCGATCATCACGGCCATCGGGGTGCGCCGCGCCATCCACGAGGCCGGACTGGTTCTGGCGCGGGACGTGTCCATCATCACCCATGACGACGCGCTGAGCTATCTCGAGAATGGGGATGATGTGCCAATTTTCACCGCGTTGCGGTCATCGGTGCGCTATGCCGGATCAGAGGCGGCCGACATGCTGCTGTCGTTGATCGCCCTGCCCCAAAAAGCGCCCAAGACCCGCCTGCTCGAAGCAGACCTGATCATCGGCCGGTCTACCGGACCCGCCGCAACTTGAAGGACATCCCATGTTGAACTTCACACGGCAGGATTTCCCTGACGACTTCCTGTTCGGCACTGCTACCTCCAGCTACCAGATCGAAGGTCATGCCTTTGGCGGGGCGGGCAAGACCCATTGGGACACTTTTGCGGCGACCCCCGGAAATGTCGTGCGCGCGGAAAACGGCGACCGCGCCTGCGATCATTATCACCGGTTCCCTCAGGATTTCGATCTGGTCAAAGCCGCCGGTCTGGACGCGTATCGCTTTTCGACAAGTTGGGCGCGGGTGATGCCGGAAGGGCGTGGCGTACCCAATCCAGAAGGTCTGGATTTCTACGACCGTCTGACCGACGCGATGCTCGAACGCGGTCTGAAACCCTGCGCCACGCTCTACCATTGGGAATTGCCCGTAGCGCTTGCCGATCTGGGCGGCTGGCGGAATCCGGACATCGCAAAGTGGTTTGGCGACTTTGCCGAGGTGATCATGGGCCGGATTGGTGACCGGATTTATTCGGTCGCGCCGATCAACGAGCCTTGGTGCGTTGGCTGGCTTTCGCATTTCCTTGGACATCACGCCCCCGGCCTGCGCGACATCCGCGCGACGGCCCATGCGATGCACCATGTTCTCAAGGCGCATGGCACCGCGATACAGGCGATGCGCGGCTTGGGCATGAACAACCTTGGCGGGGTGTTCAACATGGAATGGGCCACACCTGTCGATAACAGCGAAGCTGCGCAGAAAACAGCAGCGCTCTATGACGGCTATTACAACCACTTCTTCATGTCGGGTGTGTTCAAGGGCCAGTATCCTGAGAACGTCATGGAGGGGCTGGAGCCGCATATGCCCAAGGGCTGGCAGGAGGATTTCGGCATCATCCAAGCCCCTCTCGACTGGTGCGGCATCAACTACTACACGCGCAAGATCATTGCGCCGAACGATGGCCCGTGGCCCGGCCATCACGAGGTCGAAGGCCCCCTGCCCAAGACCTTCATGGATTGGGAGATCTATCCCGATGGGCTTTACAATTTCCTCACCCGCACCGCGCGCGAATACACCGGGGATTTGCCGCTTTATGTCACTGAGAACGGCATGGCCGCACCTGACGTAATCGAAAACGGTGTGGTCGAAGACCCGCACCGCATTGACTACCTCAACCAGCATGTCGCCGCCGTTCAACGCGCTATGGCGGAAGGGGCCCCGGTAAAGGGTTATTTCATCTGGTCGCTGATGGACAATTACGAATGGTCGTTGGGCTACGAGAAACGCTTTGGTCTGGTGCATGTGGATTTCGACACACTGGACCGCACGCCCAAATCCTCCTATCACGCGCTCAAATCCGCGCTGACCGGGACCTGACATGACCAAGACCACAACCCTGACCGCATTGGTCGCCGATCTGGGCGGCACGAATACCCGTGTCGCGCTGACGGATGGCGGCATCGTTCGGACCGAAACCATCAAACGCTTTCGCAATGCCGAGCACCCCGATCTGCTGTCGGTGCTGCGGGCCTATATGGCGGATCAGACCGTGGTGCCGGATGCCGCCTGCGTGGCAATGGCCGGGCCGGTACGAGATGGCGTGGGCGAGTTGACGAACCTCAGCTGGACCGTCGACCGTGCGTCGGTGGCCGAGGCGACGGGGGCGAAAACCGTCGCGGTCCTGAACGACCTTCAGGCGCAAGGGCACGCGTTGGACCATCTGAAGCCCGACGTGTTGCAGACCATCCTGCCGGGGCAGAAAGCCGGGGATCACGCCGCACGGCTGGTGATCGGTGTCGGAACGGGGATGAACGCGGCGGCGGTCTACCGTCTGGACGAACGTACTCTGGTTCCTCCGTCCGAGGCGGGTCACGTGTCCCTGCCCGCGCAGAACAGCGACGAGTTGCGGCTCTTGGATTGGATCGCCCAAAAGCACGGCACACCGGGGTTCGAGGACGTGCTGTCGGGGCGCGGGTTTGAGCGCGTCTACGAATGGCTCAGCGATGAAGCTGGCGTGGATGCGCCGCTGGATGCGGGCGGGATCATGCAGGCGGTGAACGATGGCTCCAGCCAGATCGCCGAAGACGCAGCACGCATGTTCATCCGCATGATGGGACGTGCTGCGGGCAATTTGGCGCTGGTGCATCTGCCGTTTGGCGGCATCTACCTGATCGGCGGAGTAGCACGCCATTTTGCACCGCATCTGGAACGGTTGGGCTTCCGCGAGGCGTTCTACGACAAGGGACGGTTCTCGGAGTTCATGGAACAGTTCCCGGTGCATCTGGTCGATGACGATTACGCCGCCCTGACCGGATCGGCGGCGCATCTGATGGAGCTGATGGGTTAAGCCTTCAGCTCGCGGATCACACCTGCCGGTCCAAGGATTTTTCCAGCAATCTCAACATCGTGTGGATTGTGGTTGAACCAAAACCGTTCTGCCCCTGTGTCACGCAGGCGCACGCCCATGGGCAGGGCGATGGTATCCACCTTGGCTTGGTCGCAGATGTTTTTTACCAAACGATCAAAAAACGCATCATCCCCCCAGCCACCGCAATAGGTGGTGGTGTCGGAACGCATTGCAACGGACATACCGCTGTCGGTCGCAAAGACGGTTTCCGCCCCACCTTCGAGATGCTCGAACCAGTTCTTAACGTGCCCCCCGCCGCCAACGGGGATCGGCATGTCGCGGCGCAGGGTTTCCAGTCGTGACACAGTCACGTCCAGCCCCGGCCATGCGGGCGGCAGCGGTACGGGGATCGTAAAGTCGCCATCGCGGGCGGCGGAGCGCGGGCCGATCAGAACCTCGGCATCACTTTCCGCAAGTGCGGTCTTCAGGTCATCCGGCATGGTCATCATTCCGGGCGCTGCGACGACGCGATACCCCGAAAAGTCGCGCTGGGTTGGCGGAAGGATGTCCACGCTCACTCCTGCCCGCCGGAACGCACGGTAGAGATCAAAGACCAGACCGAAATAGTCCATGCCCTGCCCCTGCGGCTGAACCTGCCACGCCCAGGCTGCATCATAGTCGAAGATCAGCGCAACCGGGGCTTGGGTGATCGACACGTCAGGCGCGTCGGCCAGTTCCTGTGCCACCTGCTCCGCTTCGACATAGCCCGGCGCGATCACACTGTCGGGGCGCAAGAGGCCCGCGTGCAACTGTTCCTGCGCAAAGGGCGCCTGCCGCCAGCGGAAGTAACAGACCGCCTCCGCCCCGTGGGCAAACGCTTCCCATGTCCAGAGACGGACCATGCCGGGCAATGGTGCCGGGTTGTAGGGGGCCCAGTTCACCGGGCCGGGTTGCTGCTCCATCACCCACCAGCGACCACGCCCGACCGCGCGGTAGAGGTCGTGGTGAAATGCCTGAAAGTCGGGATTGCCCTGTCGGGCATAGTGTCGTTGTTCCTCGGCGGACGCGCCCACACGGTCTTCGAGAAAGCCCAGCGGGTAGCTGTCCCATGTGGCGATCTCCAAATCCTCGCCCACCGCGAAATGGTCGAAATCGGTGATACGCCCCATGTAATTGTGCGAAATCGGCGCGTCGGAATACTTGCGGATGATCTCCACCTGCACACGGTTGAAGCGCACGACCTGTTCCGAGGAAAACCGTCGGAACGCCTGCACATGGGCCGGGTTCGGTTCGGTCACGGTCAGGTTCGGCAGGTCGATCTGGTCGAAATCGTCATACTCCATCGACCAGAACACATTGCCCCACGCAGCGTTGAGCGCGTCGATGTCGCCGTCATTACCCTGACCGGGATACCGCGCCCGCAGCCAGCCCCGGAACGCCTGACGGGCAGCATTCGAGTAGGACAGGATCGTGTCGTGACAGCCGTATTCGTTGTCGGTCTGCCATGCGGCGACATGCGCGTTCCGGCCATAGCGCTTGGCCACTTCGGTGACGATTCGGCGGCATTCGTCAAGGTAGCCCTCGTGGCTGAAGCAGTAGTGTCGCCGCGAGCCGAACCCGCGTGGGTTGCCCTGCGCATCAACCGCAAACATGTCGGGATGCTTGTCGCAGACCCAACGTGGCGGTGTGGCGGTTGGCGTGCCCAAGACGACCTTGAGGCCCGCAGCACCCAGAACCTCGATTGCCTCGTCCAGCCATTTCCAGCGGAAATCGCCCGGCGCAGGTTCGATCCGGGACCACGCGAATTCGCCAATACGGACCCAGGTGAGGCCAAGCGCAGCCATACGGGCGGCGTCTTCCTCCCAGATCGCGCGCGGCCAATGTTCGGGATAGTAGCAGGTGCCAAGCGTGCGTTTCATAGAATGACTTGGTGTTCTTTCTGGCCTGTGGTGCCGGAGGGGATGGCGAAGGTCTTGCCATCACTTTTACCCGCAGGATCAAGCCCTTCTGCGGCGCTTGTGATGTAAAGTGTGCTCAGATCCGGACCGCCAAAGGCCGGACAACTGGCCTGCGACGCGGGCACGGCAACGGCGCGGATGAAGGCGCCATCAGGGCCATAACAGGCCACACGTGACGCGCCCCATTGTGCGACCCAGAGATTACCCTCGGCATCGACGACCGCACCGTCAGGGTTCAGTTCGGCGGCAGTCAGATCGGTGAAAAGCGTTGGCTTGCCGTCCGGGTAGCCGTCGTCATCCAGCGCCACCTTCAGGATCTTGCGCTTGCGCGTATCGGTATAGAAGGCATGGCTGCGGTCCGGCGCGAAACAGATCGCGTTAGAGATAGTGATCTTGTCAAACAGCTTGGTCAGTGTGCCGTCGTAATAGCGATATATCGCCCCTGCCCCCGGTTCGGCATTCTTGCCCATGGTCCCGATCCAGAACCCGCCCCACGGATCGGCGCGGCCATCGTTCGACCGGGTGACCGGATTGTCGGATTCGAGTGGGTGGAGATAGGTGCTTTCACCGGTTTCGGTCTCGAACACCGAAAGCGCCGTTTCGCTTGCGATGAGCAGGACGCCGGTGTCGATCCATCCCGCCGCCGAGACATGTTCGTCAAAGTCCCAGCTTTGCTCCTCGGTGCCATCGGAGCGGTAAAGCCGTTTGCCAAGGATGTCGAACCAGTAAAGGACCTGTTCTTCGGGATGCCAGAGCGGGCCTTCACCAAGGGTGCAGACCGTGTTGCTAAAAACCTGCGCCATCAGGACATCACCGCGTCATAGGCCGCGACAATCTCTGCCGCGCGGGTTTTGATCTCGGCAACAGATGCGCCGGGTTTGTAGAGCGCGGACCCGATGCCGAACCCGTCCACACCCGCCGCGCGCCAGTCCGCGAAATTCGATGGGCCGGCACCACCCACGGCATAGGTCTCGGTGCCCGGTGGCAGAACCGCCTTGATCGCCTTCAACCCCTCTGGCCCGATCAGGGAACCGGGAAACAGTTTTAACCCGTCTGCCCCATTGCGAAGCGCGGTAAAGCATTCCGTGGGCGTCATCACGCCGGGATAGCTTTTCATACCCGCCTGTTTCGTCGCCACGATCACACGCGGATTGCAGTCGGGCGACACCACCATGCCCGCGCCGATCTGGTGCAGACGCTGCACATCGTCGGGGTTCAGCACCGTGCCTGCACCGATCAGAGCAGTCTGCCCGAAGGCGTCCACCATCTGCTTGATCGACGTGAACGGATCGGGCGAATTGAGCGGCACTTCGATGGAGGTGATCCCTGCCTCGATCAACGCTTCGGTGATCGGCACGGCCTCAGCCGGTGTGATCCCGCGCAGGATGGCGATGATCTTGCGGGTCATTGGGTGGTCTCCTTGAGCGCCGCATAGGCGGCTTTCAGCCCTTCCAGCGTCATGCGTTCCGCGTCTGTGCGTTCAACGGGCAGGCCTTGGGCCCCGAGAGCATCGGCATAGGCCTTGCACAGTTTGTCATCGCCAATGAGCGCCACATGCTGGCCCAGCCAATAGGGTCTGGCGGCGGCAAGTTCGGCACCGATCAGCAGACCGGACAGGCGCGCGCGGGCCTGATCCGCGTGAAGATCGCTCAGCAGGCCCTCGGCGCGTATGGAAAAAAGCCGCGCTGCAAGTTCTGCGGGGTTGGACATTCCGTTCGAAACTGCATCAGCAAACGTGCTTGCATCCCAGCCGTCCCCCGCCACCGTGTGGCGCAGAACCGATTGCTGAGACAGGAGCGCGAACAACTCGCCGGTCATGAAGGTGCGGAAGCTGACGATCTCGCCCGCGCTGATATGCACCCATTTGGTGTGGGTGCCCGGCAGGCAGATCACGCCATCGAATTTCGGGTTGAGCGCAAGAAACCCTGCGATCTGCGTTTCCTCTCCGCGCATCACATCCGCCGGGTTGGTCTGTTTGACTCCGGGCAGGATGTGGATCGAAAGACGCGTGTCGCTGGTCGGCACATAGGTCGCCCGGTCGATCCCCGGTGGTGTGCAAGGGGCGGCCACATATTTCGCCTCGGCCCAGCCCTGACGCGATCCGGCCATGCCGCAGACGATCACAGGCGTTTTGCCGGCACCGAGCAGGTCTCCGGCCAGATCGAGCAGCGCAGGTTCGAACCCGTCACGGCCGAGTGTTCCCATCCCCGCATCGCTAGCCCTGCGGGTCCGTACCGTGCCGCCCTGCGTCATCGCCCAGACGCGCAGGTGGGAGGTGCCCCAATCAACGGCAAGCCAGTCCGTCATGCCGCCACCGTGACCACACCGCCATCCACGGCCAGCGTCTGGCCCGTCATCATGCGGCTGGTCTTTGACGCCAGAAACAGCGTGGCATCCACCACGTCCTGCTCCACGAGATGCTCTTTAAGGCATTGCCTGTCGAGATGGGCGGCGAGCGACACCGGATCTGCCCAAAGCTCTTTCTGCTTTGGCGTCAGCACCCAGCCGGGGGCAAGCGCATTCAGGCGGATGTTGTCCGGTCCGAATTCGCGCGCAAGGCTGCGGGTCATGCCGGTGATGCCTGCGTT
>JAUIAS010000022.1 GCA_030425395.1 Alphaproteobacteria bacterium
TTAGTGCTGTGTTGTACGAAGGCCAGTTCCTGGTCTTGTACTTCGTAGGGGCCCAACTGCTCATGCCTCCCAGCTATCACGCTGGATTCATGCAGTGAATCCCCCGCGTAGTTGTGCAACAAAGCCGTCTAAAACATATCCCGCGTTTGGGAAGCGATGTGCGAACAAGTGTATCACTCTCCTGTTTGAAGGAGAGTGACCTTGCATACAATGATCCGCATAATCAGAGTTATGTTAATACGTAGATCAGGAAACCGCAGAAAAGCCAGTATCAAGGGCCGACAGGATGGTATCCACGTCTGCGGCTTCCAAAACCAAGGGCGGTGATAGAATGATATTGGGGCCGGACACGCGGACCATGGCACCAGCTTCATAAGCTGCTTTCTGGATCTTGCTTGCCGTGCCTTTGTCGATGGGTGTTTTGGTTGCGCGGTCTGCCACGACCTCGAGCGCACACATTAGCCCGTGCCCGCCGCGCACGTCGCCGATCAGCTCATAGCGATCCGACAAATCTTGCAACCCGGCAAAAAGCTGGGCTCCACGCTCCGCTGCGTTATCCTTCACGTTCAGTCGCAAGGTTTCCTGAACCGCAGCAATGGCGGCGGCGGCGCCGACCGGATGCCCGGAATATGTGTATCCTGATCCGATAGCGGCTTTGCCGGTGGTATCCTCCTCGAATACGGCGGCGACAGCGTCGGACACCATGACCGCACCAAAGGGGAAGTAGCCATTTGTGATGGCTTTCGCGGTGCACATCAGATCGGGTTGAACTCCCCAGTGGCGCGACCCGGTCCAGCTTCCGCTGCGGCCGAACGCGGTGATCACTTCATCTGCGATCAACAGTATCCCGTATTTTGAACACAGCGCGCGCACGCCTGGCATGAAGCTTTCATGCGGCGGGATAACGCCACCTGCGCCCAAGATAGGCTCCATTATGAATGCTGCGATGGTCGAGGGATCCTGAAACTTGATCTCATCCTCGATATCGCCCAGAACCAACTGAGCCAGCCGCGCGGGATCGGTTTCGTTGTATGGGTTGCGATACGTATAGGGGGCCGCCACGTGATAACAGCCGGGCAAGAGCGGCTCATATTGTGTGCGGAAATTTGCGTTTCCGTTCACCGATGCGCCCAGGGTGTGAGTTCCGTGATAGCCCTTTTTCAGAGACAGATATTTGATGCGGCCGGGTTCGCCGCGAACCTTGTGATACTGTCGCGCGAGACGTAGTGCGATCTCGACGCTGTCGGACCCTCCCGACGTAAAGAACGCTCGGGACAACCCGTCCGGAGCAAAGAAATCCCTCAGCATTTCGGACAGCACGATCACTGCGTCGTTCGTTGTGCCACGAAACGTGGAATAATACGGCAGTTTGTCCAGTTGGTTGGCGATGGCCTGTTTGACCGGGGCGCATGAATATCCAAGATTGACGTTCCACAGCCCGCCGACGGCATCCACGACCTCATGGCCATCGACATCTGTGATCCGCACGCCCTGCCCGCCCACGATGATTTCAGGAGGATTCGCAAGACTGTCCGCCGGGTGCGCCATCGGGTGCCAAAGATGCCGGGCGTTGTGTTCCTTCAGGAAATTTGCGTCTTTCATCGAGTGTCCTCCATCTGCACCATCTGAAAAAGCGGCGTTGAACAGGCTTTCTCTTGTCGGATGGCGTTTGTCTCAACACAATCGTTGACAGATGGTCGCAACAAAGACAAGATATTTTCAAACCAAAGGTTCAAATAATGAACCACCAAAACGACCATCAGGAGGTCTCAATGAAGAAGTTACTTGTATCCCTTGCTGCGGTTTCGGCCTTGGCGGTGCCGGGTCTGGCGCTGGCTGAATACCCTGAAAAGCCGGTTGAATTTGTTGTTCCGTGGCCTCCGGGTGATCTTGAGGACGTTCTGACGCGCATGATTGCAGAGGATTTTCAGGCAGAATATGGCGTGCCTGCCGCAGTGGTGAACAAGCCCGGCGGCGGTGGCGGGCCGTTCCCCGGTGCGGTATCGGTCGCTACCGCACCTGCGGATGGATATACCATCGGGTCGTTCATCATTGCTGTGCCTGTGGTTGGTCCGCAGATCGGCATTCCCGAGCTCAGCCCCGATCCTTTCGTTCCGCTGGGCAATTTTCTGACCTATCCATTCGTGATCGCGGCATCCGGCGACGCGCCTTATGACGACATGGTCGGCCTTGCCGCACACGCTCAGAACACGGACGTTGTATTGGGCCATTTCGGTGCGCCTCTGGTCCCGACGCGGGTGACGATGGCGCTGGCCAAGGAGATGGGGTTTTCTTATGCGGCGGACGCGGCGTTCGACGCGCTGGATTGCAACACGCTGGCGTCTGGCGACGTGGACGTGATCAATACGACGCTACAACTGATCTTGCCTTGTCTGGATGACGTCAAGGTTCTTGCATCAATCGGGGCGGAACGGATTGCTCTGACGCCGGATGCACCGACTGTCGCCGAACTGGCACCTTCGCTGAACGTCGCGCTGTGGAACGGGCTGTTTGTGCACAAGGACACGCCGCAGGACGTGCGCGAAAAGATCATCGCCGTGGCGAGCAAAACCGTCATGTCCGAGCGTGCGCAGAAGCTGGGTGCGGAAACTGGCGCGCTTGTCTACTGGCAGGATGCGGCAGAAGTTGAAGCGCAGATCGCATCGGATATCGAAACGCTGGGCAAGATCGGCGAGATGCTGGAATAATCCGGCACCATAAGTCAGGGCGGGACCTCGGGCCCCGCCCTATTGCCGCGAAAGGAATGCGCCGGATGTCCACCAGACCGATCTTGACCGCGCTCAGCCGTCAAAGGCGGCGTGGTGATCTTGTTTTTGCGATTGTTTTTCTAGCGTTCTCACTGTTTTTGCTTGCAAATCTTGGCTCCCAGACTGTCTGGAAATCCAGTGGCAAACTGGTGGCGCAACCGCGGTTTTGGCCGGCGGTATCCTTGGGCGGCATGACCCTTTTTGCGCTCCTGCATGTGCTGGGATCGGTTTCGTCGCCCCGCGAACAAGGTCGCTGGCGCGAGGTGCTCCGCTGGCTTCGATCTCTGGAATTTGCAGGCTGGTTCATCGCCTATGCGGCGTTGGTTCCGATCATTGGATTCCTGCCTTCAACCTTGCTGGTGTCGGTTCTTTTAGTGCTGCGCTGCGGTTATGGAGACGGTCGTCTGATCCTGACAACAGTCGGCCTTGGCTTTGCGATCGTGGTGATTTTTCGCGGTGTGTTGCAGGTCAAACTCCCGGCAGGGGCGATTTATGATTACCTGCCCGATGGGATCAGACAGGTCTTCTTTATTTATTTCTGAGAGGTCGTGACGTGGAAACTCTGTTGGCCGGCGCTGAACTTCTCATGCGATGGGACGTGGTTCTGGCCTTGTTCATAGGTTCGGTCGGTGGCGTGGTGATCGGAGCAATCCCTGGCGTTGGGCCGGCGGTTGCCATTGCAATCTTGTTGCCTGCCACGTTTTCCCTTGAACCGATCGTCGGGCTCACAATGCTGTTGGGTATTTACGGGTCATCCATGTACGGTGGTGCTCTGCCCGCGATCCTGATCAATACACCCGGGACGGCGGTCAATGCGTTGACCACCTATGACGGCTATCCCATGACCCGGCGCGGAGAAGCCCGGCGCGCCCTTGCGCTGGCCTATACCGCTTCTTTCTGGGGGGGAATTTTCGGTATCTTGTGCCTGATCTTCCTGTCGCCGGTTCTGGCGATTATCGCGCCGATGTTCGGTAGCCGCGAGATTTTTCTGGCAGCACTTCTGGGGATCGTTCTGGTGATCCTTGCGCATCGTGGACAAGTGTTTGCAGCCGGCATGTTGGCAATGTTGGGAATTTTCCTGCAGACCATCGGTCTGGATGCGGTGACATATACCAAACGCTTTACGTTCGAGATGACGTGGCTGGCATCGGGTATAAACCTGATCGTGGTTGTGCTTGGCCTGTTCGCGCTGAGCCAGGCCTTTCTGTTGTTGCTGGAACCCGATGATCGTCCGCGTCTGGCCAAGACTGGCAGCGGGCCGCTTCTGGCCGGGTTCCGCGAAGTGGCCAAGCATAAGCGGGTGGCGACCGTGTCATCCGGATTTGGCGTGCTTATGGGCATGATTCCGGGTGTCGGGGAATTCACGGCGCAATTCATCAGCTATACCTACGCGCGCCGCACATCCAAGACGCCGGACGATTTCGGCAAAGGTTCACCCGAAGGTTTGATCGCATCCGAAGCCGCGAACAATGCCGTGCCTGCCGCCGCGATGATCCCGCTGTTGGCGCTTGGCATTCCGGG
Organism: Alphaproteobacteria bacterium; assembly: GCA_030425395.1. Classification (GTDB taxonomy): domain Bacteria; phylum Pseudomonadota; class Alphaproteobacteria; order Rhodobacterales; family Rhodobacteraceae; genus JAUIAS01. The sequence goes on from JAUIAS010000022.1 coordinate 4,290, forward strand.
TGAGGCTCTGACAGCAATGATGCTTTCGGTGTTTTATGTGCACAACGTCATTCCCGGCCCACAGCTTTTCCAGAACCAGCTTGATTTCGTCTATGCGCTCTATCTGGCGTTGATCGTTCTGAACGTGATCGTGTTGGGGTTCCTCATGGTGTCAACCGGCTGGCTGACACGCATTATCCGTATTCCAACCCGGTTTCTTGGTGTGCTGATCCTGATCCTGTCGTTTGTCGGGGTGTATTCGCTGCGCAATTCCTTGACTGATTGCATGATCGCGGCGGGGTTTGGGGTGTTTGGCCTGATCCTCAAGCGGCTCCACCTGCCAATTGTTCCGATCATTCTAGGGATGGTTCTGGGTGGGATCATGGAGGTCAAACTTCGCAGTGCGATGGCCCGTGTGAAAACGCCTTGGGACATGATCGACCGTCCTATCGCCTTTCTACTTTTCCTGGCGCTCGTCGCGGTAATCGCTCTGCATTTGCGCAGCGCGTGGCGTGAAATGCGTGCTCAACACACAAGGGACCAGACAGATGCTTGACCCCGCCCGCATCGCCGCGTTGGCCGAGACGGACATACAGCCCGCCAATCACCTCATCGACGGCACCTCTTGCGCCGCTTCTGACGGTGGGCGCAGGGACGTGATATCCCCGATTGACGGTCGGGCAATCACTACCTTGGCGTGGGGCACCGAGGACGACACCACGCGCGCGATCTCCGCTGCCCGGCGTGCGTTTGACGATGGCCGTTGGTCCGGTCTTGCCCCGGCGGCGCGCAAGGCGATCTTGCTCAAATGGGCGCAGTTGATCGAGGATAACGCGCTCGAACTTGCGGTTCTGGGTGTGCGCGAGAACGGGACCGAGATTTCGATGGCCCTGAAGGCCGAGTCATTCTCGGCAGCGGGAACCATTCGCTACTATGCAGAGGCCATCGACAAGATCTACGGCCAGATCGCGCCCACTGGGCCGGATGTTCTGGGCCTTGTGCATCATGATCCTGTCGGCGTGGTTGGTGCCATCGTGCCTTGGAACTTTCCTTTGATGATCGGCGCCTGGAAGCTTGGCCCGGCCCTTGCGGCTGGCAACACCGTGGTTCTGAAACCGGCCGAGACCGCCTCTCTGAGCCTTCTGCGTCTGGCCGAATTGGGCCTTGAAGCGGGTCTGCCTGCGGGAGTGTTGAACGTCGTAACGGGTGCGGGGCATGTCGTAGGGAGGGCGATCGGCTTATCCCGCGATGTTGATGTGCTGACCTTTACCGGGTCGGGCAATGTTGGGCGCAAGCTGATGGAGTATTCTGCGCAATCCAATCTCAAACGGATTTATCTCGAACTCGGGGGTAAATCGCCCAACGTCATTTTTGCCGACGCGCCGGACCTTGACGAAGCGATCAAGGTGTCAGCGGCCGGAATTTTCCGCAACTCCGGTCAGGTCTGTATCGCGGGATCGCGTCTGCTGGTGGAACGGTCAGTACATGACCGGGTTGTCGACGGTCTGGTCAAGGCCGCCGAGGCCCTGCGAGTGGGAAATCCACTGGATCCGGGCACCGGTGCGGGCGCGGTAAATTCCGCCGCCCAACTGGATCGCAACCTTGGGTTTGTCGAAGAGGCCCGCGCCCAAGGGCGTGACATCCGCACTGGCGGGGGACGTATCCTTGAGGAAACCGGAGGTTTCTATATGGCACCAACGGTGGTGGCCGGCGTGTCGCCGCAAGACCGGATTGCCCGACAAGAAGTTTTTGGTCCGGTTCTGGCCGTGATCCCTTTTGACACCGAAGAAGAGGCCGTAGCCATTGCCAATGACAGCGAATTTGGCTTGGCATCGGCGGTGTGGACGTCGAACCTGTCACGAGCACATCGGATGGTACGGGCGATCAAGGCCGGGCTGGTGCACGTCAATACTTATGGCGGTTCGGACCTGACCGTTCCATTGGGTGGCGTCAAGCAATCCGGCAACGGGCATGACAAGTCGCTGCATGCCTTTGAAAAGTTCCTCAACCTCAAATCGGCGTGGATCAAGCTATGACAGACAAAACCATTCTGGTGGTCGGAACCTATGATACCAAGGATGACGAACTGGCCTATATCGCGGATGTGATCACCGCGCAGGGGGGCGGTGTTCTGACGATGGACGTCAGTGTTCTGGGTGATCCGTCCAAACCAACAGATTTTTCCAAGCAAGATGTCGCAAACGAAGGTGGCCACACCATCGAGGACGCAATCGCTTCGGAAGACGAAAACGTGGCGATGCAGATCATGGCCAAAGGGGCCAGTCTTCTGGCCGCCCGATTGCAAGCCGAAGGGCGCTTTGATGGCGTCGTCATTCTGGGCGGGTCCATGGGTACGGACTTGGCGCTTGATGTGTGTGCGGCGCTGCCCATTGGTGTGCCGAAATACATCGTCTCGACCGTGTCGTTCTCGCCGCTGATCCCGGCAGATCGCCTTGCTGCCGATGTTCAGATGATCCTGTGGGCCGGGGGGTTGTATGGCTTGAACTCGGTCTGCAAAGCTTCGCTAAGCCAAGCCGCAGGCGCGGTTCTGGGTGCGGCCCGTGCGGTCGAACCACCCAACCGCGATCGTCCCCTGATCGGGATGACATCATTTGGCAAGACAGTGTTGCGATACATGGTGTCGTTAAAACCTGCGTTGGAAGCGCGGGGGTTTGAGGTCGCTGTTTTTCACGCCACCGGCATGGGCGGACGCGCCTTTGAAAGCCTGGCTGCCCAAGGCAGGTTTGCGGCCGTTTTGGACTTTGCACCCCAGGAGGTGGGCAATCACCTGATGGGATCGGCGATCAGCGCGGGTGCCGATCGCATGACCAATGCAGGGGCACAGGGGATTCCGCAAATGATCGCGCCGGGGTGTTACGATTTGATTGATTTCGTGGGTTGGCAGGAGGCGCCTGAAAAACTGCGCGGTCAGGACGTGCACGCCCATAACCGTCTTTTGTCATCGGTCCTGCTGACCGCAGATCAGCGCCGTGAAATGGCTCGAGAATTGTGCCGCAAGGCGGCAAATGCTCAGGGGCCGAACGTGATGTTCCTTCCCTTGAAGGGATGCAATGAATGGGACCGCGAGGGCGCACCGCTGCATGACGCCGAAGGGTTGGCTGCCTTTGTCGATGAACTTCGTGCGCAGTGTCCGGCCAACCTGACATTGATCGAGTTGGAAGCACATATCAACGACGATGCCTTTGCCGCGGCGGTTCTGGCGCAATTCGATGATTGGTGCGCAAAAGGCATTGTTGCAACCGACGCGTAGACCGGGCCAGAGCACTGCGCTAGGGTTGCGGCGTGATTAAGGGAGGATAGCCATCATGTTTGCACATCCAAGTGACCTTGCCGCGCAGATTGGTGATGCAAGCGCGATCATCATGGCTAAGGGTGAGGCACCTGATACTCCCTTGGCTATTGTTCATGACCTGATCCGTCTGGGCCGCCGCAATTTGCATATCGTCACCCTACCCGCCTGTGCCAACCCGGTCAGCGGCATGGCCGTCGATATGCTGATTGGCAGCGGTTGCGTCGCGTCCATCGAAACCTCCGGCGTGTCGCTGGGCGAGGTCGGCTCGGCACCGCAATTCACAAACGCGGTTCGCGAAGGCCGGATTGCCATTACGGACGCCACCTGCCCCGCGCTGTATGCCGCTGTGCAAGCCGGCGCCAAGGGACAACCGTTTACCACCCTGCGGGGTTTGATCGGCAGTGACGTGGAACGCCATCGGGAGGACTATCGCGTAATTGACAATCCCTTTGAACCGGGTGATCCGGTGGTTGCGATCAAGGCGATCAACCCCGATGTGGCGGTGTTTCATGCCCCTGCGGCGGACCGCAACGGCAATATCTGGATCGGACGCAATCGCGATCTGTTGTATGCGGCACAATCGGCAAACCGCGCCGTCATTACCGTCGAAGAGGTGCATGACACCGATTATTTTGATGATGACAAAATGGCTGCTGGGGTTCTGCCGGCGGCATATGTCACGGCGGTTGCCCATGTGCCGGGCGGTGCGCGCACGGGCATTCCGGGCCGCATTTCCGAGCATGTCGCGGCTTATCGACAGGCCGCACGCAGCCCCGAAGGCTTTGCCTCCTGGATGTCCGGCACCTTGTCACAGGTTGCAGCATGAGCGCGCAGAGTTTCGCCCCGGAAGAGCTTTATGCGACGGTGATCGCCGGTCTACTGGACGGTCTCGATCATGTGGCGGTGGGCATGGCCTCGCCGATCCCGGCGACGGGTGCGCTGCTCACGCAGGCACGTAACCACGGCGCAACGCGGGTTTCGATTCTGGGCAATCCCAAGGGTGCGCAATGGACAAATGGCGGTGCCGAATTGTTCGACATGGCAGGCCGAGGACGGATCGGCGCGTTTTTCCTGAGTGGTGGACAGATCGACGGGTCGGCAAACATCAATCTGGTCGGCACCGGCTCCTATCCACAAAGCGACACACGCTGGTCCGGGTCTTTCGGGTCGGCGTATCTATATTTCGTTGTCCCGCGTGTCATTCTTTTTCGGTGGGAGCACAGCCGCCGCACGTTGGTGGAGCAAGTGGATTTCATCAGCGCGCCGGGGCAATCGGAACCCGGCGTGTATCGGCCCGGTGGACCCGTTGCTCTGATAACAAACCTATGCGCTTTTGATTACGATCGCGGGCGTGGGCGGTTCAAACTCAAATCGATCCACCCAGGGCACAGCCTGGAAGAGGTGCGCGACAACACCGGCTTTGATTTCGATGTGTCAGACGCCGTGCCACAAACATCCGCACCAGATGCCGAAACGCTGGCAATCCTGCGTGGACCCGTCGCAGCGCGGATGCGCACGCTTTACCCCGTTTTCGCCGACACGGTATTCGGCGCGGCCAATGCCCAAAGCGCCTGATCGGTCAGGCCGTGTGGGCCAGACGGTCAATGCCCAGCTTTTGCATCTTGCCGATCAACGTTGTGCGCTTGATCCCAAGACGGTCCGCCGATTGGGCGACACTCCCGTTGGTCGCGTCAAGAGCTGCAAGGATCAGGTTTTCCTCGATGTTCTGGATATGGCGGCGCAGGTCGATCTGGCCCCCTTTCTCGAACGGGTTGGCGGCCGATTTGGCTAGGTCAGGCTTGTTTCCCGACGAGGCGCCGGTTTCTTCGCGCCCTGCGATCCATCCTGACAACAGGTAGTCACGTACATCGCTTGCTGAAATCTCGCGGTTCTTGAACAGGATTTGCGCGCGGTCGTGCACGTTGCGCAGTTCACGAACGTTGCCGGGCCATGGGTAGTTGACCAGAACGTCCATCGCCTCGGCGCTCAGGCGCAGTGCGCGTCCCGGATTTCCCGCACTGTCCTTGGAATTGATCGACATGGCCCGAAGTATCAGCGGAATGTCACGCGCACGGGCGGCAAGGGCTGGCATCCACAAGGCAAACACGTTGAGCCGGAACAGAAGGTCTTCGCGGAACGTGCCCTTGCGGACCTCTTCTTCGAGGTTGCGATGGGTTGCGCTTATCAGGCGAAAATCAACCTCGATCTCAGCATCCCCGCCAACACGCTGAAACTTGCGGGTTTCCAGCACACGCAGCAATTTCACCTGAAGGCTGGCAGGCATGTCACCGATTTCATCCAGAAACAGGGTGCCGCCCTGCGCCTGTTCGATCAATCCGACGCGGCGCATATGGGCACCGGTGAAGGCTCCTTTTTCGTGGCCGAAAAGCTCGGCCTCCAAAAGCTCCTCGGGAATTGCGCCGCAGTTCAGTGCCACCAAGCGGCCCTTGCGTTCTGACAGCAGATGCATGGTGCGTGCGACAACTTCTTTGCCGGCTCCGGTCGGACCTTGCACCAAAACCGGAGCATCCGAGGGTGCTATGGTCGCGATGGCTTGCTTGAGACGTTGCATGACAAGGGTTTCCCCCACCAGCAGCGTTTCCAAACGCAGATCAACCGCGAATTTTTGCTCGTCGTCCTCCGTGTTCCAAAAGCTTGCCATCTGAGTGTCCCCCAAGACCGTCTACAACCATGACTATAGGCCAAGCGGTTTCAGGAATTTAGCGAACCAGAGTATATTGCGATTATCTTAAGTGTTACTTTTTGAACCATAGGTTGGCCGCGTGTCGTTCAGTTCATTGCCGACCGGACTTCCGATAGAGATTTGGGGCGTTGACCCTGCGGCAGGTTCAGGTTGGACAGAATCTGCGGCTGTTCGGGCAATCCGACAAGGGCCGGACGGCTCTGAAACCGGGAATCAGCCGGAACCATGCGTGGCGCTGGAATCCTTGCCGGAACCGATAGCGGACCGGCAGGAGCGGACAGGTTGACCGCAACCGTGGCCTTGGGCAGATCGTCCAGTTTCTTGTGATGCCCTGCAACCCGCGACTGATAGGCGGCCCCACGATCCGGATCGCGGGAATGATAGTGTGCGGTCGCGGTTTCCCAGCTCCCGGTTCGGTCATAAAGGGATTTCAGATACCGCGCGGCATAATCGGTGTTGGTCACCGGATCCAGCATCGCTTCGACATTCGGAAATTCTTGGCTGTGCCACCGATAATTGATCTGCATACAGCCAATATCAACGCTTCGTACACCGCTGTTGAGCGTTTCAGTCAGATGCGCAAGCGTGGCTGCACGCGATTTGAAATAATGCCCTTTGCCCTGAACGTTCAGCGTCCAGGGCCACGCGGCAAAAGTCTTGCCACGTTGGGTCCGCCCGGATTCCGTGCGTGCGATGGCGATTATCAGGCCCGGTGGGATGCCATGCGCCTGTTCGGCGGCACGAGCATGGATTTCGCAATCGACGGGCTGTGCTGCCCGCGCGATGGCGCTGGCCATACAAAGACATCCGACAAGAACGGCGCGCGAAAGGGCAGGCAGGTATTTCATCATACCGCGCCCTTGCAAAGCGCGGGCCAACCGGCCTAGCGAATATAATCAAACAGGGATTTCTGCGTAATTTTCACATAAGCCTGCTGCGCTGCATCCCGCGTCAGCATCAATTGCTGAAGTCGCGTGATTGCAGAGGCCAGATCCAGATCTTCCAATCCGGCAATCGCCTTGTCCATGACCACCTGTCGGGTTTGGTTCACGTCTTCCAGTTTTTGTGCAGATTGCGATATCGCACCGATACGGGCCCGCTGATCGGCAAAGTGATTGGCAATATCACCCAGATTTCCGATCTGAGCGTCGCGGGTCATGTGTTGCGGAACAAAGGATGTCTCTGCACCATCTGCATCGGTCACAACAATGGGCAGGCCCGCGTCATCACGGTCAACCTGCAAAGCACTGAGTTCAATGGCCCCGGTTTGCGGTGAGCTCAGCATCAGACCGGCTCCGTCAGGTGTCAGCGCGGCGGTCACGCCCGTGACGGCAGATTGCGCATTGATCGCATCAACCGCGCCACCCAGGGCCGTGTCGGCCGCATCAAACTGAACGCTGGCCGTTCCGGCCGGTCCGGCAATATCCAACGAAAACCCGGTGGGCGTCTGGGTCAGGGGGATCTGAAGGGTTAGTTCCCCGTTGGAACGGACGGATGCGCGCGTGCTTTGGTTTCCGGTCGTCAGAGTTTCCAGAAATCTGTCAATCGCCTTGAACACATCGCCCTTTGGGGTTTCGACAAACACGTCCAACCCGGACAGGCCGGTTTCCATTGACACGGATTCCGACACCTGCAGCTTGTGTCGCCCGCCATCGCCCAGATAGGTGACCGCCTCGGGACGGTCCTCGAACGCGGCACCGTCAGACCGGAACCCCGCGAACAGGGCGCGCCCGGAATCGTCGCGGGTGTTGGCAAGGTCGATCAGGGAACTGCGCAATTCCTTTGTCTCGATGGCGATGGTGGCGCGTTCATCCGCCGTCGCGGAATCGGACGCGGCGCGGATGGACAATTCACCAAGCCGTTGCATCACATCAACGGCTTCGGCCATCACGCTGTCTGATTGGTCCAGCCGCGATTGGACTCTTTCGATGTTGGCCGAAAACTTCTCGAGCATATCCTTTTGTTCCTGCGCCGCAGAAAGCCGCAAGGCAGGCACCGGATCAACTGAAGGTCTCCGGTCGGCCTTGCCAGAGGATATCTGCCCCTGCAAATCAGAGATTTCCGAACCCAGCCGGTTCAGGGATTGCGCGTTCACTTGGTGAAACAGGGACGTTCCGATTGTCATCGTTCTAACCTCACAGCGCGTTCAGCAGAGTATCGAAAAGCTGCTTTGCGACGGAAATGACCTGAGCATTGGCCTGATATGCTTGTTGCTGCTGCATAAGTCGTGCCGCCTCGGCATCCAGATCGACGGCGCTGGCATTTTCTTCGGCGCGGGTGGCGCTATCCATCACATTTTGCGAGGTCAGCAGGCGGTCCTCACCTGCGCGGACCTGAGCACCGGCTGCTGTCAGAATCCGGGAAAACCCGGCAGTATAGCCACCCAGTCCTGTTTGCGCGTCGGTCTGGCGCAAGCGGGCAAGGGCCTCGATCCCCGTTGAATCCCCTGTGCCGCCGCCGTTGGGCGCGATGCCGAAACGATCACCCGTGGCGGGCGTGCCCGCGATCGTCACTGCCAGCCCCCCAAAGTCGGCATAACCTGATGCATCCAGAACCCGCGCCGCCAGAAACGCGCCGCTTTCTATATCAAACAGACCTACGCTGCCGCTGGCGGCGTCGAGAACGCGGACTTCCTTGGCGCGCTCTTCCACTTCGGTTGCGGTGTCAATGTCACCGGCAAGGCGCAGGGCACCGCCTTCGGGCATCACAACAAGAAGTTCTTCTTCCGGCAGGTTGTCGAGATAGAGAGTTGCACCCTGCCCTTGGTGGCGGGCATCAATTGCAAGGGTGCGCCCGTCTGCTGCTGTCAGTGTGAAACTGTCATCGTTGAGCGTGGCGACTGCGTCCAGAGTGGTAAAACCGGCATTGGCCGCATCGCTCTGCGCGGCGATCCTCGCCTCTTGGCTGTTGGCGTCGAAAGCGATCTCTATCCGACCCAAAGCCGTATTGACGGAGCCAACGCCCGGAAAGGTCGCGGGCAAGATAACGGCACCTGACGACACACTGACCGTATGATCGGTGTTGCCAATGGCGATGGTAAAGGTGGCGGGAAGATTGCCCGCATCAAACGGGGCACCGACCACGGTGGTCATCACACCATCAGCGGCCCCCATGCCAAATCGTGCGGCCTCACCGGGATCGGAGGCAAGACGCAGCGCCTCGCCATTCAACTGACCACCAACGGTTTCCACGACAAGCGCGCCATCTGCCCCAAAGGTGGCTGTGATGCGACCGGCTTCCGGACCTTCTACGCTGACCCCGCCGTCTTGCATCCGCAGGGTATAGATCTGGTCGCCCAACGAAACACGCATCTGTGCGCCATCTGCCGGGATGTTCGGCACCACTGCGCCGGTCAGGCGACTGGCAGGTGCCTGCGCGCGCAAATCTGACAACATTGCTGCCGCGATGTCGCCTCCGGTTGTTGCCGTAAAGGGGGTCGCAGTCGCGATGATCTCGCGCCCGTCAGGTGTTGCCACTGCGATGCCGCGCAAAGCGGTGTCGCCGGCTGTTGGTGCCGCAGGGGTCAGGGTGACAGAGCTGCCAGCAGCGGATGTCTCGCGGCTCACAATTCCATCTTGAAACGCATCAAACGCAGCCTCGCGAAACACGCCATCTTCGGTAATCCCGAAAGATTGCGGGTTCGTTAGGGTGACCGTGCCAGTGATGCGCGCGTTCATCACGCTTGGCGACAGTGCGCCAGCCACACCAAGCGGAACGCCTTGCGGGTCCAGCCGTCGCAGATCCGTTGGCGCCCCGTCACTATGGGAATAGGATGTCAGAACAACATCTGCGCCATTGTCATGGGTCAGAGTCAACCGCCCGGAAACCGGGGCGACTTCGGCGCGAATGCCGGTTTCCGCGGACTGCGCATTGATCGCATCAGCCAGCGCCGCTGGCCCGCCGTTAGACAGATCTGCACGGATCAACACGCCATTGGCATTGTCGCCTGCCAATCGAAAGCTGATTTCACCCGTCGCTGGCGGCGTCATCGACAGCCGCGTTTCCGCATCGACCGAAACCGGCAGCGCCTGCGCCAGAATTTCCGCGCGCCATGCGGCGTTGGCCCCTTCGGGCAGGGTCACGTCACCAGAAAAGCCCGCCGCGTCAAAAGAAATTGAGGTAGCCGGCGTTGACGGTACCGGAAGGTCGGTCCAACCCAGAATATTCCGGTCCGAATTCACCAGAACCGTTGCTGCACCGTCAACCGCCGCACGGGATTGCGTGACTGCACCGAAACCCGCCGCTGCATTCAGATAGCTGGCGTCATAACTGGCCGAAGGGTGGAACCCGTTTTCCGCCGTCAAAAAGGTCGCGGCCTCTTCTGCACCAAGCGGAGTGCCGGACAACTGGCGACCATCACGGGTAAAGATGCGCGGTTCGGCGGCGGCCACCGCATCCGCAACCACGACGCCCTCAACGGCACCGGCGGATGTGGTCATTTCTCCGGTGGGCAGCGTGTTGCCAGCCCACGCCAGAATGCTGAGGGCACCTTCCTCAAGCTGTGCATAAAGACCCAGATCGGCAAGCCTGTTGCCCGCCGCATCGCGCGTGGCACCGCTATTGAGTGCATCAGCGGCGGCTTGCAGTTCGCCAGACAGGGGGAATTCATGGATCGCGCCATTCAACTCAAGGCGCAACCCGCTCAAGCTGGCCCCGGAGGATACAACGAAATCCATCGCCGCGTCTCGCCCCTGGGCTGTCAGCGCCGTAGACGCTGCCTTTGCCGGAAGGACGCCGACAACACCCGATGACAGAAATTCTACCGTCTCGGCGCCCAGAACCGAAGCCAAGTCCGTCTTGCCGCTGGCAACCGGGGTGGCGATCGCAGCGGAAAGCGTCGCGTTTCCTGCGTTACTTGGTGCGGCAGTGACGATATGCGCCCCCGCCGTGGCAAGGTCGTCAGGGTTTTGCGGCAGGAACGTGATATCAATGGCCGATCCACTGCGCGGCGAAAGATGAAACCGGTCGCCATCCTGCGGGGCACCACCTTCGGTGATGATCTGAAGGCCGGGCAATCCGATGCTGTCCACACCCTGCCCCACCTGCGCACCCGCGGCATTTGTTGCCGACCAAGTGCCGGAAGGCGCGTCAAAGACAAGATCATAGCCGTCGTCAGGCAGAAGATCAGGATTTGTTACGGTCACGGTCAGGGCAGCATTACCCCGATTGGTGGCACCTGCCTCTGCGTCCATCCCCGTCAAGGTCAGCAATGGGCCACCGGGGTTTCCCGCAGCATCCAAAGCTGCCGCATGCACCTTGTTCATCTCGGATGCGATGCCTGCGGCCCAGGTATCCAGATCGCGGACGGTCTGGCCAATAACCCCGGCAGCATTTGACAACCCGCGCAACACGCCGCTTGCGGGGGTGCGCATGCTCTCGGCGGCCGCCGGATCAGCGGAAACGACCGCCAGCCGCGTATCATCGCCTGCGGACAAAAATCCGGCCCGGTTCCGGTCCAGCACCAGAGCACCGTTGCCATCCGATCCCAAGCGCACCGTTGCCAGATCATTGTCACCTATCTCAACGGAAATATCGGTCATCCGTGCAAGATCGGCCAACATCGCATCGCGCCGGTCCAGAACTGGATTGCGCGCTTCCTGATTTGGAATGCGGATGATTTCCTGCTGGAGCTGGGCAAGCTGCTTGAGGGTATTGTTGGTCTGGTCAATCGCGATGTTGCGTTCATCAGCGACATCCTGAGCAAGATCGTTCAACCCTTGCGCAAGGTCCGATATTCCACCCGCCAATGCGCGCCCCGCCAGCAATGCCACCTGCCGCAAGCCCGTGTCGGATGGTGCCGAAGCAAGGCCATCAAGGCTGTCAAAAAAACCATCCAGAAGATCAGGGATTCCGCCGTCACCTGGCATCAGCCGGTCTTCCAGCGCGGACAGATGGGCCAGACCGGTTTCGGCCATGCCAAGCGATCCGGCGGCGGAGCGGGTGCGTTCAGCCAAAAGACCATCGAAGGCCCGCCGAATATCTGTGACCGACACGCCAGCACCCGGGCTGCCTTTGGTTACAGGACTAGCCGAAGCGCCCTGAATCTCCTGCATAACGACATCGCGGCGCCGATATCCCTGGGTATCGACGTTCGCGATGTTTTCTCCGGTCACCGCAAGGGCACTCCGGTAGGCCATCAGACCACTGCGACCGATATCCAGAAGATCAACCATGACTTACTCCGCCCGCCGGGGCAGCACGGCGGCAAATTGCCGTTCAATCGCATCCGCCAGGCCCAACCCTGCCCGGCTCGCACCTGTCTCTGAAAGGCTGCGGTCCAGCATGGATTGGGATGTCTCCACGGCGTGGCCACCCATCAATTCGGACTCAAACGACGTTTCGCGCGCGGATTTTAGCATCTGTTGAATGAACAGCGCCTCAAATCCCTGCGCCGCCTCGCGCAGTTGTGTTTCCGCACGCGACGGGCGTGGGGCGGGGTCGATGGGCATGGAGGATGCAGTGTTGATCGGCGAGATTGTCATGGCGTGTTTCCTCAGATCACGATCAATTCCGCACGCAGCGCGCCAGAGCGATAGAGTGCCTCAAGGATTGCCACCAAATCGGCAGGGCTTGCGCCCACTGCGTTGATCGCGTCAACAAGCGAAGACAGCGACACGCCCGGATCGAACACAAATGCGGGGTTGTTTTCCTGCTCCACGGCGATTTCTGTGTCTGGGGTCACCACGGGTTCACCCGGCGCGACAACCACACCGTCGCCACCATTGATCACGGTCGCCCCCTGATCCACGTTGAAATCTTCGTTCACGCGCACGGTCAACGACCCGTGCGATACTGCCGCTGGCGTCACGCGGACCTGACCACCGATCACAACCGTTCCGGTGCGCGCATTCACGATCACCTGAGCAGGAGGTTCGGCGGGTTCAACTTCGAGATTTTCAAGAATGCCCATATAGGACACCCGTTCCGCCGGGTTGGCCGGTGCGCGCACCCGAACCGAACTGCCATCAAGGGCCAGCGCCACGCCTGCGCCAAAGGTTTCGTTGATCGTATCGGCAACCGATCCCGCGGTGGAAAAATCGGGTCGGTGCAGGTTCATCACGAAGTATTCGCTGTCCAGGAATGCGGTTTTCACCAACCGTTCCACCGTCGCCCCGCGCGGAATACGCCCGACAGTCGGGATGTTGACCATGATTGACGATCCATCTCCGCCTTCGACACCCAGACCGCCAACCACAAGGTTACCTTGTGCAATGGCATAGACTTCGCCATCTGCACCCATCAAAGGGGTCATCAAAAGTGTCCCACCCTGAAGCGACTTTGATTGTCCCGCGGTCGATACTGTCACGTCTATGTTCTGACCAGGTTTCAGGAACGGCGGCAGCTCTGCGGTGACCATAACGGCGGCCGCATTGCGTGCATTGAGATCCTGTGCATCCACCTCAAGACCCAACCGAGAGATGATCGCCTGCATGGACTGGCGGGTCAGCCCGGAATTCCCGTCACCCGACCCCGACAGGCCAACCACAAGACCATAACCGACTAGCGGGTTGGACCGCACACCGGCAACCGAGGCGATGTCCTTGATCCGGTCAGCAAGGGCGAAACCGGGCGCGGTAACAACCGAAGTTGCAATGACAAAAAGAATGGCGCGCAGCATGAGCGTGATCCTAGAAAGGGGCAATAGTTGTCAGGGCGCGACGCATCCAGCCCTGTTTGCCCGAGTCGGCGATATCGCCTGCTCCGACATATTTGATCTCTGCCGCCGCAATGCGATCAGAGTTGACGACGTTGTCAGACGAAATATCCGACGGCCTGACCACACCGCGCACGCGAACATATTCGTGCCCGTTGTTCAGGGTCAGTTTCTTTTGCCCGAGGATTTCCAGATTGCCACCGGCAAGAACGCGCACCACGCTGACCGACATACGCCCGGTCAACGAATTTGACTGGGTTGCATTGCCATTGCCGTTGAATGCGCGTGTAGTGCCAGCGTTCAGGCTGGTTTCGTCGAAACTGCCAATGATCGCGTCGGGCAAGTCGATTGCAAAACTGTCGCTCTTCGAGGACGCCGCCGCCTGGGATTTGCTGGCTGCAAATCGTTCGGTGAAATCCACGGTAAGGATATCACCGACCTGTGCGGCGCGCCGGTCCATTGCGAACAGGCCACGCGCGCTGGCGCTGTAGATGCCGCCGCTGGGCAAGGTGCTTTCGCGGGTGACGTCTTCGGAAGGGTATACAGGCGCAAAAAGCTCGGACTCGCGGTCTTCCACCACTGTCGAACAGGCCCCCAGCCACACCAAAAGGACACTTGCGGGGAAAATCTTGGATCGCATCGGTTCGTCCCTTTAGAGTTTGTTTGCGAGATAGCTCATCATCTCGTCCGAAGCCGAGATGGAGCGGGAATTGATTTCATAGGCGCGCTGCGCTTCGATCATCTCGACAAGCTCCTGCACGACGTTCACGTTGGATGTTTCAAGCGCGCCCTGGACCAAACGACCCGCGCCATCCGCCATCGGTGCGCCCACGATCGGCGGGCCGCTTGCCGGGCTTTCCACGACAAGGGTTTCGCCTACGGGTTCAAGCCCGCGTGGATTGGTGAAGTTGGCAAGCGTCAACTGCCCGACCTCTTGCGACTCGACCGCGCCGGGCATGGCAACGGAAACAATACCGTCTCCGGAAATCGATATGGACATCGCGTCGGCGGGAATTTGGATCTCTGGTTGGATGACGTAGCCGCTAGCCGTTGTCAGAGTGCCTTCTGCGTTTTGCGACAAGGCCCCGTTGCGAGTGTATCCAATACGGCCGTCAGGCATCAGAACCTGAAGAAAGCCTTTGCCGTCCACAGCCATATCCAGCGCATTGTCCGTCATTGACAGATTGCCCTGGGAATAGATTTTCTCGGTGCTCACCAACCGCACACCGGTGCCCACCGTGGTGGGGGCGGTTTGCGCTGTCGCCTCAGAGGTCTGCGACCCTGCCGGGCGCCATGTCTGATAGAGAAGGGATTCAAAATTTGCGCGGTCGCGCTTGAACCCCGTCGTGTTGACGTTGGCGAGGTTGTTCGAGATTACCTGAATACGGGCCTGCTGGGCGTTCAACCCGGTCTTGGCCACCTGCATCACGTTCGAGGTCATTACCCATCCCTTTTCTCAAGAGTTCGTCTTGAGAGAGATGTTGCAAGCCCCGTGCCATTTCGTTGGGTGGCGGTCAGGCACCCGTCATCACAAGGGATCACCGCCGATCGGGTGGGGTGATGTCCCGATCAGCCGTTGTCGCGGTGCAGCGTTTCGGGCCAGATTTATTCCGGGGCCTGCATCACGCGGGATCCGCTTTCATCCATTTCGCGCGCGGTCAAAACCATGCGCATACCCATCTCGAACCCGCGCTGCACTTCGATCGAAGTCAACAATTCCTCGACCGCGTTCACATTGCTACCTTCCAGAGTGCCCTGCATGATCTCGGCCAGCTGGTCCGCAGGCGGCAAGGGGCCGGTGCCATTGGGACGGATTTCGCCATCCAGACCTTTATAGAGCGCCACGTCTGGACCCGGTGTGGAGGTTGCCAACACACCAGCAAGGATCGGCGCGGCCCCATCGGGTGCATCGGCTTCCTTGATGTAGATTTCCCCGATATCAGTGATGACGATGGATTGATAATCGGGCAAGACAATGGGCTCGCCTGCCGCATTCAGCATCGCATCCCCTGCCCCGTTGCGCAGGACACCGTCCAAGTCGCGGCGCATGTCGCCCCGTCTGCTTAGTGCCGGGTCGCCGCTTTCCGGCATCACATGGAAATAGCCGCCACCGTTGATGGCGACATCCAGATCCTGATCGGTGCGGGTCAGCCCGCCCTGGGCTTCTGAAAAGCCGGAGGGGCCGGATTCCATCTGAAAGGCGCGGGATCTCAGATCGCCCGCCACGTCCACGAACCGCGTGATTGTTTCGTTCGACAGATCCCGCCGGAACCCCGGCACGTTCTGGTTGGCAAGGTTCTGCGCCTGCGACACCTGCGTGTCGCGGTTGACCGACAGCGCGTTCAACGCCGTATAGATCATCCTGTCCATTGTGGTCTCCTGCCCCGATTATGCGCTATGTCAGCCGCGCATCTGGATGATGGTCTGTGCCAGCGACGAAGATGTCTCAAGCGCCTTGGCGGAGGCTTGGTAGTTTCGCTGTGCAGTGATCAGGTGAACAAGCTCTTCTGTCAGTTCGACGTTCGACTGCTCGATCACGCCCGACTGCAGATCGCCATAGCCAGCCTCGCCGGGCGTTGACAGGCGCGGTTGCCCGGACTCGCGGGTTTCCAGATATGTGGCACCACCCTTGGGAGCCAAAGCTTGAACATCGACAAAATTGGCCACGGCCACACGCCCGACAGCCACCGCAATTTCGCCGCCGTAGGTTGCGGAAATAACACCGTCGTCGGTGACTTCCAGCATGGACAGGCCCAGCGAACGTTCGCCGTCGTGATTGGCTGAATTCACGGCAAAGTTGGCACCTGATGTCACGGACGATCCGCCAACGTTCAGGTTCACCGTGCCATCACCGAATGTGAACCCCATCCCGGACCCGCCGCCGACAAGAGCACCGTCTTCGTCAAAGGTCATCGTGCCCATATCCGGCGTTGCGCCGCCGCTGACTTCTCCGTTCACGGTCAGATAGACATTGTAAGATACCGATCCATCGGTGGCATCAGGTGCCTTGGACATGGCAAAATAGGCCCGCGCGTCCACCGCATTGCCGCTGGCGTCATATGCGGGAAGGTCTGTGGCAAAAGCATATGTCGCAGAGTCGGTGGGATCGAAATCTGCGGCCGGGATGGCACCTTGCGATCCCATACCATTGTTGGCACCCAGCGGCATCGACACCGACAGTGCGATATTTTCCGTGGCCTTCGGGTCACCTTTTGATTGCGGGATCGAGATCGGCGCGGTCTGGTTGACCGACAATGCAGACCCGTCACCCGCAACAGGAAAGCCCATCAGCATGGCCCCGGCGGAATTCACCACCGATCCATCCTTGTTCATCTGAAAGGCCCCAGCGCGGGTATAGGCGTATTCCGATCCTTCACCACCGGTGCGCACCTGAAAAAAGCCCGGCCCGCGCAAGGACAGATCAAGCACATTGCCCGTTGCCTGTGTTGTGCCTTGCGAAAAATCGCGGGTCATCTGGGCGGTTTCAACACCGCTGCCGACTTGGGCATCGGGCCGGCTGTAGGGCTGGTTTGCAAAAATGTCAGCGAATTCTGCCCTGCTCCTGTGGTATCCAAGCGTGCCAACGTTGGCGATGTTGTTGGAAGTGGCGGCAATATCGGTCTGGGCGGCATTCAGCCCGGAAAGAGCGGTAAGAAAGGACATGTCAGGACTCCTGAATACTGGATTGGGGGCGATCAGCGGATGGACGTAACTTCGAGACTGCTGCGCATCCCGTAGTCTTCGACCCGCAAGGTCATTTCGGATGTGTTCTGGGGCATATCCACGCCGATCACGCGGGCGTAGACAAATGTATCTGTGGCGGCCTCGGCACCGGGAACGCTTTCGATGGCGACCCGAACCGGTGTCCGCGCCGATCGCAAATCCTCTGGCACGCCTTCCCATGAGAAGCCGACCATCCCGGCGGGCTGTGGACCCAGATCCTGACGATGCAGAACAGCGCCGGTTTCCGCATTGGTGTAGATCACACGGACTTCGGTTGCCGCATTGGGCAGATCCACGGCACCATGCACCGCGCCGCTTTCATCCGCCCGCGCTAGAGCACCGGGCACCATGACCTGCTGACCCAAAAGCGATGATCCGGTTGCAATACGGTTCGAACCGATCTGGTTGCTGATTCCGCCAAGCGTGGTGTTGACGTTTTCAATGCCCTGCACCGTGGAAAACTGCGCCATCTGAGCCAGAAATTCCCCGTTTTCCATTGGTTTGAACGGGTCCTGGTTCTGAAGCTGAGCTGTCAACAGCGTAAGAAAGTCCTTTTGGCCCAGATCCCGGTCACCGGTGGCGCGTGCCGGGGTGTCCGTGTTCATCTGGTTGTTCTGATAGATCGACGTGACCGAAGCCATCATGCGTTCCTTTCTTATTGACCCATCTTGACGGTACGCGACATCAGGGTGCGCAGGGTCGTCACGACTTCGAGTGTGTTCTGGTACTGGCGACTGGCTTCCATCATCTCGACCATTTCTTCGTCGCGATTGACGACGGCCTCAAAGACATAGCCCTGCGCGTCTGCAAGCGGGTGATCTGGCTGAAAGCTGCGCACGGGTTCACGGTCCAGTTCCACGACATCGCGGACTTCAACGCTCGACAAACCGGATTTGGTCGTCTTGTCAGCATAGACAGTCGCGAAAATCGGGCGCATCGGGCGATAGGCTTCATCGGCCGTTGTGGCGACCGAACCCGCGTTGGCCATGTTGGAGGCCACGGTATTGAGCCGCACCATCTGCGCAGACATGGCCCGGCCCGCAACGTCAAAAATGTTGTTGATGGACATGCTCATTCTCCCTTGATGGCAGTGGTCAGCCCAGAGATCTTGCGGTTGAGCAACGTCAGGCTTGCTTGGTAGCGCATCGTATTCTCGGCGAACTCCATTTGCTCTACCGAGAGCTCTACTGTGTTGCCATCCAAACCGACCGAAACCGGATCCCGATAACCAACGGCACCGTTTGCAATGCCACCAACGGCAAAATGACGGCTATCAGTTGCGCGCAATGCGCCGTTACCGATTTCAGATTGCAACGCGGCGTGGAAATCAAAATCCCGCGCCTTAAAACCGGGGGTGGCAGCATTTGCGATATTGGACGCCAGAAGCCCGTTGCGCTGTTCACGCAAAGACAAGGCGCTGGCGTGCAGACTGAGGTGGTCTCGTATGGCCTGAGTCATGCGATCTTGGTCCTTCGGTTTTCATCTTGCAGGTCGGTCTGGTCCGATCCTTGCAGCGAAATGTGCAAGACCAATGCCAACCACAAATGAGGACAAGAAAATGACAGCGACAACCGCGAGGACGACCGTCTATAAACCTCGGCCAATGCCGCGCATTTTCAGCAGGGTGCTGGGGAAACTTTTGGCTCTACCTGTCGAGGAGGGCATCGAGGTATCGCGCGCAGTATGGGCCGATGCGCCAAGCGAAAAGCAGCGGTTGATGGCAATGCGGATGCGAATCCGGGTGCTGCACAATGCGGTGGAAACCCTCAAGAAAGCCGAGCCCATTCCCGAACCAGAACCGGAAGTGCCCGAAAACCTGATTGAACTGACGGCTATTTCCGTGTCCGAACCTGAGCCTGAGCCAATCCCCGAACCTGAAATCAAAGTTGAAACCAAGGAAAAGTCCGGCAACCTGATGAGCATCGACCTCGAAAGTGACATGCTGAGTTCCATGTTCGCCGCCATGAGCAGCGATGACGAGGACGAGACGCCCTGATCTGTTCGCGAAGCTGCCACTTTCGTGCCAGATTCCGCCTTTAGCTTCTTTTTACGAACTTCTTGTATCCAGTCCGGGCAACGATGTGCTGTCCAGCGGGGACCAGGGAGGACAGTGTAGTTATCGGTTCAGGAGGCGCGCAGATGAAACATTCCGCCAATATCGAATTCACCGAGGCCGCCCTGGCCTTGGAGGGTGAAAACGGCGTTCAGGTTTCCGGCCCCAAGGCATGGTGGATTGTCCCCTTTGTCGCATTTGGCTGCTATCTATGGGTTCAGATCATTTCCTATTTCACGGCATTCTTTTCGTGATTCCACGAATGTGCCGGTTGGTCGCTTGGTCGTCAAAACTACCCCTAAACGGCCCACATGTTTTCCATTTCGAAACAGTCTGTTAACCGAATATCCATTCGAACGGCGTTGCGCGCTCCGCTTTTGGCTTTGGGCGTTATCTTTGGTTAGAGTTGGCCACTTTCCCTCTCCATGATTGACCCTCCGTGCGCTGGCTCGTTGCATATCTGGCGCGGTAAAACAGATGCACATCTTCTGGAGGCATTCCGATGAAACACGCAGACACCCTTGAATTCGCCAACGCAGCAGCGGTCCATGATAGCGGCGCTGACTCAGGATCAGCCCTGTCCAAAGCGTGGTGGATCGTGCCTTTTGTCGGACTGGGCGCATATTTGTGGGTTCAGATGATCTCTGCCGCAGTCGCATTGTTCACCTAAACTTCGCTCTAAAACCACACGTGATATGGCCCGGCTGGCCTCAGCCGGGTCTTGTTTATTTTGCGGCAACCAGTCGCCATAAAATGCCCCGCAACCCGGACGTTAAGAACTGAGAATAGGTAACTCTTAGCGAAACCGGGCACATAATGTCTCTAGCCACTTGGCAAAGAATGTCTGGCGCGCTGTCGCGCCTGACGGGAAGCACGGCCAAGCCCGCCAACTCCGCGGGCGGGTTTACGCTCGTTCGTCGGCCAACCACTCTTCAGGATATCCGGCGGATCGAACAGCATCTGCCTGAAATTCTGGGCCGTGCCTTGGCGCGGGGTTGGATTGATCGAAATTTCGCAGAAGCGTTGCTGCTTGATCCCAAGGGGCTGTTGGCGAACTACGATGTATTCCTCCCCGACAATATCTCCATCGAGGTGGAAACCACTGACGCGCAGCGACAGCGCATCGTGGTCTATGAAAACCGCCCCAATGGCAACAAGCATCGGGTGATGTATCTTCAGCTTGTTATGATGGCGGGTAAATAAAATGAGGTTGGGCGCGATACTGGTCGGGATGGCGATGCTCCTTGGCGGCCCAGCGTCTGCCACAGGTGATTTCGGGCGGGCTATGCAGGCGATCCGCGATGGCAATCCCGGTGAGGCCGTGACCGAATTCACCCGACTGGCCCAGAATGGCGACCCCGAAGCCCAGATCAACCTTGCCGTTCTTTTGGCCCGCGGCGTTGGCACCCCACAGAACGAAGAAGCCGCATTTTACTGGGCGTGGCGCGCCCGCTTGGGTCTGGAAAACAGGAAAGCCCCCGATGTGGTGGATTACCTCGAACGCCGCCTTGACGCCAAGACCCGCAATCGCGTCGCGGACAGGCTGGCAACAGATCTCGACAAATTGGCCGACAATGGTGACGGCAATGCGTTTCTGGGGATCGCCATTGCACTATTTGATGTCAGAGAACCGGCAAAGCCCAAGGATGCGCTGGTTTCCGCGATCGCAGCCACCGCGCTGAACGTGCCGAATGCATCCCTGGTTCGGGACGCCATTGCCCGCGATTTGCCTGAGAAAGAACGCCTGGACGCGCAGCGCCGCGCGGGTATCAGATTTGCACAATGGTGCGAAACCGCGCCGTCAATGGCAACCCAAGGCTTTTGCGGTGCGACGACCGCTACCAATTGAACAAAAAGAATTTTCACTTTTTCTGACAGACTGCGCTCTCCGTTCCCTCCGCGCGTCAGAGTCCAAATTTCGTGCAATCCAATCGCGCCAGCCGTGATAAATGGGGGGCGACGGAAAGGACACTTGTCGGGCTGTGCAATCTCTGGCATAGGCACCTTGCGCAATCGCTTGGCGGATCCACGACATGTTTGATTCAGATCACCATTTGGAAGTTGAATCCGGCTCTGAAAAGAGCTTTGGTATTGTTTTTGCTGTTGTTTTCGCCGTCATAGGGCTTTGGCCTCTTATTGGAGGCGAAGGTATCCGCATCTGGGCGATGGTTGTTGCGGGTCTGTTTCTGGCGGCTGGCTACCTGTTTCCGAAAATTCTCAAGTATCCCAATCTGATCTGGTTCAAGTTTGGCATGATGCTTGGAGCGGTGGTTTCCCCTATTGTCATGGCTCTGGTTTATTTCGTTACGCTGGTCCCTTTTGGGGCCGTTGTCCGGTTACTGGGAAAGGACCTCCTTGGGGTGCGCCTTGATCCAAATGCTGAAAGTTACTGGATAGCGCGGGACACCCCCGCAGGGTCTATGAAAAACCAGTTCTAGGAGTTTTTCGAATGATTGAGTTTCTGTCTGAATTCTGGTCGTTTCTCAAGGTCAGGAAAAAGTTCTGGCTTCTGCCGGTTCTTGTCGTGTTGCTTCTCTTTGGCGGGCTGATCGTGCTTAGCCAGGGTTCGGCTGTGGCTCCGTTCGTTTATACGCTGTTCTGACGCCATGACCGCAATTCTGGGAATTTCTGCCTTCTATCACGATAGTGCGGCAGCCCTGATTGTTGACGGCAAAGTGGTTGCCGCGGCTCAGGAAGAGCGCTTTACGCGCAAAAAGCATGACGCGCGTTTTCCCGTGAACGCGATCCAGTCTGCACTGGATCAGGCCGGCATCGAAATGAGCGACGTGGATCACGTTGCCTTCTATGACAAGCCCTTTCTGAAGTTTGAGCGGCTTCTTGAAACCCATCTGGCCAGCGTGCCGTTTGGGTTCAGAACCTTTGCAATGGCCATGCCGGTTTGGCTGAGCGAAAAACTGTTCCTGAAAAGCGTCCTTGTAAAAGAACTGAAGAAATTCGACCCGAATTTTTCAGGCAAGAAGTTGATGTTTGGCGAACACCACCTCAGCCATGCGGCCAGCGCTTTTTATCCCTCGCCCTTCGATGAGGCTGTTGTTCTCACGCTCGACGGTGTGGGCGAATGGGCCACCTCAACGGTTTGCATCGGTCGGGGCAAATCGCTTGAGATCGTCAAGGAACTGCGGTTTCCACATTCCTTGGGCCTGCTGTATTCGGCATTCACGTATTATACGGGCTTCAAGGTCAACAGCGGTGAATACAAGGTTATGGGCCTTGCACCCTATGGCGAGCCGCGCTTCAAAGATCTGATCCTCGAACACATCGTCGATCTCAAGGCGGACGGGTCCTTCAAAATGGACATGTCCTATTTCAACTATGTCGCTGGCTTGACCATGACGAACCAGAAGTTCTCTGACTTGTTCGGAGAACCGGTCCGCAAGCCGGAATCCGAAGAACTGACCCAGTTCCACATGGATGTTGCCGCATCTGTTCAGGCCGTGACCGAAGAAATCGTCCTTCGGATGACCAAGGCGCTGGCCGAGGAATACGATATTCCCAACCTGTGCCTCGCGGGTGGTGTTGCGTTGAACTGTGTCGCCAACGGTGAAGTGCTGCGGGCGGGCCATTTCAAGGATATCTGGGTGCAACCAGCGGCAGGCGATGCCGGTGGCGCGCTGGGTGTGGCCTATGCGGTCTGGCACAAGGAACTGGAAAACGATCGGACCGCCGAGGCGACCGATGCAATGCTGGGGTCGTATCTTGGCCCTAAATACGAAACCCCCCAGATCACGTCAGAGCTCAAGACCGCCGGTGCTGTGTTTGAGGAATTGGGTGATGATGCAGTGATCGAGGCCACCGCCCGGGCATTGGCGGATGGCAAGGCAGTTGGCTGGTTTCAGGGCCGTATGGAATTCGGCCCACGTGCGCTGGGTGGACGTTCCATTCTGGGTGATCCACGGTCAGAAGACATGCAACGCACGCTGAACCTCAAGGTGAAATACCGCGAAAGCTTCCGTCCTTTTGCGCCATCAGTGCTGCGCAGCGATGTTTCCGACTGGTTCGAGATCGACTATGACAGTCCTTACATGCTGTTGGTTGCCGGCGTAAGAGAAAGCATCCGTAAGGAAATGAGCGCCGAAGAACAGGCGCTCTTCGGGATCGAAAAACTGAATGTCAAACGGTCCGAAATTCCGGCGGTTACCCATGTCGACTATTCTGCGCGCATTCAAACGGTGCACGAGCGGACCAACCCGCGCTACCATGCCCTTATTTCCAAGTTCAAGGATCTGACCGGTTGTCCCGTCGTGGTCAACACGTCCTTCAACGTGCGTGGCGAACCGATTGTGTGCACGCCAACGGACGCGTTCCGGTGTTTTATGGGAACCGAGCTTGATGTTCTGGTGATCGAAAACGTGATTATGCGTAAAGAAGATCAGAACATGTCCCTCCAGGAAGACTACAAGAACGAGTACGAGCTTGATTAAGTCCTGGCTGAAAACGGCATTCTGGTTTCTGGTTAGCTTTGCGATACCGGTCATTCTGCTTGAGATTTTTCTCGGATTTACGCAAATCGTGGCCACATCGGCAAACACGCTGCCGGTTACCAAAAGCAACCCGATCATTACCCGTACGCCGAATTCCAGCTATCGCTGGGCGCGCGGGCCATTCGGGGAAATCAGCCATATAAAGACGGTCAACAATTTTGGCTTTGTCAGCCATCGGGACTTCGATCCCTATGCAGAAACCGAAACCATTGCACTCGTGGGTGGGTCTTGGGTATTGGCGAACGAAGTGACAATGCAGGAAAGCATCGGCTTTCAGCTTGACGAAGCGGTTGCCGGGGACGTTTATCCGGTGTCTGCCAGCCAGCCAAACCTTGCCCAGAACCTCGGTTTTGTGCAGTTTGCTGATGATGTTCTGAAGACCGACAAGGTTGTTGTGGTTCTTGCCAATGATCATCTGGGCAATGCTCTGACGGATCGTCAACCGGGCAAAAGGGTCTTTGATGAGAACGGCGATCTTGTCATCAAGACGGATTTCGTGCCTTCGTTGGGATACCGGCTCTTCACCCAGACAAATATTGCGAATTACCTTTTCAAGAATATCCAGATTCAGCGGCTTTTGTCAGGCGCGCCGCAAACCGACCCCGCCGCCCCCAAGGCGACCCCCTCAGAAGGGCAAATTGCGGAAAAACAACGCCAAACAGAAACCGCGATACGTTTCTTTGTCCAAGGCGTGCTGGAAACCGGGTACGCCCCCGAGGATATGTTGTTTGTCTTCGTTCCGGATTTCGGGGCCGCCGAAACCGGCCAGCCACGCCCGGCAACTTCTCGGTTCCGCGAATTGGCCGTGGCACTTGAGGCAGAAGGTCTTGCGACCTTGGACATTCACGATGACTTCGTGGCCGATTTCAAGAAGAACCAAAAGACATTTACGATCCCGAATGATCCCCACTGGAACGGCTACGGGCAACGTTTGGCGGCACGGCTGATCGCTGCCCATCCCGTCCTTGCCCCGACCGAAGACCAAACGGTAAACCAATGAAAAACGCTCTCGTCGTCATCATTACACTTCTCATCAGTGTCGTCCTCCTTGAGGTCGGCTTGCGCGTCAAAAATCTGAACATGCGCAACTATGACATCGAGATGTGGAAATATTCCAAGGAACTCAAGTTCCGAAGCGACGATCCCGTTCTTGGGCATGAGCATGTCAAGAACGACACCGCAGTTTTACAGTCCACGGAGTTCCGGACCAATTCCTTTGGGATGCGTGGCGCAGAACCCCGTGATGATGCGGACCGCCGTATCCTGTTTCTCGGAAGCTCGATCACCCTTGGATGGGGGGTGGCCGAAGAGGACACCATGACTGTCCTTCTGGATGAGGCGCTTGGGACAGAAACAGAGGTTCTGAATGCCGGGATCGGCAACTATAACGCGGTCCGTTATATCCACGCGTTCCTGAAATCCGGCAAAGTTCTGGAACCGACAGATATCGTGGTCCATTATTTCGTCAACGATGCGGAAAAACTGGATCAGGGCCGCGATAGCTGGCTTTTGCGGAACAGCCAGCTTGCCGTCATGGGCTGGATCATGGTCCAGCGGATCAATGCCATGTTCAGTGGGGGCGATCTGGTCAGCCACTATCAGGCTGTCTATGCCGAAGACGCGCCCGGCTACCGCGAAGCACGTGAGGCGCTGGCGGATTTGGCGAACTATGCAAACGAAAACGACGTGCGCCTGTATTTCACCATGGTGCCGGACGTTCATAACCTCGCCGATTACAAATTCGGCTTTATCCATGACAAGATGAAGTCCGTGGCCGATGGGTTGGGCGTGCCTTACATTGATCTTTTGCCCGCGTTCAAAGGCATCACCGACCCGCAAGAAGTCTGGGCCATGCCCGGTGATCCGCATCCCAACGCGATGGGGCACCGTTTGATGGCAGAATATCTCAAACCCAGACTGGACTTGAACAATTGATTTTCAGCTCGCTGGAATTTCTACTGTTCTTTGCGGTCTATTTTGCGGCCGCCATTTTGCTGCCCAAGCGGATTTACTTCATCCTGCTCGTCGCAGCGAGCCTTGTGTTCTACGGATGGTGGCGGGCTGAATACGTCCTGATACCGGTCGTGATTTCGGCGGGTGTTTACCTTGCCTGCCATGTTCTTGGGAAAACCGGGTTTTCCAGACGCAACGCGACCATCTCGGTCATCATCTTGCTGCTGCCTCTGGCATTCTTCAAATACACCAATTTCATCTTTGGCAGCGAGGTCATCACCTATGCGCTGCCGATCGGGATATCCTTCATCACCTTTTCCGGCATCGCCTATGTGATTGATTATTACCGGGGCGATTACCGCAAAATAGAACCTTTCTCGGTGATCCTGGGCTATATCGTGTTCTTTCCCCAGCTGGTGGCCGGCCCAATTCTGCGGCCGGGTGAACTGATCACTCAGATCAAGAAACCGTTCCGTTTCTCTTACAAGTATTTGTGCCTTGGGGCGCTGATCTTTTCCGTCGGCATTTTCAAGAAAATCTTTATCGCGGATCAGATCGCGGTTTGGGTGAACGAGTTCTATGCAGGGGATGTCGCGGTCAACCTTCCGAACATGCTGATCGCTGTGTATGGGTTCTCGGTTCAGATCTACTGCGATTTCAGCGGTTACACGGATATGGCCACGGGTGTTGCTCTTGCTCTTGGCGTCCGGTTGCCGCTGAATTTTGAACGCCCTTATCTGTCAAAATCCATCGCTGAATTCTGGCGTCGGTGGCACATGACGTTGTCTCGCTGGTTCCGCGATTACGTCTATATTCCGCTGGGCGGACGCGCAGGCAGCAAACTGACGCTCCTGCGCAACGTGCTGATCACCTTCGGGCTTTCGGGTCTGTGGCACGGTGCCGGGTTCAACTTTGTCGCCTGGGGTCTGATCACCGGCCTCCTGATCTGGCTGCACCGGGTATTTCCTCTGGGCCAACTGCTTCGGCTACCGTCGGCTTTGCGCGTCTTTCTGACCTTCAATCTTGTGACGGTTCTCTGGATATTGTTCCGCGATCGCGATCTTTACCTGTTCAAGGCGCTGTCCGATATGCCCTTCAGCGATCTGCTTGTCTTTGATCAAAGCCTGACCAGCATGATTTTCCCGGTGGTCTTGATCGCGATCACGATGGTTTTGCACCCTTGGGACAGCCGCGTTTACTATATCCGGCTGCATCGCAAGATCGGCAAGGCATATAGCCTGTTCTTTGCGCTTCTGATTATCCTTGCGACCACGATCTTCAGCACCGGAAGCTCGGCCGAGTTCATCTATTTCGATTTCTGACGCGCCCGCACCACCTGATCACTGCCGCCACGCTTCAAGCTGATAGAAATCGGCGTAGAGCCGCTTCAATCAATTCAAAGCAAGGTGCTTACAGCCCCAACAGCATCAACGGCAGGAACAGCAGGCCGCCCAGTCCACCAAAGTCAAAGCCGTCATCATCGTCCTTGTCGGCAAAGATCGGCGCTTCGTCGTCAACCACTTCGTCTTCATAGACGATGGGTTCATCGACAGTCACAAACGGCAACGAGAATTCCGGCTCCGGCCCTTCGATAACCTCAGGTTCTTGGCCATCGTCTTGCAGGTCCTCGACCTCGAACGCAGTAAGATCTTCTTCACCGCTGTCGCCGATCAGAGCCTGCATCGGATCGGTATAGTCCGGGCCAAATACCTCAACCCGCATGATCTCATAAGCACCCAACTCGGCTTGGATGAACCCGTCGGAAAAGTCAGTCTCGTCGCTCAGGTCACGCACTTCTGCTTCGGCAAAGCGGCTCAGCGGGTTTTCGCCCTCGGCCACGCCAAGGATGTCCACCGTCACATCCTGCGCCCCGGAAAAAATGCCTGTTGCGTCAATATCAACGTCCGCGCCCTCTTCACCGTTGGCGGCAATAAAGAAAACGGCGCGGTCTTCGCCCGCAAAGAAATGGACAGTTTGATCTTCTTCAACCAGTTCGGTTTCCCGCCGGGTGGAACCGTCGAGGTCGATCTTGCGCAGACCCGGCAAACTTTCCGACATCATCTTGAACATCTCGCCCGGCGCGGTCAGTTCGGTGATCCCTTCGCGTCCTGCAAGGTCAGTCGCGGTGTTTTGCTGAACCGCCCAGACATTGGCCGCCTCCACATCGAAGGACGTCATCGCCTCGGACAGGTTGATCATTTCATGGGCGTTAACCAGACCGTAGGTTTCGTTTTCCTCTCCCGCATAGGGGCGGCTGCGGCTGTTCCATTCGGTCACATATTTGGTAATGTCGTCAAAGTGGTCGACAAACACGTCATCAGCGACAGAATAGTCATAGTACCAGCTGTTCTGCGCATCAAACCCGCGCCCATAGACGTGCGCAACAACGCCGTCTACCGCCTGGATTTCTTCGGGCTGGTCAAATTCCCGCACCAACAGCGCATTGGCCACCCGCGACCAACTCACATCACCGCTGTTAAAGGTGAACAGGTCTTCGGGGAATTCCATCCCGTAATCTTCGGACAACGCGGCCAGAGCCTCTTGCGAGGTTTCGTAATCGGCATATTCCGATCTCAGGTCCGCGTGTTTGTAGTTATACCCCATCTGAACGATGATATCGGTATCCTGAAACATCGCGGCGTCGGGATGCGCGTTAATCTCATCGTCCAGAATGGCGGCCATCTCGCTTGCCAAACGGCCATATTCCACCGACGACATCTCGCCGCTGCCGTAATACTCATTGCCAATCTCAAAGGCCTTGATCTCGGGCGAGCCATACTGGCCGTCCAGCGTATCACGAATAAAACCACGCAATTCGTCTTCGTCGAATTCGGGATAGCGGTTGCCGTTTGCGTCTGTCTCTTCGGTCATGCGCCGCAAGGTCGGCAAGACCACGGTGACGGCTATGTTGTTATCCGCGGCCCATGCCATGAATTCGTCATAGGGCAGGAAATCTTCGGCTTCTCCGGTGACAAGCGATATAGGGGCCGGGTTTGTCGGATCGGACAGATCAAACAACCGCTCCGTCAAGGCACCGCCGGGATACCGGACATGGGTCACACCCAGATCCGCGATCACATCATCATACGTGCCTTCCGCGCCCAACTGATCGACGGTTGCCAGAATATTGGCACCAAAATGCAGCTGGGTGAAAGTATCTCCGACAGGGGCCGTCGCAATAATTCGGGTCATCTCTTGTGTCTTTCAAATGAACCAAGTCGCTTGCGTTCGGAGCGGGTTTTGCGGAATGCGAAACGTTGCTTTTGAAAAATGCGACTTACTGAATATGATAACGGCAGAGATAGCCAACTGTTCTGGGCCGGACCTCGTGTCAAAAGTGTCGGGATATAATAATCAGATACCGCCAATGACCCTAAGCGCAGCATCGTTTCCAAAATGGAATGAATCGATCAAACGATGATGCAGCACCTTATTGGGATAGCGGCCGGAACTTCCGGCCCTACCGTCACGCGCTTACGAAACCATGCAATCAGGATGAAATTTGGCCCTGAAACCAAGGGATTCGCGCGCCGCCCGGTACTGTCGGAACGCCGCCTGAAACCTCAGCGGCCGTTACTGCAACAGGCCAGGCCAGCTACGCAATCCACACCGGGCCAACGCCCCCGCCACGATTGCGCCGATCAACTCGGCAGAACGCGGGCTCCAAAACATCATCCACCCGGGGATCATCCCACTTGTTTGTTGACAGAAGGTCGCAAGCCACGTCACCAATTGGGAAACAATCGCCACAGGGGGGGATACCGTGCCCGATTTTCTGCTTACCAGAGACTGGAAAGCCGTTCTCAAGAAGAGTGAGAACAGGTCCGTCAAAAAAACCGGGATTTCCGAAACCCTTGATGATTATGCGTCTGGTCTGAAGAAAAACGATACCAGCAAGATGCTCTCGGCTCTTGAGCGGCTGAAAACAACCGCTGAACAGGTCAAACGCAAATTCAAGGATCACGATACCGTCGTGACCTTCCTTGATGGGTCACTCAAGGCCGCGCGTGCCCGTCAGCAGGAGCTCGCCAAACAGGTCGATGACAGGGACGATGACGACGAAAACGAAAGCAACTCTCTTGGCAAGGCTTTGGCGCGGGTCAAGAAGCTGGGCGAAGACAAGGCATGGCACTTTGTTCTGGTGCCGGGCAAACCGTCGCCGGGGTTCGTGATTTCCAAAAAGCCGCCAAAGAAAAAGGAACTGAATGCCGCCTTTGAAATGCGTGGCAAGCGCAGCGTCTTCTTTGTCGGGCGCGCGTTCTTCGAGTCCGGCAAATATATCCTCAAGCTTGAAGACAAGCCCGTTCCCGGCCTTGCCAAGGCGGCCAAGCGTGCCGCGCAAATTCATGCCGAGGCAAACATCAAGGTCATCGTGCGCGGTGCCGGTGTCGATCTGGAGGATGACGCTGACATCGAACCCACCGGCGGCGAAGACGATGCTCCGGCGGTTGATCAGGGCCGCTATGAGGCGTTTCAGGCACGCTTGGCCAAGGTGAGCACAGCGGTCGACAAGTTCGAAACCTCCGCCAACGCCAAGGTGGACGGTGCCTCCGATGGCGTGCGCGGGGCGATCAATATGCTGCTCGGGCAGGTCGAAAAGGACGATACCCTCGGGCAGGACGAAAAGCTGGCTCTCAACACTGCGCTGACCGATCTGATGACACGGGTTGATGTCGCCGCCCAACCCGACCCCGTCGACCCCGGTGCCAAATACCCAACGTTGGCACAGTGGGAAAAGCTGATCGAAGGCCTCGTGCGGCTTGATCCATCCCGCAGGGAGGACGCGCAAAAACGGCTGTTGGCCAAGATCGCCGAAGTGCGCAAGCAGGTGCAGGGTGACGATGCGCTGGTCAATCCGAGGCGCGGTGAAATCAACGATATCCTGCGTCAGGCAATCGAACTCCTCAAGAACGCGCTCGAATCCCGCGATAGCCTTGCCGAAGCAGGCGAAGACGAGGAAAACGCCGATCTGGCCAAAAGGATCATGGGCATAGAACGCCGCTATGACCAAATGCTGAAAACACCCGGTCTGGATACCGATCGCGTGGAAAAGGTCGGCAAGGCGTTCAAGATTCTGCGCAAGGTGTTTGCCGAAGGAAAGCTCGACCCGGATGACATGCGTATCACGCGCGTCGAAGACATTCTCGAAGATATGGCCAAGCGGGCCTTTGGTGCCCAGCAAGACACCAAGAAATCCGAAGGCCACGAACAGATGCACGCGGCGCTCAAACCCGCGATGACATTCATGAAACGCGCAATGATCCCCACCGGCCTGATCAAGGATCCGCAGGCGATCCGCGACGCGGCCCCCAACACCCCGGAACTGGCGCAGATGCTGACCGCGATGAACGCGGCCACCAATCAACCCGGCGAAGCAAGCGGCGCCGCCATGGAGAAAGCCGCCCGCGATCTGATGACCAAGGCCGGTGCCGATTCCGATCTCGGACAGCTCGCAACCGAGGTTCTCGCCCGCGCCACCATGATGCAGATGGTTGCCGAATACGACAATCTGGGCGATCCCCCGTGGGGTCCCGCCCAAGCCGATATCGCATCGGAACTTCAGGCCCAGTTGTTCTTTCTCGAAGGTGCGATCACAGGCCAAAAAGCCAATTACGAGGCCCCCGATCTGGGCGGCGATGGCGGCGCATCGGAATCGTGGTGGATCGAACGGCAGGAAATCGAAACCCCCGGCGAACCCACCAAAGGCAAAAAACAATATATCTTCAAACCCAGCAGCCGCGAAGCTGCCGTCATGGCCGGTCTGCCCGTTGGCTCCGGTGCGCCGCGCGAAGTGCTGGCCAAGCGGCTTGACGAATTGATGGCCGGGGCGGGTTTCGACATCGGCGTATCCCCCACGACACTGGCCAATATCGACGCCAGCCATCTTGCGACCATGGATCCCGGCGACGGATCCATGATGGGTTCAATGCAGCAGCTTGCACCCGCCGACGGGGCACTGGCCGACAAGACGGACGACTTTGCAGCCTTCTCTGAAAACATCGACAAGAAGAGCTTTGACGACGTTGCTGTCTTTGACATGATCTTTGCCAACCTCGACCGGCACGCCGCGAACATGCTGTTTGCCACCGACCCGGAAACCGGCAAGGCGCATCTTGTGCCCATCGACCACGGCTCGGCTCTTCCCGATCCAGAGGCCCTTTATGGCAACCGCAACGCCATTGGCCCGGATGTGAACATCATGGCAAATCCCGACATGGTTCCCGCACGGTCCCCACTGGGCGAAGAAACCGTGGAGGCGCTGCTCAGACTCGATGCCGATCAGATGGTTGCCGATATGAAGCAATCACGAACCGATATGGCCAATCGCCACGAAGCCGCCGACGGCATGATTTCCGACGCCGCGATCGAGGCAATGGGCGCGCGGGTTCGGTTTGTTCAGGCCGCAGCTGCCGCCAAGGTGCCCGTGGCCGAGATTTTTGAGCTCCTCGCCATAGGCGCACTCACTATCGCCAATACCGCGCCCGACGGCATGGGCGAACTTCTGACCGAACTGCGCGAACAGAAGGCAGAGTATGCCAAGGCCAAGGATACCATCGAAGAAGTTGCTGACGTTCTCGTCGTCGAAAGTGGACAACGCGATGCCATGGCACAGCTTGACGCGGTCAAATCACTCGGCTGGGGGTCCACCTTCTCCAAGAGTGGGATGGCGGCCTGGTTCGATGAAAATCCAAAGCTGATCGCCCGTATTATTCAAACGCAGATGGAAAACCCCAAACTTCGTGAGGAAATCGAACGCCTGCGCCCCATCGCCCTGCAGAATGATCCCGATATCGAAAGAAAAGTTACGCGATCAAACCTTCTGGAGACTTACAACCAGTTTTCCGAGGCCGCCTTGGGCAATGCCCTGAAAATGCCGGCAAACGACACAACTCTCGACGCGCTGAAGCAGGAATTCGAACAGCTTGGCGGCAAGGCCGCACTGACCGAGGCAAACCGGGTATTCCCGCCGAATGTGGCCCAGCACATGAAGGAACCCTCCGGATCAGACGACGACATCCGCTACGCCTGGATCGACAGGGTCGCCTTGCTGCGGCAATGGGCAGCCTTCAATAACGAAGGGGGCATGCCGGAAATCCTTCGTCTCGGCGGCTCCATGCCCCGAGAAGACACAATCAAATCTGGTGTCTTGCGTTTGAGCGAAATGAAATTGAACGCCGACACATGCAATACCATCCTCGAGATGACGGACGAACGCGCCGCAGAAATAAACAAGGCGAAATATGACGAACTCGTTCTCAAGACTGGCGAACTTCTGGGTGAACTGTGTCAACAGGCTACCAAGGACAAGCTGACGGGTGAAAGGGCCAAGGCCCAAGAAGAATGGGAAGAAGGCCGGAACACGGCTGCTGTCGCGCTCCTTGCCCGGGCCAACAAGGTTGGGGACCAGCGCCTTGCCAACGAACAAAAGTTGATCGCGGAATGCAACCAGCTCAAGATTGAATACCGTGCCAAGGTTGATGAATTGCTGCCGCCTGCCAAGGACAGCATCGAGGAGCATTTGCCAACGATACTCGGGACGCTTGATACCTGTATTGATACCTGTGTTCTAAAGCACAAGATACGCGCCACAAACGAGTTTTCCGCCCGTTTTGACGCAGCGCAGGCGGGCGACGATTCTGATCTCCACAAGATGCAGGTTGCCACCGTGGACAACTTGCGGCGCCTTGCCGAACATGATGGGATGCCATGGTATGACGGCCTGAAAGTGCGTGTCGACAGTTGTCAGGAGCTTCTCGATATCTTCGACGTCAAGAAACTCGTGAATGATCAAAAGCGCCTTACCCAAGCTATTGACGCAATGGATCTGCTGCGCGCAGCCTTGGGCAACACCGCAATCAACGATGCCCCGGATGCCGTCATCGAACTCGGCGCGGAATGGGGCCGGAAAGTCCAGTTTTATGGCGCAATCGACAAGGCCCCAAGTGCTGCCGACCGCATTCGCGAATTGCTGTCGGAGAATGAGTGACCTCAAAAAGACACTGCCGGTCGCTGACAAGTCCTGCGAAATCGCGTTGACAATATAAATGGCAGTCCGGCATTGCCGGACCGTCAAAACTGATCGGAGATTTCCATGCGCGACTCTCTCGCCAATCCTCTGCGCGGAACGGGCCTCGCTGGTGCCGACCTGTTGCCGATCAAAGATGCCGGCGGCGTATCCGCGCTGCTGACCCGTTGTCCGGCGCATGCACAGACTCCTCTGCGCTCGCAACCCGATCTGGCAACCGAATGCGGCGTCGCCGAAATCTGGATCAAGGATGAACGCGACCGCATGGGCCTTGGCAGTTTCAAGGCTCTGGGGGCCGCCCACGCCATCGCCCGCGAAGCCGACGCCACCGGTGATGCTTCTGCAAACGCGCTGGCCGGGCGAACCTATGTCACCGCCAGCGCGGGCAATCACGGGCTGTCCGTTGCCGCAGGGGCGGCAGTATTTGGCGCTCGGGCCGTCGTTTACCTTTCGGTAACGGTTCCCGAAGCGTTTGCCGAACGGCTCCGCGCCACGGGTGCCGATGTGATCCGTGCAGGCGACGATTATGAACAAAGCATGACCGCCGCCGAAACCGCCGCCCGTGAAAACGGCTGGACCCTGCTGTCGGACAGTTCCTGGCCCGGTTACTCGGAAATGCCGCTGCGTGTGATGGAGGGATATCTGCAAATGGCCGCCGAAGTCGCCACCCAGATACCCGAACCGCCCACCCACATCTTGCTTCAGGCCGGTGTCGGCGGGTTGGCCGCCGCGTTTGCCGCCCATGCCCGCGCGGTCTGGGGCGACGCGCCTCACATCATCGTGGTCGAACCCGAAGCCGCACCCGCGCTGATCGAAAGCATCCGGACAGGTGCCATCGTGACCACCTCCGGTCCGGTGTCCAACATGGGGCGGCTGGACTGCAAAACACCGTCGCAAATCGCGCTTGCTGGGCTTGCACGGGACGCTGACAGCTTTGTCACCATCTCCGAAGAAGAAGCCAGCGGCCCCCTGCCCCACCTTGCCGAACTTGGTCTGGCCAGCACACCCTCGGGCGCAGCCGGGCTTGCCGCGCTGATGGCTGGCCTGCCCATGGTCGGGCCGGACGCGCGGGTTCTGGCAATTCTCAGCGAAGGGCCAGAGGATGCCTGAACGATCCCTGATTTTTCCCTGTGGGGAATTCCAACGACGATGCGCCGCACTGCAATCCGCAATGGCGGTTGCGGGGTTCGATGCCCTACTGCTGACCACCCCCGCAGACGTGTTTTATGTCACCGGATTTCTGACACGCTTCTGGGAAAGCCCCGCGCGTCCGTGGTTCGTGCTCGTGCCCCGCGCAGGTGACCCGATCGCGATAATTCCGGCAATCGGTGCCGATCTTATGGGCCGCACATGGATCGACGATATCCGCACATGGCCCGCCCCTGATCCGCGCGATGACGGGATCGGCCTGCTTTCGGAAACACTGAACGATCTGGTTCCCGGCGGCGGGGTCGTTGGTCTTCCCATGGGCCTTGAAACCCATCTGCGCATGCCTGTGGCAGACTACGACGAACTGCGCGCGCGCTGCCAAGGGCGCCGCTTTGGCGATGCGACGCGGGTGGTGCATGGGGTGCGCGAGATCAAGTCAGAGGCCGAGATCGACAAGATCCGCAGCATCTGCGCTGTCGCCGACCGTGCCTATGCCCGCGTCCCGGAATTCGCAGTCGAAGGTGTGCCCGTGGATCAGGTGTTTCGCGATTTCCAGATTGCGTTGCTGGCCGAGGGTGCCGATTGGGTCAGCTATGTCGCCGGTGGCGCGGGTCAGGGCGGGTATGGCGATGTCATCTCGCCAGCGCCCGTGGACCCGCTCCTACGGGGCGATGTGCTGATGCTGGATACAGGTGCCGTGCGCGACGGATATTTCTGTGACTTTGACCGCAATTGGTCCATCGGCCCCGCACCGGACGATGCACGGCGCGCGCACCACGCGCTTTTTGAAGCGACGGAAACGGTTCTCGACACGCTGCGTCCCGGCATGCGCGCCCATGACGTGCATCGTATGCTGAGCGACAGCCTGCGCGCCGCCGGTGCCACACCGGGAGGAGGTCGTCTGGGCCACGGGCTGGGCATCACCCTGACGGAATGGCCGTCCTTCACGCCGCTTGACGATACCGAATTGCGCGCGGGCATGGTGCTTACGCTGGAGCCGGGCGTCGACATCGCGCCGGGTCGCATCCTCGTCCATGAGGAAAACATCGTCCTGCGCGACACGGGACCGGAGCTGCTGTGCCAACGCACACCGCCGGATTTGCCGGAGATTGGCACATGAACGGTTTCGCCTATGACTTGACCGGCCCTATCGGCACCGGCGGCACGTTGGGGCTGATCGTGTTGCAGGTGGATGAAACCCTGGAACAGGACATGCGCCGCCTGTTTCCCGACCCTGCAACCGCCATCTATGTCAATCGCATTCCTTCGGGTGCCGACCTCAACCCTGATACCATTGCGGCAATGGAACAGGCCTTGCCGCAGGCTGCGCGCCTGCTGCCCGATGCGGCGGCCTTTGATGCGGTGGCCTATGCCTGCACGTCCGGCACGACATTGATCGGGGCAGACCGCGTGAATGCCCTTGTATCGGGCGCGTGCAACACGAAACAGGTGTGCGACCCTCTGACCGCTGCGCTGGCTGCGCTGGCGCATCTGGGGTTGCAGCGGGTATCCATCGTCTCGCCCTACATCGCATCCGTGGCCGAACCCATCCGCGCCGTGTTCGAGACCGCGGGCCACGCCGTGCCAGCAAGCCTTTCGTTCGGAGAAGAACAGGAAGCCCGTGTCGCCCGGATTGCGCCTGCCTCGATTGCCGAGGCCGCCCGCCACCTTGCCGGAGAGGCCGAGACCGACGCGATTTTCCTGTCCTGCACCAACTTGCGCACGCTGGATATCATCGACGATCTCGAAGCCGAGCTAGGCATTCCGGTGCTGTCGAGCAATCAGGTTCTGGGCTGGGCACTGATGCGGGCCTTGCCCATTTCCCCGCGGGGAAATGGACCCGGAAGGCTGCTGCGCGCGGTGGATCAGGTTAACGGCGATATCTCGTTGTCACCCTTTGGGTGACCGCCTAAGCTTGGGCCTTGTCACTGAAATGAGGAAGCCAAACATGTCAATGGTCCACGTTATCGCCATCATCAAAACCAAACCGGGCAAACGTGCCGAGGTGCTGGAACTGTTCAACGCGAATGTCCCGGCCGTTCTGGCAGAGGATGGCTGCATCGCCTACGAAGCCACGATCGACACCGAAAACGCCGGACCAATCCAGACGCCATTCGGAGAAGACACGTTTGTCGTTGTCGAAAAGTGGGAAAGCATGTCCGCGCTTGGCGCGCATGCCAGATCCGCGCATATGAAAGCCTATGCCGAGAGCACCAAGGATATGCTTGCCGACCGCACGATCCACGTGCTTTCCCCCGCCTGAAACGCACCCGAACTCGGTCTTTGGCGAAGCGAGACGTTCTGCATTCTCAAGATCCTGCCGCACCGCGCCGAGCAGGATCAGATCACCGCGCAGCGCAGCATCTTCATACCTTGTTAAGATTTGCTGTTGCTCGCGGTGTTGGTCATTCGGGAAATGGTTGATGGTCTCCTGCAACGGATCACGGCTGTAAAGGTAGCGGAGCGCCGGGGGCTGCACAGGATGGGGCCATATTCAGCACGAAAGGTTGCGTTATTCAGCATCTTCTCTATGCTGCGGCGCAGCAGTTCGGGTTAGGCAAAAGGCACGTCTGCCCGCGCGAACACACACATCCGTGCAAGAGACGAACAGACAAGACCGCCGAATTGCGCGGCCTATGGATATGACTGACCGATGATTTCGCTTTCTCTTTACCGCCACCAGTGGCTTCACAACATTCGCGGCGACCTTCTGTCAGGTCTGGTCGTGGCGCTGGCGCTGATCCCCGAGGCGATAGCCTTTTCGATCATCGCGGGCGTGGACCCCAAAGTGGGCCTTTACGCGTCATTCTCCATCGCGGTGATCACAGCCATAGCGGGCGGGCGTCCGGGCATGATTTCGGCGGCAACGGCGGCCACGGCGGTTCTGATGGTGACGCTGGTGCGCGATCACGGGTTGGAATACCTGCTGGCCGCAACGGTGCTGGCGGGGCTTTTGCAGATCGTGGCCGGGTTCCTGAGGTTGGGATATGTGATGCGGTTCGTGTCAAAATCGGTGATGACCGGCTTTGTGAACGCGCTGGCGATCCTGATTTTCATGGCACAATTGCCAGAGCTTGATCCACGCAACGTGCCACCGCTGACCTATGCGCTGGTGGCGGGTGGTCTCGCGATCATCTATTTGTTTCCGCGCATCACGCGGGCCATTCCTTCCCCGCTGGTCACGATCATTGTCCTGACCGTGCTGACCGTCGCGATGGGGTGGGATGTGCGCACCGTGGGCGACATGGGTGATTTGCCCGATACATTGCCGATGTTCCTGATCCCCGACATCCCCCTGACATTCGAGACATTGCAGATCATCTTTCCCTATTCGCTGGCCGTGGCGGTTGTGGGCCTGTTGGAAAGCCTGATGACCCAGCAGATCGTGGATGACCTGACCGACACCCCGTCGGACCGCAATCAGGAATGCATCGGTCAGGGCCTTGCCAATACCGCGACAGGGTTCATCGGCGGCATGGCGGGTTGCGCGATGATCGGGCAATCCATCATCAATGTGAAATCCGGCGGGCGTGGACGTCTGTCGTGTTTCATTGCCGGCATCTTTCTTCTGATCCTTGTCGTTGTGCTGGGTGATATCGTGTCGATCATCCCCATGGCGGCGCTGGTCGCGATAATGATCATGGTGTCCGTGGGCACGTTTTCTTGGTCCTCGCTTCTCAGCCTGCGCGAGCATCCCAGGTCATCGTCCGTCGTGATGCTGGCCACGGTGGTGTTCGTTGTCTGGACGCATAACCTTGCTATTGGGGTGATGGTGGGTGTGTTGTTGTCGGGCATCTTCTTTGCCTGGAAGATTGCACAGCTTTTCGGGGTGCGCAGCACGATCACCCCGGATGGCCGTCACCGCACCTATATCGTCGAGGGTCAGTTGTTTTTCGCCTCGTCCGAGGATTTCATGCGCGCCTTTGACTTCAAGGAAGCCGCCGAGCGCGTCACCATTGACGTGAGCCGCGCCCACATCTGGGATATTTCTTCGGTTGCAGCGTTGGACATGGCGGTGTTGAAATTCCGCCGTGAAGGGGCCGAAGTGGATATCATCGGACTGAACGAAGCATCGGAAACCATCGTTGACAAGCTGGCCATCCACGACAAGCCCGGCGCGATGGACAAGCTTTTGGGCCATTGAGGGAAAGACAAAGACATGAGCACACAAACCCTGATCGCCCTTGTTGACGGTTCCGCCTATTCCGAAAGCGTTTGTCACCATGCCGCGTGGCTGGCTGGTCGGATGCAGGCCAAGGTCAAGATTTACCACGTGATGGGCCGTCGCGAGGGCGGCGATCGTCAGGACTTATCCGGAGCAATCCGCCTTGGGGCCCGGACGCGGCTTCTTGAACAACTGAGCGAGTTGGACGCGCAGCGTGCCAAACTGGCGCAGGAACACGGGCGCGCCATTTTGGAGGATGCCCGCGCAATCATCGAAGGTGATGGCAATATCACCGTCGAAACCCGCCTACGACAGGGCGATCTGGTGGATACGGTTACGGCCAAGGAAGACACCGGCGATCTGATCGTGATCGGCAAGCGCGGCGAGGCGGCCGCCGTTGCGATGGAGCATGTGGGATCAAACCTGGAACGCATTGTGCGCGGCACGACCAAGCCGGTTTTCGTAGCCAATCGTGCATTCCGCCCCATCGAAAATATCCTCGTCGCGTTTGATGGTGGTGCCTCTGCGCTGAAATCCGTAGATTACATCGCCCGCAGCCCGATTTTTGCAGGGCTGTCGGTGACGCTGGTGCAGGCGGGGGCTGATACAGACGCGGCGCGCCGCGCGCTGGACAATGCCGCCGCAACCCTGCGCGCGGGCGGGCTTGATCCGAAAACCGAACAGAAAGCCGGCGAACCCGAAGCCGTTCTGGCCGAAATGACGGCCAATGGCGGATACGATTTGCTGGTTATGGGGGCCTATGGCCATTCGCGTGTGCGGGCGCTGCTGGTTGGGTCCACAACCACGGAAATGATCCGGTCTTGCAAGGTGCCAGTTCTGCTGATGCGCTAGATGCGCGGTGTTCCCGGCAAATCGGGTGAGCGCGACGCGCGCTAACCCATCGCCATCAGCATCGGCAAGAACAACAGACCGCCCAAAAGCGATCCGACATCGAAACCTCCGTTTTCCTCCTCCGGCAGAGGGGAGGCTTCTGGCTGCGGTGATGACGGTGCGGGGGGTAGCGCATCAAGAACCGGCAACATCGGAAGGGGTGGATCAAGCACAGGTTCCGGTGTGGTGTCTTCTTTGGGCAATTCGTCGGACAGCAAGTTCTCGACGGTTTCTGAATAGGTCGGATTATCGAAGGTAAGATGCAGGATTTCGCGCGGCCCAAGATTTATTTCGGCGGTCGCCCCTGACATCACCTGATCAGGGTCGAGATTTTCCACATCCGGTTCCGCGTTGCGCGATGCGGGATTGTCACCCGGCTGCACACCCAAGCGGGTGATGCTGACGGTGCCCGGGTCCAGAAACACCTGCGACAAATCCAGCGACGTCGTGCCGGTCTCGGCGTCATCGGCAAACACAAAGAGCGTGGCGTGATCCTGACCCGCAAACAGCCAGTGATCCGGCCCTTGTGGGTCGCTATCGCCCTGTGCAGGGGAACTGTCGTCAAGGACAATGGAGTGGGTGCCCGGAAGGCTCTGGGACATCATTCGAAACATTTCGCCTGCGACGGTCAGGTCAGTTTCGCCTTCGTCGCCTGCCAATTCCGTTGCGGTGTTCTGTTGCACCGGCCAGATATGAGCCGCTTCAACCTGATATTCGACCATCCCCAGCATCATGTGCAGTTTTTCCTGGGCATTTTCGAGACCGTAAATTTCGTTCTCTTCACCGGAATACTTGAGGCTCCGGGTGTTCCATTCGGTGACGTATTTTGTGGCTTCTGGAAACGTGTCCGTCATGGTGTTGTTGATGATGCGGTAATCGGAATACCATCGGTTGGGTTCATCCAGACCCCGGCCATAGACATGGGCGACGATGCCGTCGACCGCCTCCTGTTCCTGAACCGTGTCGAATTCCCGCGCAACAAGCGCGCTGTTTACCCGCGCCCAGGAAATTGAGCCGTTGGAAAACAGGAAGGTGTCGGGCGGGAATTCCATACCGTAATCCTGTTCAACCATCGCCAGTTGCTCCAACGGTGTCCCAAGCCCACGGTATTCGTCATCAAGGGCCGCAGTCCCGAAATTGTCGCCCATCTGGATCAGGACATCCGTTTCGGCGAAAAGATCGGCAAAGGGATGTTGGTCGATCTCATCGCGGGTAATGACCGCCATTTCCGCAGCCAGCCGACCGTATTCAACAGAGGTCATCGCACCGCTGCCATAATATTCGTTACCGATTTCGAAGGCGCGGATTTCGGGTGCGCCGTAAACACCGTTCAATGTATCCCGAATGAACCCGCGTAGGGTCTGTTCATCTATTTCGGGAAACCGATCACCATTGGCATCGGTCGTGTCGCCCAATTGGGTGAGGGTCGGCAAGACAATGGTCACGTCATGGGCATTCGCCTCGGCCCACATCATGAATTCATCATAAGGCAGGAACGGCAGCGACTCACCTGTGGTCACATCTGGCGCATCAGTCTGCGTCGGGTTGGAAATGTCAAAGTATCGCTCGGTCAGCGAACCGCCGGGATATCTGACATGAGTGATGCCGAGATCATCAACCGCTTCGTCATACGTCCCGTCAGGCCCCAGCTTGTCCACTGTCGCGAGAATGTTTGCACCGAAAAGCTCCGGTCCAATCTGGTCTCCGAACAGGTCAACAGGCCGCACAACAGGCAACGAAACACCCTTTTACCAGATACAGATGAGAGGCGTAAAATTATGCACCTCTGAAACACATCTATAT
This sequence comes from Alphaproteobacteria bacterium, assembly GCA_030425395.1. Taxonomy (GTDB): domain Bacteria; phylum Pseudomonadota; class Alphaproteobacteria; order Rhodobacterales; family Rhodobacteraceae; genus JAUIAS01. The sequence goes on from JAUIAS010000022.1 coordinate 46,205, forward strand.
CAAAGCCTGATTCGCCTCACGCCGAAACAGACAATTATGGTAAAAATGGGCTTTTCATGTTGGCTGGCGCGGTCAAGCAGCCGGGATAGCAAGGAATGTCTTCGCTTGACCTGCTCGGGATCAATTGTCGGAATTCCATGCATCAATGAGGTTGGTCAGATAATCCCCGGTCGAATTGAGCTGGGCGACAACCGTTTCCATGGCGGTAAACCGTGACAGGTATCGCTGTTCGAGCATCTCGAATTTTTCATCTAGCTCATCGAGACGCGCAGTATTGTCGTCTATGGCTTTCTGGTATTCCGTTTCGCTTTGCGAAATTGCGCTGCCCGAGGACAAGACGCTGTCGAGATAATCGCGCATTTGGGTCGCGATTGAACTGCTGACCGAGATTTCTGTTTCGGTCACGTCCGCGGCCACGTTCAAGGTGGTGCCAGCAAGAGGCCCGGACACCACGGAATAAAGATACGACCCGTCCGAAGCCTGCCCGAAGGATCGCAACGTGTGCCCTTGCAAGGTGGCTTCGCCCGTGTCCGCGTCACGGAACAAATAGAATTGCCCCGCCACACCGCTGTTGGGGGTGCCGCTGATCGTCACATTGGCGTTGCCGGTGGTCAGGCTATCCTTGAGCAGGGTATCGAGCTTGTCCGGGCGGGCGCGAAATTCGTTCAGAAAGGTGGTTTCGTTCAGAACAAGATTTCCGGACCGGGTGGTTTCCACCCCGAATTCGGCGAGATAGGCCATTGTTCCATCTTCGCCGGTGACGCCTGACCCAAGGATGCCTTCGATTTTGCGCAGGATAGTATCAGGCAGGGTTTCGCCCGCCAATTCCCCAGCCTCACCGGTTTCGCTGTTAATGCTCCGGTTGGTCAGAGAGGTGACAAGCGACCGGGTTGCATTCAACACGTCAACAAGCCCCTGGAATACCTGAAGGCTGCCTTCTTCGTCGATCTCAGTCGAAACATTCGCCGCCGTTGTCGTTGGCGCGTTGAGATCAATGGTCATGCCCGCGATGACATCGTCGATGGTATTTGTCGCCCGCGTCACCGTGATCCCGTTTACATCAAGCGATGCATCGCCGGCCGCCGTCACCTGAACCGGTGAGGGATCAGTGGCAAAGTCGAACGTCGCCAATTCGGCCGCGGCCCCTGCCCCGGCGGTGAACCGCAAGGCGTTTTCGGCCCCGGTTTCAGACGTCACACCAAGCGAAAACGTGCCGTCGCCCACGTCGATGATCTGGGCCGAGACACCATCAAGGCTATCCAGAGCCTCGGCCATATCCTGAAGGGTGGACTCGGGAGAGAATGTGATGGTCTTTTGGCGCGCGGCGTCTTCGGTGAAAACCGGGGAAGGATCTTGGCTCCAGGAACCGAAATCCACAGTCAGGCTTCCCCCCCCGATGGCAGCATCCGCTGATGCGTAGCCGGAAAACTCCAACACCTGCGGTTTCGCCAAAGTGGTGACATTCACGGCAACGGACCCGTCCTTGACGCTGGCGGGATCCGTGATGCGCACCGAAACCGCTGCGGCATCGGATCGGGCAAACCGGGTGTTGAGCGTGCCGACCAGCGCCATGGATTCGTCGAGAAACTCAAGCTGCGAGCGCAGGCGTTCCACCCCGCTCATGCGAAGTTCGGCGGTGTCGATACGTTCGGTCACCAGCTTTTTTCGCGGCCCGACATCTGCGGTTGCCAGATTTTCGCTGAGCTCGGCAATGTTGATGCCTGACCCGTTGGTATTGAGAGAACTCAGAACGTCCACGGCGATATCCTTGCTTGCATGTGGAGGCCAACGACCGGTTTGCAAAAACCTTTAGGCGCGTGGTCAGTAATCAATCTCGATCTCGATGCGGCGGTTCTTTTCCCGGCCTGCCGTGGTGGCGTTGTCAGCGACGGGCTGGCTTTCGCCACGGCTGACGGCGGTAAGCCGGTCCGCCCCAATCAGGCCAGAGCCGGACAACTCACGGACCACCGATGACGCGCGCGCCGCCGCAAGCCCCCAGTTATCGCGGTAGGCAGAGGTGGGATTGACCGGAACGGTGTCGGTGTGACCTGTCACAGTGATGGTGCTTGCCTCGCTCATCGCGGAAAACGCCAGCCGCGCCATAATCTCGCGGGCCTCTTCTGTCAGGTCGGCATCACCGGATGGGAATGCCCCACCCGCGCCTACGGTCACAAAAACCTTGCCCTCGCGTTGTTCGACGGTCACGAGACCTTCGCCAACCTCGCGGCGCAGGGCCACGCGCAGCTTGGCTTCGGCCAGTGCCGCGCGGCGAGCCGCCTGACCCTGAGCGTCAGCGTCACTGCCCTGTCCCACATCGTCGGACAGCTTCTGGCCGATCGCCTCGGCCATCTCCGGCAAGGCTTCGCTTAGACCCTCGATCAAGATTTCGGAGGTTTTCTGGCCAGTGGTTTGCTGGGCCTCGGACATGGCCTCCGCAGCATCAGCCAGTTGTTCACCAAGCGCCTCTGCATCGCCGTCGGGAAGGTCGAAGGTCATCACAACCTGCCCGTCGCGAACTTCGGCTGAAACCGACCCATCGGCGAGCGCATCCTGAAGCGCCTGGGCCATTTCGGTTTTATCCCCGTCTGGGCCATCTTGGCCGTCCTGACCTTCGCGGCCGTCTTGACCATCCTTGTCGTTGGCTTCGTCCTCGGGATTCTGGATTTCCGGTTTCGTTGTATCTGTCGTTTCCTGCGTCGGTTGCTTGATCACCGCTGGATCGGGCGAAGGACTGAATTCCAGCTTGAGAACCGTGGTGCCCTTGGGCTGATGCATCACCGGCACCTGACGCTGGACCCCGAATGATTGCTTGAGCGATCCCGCGACCATTTTGAATTTCGGCTGGTTGAACTCAGCAAAAGACAGGATGAGCACAAAGAACGCCATCAGCAACGTGGCGATGTCGGCAAAGGTTGCCATCCACGCAGGCGCACCCACTGGTGGGCATTTCTTGTCTTCCTTGCGCGGCGGTTCTTCGACGACAACAGGAAGGGGGATCGGCTTCTTGGCCATCGGTCTGTTCCTACGCCGCCAACAGTTTGGCCTGGGCCTTGGGCGGCAGAACCGCAGCCATCTGTTCCTGAATATTGCGCCCGGATTCTCCCTTGGCCATGTTGCGCAGGCCTTCTACCACCATCTCGCGATACAGGGTTTCCGCTTGCGTATAGCCTTCGAGCTTGGACAGGATCGGCCCAAACAGAACGTTGGCGATAAAGGCACCATAAAGCGTTGTCAGCAACGCAACCGCCATCGCGGGGCCGATCGCCTTGGGGTCGGCCATGTTACCCAGCATTTGCACAAGACCGATCAGCGTGCCGATCATCCCCATGGCAGGCGCGATGTCGATCCAGCCTTTGACAACTTCCTGAAATTCACCGTGACGGGTCTTCATCGCGGAAATCTCCTGGTTGAGCTGTTTGACAAGCTTGCTCTCATCCGCGCCATCAACCAGCATCTGCATGCCCTTCGCAAAGAACGGGTCTGGCGTGTCCTGATTTTCCAGCGCCATAAGCCCGTTCTTGCGCGCCAGATCCGACAGTTCCACCATCCGTTCAATCAGGTCTTCCTGCTTGGGGATCTTGGGCGATACCGCCTTGGACATGGCCTTGAAGCTGCCCAGAAACGCAGGCATCGGGCTTTTGTACATGACAGCAAAGAAGGTGCCGCCAAACACGATCAGGATCGAAGGCACATCTATAAAGGGCCCAAGGCCGCCTGCGGTGATCATGGCACCGATAACCATGCCCACCGCGCCGATCACCCCGATCAGGGTTGCTATGTCCATGCCTGCTCTCCGCTGGTCTGATGTTCCTTTGCCAGAACGTTTTCCGGCGTCGCGGCTATACCAGCAAGAACCATACCAACCCGATTGACCCGGCATTCCAATCAGAGATTAATCAAATTTACCATTTTATTTCAGATACTTAAAATTGCCTGTGTGGTTTTTTCTAAACAAATTCGGGACAGGCCGTTGCAATGGTCAAGCGCTGCACGGCGCAACAGCTTCACCTCAGGAGACCTCAAAAATGACCACGATCAACACCAACATCGGCGCCATCACGGCTCAGGCCAACATGTCGCGCGTGAATGACGATATGAACCAGGCGATGTCGCGTTTGTCCTCG
>JAUIAS010000023.1 GCA_030425395.1 Alphaproteobacteria bacterium
AATCCAGATCCGCGTCGCGGTGCTCAACCGCTACACCGCTCTCGGCATACCCGTCACGGTGCCCGTAGGATAGGTCTGTCCGGGGAAAGGGAAAGTCCGGTCGCAATCCGATTTGTGCAACAAAGCCTGTGCTATGGCAAAACCATTTTCAGGACGTGACATGAAAGCAGTCATTCTTGCCGGCGGTCTGGGCACGCGGATCAGCGAAGAAACCCACAAAATTCCCAAACCCATGGTCGAAATCGGCGGACGTCCGATCCTGTGGCATGTGATGAAGATCTACGGTGCCTACGGCATCACCGATTTCGTGATCTGCTGCGGCTACAAGGGCTATGTGATCAAGGAATATTTCGCCAATTATTTTCTGCACATGTCCGATGTCACCTTTGACATGAAAGACAACAAGATGCACGTGCACCGCCGCGCGGCTGAGCCTTGGCAGGTGACGCTTCTGGATACCGGCGAAACCACGATGACCGGTGGGCGTATCCGCCGGGCGGCGGATCACATCGACGGCACCTTCTGCCTGACCTATGGCGATGGGCTGGCGGATGTCGATATTGACGGGCTGATCCAGCATCACCGCGCCTCTGGCAAGCAAGCCACGGTTACCGCGATCCAGCCTACCGGGCGCTATGGCGCGCTGGATCTGGAGGGATCGCAGGTCAAGGGCTTTGTCGAAAAGCCCAAAGGCGATCGCCAGTGGGTCAACGGTGGGTTCTTTGTGTGTGAACCGTCGGTTCTGGACCGGATCGAGGGCGATGACATGCCGTTCGAGGGCGATCCGCTGACCGCGCTTGCCCGCGACGGACAATTGGGGGCCTTTCGTCACGAAGGATTCTGGGCGGCGATGGATACGCTGCGCGACAAGACCCAGCTCGACGCGCTCTGGAGCAAGGGCGAGGCCCCTTGGAAGGTCTGGTGAGCCCGCTGCCAACCCCCGACCCCGGTTTCTGGCGCGGCAAACGGGTGCTGTTGACCGGACATACCGGGTTCAAGGGCGCGTGGCTCATGCTGTGGCTGCAACAACTGGGGGCCGAGGTGTTCGGCCTTGCGCTGCGCCCGGACACCGACCCAAGCCTGTTCGATCAACTTTTCCCGGATGGTGCGCCGGGGCATATGCTGGGTGATATCCGCGATCCGGCGCTTGTTCGCGACCGGGTGGAGCAGGTGCGCCCCGATGTCGTCCTGCATCTGGCCGCGCAACCTTTGGTGCTGCGCAGCTATGACGATCCGATCGAAACATGGCAGACCAATGTGATGGGCACGGCGCATCTGCTCGAGGCGCTGCGGGGCACGGACCGCCGCATGTCCGTGGTGATCGTGACCACCGACAAGGTGTATGAGAACCGCGAATGGCTTCATGCCTACCGCGAACCCGACCGGCTGGGCGGCCACGATCCCTATAGCGCGAGCAAGGCGGGGTGCGAACTGGTTGTGGCCAGCTATCGCAAATCGTTTTTTGCCGGCACACCGGTGCATATCGCCTCGGCGCGGGCGGGGAATGTCATCGGCGGCGGTGACTGGGCGGAAAACCGGATCATCCCGGACCTTGTGCGCGCGTTGGCGCGCGGACAGACCCTTGAGATGCGCAACCCCGACGCGGTGCGCCCGTGGCAGCATGTGCTTGATCCGTTGGCGGGGTATCTGCGTCTTGCGGAACGGCTGTGGGACGATGCCAGCCTGTCTGATGCGTTCAATTTCGGACCCGACACCGCCGATCAACGGCCCGTTCGGGCCTTGGTCGAGACAGCCTTGCAACGCTGGCCGGGCACGTGGCGCGACGCATCGGATGCCGCGGCCCCGCATGAGGCCGCACGGCTGATGCTGGCCACGGATGCCGCGCGCGCGCGTCTGGGATGGGCTCCGCGCTGGGCATTTGCCGATGCGGTCAACCATACCGTGGATTGGTATCGCGCCGTGCACGAGGGCACCGATCCGCGCGCGCTCAGCCTCGCGCAGATCGCCGCATTCGAGCGGCCTGACCCATGAGGCTGATATGAGGTTCGAACCGCTCCCCCTTGCCGGTGCCTACCGGATCGAGCTTGACCGCCGCGGCGATGACAGGGGATTCTTCGCCCGGATGTTCTGCACGCAGGAATTTGCCGACCACGGGTTGAACACCGTCTGGGCGCAGATGAACACATCGTTCAGCCAACAAGCCGGAACCTTGCGGGGGCTGCATTTCCAGCGCCCTCCCTGCGCCGAGGTCAAGGTGGTGCGCTGTGTGCGGGGGGCCATTCTGGACGTGATCGTCGATCTGCGCGCGGGATCGCCCACCTTTGGCCAGCACGCAGCGCTTGAGTTGAACGACGATACCCGTTCCATGGTGTATATCCCGCAGGGCTTTGCCCATGGGTTCCAGACGCTGGTCCCCGATACCGAGCTTCTTTATCTGCACAGTGCCGCCTACAGCCCGGCGCATGAGGGCGGTGTTCACCACGCCGACCCGGCGCTTGGCATTGCTTGGCCCTTGCCCCCGTCCTCCCTGCCCGCCTCGGCCTTGTCCGACCGGGATCGGGGATTTCCGCCCCTCAATTCCGTGGAACCGTTCCGACTATGAAGTGTCGCCATTGCAAATCGCCGGTTGATCTGGACTTTCTCGATCTCGGCTTCGCCCCGCCGTCCAATGCCTACCTCACGCGCGCGGACCTTGCCGCGCCTGAGACGACCTTTCCCCTCAGGGTCAAGGTTTGCCGGGCCTGCCGCCTTGTCCAGACCGAGGATTACGCCGGTGCCGAGGCCCTGTTCAGCGCCGATTACGCTTATTTTTCGTCCACGTCCAAGGGCTGGCTGGCCCATGCCGCGCGGTATTCGGAGATGATCACACAGCGGCTGGGGCTTGGGCCTGAAAGCCGGGTGATCGAGGTTGCCTCGAACGACGGGTATTTGTTGCGCAATTTTGTCGGGGCCGGCATTCCCTGTCTGGGCATTGAACCCACCGACAGCACCGCCGAAGCCGCCGAAGCGCTGGGCATTCCGGTGCTGCGCGCCTTCTTCGGGGCAACTCTGGGGCAAACCATCGCCAATGACGGGGGCGCGGCGGACCTGATCTGCGGCAACAACGTCTTTGCCCACGTGCCCGACATCAACGATTTCACCGCCGGTCTCAAGGCCGCGCTGAAGCCCGAAGGCGTGATCACACTGGAATTCCCGCATTTCCTGCAACTGGTGGCGCAGGCGCAGTTCGACACCGTGTATCACGAACATTTCTCATATCTGTCGCTACTGGCCGTGTCGCGGATTTTTGCGGCGGCGGGGCTGCGGGTGTTCGACATCGACCATCTTCCCACCCACGGCGGCTCTCTGCGGGTCTATGGCTGCCACGCAGAGGCCCCGCACGAAACCACATCGCGGGTCGCTGCCTGTCTGGACGACGAACGGGCCGCGGGTCTTGAGGATGACGCGACCTATGCCGCGTTTCAGACCCGCGCCGATACGGTCAAGAACGATCTTTTGCGGTTCCTGCTGGACGCGCGGGCCGAAGGGCGCAGCGTGGCCGGATACGGTGCCGCGGCCAAGGGCAACACCCTGCTCAATTATGCCGGTGTGAAACCGGACCTTTTGCCATTCGTGTGCGACGCGGCCCCGGCCAAGCAGGGCAAGTTCATGCCCGGTTCACATATCCCGATCCTGCCGCCGGAGGCGCTGACGGAGGCCCAGCCCGATTACGTCCTGATCCTGCCTTGGAACATCGCCGATGAGGTGCGTGCGCAGTTGAGCCACCTTGCCGATCAGGGCACCCGATTTGTCACCGCCGTGCCGGAGTTGACCATAACATGAGCACCCGCGTTCCCTATACCCGTCCTTCGATCACCGAACTGGAAGTTGGCTATACCACCGATGCTGCACGCAACGGCTGGGGTGCGCAGTGTTATGATTACATCATCCGCTTTGAATCCCTGTTTCGCGATTATATCGGCGCCTCACACGGCATCGCCACGTCCAGTTGCACCGGGGCCATGCAGATGGGCCTTGCGGCGCTGGGGATCGGGCCGGGGGATGAGGTGATCCTTGCCGATACAAACTGGATCGCCACCGCCGCACCGATCATGCATCTGGGGGCGACACCGGTGTTTGTCGATATCCTGCCCGACAGCTGGTGCATTGATCCCGCCGCCGCCGCGCGGGCGATCACACCGAACACACGCGCCATCATTGCCACCCATCTTTATGGCAACCTGTGCGATATGGACGCTCTGCTCGAAATCGGATCACGCCACGAAATCGCGGTGATCGAGGACGCCGCCGAAGCCATCGGCGCGCAGTATCGGGGCCGCCCGGCGGGATCCATGGGGCGGTTTTCCACCTTTTCGTTTCACGGGACCAAGACCCTGACCACCGGTGAAGGCGGCATGTTCCTGACCTCGGACGGTGATCTTTTCGAACGGGTTCTGACCCTGTCGAACCACGGCCGCGACCGGTCCCAGCCCAAGCAATTCTGGGCTGATGTGGTGGGCTACAAGTTCAAGATGTCCAATGTTCAGGCGGCCATCGGCTGCGGCCAGATGGAGCGGATTTCCGAATTGACGGATCGCAAGCGCGCGATCCTGAATGCCTACAAGGCAAGGCTGGCGCATGTGTCAGGGATCGCGATGAACCCCGAACCCGACCACTGCCTGAGCGGCGCATGGATGCCGACGGTGGTCTTTGACGCGGCAACGGGTGTCAGCCGCGATACGATTCAGGCGGCCTTTGCAACGGCCGATATCGACGCGCGGGTGTTCTTTTATCCGCTGTCGGCGCAACCGATGTTCACGCCCGTGCCGGACAACGTAAACGCCTGGTCGATCTGCGAGCGGGCCATCAACCTGCCCAGCTATCACGATATGACCGATGGCGAGATTGACCGCGTCTGCGCGGTGATCGAAGCGTTGGCGGCGCAATCAAGCAATGGCCCGGACGCCGCGCCCCGGGATTAAAGCCGGTCGATCCGGTCCACCCGGCCATTGATCTGGGTGCCGGCATAGAGACCGCGATACATGAATTCCTCGTAGCTGCGATCTTTCATCGCCTGCACGGTCCGGTCGATGTCATACGCCACCCGGTGCAAGTGGATCTCGTCACCGTCCAGAATGGCATAGGCGGCGCGCGGGTCGCCGTCGCGCGGCTGGCCGACAGACCCCGGATTGCAGAAGGTTTGATCGCCAAACCTATGAATACATTGAATATGTGTGTGCCCCGCAAACAGCCGGGTCACGCCCTGCGGAAAGGTATCCACCCCGACCGCATAGAGGTATTCATCCACATGATCGCGCGGACCGCCATGCACGAACAGGGTGTCGCCCTCGGTCACGCTGTCCAGCGATCCTTGCAGCCACGTGATGCTGTCGGTGCTCAGGTCCTCAAGATGTTTGTCGATGATCGACGCCACCACCTTGGACCGTTCGCAGTTTTTGCCCGAGGTCACGTATTGATCGTGATTGCCAAGGATATTGCGGGCGCCTTCGGCCTTGAGACGTTGCACGCACTCCTCGGGCTGCCCGTTATAGCCCACCACGTCGCCAAGGCATAAGATCTCGGTCGCGCCCCGGGATCGGGCATCGGCCAGAACGGCCTCAAGCGCGGCGAGGTTGGCGTGAATGTCAGAGATCAGGGCGCGCATAACGTATCCGGTCTGCCTGATGGCGCTGGGCAATCCCTTCGCGCAGGGTGGGCTGCGCGGGGCGTTGGGCATTGAGGTAAAAATCCACGCACATTTCAGCCTCGTTAAAGCCGAAACCGACGCGCATGGAACAACTGCTTGAAAACCGTGGATTGATTTCCAACAGGTAGGCCGTATCGCCCTGCAGGCGGAATTGCAGGTTGGTGGGGCCGAGAGGTTTGTAGCGGCGCATGATTCTATCCGTGGCCGCCGCGATGGCCGGATTTTGCACGGTTTCGGCAGACCCGGTGTTTCCCGCCCGCGTCAGCCAGCGGCGAAAGATCAGCGGGCCAAGATAGCTGCCGTCGCCCAGACCAAAGGTGCCCACGGTGAATTCCTCATCGTCGGAGCCGACGATCTTCTGGATCAGGAAATCGCCCTTGGTCTTGGCGGTCCAGTAGTCGAAATCCACCGCGTCATGCAGACGGACGATACCCACCGACCCTTCGCCGACTGCGGGTTTGAGCAGCAGCGGCGCAGGCCCCAGCGCGGCGCAGGCTTCTTGCCAGCTCGTGCCCCGGTGAACTGAGGGAATGACCGGCAAGCCAAGCGCGGCGTAGTCTGTCTCGAAGGCGATCTTGTTCTCGCTCAGCGCGATCAGCGACGGCGTGTTCAAGGCAAGGCGCACGCCCAGATCGGCAAAGAATGCGCGGTGCGCGTCAAGAAACACCATGTCCTGGCTGATACCGGGAATGATCATCTCGATCCGGTGGCGACGCACCAGATCGGCCCAGAAGGTCAGGTAGTCCGGGGACGTTTCATCCACACGGGGTTTCAGCACGGTCTCATCGCACAGGTCCTGCCCATAGAGCGACATGCGCCGATCCAGCCCCAGCACCCAGGCCCGTCCCCCGTCGCGCAACCCCTGAGCGATGCCCTGCCCGATCAACGCCCCAATCCCGGTGACGACGATGCGGCGGCGTTCAGCCATAGGATACCTCGACCAGCAGACCCACGCAGAGTTCCGGGAAATCGACGCCCACCGCCATCATCGCCTTCATGTTGGCGTCGAAATCCTGCAACGTCTTGAGCACCCCCAAAGGCAACGGTTTGAGGTAGAGCCCTTCCTGATGGGTCACCGTGCCGCCAGTGGAAGCGATCATGTCGCGCAGCGTGTCGAGGCAGAAATTTCGTTTGTGCCCAAGGATATGATCGGTTTCGTTCAAGTCATAGATATCGTCGATCATGCCCATCTCGACCCCAAGCCGCCGGTTCAGGGACTTGGCGTTGGGCACCGCGATCCAAATCCGCCCGCCGGGTTTGAGAAACGCCTTGTAACGGTTCAGGATCGCTGCGGGATCGTCCACATGCTCAAGAACAAAGCCCATCACGATCAGATCGAACGGGGCGGACGGGGTATAGGTTTCGAAATACCCCGTTTCCAGCGTGCCGTCATACCACGGGTTGTTGGTCTGAAAATGGTCGATGACCTTTTGCGATCCTTCCACCACGACGTGATCGTCGCACATCTTGTGAAAATAGGGCACCGTATAGCCGTGCCCCAATCCCAGTTCCAACAACCGGTCAACCCGCCCTGCCCGACCGGTGATACGGTCGGGATACCAGTTCATGATCAGATCGTTTTCGATCTCGACACTGGGGGGTTGCAGGTATTTGGATGCAACGTCGTCCAGATTTTCCAAAATCTTGGCCTCGCCTCTTCTGAGGGTGTCACGCAAGGAACAGAAAGTCCCGTCCCGGCGCGCGCAATCCCGGAATTTCGTCGATGATGCGCCGTGCGTTGCGCGGGTTCAAGCCGACAAGGATTGCCGCCTTCTGATGTGGCAGATCGGCGGGCGCAATGACCGGCGCGCCTGAAATCTCGGTCCCGTGCAGAAATGCGTTCTGATCAAGGAAATGCGTCACCCGCTCCGGGTTTGCCAGACATGACAGAATGAAATTTCCATAGATCCCGGCTCCGTAGATGACCAACGGCACATCCGCGGGGGTGTGTGCCTCGAAGGCGGTGATCCCGGTCTTGATACTGCCCCACAGTTCGGCCAGTTCCAGCGCCTGGCGCGCGCGGTCCTCAAAGACCGGTGGCGCGGGCGGAGCGGCCCCGTCGGGCGCGCGACGGGCCGATACAACATAGGCCGAGGCGTGGGCCTGATCGTCAATGTCGATATCGGTAAAACCGTTGTTCGCCAGAAGATGCCACAGGGATTGCCGCGAGAAATGGTTGACGTGATCGGCCACCACGAAATCGGCGGCGTTCTGATACATGTCCGGCACGATGAAATAGAAATACCCGCCATCGACCAGCAGCGCGCGCACATCGCCCAGAATGCCCGCCAGATGCGGGATGTGTTCCAGCGCATAGAAAGACAGAACCACGTCGATCTGACCGTGCCACTTGGGATCGGGACTGTGCGTGGCCCATTGCGCCTTGGACGGGAAGGTTTCCCAGAACGGGATATATTTGTCCGTCACATCATAGAGATACGGCTCGATCCCCGGAACCGCGCCGCATACCTGCCGCAGCGTCGGAGCCTTGGCACAGCCATAATCCAGCACCTTGCGGTGGCGGGACAGATCAATCTTGGACATCAGCACCCGGGCCTGATGCTCGGACCGGTAGATTTCCTTGCCGTCGATCACATCATAAAGCTGATCATCGTCTTCGCTGTCGATGTTGATCTCGTATTCCGTGGCATAGAATTCGACCAGATCGGGCAATTCATTGGTCTGCCCATGCTGGCAATGCGCACAGAAATAGACAGTGGTTTTGCCATTGATCAGCGTGTTCATCGTGGTCAGCGATTTGGCCTCGGCGCTCTCGAAAATCGGGGCGTCAAAGGGCGCGCCGCAGACATTGCAGTTCTCGGACATGGCTATGCCTTTACAAAATGATCGGGAAAAATGTCTTCGACCCGGGTGCCAGATGTCACCGAAGCCTTCCAGCCGATTTTCTGCCCCACCGGATCGCGGTAGTTGAAGAACCGGCTTTGCACCGACCAGCGCGACCGCGCCGCCCGGTTCACGCCCGATCCGTGGATCGTCAGGAAATCCATGATCAGCAGATCGCCCGGCTTTGTCAGGGGCGCGTGATGGTCATAGCGCGCGATCACCTTGTCTTCCTCATGAATGCCAATCTGATAGGCACCGACCTTGTCGGCATAGGTGGTCGCCTTGGAATAGAGGCACAGCCCGTCCTTGTGGGATTTCGGCAAGATGATCACCGGTCCCAGATCGGGGGTAATCGGCAACAATGGCGTCCAGAAAACGATGCCATCCATGCTTTGCGGCTGGAACATGAATTCCTGATGCCAGTGCGAACGGAATTTGTCCTCATTGGGATTGTCGATGCGGATGCCATAAGAGTCCGCCCCGATCCCCGACTGGGGCGTGTCGCGCAGATCGCGGAATAGATCATCCGCCTTCTGGCAGCAGATCAACCGCAAAAAAGCAGGTATCTGTTTGACCAGATCGTAAATTTCCCCGCCAAAGGCCCGGTTCACCGCGATCAGATCGTTATAGCCGCTATCGAACGTCTCGGGCGTATAGGGGGCCCGGGCGATCCCGACCCCGTGACGCTGTGCCACCAGACCGATGATATCGTAGATCGCGCGCTGGATCGGTTCGATATCGCTGTCGACATCGTAAAACCCCTTGAGCAGCAGATACCCCTGATCGTCAAAAGTGGACCGGTCCGCCGCACAGATGGATGAAGTCACAGCAATGCTCCTGGTTGAGATCGGCGTTGTTTCTCACAGGCGGCAATTCCGGTCAATAGAAGGGTGGATATCGCCGCGCTGTGCATCTAAAACGCGAACCAGCAGCACAGAAGCCAACGAAAAAATGAAAATCAGCATAGTCATACCCAGCCGGGAGCGCGGCGCATACCTTGCCCATTCTCTGGCGACGGTCACGGCGATCGACGACCCCAACCTTGAAATCGTTGTGTCGGACAACGCGTCGTTGGACGACACCCGCGCCATCGCCGAAGGCTGCGGCGACGCGCGTGTCAAATATGTCAACACCGGTGCCCGCGTGTCCATGCGGCAGAATTTTGAACTGGGTCTGCGCAGCAGCACCGGCGATTACGTCATCATGTTCGGCGATGACGACGGGATCATACCGGGCCAGTTCCCGATGCTGCGCGATATCCTGGAACGTCACAAACCCGACACGCTGAGCTGGAATTTCCTGACCTATGGCTGGCCCATCGACGGATATGGCACCAAGGTCGGCGGCGTCCGCCTGATGCGCGACAATTGTTTTGGCACGCCCGAGCGGATCGACCCTGCGGCGCGGCTGCGCCAGCTTGAGGACGGCCACAGCGACATCTCGCGCCCGCTGCCCCTGTTGTATCACGGCTGCATGTCGCGCGCCTATCTGGACCGGCTGCGCGGCACAGAGGGCGATTATTTCAAATCCATGAGCCCCGATCTCTATATCAGCTTCCGCGCGGTTCAGCACGGGGCCAGCCACGGTGCCGATTTTCTGCACATCCATCACCCGTTTTCGATCAACGGCTTCAGCCCCGCCAGCACCGGCGGTGCCATGCAGACGCTCGGCCCCAAGGACAGCGCCGGAAAAGAAGGCGGCGCAAACAAGACCGAGAACAGCTTTCTCACCGAAATCAAGACCGACCCCCTGCAAGATGTCATTCCGGTCACCAAATCCATGGCACTGGCCTTTCTGGGCACACTGCAAACCGTGCACAGCCGCTATCCCGACGATCCGATCAGCCCTGATTACCTGCGTTGGTATCGACTGGCGCTGATCGACCAGCACAAGAAAGACGCCGCAACCGGCGCCGAAATCGCCGCCAGCCTCGACGCCCACGCCGATCAGTTCGGCACCCACGCCGAATTGGCCGCCGCGCGCAAGGCCGGTCCGCCCTCGGGTCTGGAAAAGCTCTGCACCACGCTTGCCCGCAATCTGGCCAAACTGGGCAGCTTTCGCGTCTCGACCGAACAGGGCGGCGAAAACACCATATTCACCGCCGCGCAAACCTGCGACCGCTTGCTTGGCGGTCATCTGGCCGACACACTGGCAGGCAAGATGACCCGCAGCGCCGCATGGGCAAACGCGCGCCAGCGCAGCCGGGATTTCAAGCGCCAACTCTAACCGCCGACTTAAACGCAGATTCAACCACAGAGCAGACCATGACCCACAAAGACGACAGAGCCGAATTCGAGGCGCACAAGGTCAAACAATCCCTGGCCCTTGGCCGGGACAAGACCGTATTCCAGGGCTCGGTCGATCATATGCTGCAACTAGACCCCTACGATTACTCCTATCTCTGGAGCTGGATGGGCGCCCCGATCATCCAGATGCCAGCCGATGTCATGGCCACGCAGGAAGTCATCTGGAACACCAAACCCGACATCATCATCGAAACCGGCGTGGCACGCGGCGGGTCGGTTCTGTTCATGGCCTCCCTGTTGCAGTTGATGGGACATGGCCGGGTCATTGGCGTGGATATCGACATCCGCGCCCATAACCGCGACACGATCGAAACCCATCCCATGGCCCATCGCGTGACCCTGATCGAAGGCGGATCGACCAGCGACAGCGTTCTTGACGCGGTGCGCGCCGAAATCCCGTCCGGCGCGCGGGTGATGGTGGTTCTCGACAGCGACCACAGCCGCGATCACGTGCTGGAAGAATGCCGTGCCTATGGGCCGCTGGTCACTCCGGGATGCTACATGGTGGTGGCCGACACGATGATCGGCCATGTCGCCGAAGAAAATGCCCCCACCAACCGCTCCAAAAGCTGGTTCGCGGGCAACGAACCCCTGTCCGCGTTGCGCGACTATATGGCCGAAAGCGACCTCTTCGAAGTCGACGAGGTGCTGAACGGCAAACTCGTGCTGTCCTCCTCGCCGGGGGGTTATGTCCGTCGCCGCGCGGAATGACCACCGTCGTCATCTCTCAACCCATGTATTTTCCCTGGCCCGGATTTCTGGCCCAGCTTGCGATTGCCGATGTGGTGGTCTGGCTGGTGGATGTGCAGTTTTCCAAGGGATCGTTCACCAACCGGGTGCAGGTGCGCACACCGGGCGGCAGGTCCTGGCTCAGCATTCCTCTGGTGGGCAAGGGCAGCAAGACGGCAATCATGGACCTGACCGCGGCCAAACCCGATTGGCTGGACGGGCATCTGGCAACCCTGCGCCAGTCCCTGCGCCACGCGCCACATGCGGCCACCGCATTGGAAATTGCAAGCAGCATCGCCGGTCATGCCCGCCTGTGCGACGCCCTGATCGCCAGCAGCGAAACACTGGCACGGGCCTGCGGCATCCCGACCCCGCAAACCTGTCTGAGCACCGATCTGGCCGTGCCCGGCGACGGCAGCGACCGGGTGCTGGGGATCGTCAAGGCCGTGGGCGGCACCCGCTACGTGACAGGCCACGGCGCGCGCAACTATCTCGATCACACGGGCTTTGCCGATGCGGGCGTGGCCGTTGACTATATGGATTACGCCGTCACCGCGTGGCGCGATAGCGCTGATTTCACCCCCTTTGTCACAGGGCTGGACCTGCTCGCCCATACCGGTGGGGCCCACGCGCGCACTTATCTGAACCCGCAAACAATCGGCTGGCAAGATTTCCTCACCCGCTCTGGCTGACCGTCATGCCGGTGTTTTCGCAGGCCCCGACCCCAGCACCGCCATCCCGCCTGCCCTTTCACGAACAGCCTCCGGCTTCTTCTGGCACCAAATACTCCCGCCGGAGGCGTCCCCGCGACGCGCGCAGCGCGGCGCAAAACAATCAGAATGCCGCGCAGCGCGCGGCGCCTTTTTTTCACAGGACTCTCGCCTGCAAGGAAAATCGCCCTGTGTAATGCAGGTCATATACGGTGAGTCGAAGCTGGGTTAACGTAAGGTCAACCAAGGGAGGTTACCATGTCATCCGAGTTTACAGTTTCCGCCATCTTTCGTGCCGTCATCAACACCTTGCGCAGCTGCATGGAAATGCAGCGCCGCATCAACCGCTTTCACACATCGGTGCGCTAATTCCCGCAACGGTGCGGTTTAGGAAAACGCCCATCTCTGGACCGCCGTCCTCAGACTGTCGAGCGACAGCGGCTTGACCAGAACATCGTTCATCCCCGCTTCCAGACAAATCGTCCGGTCCCGGTCCAGCACGCCGGCGGTCAGCGCAACGATTCGGGTGTCCTTGCGGTCGGCTTTGAAGGCCCGGATTTCATGCGTGGCCTGAATGCCATCCAAAACGGGCATCTGGACATCCATCAACACCAGATCATAGGCACGTTCTGACACAAGGGTGACCGCCTCCCGGCCGTTCGCGGCGGTTTCCACCGTATGTCCGATCTGTTCCAGCATGATCTGAACCACCTCGGTATTCACCGGGTTGTCATCCACCACGAGGATCCGGCGCGCGCCTGCGGGGTGGGCGTGATCCGCGCCCGCGCCTGCCTGCGCTGGCAGATCGTCTTCGGAGGGGACCTCCAGCGTCAGCGTCACCCGGAAGGTGCTGCCTTCACCGTAATGGCTCTTGAGCGTGATTTCCCCGCCCATCGCCTCGGTCAGGGTCTTGGAAATGGCAAGGCCCAGCCCGGTGCCCTCAAAGCGTTGTTTGAACCCGCCTTCGGCCTGTTCGAATCGTTTGAAGATGCGTTCCTGATCTTCAAGCGGAATGCCGATCCCAGTGTCGATCACGTCAATGCTCAGCTTGACGCGGTCCTTTTGCTCGAACAACGGATAACATTTCACCGTGACCGAGCCTTCTTCGGTGAATTTCATTCCATTGCCCGCAAGGTTGAGCAGGATCTGGCGTATGCGGCCTTCGTCCCCGATCAGGGTTCGATCCAGCGCATCGTGGCAGTCGGCCACGATGGCGATGCCCTTGCCGCTGGCCGTCACCGACAGCATGTCGACCACCTCGTCAGCCAGCCGCGCGAGGTTGAAACGGCCTGACCGGATATCAATCTTGCCCGCCTCGGCCTTGGTCAGGTCAAGGATGTCGTCCACGATTCCGCGCAACGCCCGGCCCGAGTTCTGGATGGTCGTCACCTTGCGGCTTTGCTCCGGGGTCAGGTTGGATTGTTGCAAAATTTCAGCCACCGGGATGATGCCATTGAGAGGCGTGCGGATTTCATGGCTCATGGTGGCCAGAAACCGCGTCTTGGCGGCCAGCGCATTCACAGCCGTGGTGCGCGCGGATTTCAGTTCATCGGTATCCTTGAGGATCTTGTTGCGCATATCGTCAAAGCTGTTGACCAGCCGTCCGACCTCGTCCCCGCCGCCCGACGGCAGATCGGCTTCAAAGTTGCCCTGACCCATTTGTTCGGCTGCCCGCGCCAGAAGCGACAGGCGCCGGGTGACAAACCTGTCGAGCGCATAGCCCAACACAAAAAACATCAAAAGCGTGGCTCCCAGCGTAATGCCGCCCAGGGTCCGCAACTCGCGATACACCTGATTGGTGCCCTCGGTCAGATCAATCCGCGCGCGCAGGGTGCCCCATTCCTTGCCGCGCAGCGTCACGACCCGTTTGAGGATCATGCCCGCGCCGGCTTCGGCCGGGGCCGGTCGGAACATCGGATAGACCTTGACCCCATCGCGACGGGTCAGAACGACATCATTCCAGTTGTCATAGCGGGTTTCGATCGCGGACAGGGTTTCATCGACCGCCGCAAACTGGTTTCCCAGCAAAAAGGGCGTCAGGCTGTCGATGATCACGTCGATCTGGCGCGCAATTTCACGTTGTTGCGTCTCGACGAAAATTTGCGTGACGCGGGGCACCCAGAAATATTGGAACGCCAGAGTAAACCCTGCCGCGAAAGCAAAAACTGCAGCAAACAGCCGCGCCCTGATGGACCATCGCGTCATTCGTTTACGGGCCGTCCCCTAGTCGGTTGGGTCACTTGCCTGATAAAAGGCGTCCAAATCCAGTTTCCTGATCTTGTCATAGTCTTGCATCGTTGCGGGTGTCGCCGCGCGCATCGGAATTCGTTCCATCAGCTTTTGTCCCTCGGGGCTTGCCGCGAGCGCGAGGAACGCCTCCGCGACCCGGTTGCGCACCTCCAACGGAACGCGCGGATGCACCATGATCGGATGCGGTGGCAAACGGGGCGTTTCAAACAGAACGCGCAGCTGGTCCCGCACCTTTGGATCAAGCGACCTCAGCGTGCCCATGACCCCACCGGCGGCGGCCGCTTCACCCAAAACCACGTTGAAATAGGCAGAGCTATGGGTGTTCACGAAATTCGCCTCGTATGACAGTGCGTGTTCCCGTTGCAGAACCGCCCGCATCAACAAGGACGCTCCTAGCGCATTCGGCGCGGGAAACGCGATATTTTTCCCCCTGAGGTCTTCGACGGTCTTATAGGGGGCGTCCTTGCGCACAACGAGAACGCCGAACAATTCCCGGCCGCCATCGCGAATGATCGGTTCATATCCCTGCTCGGCATGGGCAACCAGCGCGTGATAGGGGTTCATATACGCAAAATCAAAGTCACCTTTGGCAAAGTGCTTTTCGAATTCGGGGATCTTGGGCGATCCCTGCATGGTCAGCGTCACGCCCGCCCTCTTGGACACCTCTTCGAGGATCGGTGTCCAGATCGCGGTGAGTTTGCGCGCCTCGAACTGCGGAACGATGCCGATGGAATAGGCGTCTTGCGCGCGGGCCGAAGGGGTCGACACGGCCAACACCAGCAAAGCGGCGAACAGACCCACCGGCCAAGACGACAGGACGCGTTTCAAATGCTGGATCATACCGATATTTTCCTCTGAACAACGGCCCGATTTTGGAGCGCATGAAAAACCAAAGGCGATCATGACGCAACTGCGGCCTTGTTACACACGCCAGAAGCCCGCGCCCGTTGAAACAGATACCCGAGGCGAACTTTTGAAGGTTCAATATCGCCATTGGCGAGCGGTGCGCCACTGCACGAAAGATAATGGAAACGGTCTTAAGATGGCACCGCCCATACGCCCCGACACCCGCATTCCGGTGTCGGTTTCAGAGCCGTGAGAAACGCGCCTTCTGAGTTTCTGTCCAGCGCACCCGGAGCACAAACCCGTCTTCTGTCTGATCCTCGGACATCACGACCTCCTGATCAAACAGCCATGCACGCTTGCGGCCCTCGTCATAACCCAAGGTAATGTCTTCGTCAGTGCGCAGTTCGGCCAGATGCTGGGTAATGCGCGTCAAAAGCGCGTCCATCCCGGAACCGGTCACCGCCGAGACGGCCACCACATCGTCATTGCGCCCTGCCCGCGTTTCCAGCCCGGCGCGGTCATCGTCCTGCATCAGGTCGATCTTGTTCCAGACCTCGATCAGGGGGCGATCCTCATCCACGCCAAGCGCGGACATGATGGTTTCCACGTCCCGCGCCTGTTCGTCGGTCGCCGGGTGCGAGATATCGCGCACATGGCACACCACATGCGCTTCGAGCACCTCTTCGAGCGTCGCGCGAAACGCCGCGACCAGTTCGGTCGGAAGATCCGAGATAAAGCCGACCGTATCCGACAGGATGATCTCAGGTCCATCCGGCAGCTTGACCCGCCGCATCGTTGGATCGAGCGTGGCAAAGAGCATATCCTTGGCCATCACCTCGGCCCCGGTCAACCTGTTGAAAAGGGTAGACTTTCCCGCATTTGTATAGCCAACAAGCGCGACAATCGGATAAGGCACCTTGGCCCGTGCCGCGCGGTGCAATGCGCGTGTCTTGACGACCTTGTCCAACTGGCGACGCAGGCGGACAAGCTGTTCATCAATGGCGCGGCGGTCCGCTTCGATCTGGGTTTCGCCCGGCCCGCCGACAAATCCCAACCCGCCCCGTTGGCGTTCAAGGTGGGTCCATGCCCGCACAAGCCGGGTGCGCTGATAACTCAGCGCCGCCATTTCCACCTGAAGCACCCCTTCGCGGGTGCGCGCCCGGTCCGAGAAAATCTCAAGAATCAGGCCGGTGCGGTCAAGGATCTTGACCTTCCATTCCTTTTCCAGATTGCGCTGCTGCACCGGGGTGACCGGCCCGTCGATCAGGACCAGTTCAACCTCGTCGGCCTTGAGCATGTCGCGCAACTCGGCGATCTTGCCGGTGCCGAACAGATGACCGGGATGCGGGCGGGCGATGCGCACCACGCCACTGCCCACGACCTCCAAACCCGGAAGCGCCGCAGCCAGAGCCACGGCTTCTTCCAGTGCCGGACCGGGCAACCGGCGATCCGCATCAGACTTCAGTTCTGGGTGCACAACCCATGCGCGGGTCGGGCGTGGCGTGCGATCTTCCATCAGGAAGCGTCTTCGCCCTCGTAAAGGCTGATCGGCTGCGATGGCATGATGGTGGAAATCGCATGCTTGTAGACAAGCTGGGATTGCCCGTCGCGACGCAACAGAACACAGAAATTGTCAAACCATGTGATGACGCCCTGAAGCTTCACACCGTTTATCAGGAAAATGGTTACCGGAACCTTTGTTTTTCTAACGTGATTCAGGAATGCATCCTGAAGGTTTTGTCTGTCCGAGGCCATAATTTGAATTCTCGCCCTTTATTTTTGCGCATTCGGCAAGGCCGCATGCATATTATGTGCGAGTATGTCGCGGGCGGTTCCGAGTTTCCACCCCAAAAAAACAACCCGGAATGGACCTATTCGAAATTAGCATCAGCGACGCCATGAATCCGTCGTCAAAAGCGCGATAATGGCCAATGTTTCAAGCCGTCCCACGATCATCGCTGCACAAAAAATAATCTTGGCAGGTGCATCCAGTGTCCCTAGATCAATCGCCACCTCGGCCCCTGCCGATGTCAGCGGTCCGGTAGTCGACAAGGCCGCAACAGACAGCACGATGGCATCTTCGAACCGCGCGCCTGTTGCCGCGAACCCCATCACCGCCAGTGCAAGAGACAACGCAAACAGCATGAAAAACACCCATGCGATGAACGCGCCATCGCGCTGGATGCGCGCCATGCGCCCCCCTGCACCGCTGACCGATGACGGATGCACGAGGCGTTCCATCTCGCGCAGACCCGCCAGATAAAGCGCATAGACCCGCAACAGGCGCACCCCCCCTGCCGTGGTCGCAACGCCGCCGCCCATCACCGCCAGCCCCAACAGGATCACACCCGGCGTGGCCAGCCCCGACCAGCCATGCGCATCAGCCCAATCCGATGACACGAACCCTGTCGTTGTCAAAAACGACAGCACGGTGAACATCGCCCCCCACAACGCCCGCAGACCGGTAAGGATATCTTCGCCCGCGTCCACGTCATAGGCCCCGATCCAATGCCGCAGGAACAACAGCAACGGCACCCCTGTCACGATGAGGATCCCGATGCGGAATTCCGGATCGTGATACAGCTTGGCCCCGCCTTGAACCGCCGTATCCGACGAAAACGTCAGCCGTGACAGCGCAAAGGCGAGAAACAGAAACAGGATGAACTCCCCCGCGATGCCCGAGGTCGATCCTTCGATCCCGCCCACCGGGGAAATGCCGCTAGTCGCCATGACCGACATCGCATGACACAGCGCCACCAGAGACCGATCCCCCGCCAGCAAGAGCGACAACCACAAGACCGCCGTCAGCCCCACGTAGATGGGTGCCAGCGTGCCCACCACCCGCACCAACCGCTGGCGCGGATCCGCCGCCTTGCCCAGGCCTGAAACGCTCGCGCCCCGGCCCGGTTCACCGCGCGCGGTCACTTCAAATCCGCCAAGGCTCATCGGGGCAAGAATGGCCGAGGCCGCAACCCACATCAACAAACCGCCCATCCAGCCAACCTGCGCCCGCCACAGATGCACCGCTTCGGGCAGTCGGCGCGGGTCGCCAAACACGTCGGCCCCCGTGGTGGTCACGGCGCTGACCATATCGAAATAGGCATTCAGAAAACTGGTTGTGCGGATCGCCTCATGGGCCGGAACCGCCAGAAACACGGGCAGAACCGCGAATGTCGCCGCCAAGGCCAGCAATTGCCCCATGTCGCCATGCCGGGGCACCCGCCCCGCCAGCGCCAGCGCCACCAGCGTCACAACCACCAGTCCCAGCGTGCCGGCATAGAAAAACGCCCGTGCGGAATGATGGTCATCCACCGTCACCGCAAAAATCGCCGGCACATACATCGACGCCGAAACGATCCCGGTGATCAGCAGGAACAACGGCAACCGCAGCAACGGGCCTGTCTTGTGCCGCCGCGCCATATCAGAAAAAGTCGATGGACACCTGCATCAGGCGCTCCACCTCGGGGACATCATCGGCCATCGCGAACATCGCGACCACGTCGCCCTCCTCGACCCGCAGCGCACCGGTGGGGCGCAGAACCTCTCCGTCCTTCATGACCGCACCGACCAGCACGCCCTCGGGAAAGTCGATGTCCCGCAACCGCTGGCCCGCCATCGGCGATGTGGACAAGACCACCGCCTCGATCACCTCGGCCTCGGCATCCCCGATGGAATAGACCTCGCGCACCCGGCCATGACGGATATGGCGCAGGATCGACGACACCGTCGTGGCGCGCGGATTGATATAGGCGTCGATGCCCAGAGGGGCCATCAGCGGCACCAGCGTGGGGTCGTTGATCAGCGCAATCGCCATCGGGCAGCCTTCGGCCTTGGCGCGCACAGCGGCCAGCATGTTGGTCTTGTCATCATCCGTCACCGCCAGCATGGCATCGGCGCGTTCGATGCCCGCCTCCTTAAGGATCGCCGCATCCAGACCGTCGCCATTCAGAACGATGGTCCTCTCCAGCGCCTCGGCAGCGCGTTCCGCGCTGGCGCGATCCCGTTCGATCACCTTGACCCGGACGCGCCTTGTCTGGGACTCAAGTTCCTTGGCCACGGTTAGCCCAACATTGCCGCCGCCCACGATGACCACCCGTTCCTGCTTGCGGCGCGGCTTGCCAAAGATGTCCAGCGTGCGGTCCATATCCTCGACATTGGTAAAGACATAGCATTCGTCGCCGGGAAACAGCTGATCGGTGGCTTCGGGCGCGAACAAAACCCGGTCGCGGCGGATACCCACCACGATGGCGCGCAGCGTGGAAAACAGATCGGTGAGCTGGCGCAAAGGGGTGTTGGTGACCGGGCAATTGTCGTCGATCTTGATCCCGAGAAGCTGGGCCTTGCCCTCCATGAAGGTCTCGGTATCAAAGGCCGACGGGGCCGAAAGCCGCTGCATGGCCGCCGCGGCGACCTCCTTTTCGGGCGAGATCACCACGTCGATGGGCAGATGATCGCGCCGGTAGAGATCGGAATAAATCGCGTTCAGATAGGATTGCGAACGGAGCCGCGCGACCTTGCGATTGACCGAAAACACCGAATGGGCCACCTGACAGGTGACCATGTTGACCTCGTCGGAATGGGTGGCAGCGATGATCATGTCCGCGTCCCGTGCACCGGCGCGATCCAGCACATCGGGATAACTGGCAAAGCCCGTCACCCCCTGAACATCCAGCGTCTCGGATGCGCGGCGCACAAGGTCGGCATTGCTGTCCACCACAGTGACATCGTTGGCCTCGCCCGACAGATGGCGTGCAATCTGCCAACCGACCTGACCGGCCCCGCAAATGATGACCTTCATCGCTGTCCCGTTCCCGGCGTTGATCTTGGGGCTTTCTGCATGACAGAAGGCCGCGACCCGGTCAAATCAATTGTCAAACCGCCCCGAAACAGGCACCATCCCAGTATGAGACAGCCCCACCGGATCACCACAGCGGCGCTTGCGGCGCTCGTTCTGTCAAGCTGCATGCCGCTGGAGACATACTACAAGCCCGGCGCGACCCTGACCCGCACCGAACGCGATCAGACCACCTGTGACATTCGCGCGCTGCGCGACGCGCCGGTGGCAACGCAGGTCCGCCAGACCGCGCCGGTGTTCTACCCGCCGCGCCGCGTGTGTGACGCCGCGAGCAACTGCACCACTACGGGGGGATTCTGGGAACCGGGAATGGTCTATACCGTGGACGTGAACGCCGATTTGCGCGATCGCATCCAACGGCAGTGCATGGCCGATCGCGGCTACGCGCCATTGCGGCTGCCCCCGTGCCGCGCCGAAATCGCCCGCGCCACCCCGCCGGGGCGCACAACCGTCTTTCCAAGGCTGACCGAAAACGCTTGCGTTATCCGAAACTCGGATGGCAGCTGGCAAATCGTGCCCTGACCCGCACGGGCGAAACGCGCCCCCTTCTTCTGGCCCGAAATACTCCGGGGGGAGACGCGCAAAGCGCGTCGGGGGGCAGCGCCCCCCTCTTTCCTGCCGGGCCAACAGGGCTTTGCTCCCGGCCTGTTCGGTGCTTCAAACGGGGCCTCAAACGGTGCTCCCCCGGCTTTGCGGTCAGCCGGGGAAAACCGGCTCAGGTCGCAGTCTCGCCGGTCTCGTCATCGACAAAGGCCACCCGCGCGCCGGCTTTGTTGGCGGTCACCACCCCCAGCGATTTCAGTTTCCGGTGCAGCGCGCTGCGTTCCATGCCCACAAAGCTGGCGGTGCGGCTGATATTGCCGCCGAACCGGTTGATCTGGGTCAGCAGGTATTCCCGTTCGAAGGCCTCGCGCGCCTCGCGCAGCGGCAGGGTTGCCAGCGCGCCCGACAGCACAACGCGGCCTTCATCGGTCTCCGGCCCGAAATCCGACGGCAATTCGCGTGCCTCGATCGGGCCTGTGCCATCGCCAAGGATCAGCACCCGCTCCACGAGGTTCTTGAGCTGGCGCACATTGCCCGGCCACGGCATCGTCTGCAGCATGGCGACCGCGTCCTCTGACAGGGGCCGTTGCGGCAAGCCCTGGGTTGCGTTGCATGCGGCGATGAAATGCTCGGCCAGCAGCGGGATATCATCGCGCCGCTCGTCCAGCGCGGGCACCGCAACCGGCACCACGTTCAGCCTGTGATACAGTTCCTGACGGAATCGTTCGGCCTTGATTTCCGCCTCGAGATCCCGGTTCGTCGACGAGATCACCCGCAAATTCACCCGCACCCGCCCGGTGCCGCCGACCCTTTGGAATTGCTGGTCCACCAGCACCCGCAGAATCTTGGACTGGGTGCCAAGCGGCATGTCCGCGACCTCGTCAAAGTAGATCACCCCGGAATCCGCCTGTTCAAGAAGCCCCTGTTCGATCCCGCGCTCGGCGCTTTCGCGGCCGAACAGCACCTCTTCCATCCGCTCGGGTTCGATCGAGGCACAGTTGACCGTCACGAACGGGCCCGGTGCCCGCGTTGAATTGGAATGGATATAGCGGGCCGCGATTTCCTTGCCCGCACCCGCCGGACCGGTCAGCATTACCCGACCGTTCGACTTGGTGACCTTGTCGAGTTGGCCGATCAACGCCCGGAACGCCGGGGATGCCCCGATCATGTCTGCCGTGCCGTGATCACGGCGGCGCAGGGTCTGGTTCTCGCGCCGCAGCCGCGAGGTTTCCATCGCGCGGCGGATCACCACCAGAAGCTGGTCGATATTGAACGGCTTCTCGATAAAGTCATAGGCCCCCTGCTTGATCGCGGCCACGGCAATTTCGATGTTGCCATGCCCTGAGATGATCACCACCGGAACCTCCGGGTAATCGCGTTTGACCGCCTTGAGGATGTCAATGCCATCCATGTTGCTGTCCTTGAGCCAGATATCGAGGATCAGCAGCGCCGGTGGCTGCGATTCTATCGACGCCATGCAATCGTCGGAATTCCCGGCCAGACGGGTGCTGTAGCCTTCGTCCTGAAGAATGTCCGAGACCAGTTCGCGGATGTCGCGTTCATCGTCTACGATCAGAATACCACTCATCTGGATCACCTTGTTTTTTAATGCGTTGACGCCCGGAGGCGTTTGATAACTCACGAGAAATACTCGGTTCCGCCAAGGGCAGACGGATCACCGCCATTGCGCCGGGGCGCGCACCGTCTTCAAAGGGCGGCGCGTCTTCGAGACTCAGGCTCCCGCCGTGTTCCTCGATGATTTTGCGGACGATGGGCAGGCCAAGGCCGGTGCCTTCGTCGCGGGTGGTCACGTATGGTTCGAACAGTCGCGCGCGGTCGGCAGGAAGTCCGATGCCATTGTCCATGATGCGCAGTTCGGCATTGGCTGTGCCGACCTCCAGCGCAACCCGGATCTCGGGGCGGTGCTCCTCTGGGGCTTCACCTTTTCTTTGCAATGTTTCAATGGCTTCCCCGGCATTCTTGATCAGGTTTGTCAGTGCCTGACCAATCATCGTTGCGTCCAGTTCCGCCGGAACGGTGCGGTCAGGTATGTCGGTGACAAACCGAATATCCGGCTGGCCTGCGCGTTGCAGCAACACCGCCCCGCGCACCAGTTCGGCGAAATCCTCGGTGCGGCGGTTGGGTTCGGGCATACGGGCAAACTTGGAAAATTCATCCACAATGCGGCGCAGATCGTCGGTCTGGCGCACGATCACATCCGTCATTGCCTCAAGCTGGTCGCTGTCCTCGCCCACGCGCGGGGCGAATTTGCGCTTGATGCGTTCCGCGCTCAGCTTGATCGGGGTGAGCGGGTTCTTGATCTCATGGGCAATCCGGCGCGCCACATCCCCCCATGCGGCCATCCGTTGGGCGCTGACCAGATCGGTCACATCGTCAAAGGCGATCACATACCCCTCAAGCCGCCCGTCATCCTGTCGCCGGGTGGCCATGCGCACCAGCAGGTTTTCCAACTGGCCGCCCCGGATCACCTTGATCTCGCCTTGGGCGGACTCTCCGTTGCCGTCGCGCAGCATTTCGAACATGGCCGCGAATTCGGGCACCGCAACCGACAGTTCAAGCGTGCTCTGGTCCCCCGACCAGTCCAGCAACCGCATGGCCGACCGGTTCACGAATGTCACCCGGCCCTTTGGGTCCACGCCGACCACGCCGGATGTCACCGAAGACAGAACGGAATCGAACAGCCTGCGGCGGCGTTCGATCTGACGGGTGTTGTCCAGAAGCGTCTCGCGCTGAGCCTTCAATTGCCGGGTCATCTGGTTGAAATACCGCCCCAGCATGGCGATTTCGTCGTCGCCGTCCTCTTCGATCACCTGAACGTCAAGATCACCCGAACCGACCTGTTGTGCCGCACCGGTCAGCCGCCCCACGGGGCGCGACAGCCGTTCGGCAAACCACATTCCCAACCAGATCGCGGCAAGGATCAGGATCACCGCGAACCCCAGATACAGCAGGCCGAATTCAAACAGCACCCTGCCCCGTTCGTTTTCCAGTTGCTGATACAGGCGAACGGTTTCCTGGGTTTCGTCCAGCAGGCTGAGGATTTCGCCGTCCACTTCGCGGCTGACATAAAGGAACCTGTCGACAAAGGAATCCAGCCGCACAAGCCCGCGGAATTCGTTGTTGTCCCAATCTTCGATCACGATCAGGCCGTTGTCGCTGGCTTCGCTGATCTGGTCGGCTGAGGGGCGTTCGAAATCGAACAGGTAAGAGCGTTCGCCACGGGTGCGGATTTCGCCGGTGCCGTCGATAACATAAGCCTCGCGCAGGCCGCGCTGAATCTGGCTCTGGCCCTGCGCCAGAACAGTGCGCAATTCGGCTTCGTTCATAAAGAAGGTCGAGGCCCGCGCCCGGTCGAGATACTGGGCCAGCGCGGCGGCATCCTCGGCCAGATCGCTTTGTTGTTCGGCCTCATAGGCCTGCGCGGCGCTGAGCGATGCGCCCACCACCTGACGCACCCGGTCCGAAAACCAGCCCTCAAGCCCGATGTTGATGGTCAGACCGGCAAATACCGCGACCGAGACCGTCGGAATCAGCGCCAGAAGCGCAAACACCCCCGTCAGGCGCAGGTGAAGCCGCGAACCCGCCGACCGCGCCCGCCGCGCGGCCACCAGCCGCGCCACCGATCCCAGCACCAGCGTTGACACCACCAGCGCATAAACAAGGTCCGCAAGCAGCACCAATCTCAGGCTGAGCGCCGATCCACCCTGATCCAGCGGACCCAGAAGCAGAAACGTCGCCAGCACCAGAAGCGGACCCAGCACGACCAGACCAATCGTGGCCGCGTTCTGAACGCGGCGCGTCCGGCGCAGCCGTTGCAATGCATCCGACCAATGGACACTATGTGACCGCGATACCACTCTGGACCCTCATGTTGATGTGCCGCGTTTGCGGCTGACCGCCATATCTGGTGGCTTTTGCACGAACTGGGTCCGTGATGCCACTCTTGTGTGGCGATTTTACATCAACTTGCGGCGCCGTGTCACCTGAATATCGAGCTCAGTGATCTTCTTGCGCAAAGTATTGCGATTGATCCCCAAAAGATCGGCGCATTTCGCCTGATTTCCACCGGTTGCATCCAGTGCGATTTCGATCAGGGGTGCTTCGATCTCGCGCAGGATTCGCCCATACAGCCCCGGCGCGGGCAAAACATTGCCATGCAGATCGAAATACCGTCGCAAGTGGCGCGCCACCGAAGCCGACAGCTTTTCGCCATTGCCGCCGCCGCCTGCCCCATAGTCTCCGCCGATCACCTGCGCCATTTCGGGCTGGTTGCCCAGAACCGCCTCGACCTCGGGGCGCAGGATTTCCTCGGACCGGCTGGTCAGCGCCAGACGGCGCACCGCGTTTTCCAACTGGCGGACGTTGCCCGGCCAGCTATAGGTGCGAAACATCTCGGCCGCATCGCCCGACAGGCGCCGCTTGGCCCCGCCTTCGCGTTCGGCGCGGGCAAGAAAGTGTTCAGCCAAAAGCGGGATGTCATCCACCCGTTCGCGCAAGGACGGCACATGGATCGTGGCACCCGACAGCCGGTAATACAAATCCTGCCGGACGCGCCCTTCTTCCATCGCGGTGGTCAGGTTGCTTTGGCTGGTGGCCATGAAACGCGGGAGATGATCGCCCGGCGCATCCATCATGCGCACGATCCGGGCCTGAAGCTCTTCTTCGATATCGGCAATCTCGTCGATCAGCAGCGTGCCGCCCTTGACCCGCGCCAGAACCCGCGCAGGGCCTTCCAGTTCCCGGATATCCGATGCTGTTATGGTGACGAACGGCAGGGTGCGGCGATCCGAGAAATCATGGATCGCCCGCGCGATCAGCGATTTGCCGGTGCCCGATTCCCCCGACACCAGAACCGGCAGATCGGTGTTCATCACCCGCGCCACCAATCTGTAGAGCGCCTGCATCGCCGGGGTCCGCCCCACCAGAGGCAGATCGTCGGGGCGTTCGTCCTGCGGTTCCTGCCTGCGGGTGCCGGCGGTCCGCCGGGTCAATTCCAGCGCGCGCGCCGTTCTCTTCATCAGATCGGGCAGATCGAACGGTTTGGGCAGATAATCGAAGGCTTCGGCTTCGGCGGCCTGAATGGCTGTCATGATGGTGTTCTGCGCGCTGATCACGATCACCGGCAGATCGGGGCGATCCTGCGAAATCTTGGGCAACATCTCGAGCCCGTTCCCGTCGGGCATCATCACGTCCGAAATCACCACGTCGCCCTTGCCCTCGCCCACCCAGCGCATCAGCGTGGTCAGGGATGAGGTCGCGTGCACCTTGCACCCGGCCCGCGTCAGGGCCTGTGTCAGAACGGTGCGGATGGTGCGATCGTCGTCGGCGACAAGAACAGTGCCGTCCATCAGGAAATCTCCTCAGAAGTGGGGGGCGTATCGTTGGCTTGTGCGGCCTTTTCCCGCGGAACACGCGGCAGAGACAGGCGGAAAACCGTGTGTCCGGGTGTTGACGTCACCGAAATCCAGCCGTCGTGATCCGACAGGATCTTGCTCACCAGAGCCAAACCCAGACCGGTGCCGTTTTCGCGTCCAGACACAAAGGGATCAAAGATATCGCCCTTGATCTTGTCCGGCAGGCCCGGCCCGTCGTCGATGATCTCGATCTGGAGCGGCAGCGACTGGCCGGTGCCATCGCTGCGCCGCAAGCCAAAGGAATGTTCAAAGAACGTGCGCATGCGGATCGTGCCACCTTTGGGATCGGCGGCCTCGGAGGCGTTCTTGAGCAGGTTGAGAACCACCTGAAGAAGCTGATCGGGGTCGCCATATGCCAAGGGCAGCGACGGGTCGTATTCCTCGATGATCTTCATGTGGGCACCAAAGCCCAGCGTCGCCGACCGCCGCGCCCGATCCAGAACGTCATGGATATTGACCGGCTTTTGATCCGGCGGGCTGAGGTTGCCGAATTGTTCGACCTGTTCCAGCAGTTTCACAATCCGCCGCCCCTCGGCCACAATCAGATCGGTCAGTTCCAGATCCTCGGCGGACAGGTTCATGCTCAGCAACTGCGCGGCCCCCGTGATCCCTGCGAGCGGGTTCTTGATCTCATGGGCCAGCATCTCGGCCATGCCGATGGCCGAACGTGCCGCGGATTTGACCGAATGGCTCTGGGTCATGCGCCCGGCCAGTTCGCGCGGGGAAATCAGCATCAGCATGATGCCGGGATGGTCCATCAAGGGTGCCACCTGCAATCCGCATTGCAAGGGCGCGCGGCTTCCGGTGCCCACATCGACATCGTTGACAAACAGTGGCGTGCCATTGGCGCGGGCGCGCTCGAACGCTTCTTCAAGCGGCGCATCCACCGCGACCAGATCCCAAACCGGCGTGCCCACCACCGTGCGGGCCGAGGCATTCAGAAACCCTTCGGCGGCGGAATTCACATCAAGGATGGTATCGGCGGCGTCGATCAGAAAAGCCGGAACCGGCAGAGAGGCCCATATGGAAGTATCGGAGATCATGCGACGTCCCTTTCGCCTTGAGTGATGGCCATGGCCAGACGTCGACGCACCTGTTCGGGATCGCGTTCGGTCAGCACCTCGCGGCGCAACGCGGGCGGTGTGCCCGCATCGTCCATGTACCAGCCCAGATGTTTGCGCGACACGCGCACCCCCAGATCGCGGCCATAGAACGACAGCAGCGAAACGTAGTGTGCATCTACGATGTCGGCCAGCGCCGCGCCGCGCGGGGCCATTGGTGCGGGCCGTCCCGCAAGTCCGGCGGCGATCTGGGACAGACGCCACGGCCGCCCCTGTGCGCCGCGCCCGACCATCACACCGCGCGCACCGGACCGGTTCAACGCCGCGCGCGCCGTGGCGGTGTCCACGATATCGCCATTTGCAATTACCGGCACATCCAGCGCGGCGACCACAGCGGAAATCGCATCCCAATCCGCGCGGCCCTTGTAGAACTGACAGCGCGTGCGACCATGGATCGTGACCATGGCCACGCCCGCGTCCTGCGCCCGTCGTGCCAGCAGCGGCGCGTTCAGGCAATCGTCGTCCCATCCCAGCCGGGTCTTGAGCGTGACCGGCACGGACACCGCGCCCACGACCGCCTCGATCAGGCGCAGCGCGTGATCCGGATCGCGCATCAAAGCCGAGCCGGAATAGCCGCCTACCACCTTCTTGGCGGGACAGCCCATGTTGATGTCGATGATCCGCGCGCCGTTTGCTTCGACCATGCGTGCGGCTTCGGCCATCCAATGTGGATCGCGGCCCGCGATTTGAACCGCCGTGCCGACAACATCCGCGCCCAGTTCGGCCTTTTCCCGGACCCCGGCCTTGGCCTGCACCATTTCCTGACTGGCCACCATTTCGCTGACCACCAGCCCCGCGCCAAACCCGGCCACCAGATCGCGCGTGGGCCGGTCGGTGATGCCCGCCATGGGGGCAAGGAACACCGCCGGATCCAGAATCATGTCTTTCAGAGGAACGGTCAAACTGCCTAAACCTTGTGCATCTACCGCGACCATATGGGGCGCGGGGTGCAGTCTCAATGGCTGGACCGGAATGCAAGGCCGCAAAAACGGCATTTGCCTATTTTTTAGGCGACGTTCGCCATGTTCCGCATCATGATTGCCTAAGCTGCAAACTCGGCCTAAATCTTGCGCCGAAACGCAGACGCCGTGACCACAAAGGGCAAAGGCCGCCATGACAAACGCCGCAGTGATCGTGGCCGCGGGACGCGGTCTCCGGGCCGGGGGCGGGCTGGCCAAGCAATGGCGCGACATTGCGGGCCGCGCGGTTGCGGATTGGACCATCGCACGGTTTGCCGCGCATCCGCGCATCGACCGGGTGGTTGTCGTGCTCAATCCCGAGGATCCCACCGGCTGGGAACGCTATGGTGCGCGCGGGGATCTGACCCTGTGCGCGGGTGGCGCGCAACGTTCTGACACAGTACGGTGTGGACTGCGCGCGCTGGCGGGAAGCGATGTCACCAACGTTCTGATTCATGACGTTGCCCGCCCCTGCATCGACGCGCAGACCATCAGTGCCGTGATCGACGCGCTGGACACGTCGCCCGGCGCAGCACCGGGGTTGGTTGTGACCGATGCCTTGTGGACCGGGGCGGACGGCGCTGTGACCGGAACCCGTGACCGCACCGGACTGTTCGCCGCGCAGACCCCGCAGGGGTTTCACTTTGATGCGATCCTTGCCGCCCATGAGGCCGTCCATGAAGCCGCGCCCGAGTCTGCCGCCGCAAGCGCCGCGGACGATGTGGCGATTGCCCGTGCGGCGGGGTTGCACGTCGCCATCGTTGCGGGCAAAGCAGAGAACATCAAGATCACCACCGCGGACGATTTCGACCGGGCCGCGCGCATATTGGGAAGACAGATGGATATCAGGCTTGGCAACGGCTATGACGTGCACCGTTTCGTTCCGGGGGATCACGTCACGCTATGCGGCATCAAAATCCCGCATGACCAGCGGCTTGATGGCCATTCCGACGCTGATGTCGCCATGCATGCGGTGACAGACGCGATTTATGGCGCGCTGGCCGAGGGCGATATCGGGCGTCACTTCCCCCCCAGCGATCCGCAATGGAAGGGCGCGGCGAGCGAGATTTTCCTGCGCCATGCTGTCGAGCTGGCCCGCGCGCGCGGCTTTGGGGTGTCGAATGTGGATGTCACCCTGGTTTGCGAGCGCCCGAAGATCGGCCCGCACGCGCAGGCCATGCAGTCGGAAATGGCCCGGATCATGGATCTGGCCCCGGATCGCGTATCGGTCAAGGCGACCACTTCGGAACGTCTTGGTTTTACCGGGCGGAGCGAGGGCATCGCGGCGCTGGCGACGGCAAGTCTGGTGGCACCATGAACACCTTTGCAAGGATGATCGGCACGGTGTTCGGCACCGGCTACCTGCGTCCGGCACCGGGCACGTGGGGGTCGCTGGTGGCGTTGCCTCTGGGCTGGGCGTTGCACGTGCTGGGCGGCGCGCCCCTTTTGGGGGTGGGCATTATCCTGGCCATTGTGGCTGGATGGTGGGCCACGGCGCAAATGACCGCCGGTCAAGCCGACCATGATCCGTCCGAAATCGTGATTGACGAGGTGGCGGGCCAGTGGATCGCGCTGATGGCGCTGTCGCTGCCCGCAACGCGGCACGGTCTTGATATCACGGCGCTGTGGCCGGGCTGGATCGCGGCCTTTGCGCTTTTCAGGCTGTTCGACATCTGGAAGCCGTGGCTTGTCGGCTGGGCCGACCGGCGCGGCGATGCGTTGGGCGTGATGCTGGACGACGTCATCGCGGGCGTGTTCGCCGCGATCTGCGTCACGATCATCGGCGGCGCTTGGCATGGGATGATGGGATGAGCCGGGATCTGGCCATTGCGGTGCTGGATGCCGCCCGCGCGCGTGGCGAGATGATCGCGACCGCAGAAAGCTGCACCGGCGGAATGGTGGCCGCCGCCCTGACCGATATTCCGGGCTCTTCCGCCGTGGTCGAGCGGGGGTTCGTCACCTATACCAATGCCGCCAAGACCGAAATGCTGGGGGTGGCGGAAACCATCCTCGCCGCGCATGGCGCGGTGTCGCAAGAGGTTGCCCGCGCCATGGCCAACGGCGCGCTGGAACGGTCCCACGCGGGATTGGCAGTGTCGATCACCGGCATCGCAGGACCGGGCGGATCGGAGTTTAAACCCGAAGGCCGCGTATGTTTCGGACTGACACAGACCGGGCATGACTGCCTGTCCGAAACGGTCGAATTCGGCGCACTGGGCCGCGATGCGGTGCGCGCCGCCGCGCGGGACCATGCGCTCAGGCTGCTGCACGCCGCGCTGATCGCGTGATTCACTAACGCCCTCTTTTTAGGCAAAGCCAGATATATTCTGCCGCTTTTGGCGGCACTCGGCCAAGAGGCCACTTTTTCAGCGCCTCTGGGCGTGGTTGCCTCTTTTTTTCGCGTCCTGCGCCTGCCTTAAGCACCGCCAACCTGAACCAAATTTCAAGGAGGCAACCCAAATGAACGGTGCCGATACAGCCTGGATCATCGTCGCCACCGCGCTGGTCCTTTTCATGACCCTGCCGGGTCTTGCGCTTTTTTATGGGGGGCTGGTGCGCGCACGAAATGTGCTGAGCGTGTTCATGCATTGCTATGCAATTGCCTGTTTGATGAGCCTTCTTTGGTTCGTCTTTGGCTATTCGATCGCCTTTGGCTCTGGCGAAAGCGGGTTCTGGGGCGGCACTGACAAGTTCTTTCTGGCCGGGGTGGACGCCGCGACGCTGTCGGGCAACCTGCCGGAAGTGCTGTTCTTTGCCTTTCAGATGACATTCGCGATCATCACCCCCGCGCTGATCGTGGGGGCCTATGTCGAGCGCGTGGGCTTTGGGTTTGTCCTGCTCTTTTCGGCGCTGTGGATGCTGCTGTGTTATGCGCCCGTGGTGCATTGGATATGGGGTGGCGGGATGCTGGCCGATGGCGGCATCTTTGGCGAAACCGGCGTCAAGGATTTCGCAGGCGGGATTGTTGTGCACGAAACCGCGGGGCTGGCCGCGATCCTGATTGCCGTGTTCCTTGGACCGCGCCGCAACCAGACCACACCGCCGCATAACCCCGGCTTTGTGATGATTGGCGCGGCGATGCTCTGGGTCGGCTGGTTCGGGTTCAACGGTGGCTCGCAACTGGCCGCCGACGGGGGCGCGGCGATGGCGATCACGGTCACGCATATCTCGGCGGCGACGGCGTCGCTGACGTGGGCGCTGTGGGAAAAGATCAAGTTCGGCAAGGCGTCGTTGGTGGGAATGGTCACGGGCACGATTGCCGGTCTGGCCTCCATCACGCCGGCGTCGGGGTTTGTTGGCCCGGTCGAGGCGCTGATCATCGGCGCGGTGGCCGGTGTGCTGTGTCAGGAAGCGGTGAACCTTGTGCGCAACACGCTCAAGATCGACGACACGCTGGACGTGTTCGCGGTGCACGGCGTTGGCGGCATCTTTGGCACGATCATGATCGCCGTCTTCGGCGCGGGAAGCTGGGCCGCGCAGCTTGGCGGGTTGGCCATCGTGGGTGTCTTTACCATCGTGATGACCGTGGTTCTGATCTTTGTGGTCAAGGCGATCACGCCCTTGCGCGTGGATGCAGAAACCGAGACCAACGGGCTTGACCTCTCGGCGCATGGCGAACGCGCCTATGATATGAGCAGCTAAGCCCGATACAGGGCGCTGGGGGCGCTGCCCCCGGCGCATATCCCTTGCCGCCCTGACCATTGAGGGTGAGAGGAACCAAACCACACAAAAACAACCCCTGGGGGTTGATTTATTTTTTCTGAACCACCAATTTGCCCGCGTGGATTTTTGTTAACGAGTTTGAGGTGGTCTTGTGACCGGAGCAATTTCCGCGACGCGGCACAGGGTGGGTAACGATGGCGTTCCCGGAACGATCCAGCAGAACATCCAAGGGACCGCGTTTGACGTGATTTGGTTGAACATCCGTCGCGACACACGCGTCGCGACCGATCTCAAGACACAATTGACAGGATACAAAACCGCAATTTGAGCACCCCGCTTCGGCACGTTTTCGCCGAAACGGATCACTTATTTTTTCAAGATATCAAAGGATTAGAGCATGGCTGAGCTGAAGAAAGGCGCAAAGGGCAAAGAAGTAACCCAGCTTCAGAAGGATCTGAACAAAGCAGGCGCAAAGCCGAAACTTGCCGAAGATGGCATTTTCGGAGCCAAGACCCAGACCGCGGTGCAGGCCTACCAGAAAAAGAACAAGCTCAAAGTCACCGGCACACTGAACGACGAAACGCGCGCATCAATAAAGGCTGGTGGACCCCTGCCAGAATTGCCCGCGATTGTGGCAAGCCGCATTCGTCACCCCTCAGTCCCGTTGTTCGAACGCTACAACGAAATAAGCATCATCGCCGGTCAGATTGAGTTGGTGGACAAGGATTTGCAGGCTCTCGCCACCGCTGTTTCGACCTTCGTCAAAAAGTCTTTTGCAGATGACAAGAAGATCCGAGCCATGCTTACGGACAGGGATGTAAGTATTCGTCAACTCGAGGATATTGCGCATGATTTTGAGCGCGCGCGGATCAAGGATCCAAAGTCGGCGGCCAAATTGGCCAAGAATGCCGAAGCGATTGAAAAATCACTGACCGCACTGGAAAAGAAGCTCGCGCCTTTGGTGACGGCTGACATCACGGCGACGTCAACAATGGCAAAGAAAATCAGTACCGTAGCGACCAAGCTGGCCAAGATAAAGGACTAAGGCCCGGGCGGCGCTACACGCGCGGGCGGGATATGCCGGACAAAACCGCCTCCGTTTCCGCGATCAGCCGTTCCATGACCTCGGTCGTTGTTTCCGCCCGTGCAAGGCCTGCGGCCTGTCCGGCCCAGAGGGCGAAGGCGTCGCCGTGGCCAGCCTTGGCGCTGGCGGCGCGCAGCGGGCCGGTGGCGGCATTCATCAGCGGGAAATCCGGCCAGTCGTCGTGACGGGCCATTTCGGCGGAATACGCATTGACGATGCCCCGCGCCGACCGCCCGCTATAGGCGCGGGTGGCCAGTGTATCATCCCCGCTTGCCGCCGCGACCGCGCGTTTGTGAACCTCTGCCGTCCGGCATTCCGGCGTGGCAAGAAAGGCCGTGCCGATTTGCACCCCGGCTGCGCCCAGCATCAGGGCCGCGGCGATCCCGCGCCCGTCGGCGATGCCTCCGGCGGCCAGCACCGGCACCGACACCGCATCGACGACACGCGGCACCAGCGCCATGGTGGTGGCCACATCGGCCCCGTTGCGTGGCAGGAACCATCCGTTGTGACCGCCTGCCTCGACGCCTTGCGCCACGATCACATCGGCACCACGGTCCTCGAGCCAGCGCGCCTCGGCCACGGATGTTGCCGAGGACAGGACGATCATTCCGGCATCCTTGACCCGGGCAACCAGATTCGGCGCGGGCAATCCGAAATGGAACGACACAACCCGTGCGCCTGCGGCGATGATCGCCTCGCACATCGCCTCATCGAAGGGCAAGGTGGTCTCGGCCGGCTTGTGCGGTGCGCCGGCGTCAAGCCGCGCATACCATGGTTGCAGCCGCTCCATCGCGGCCCGTGTCAGTTCGGGGTTATCCTGCGGGGGCGCGTGGGTGAAAAAGTTGACGTTTACCGGGCGATTGGACCCGCGCTGCGCCGCCGCGATTTCCTTTTGCACGGTTTCGGCGGACATTCCCGCGCAGCCCAGCGATCCTAGTCCACCCGCCGCCGCGACGGCGGACGCCATCTCGGGGGAAGCGGCACCCGCCATTGGTGCCTGAACAATAGGAAAGGCGATATCGAAGAGGTCGGTAATCGGTGTATCGGGCCAAGTCATGGTTCGACGTTACCGGGCGGAGGACGCTCCGTAAAGCTCGGCCGCGCGGCGTTCGAAGGCGCGGACAATGCGCTGCATGGCCTCGTTGAAGACAACCCCGATGATGCCCTGAAGCATGGCATTGCGGAATTCGAAATCCACAAAGAAATCCACTTCGCAACCGTCGTCCACATCGCGGAAGGCCCAGCTGGATTTCATGTATTTGAATGGCCCATCAAGGTATTCGGTGTCGATCTTCATGTCATCGGCCCAGAGCGTGACCCGCGACCCGAAGCGTTCGCGAAACACCTTGAACGAAATCACCAGGTCGGCCTCCATCACCTGTGCCGCGCCCTGTGGCGTCACCGAGCGGATGCGGGCCGCCGCGCACCACGGCAGGAATTGCGGATATTGCCCGACATCGGCGACCAGATCGTACATTTGCTGCGCGCTGTAAGGCAGAACGCGGGTTTCGGCGTGTTTGGGCATTCCGGGCCAGCTTTTCGTTATCGCATTTTCTATGGTCTTTCGGGTATCCGGTGTCCTATGGATGGACGCGAAGTTCAAGGGGGCGACATGACAGAGAACCCGTATGTGATCGACGAGATGATCTCGGCCAAGGCGATTGCGGCCCGGATCGAGGAATTGAGCCGGGATATCAAACGCGAATTCCGCGACACGGACAAACTGGTGGTGGTGGGTCTGCTGCGCGGCAGCTTTGTCTTTATCGCCGATCTGGTGCGCGAACTCGATATGCCGATCGAGGTGGATTTTCTCGAGGCGTCGTCATACGGCGACCAGACGGAATCCAGTCGCGAGGTGCGCATCCTCAAGGATTTGCGCGGCGCAATCGAAGGCCGCGATGTGCTGGTGGTCGAGGATATCGTGGACACAGGCTTCACGCTCAGCCATGTGACCAACCTTTTGATGTCGCGCAGCCCCGCGCGGATGCGCACGATTGCCTTGCTCGACAAGCCATCGCGCCGCGAAGTGGACATCCGCGCCGACTGGATCGGCTTTGAAATCCCCGACGAATTCGTGGTCGGTTATGGGATTGATTTCGCGCAGCGCGACCGGAACCTGCCGTTTATCGGCAAGGTGCGGTTTCTGTCTGAGCAAGACGCCTAGCCGCGCAGCGATCCGCCCCGGCGCGATCCATATTCAGAGGCCAGCGTCGAAACCAGCACCCGGCGTGCCTTGTCGATGCGCGCGATCCCGTCGAGATCACGGTGACAGGCGACCCAGACCGGCACGCTGAGATCGCGCGGGCCGCTGTCCAAGGGGTCCAGCCCGTGTTGGTCGCGGCCCAACAGATCCGGCAGGATCGCCACGCCCAGACCTTGGCGCGCCATTTCGCGCAGCGCCACGAAGGAGGACGCCCCCGGCCCGATCCGGTCGAGGGGAATGTTGTCGGACATCCAGCGCCCGGCCGGTGACCGCACCGCTGTGCCTGCCAGCCCAAGCCACGGCGCATCGTCGCCGAGACCGGGCGCGGCATAGGCACCAAAGCCCATGTCAAAGGCCAGGTCGCCAATCATGCCGTCCGGCAATGCCGGTGCCGGACGCAGCGCGATATCGGCCTGAAGGCGCGCCATATCCAGATGATCGTTCGACACCAGCGTCACGACCCGCCCCGGAGCCACCGCGTCTGACAGTCGGGCCATCACCCTTGGCACCAAGGTGCAGGCCAGAGAATCTACCGTCGTCAGGCGCAGATCCCCGGCGCGCGCGCCCCCCGATCCGCGCAACAGACCCTCGACCTGATCAATTCTGGCTGCGGCCTCGCGGGCGGCTTCGATCACATCTGCGCGATCAGCCCGCAGCCTGTAGCCGTGCGCCAGACGTTCGAACACCGGCAATCCGGCAGCCTCTTCAAAGGCCGCGATCCGCCGCAAGACCGTTGCATGGTTGACCCCAAGCGCCCGCGACGCGGCGCTGACCGATCCGCCATCGGCCACTGCCAACACGAACCGCAGATCATCCCAGTTGACCTTGTGCATGAATAGAGACCCGTCCCGCAAAGCTTAAGAATATGTTTGCTATGGGAGTTGGGCATACTAGGGTTTGTAAAACAACACCTATGGGAGATTTTCAATGAAACGTGTATTTGCTACTGCCCTTATTGCCGCTGTTGCCTGTGGCGGGGTGGCCAGTGCTCAGGATTATTCGGGCCATCTCAAGGCGCGTCAGGGCCAGTTCCGGGTTCTGGCGATCAACCTTGGCATCCTGGGCGGTATGGCCAAGGGCGAGATGGCCTATGACGCCGCCGCAGCGCAGGCCGCGGCGGATTCCATCGTTGCCGTGAGCATGATCAATCAGGGCCCGCTGTGGCCGGAAGGATCCGATGAAATGGGTGTTGATGGCACTCGGGCCAAGACAACCATCTGGGAAGACAATGCAGATTTTCTTGCCAAGTGGTCTGATCTTGGGGCTGCAGCCAAGGAAATGCAGGCCGCGGCCGGCACCGGTCAGGCTGCCATCGGTCCGATGATGGGCCGCGTGGGCGGCACCTGCAAAGCCTGCCATGACGCCCACCGCGCGCCACAAAGCTGATCCGGCGTGCGCCGCGTTCTGATCGCTCTGGCCGGTCTGGCCGTTGTCGGGGCGGGCATTGGCCTTGCCCTGACGCGGGCGGTTCCCCTGCCCGCTTCGGCCTTTGACGGGATCACCGGCGATCCGGCGCGCGGCGCGCTGGTGTTCACGGCCGCAGGCTGCGCGTCGTGCCACACCGCCCCGAAATCCGAGGACAAGACGGTTCTGTCGGGCGGACAGCGGTTCGGATCGGATTTCGGCACCTTTATCGCGCCCAATATTTCACCCCACCCGCAAGCGGGGATCGGCGCGTGGACCCTGCCCGAATTTGCCAGCGCCGTCACGCGCGGGGTGTCGCCCGAGGGCGCGCATTACTATCCCGCGTTTCCATACACCAGCTATGCCAACATGACCGAAACCGATGTGGCGGACCTCTGGGCGCATATCCAGACCCTGCCCGCGGACGCCACACCAAGCGCCGAACATGAGGTGGGCTTTCCCTTCAACATCCGGCGCAGCCTTGGCGGATGGAAGCTGCTCTATCACCAGCCGGGATGGGTGATGGAGGTTGGCGACGATCCGGTGCTGATGCGGGGACGATATCTGGTCGAGGCACTGGCCCATTGCGCCGAATGCCACACGCCGCGCGATGCGCTTGGTGGGCTGGACCGGTCGCGGTGGATGGCTGGCGCGCCCAACCCGTCCGGGTCGGGCCGTATTCCCGCGTTGACCCCGGATGCGCTGAGCTGGAGCGCGGGCGACATCTCTTATTATCTGGAGACGGGCTTTACCCCGGACTACGACAGCGCCGGCGGCCATATGGTCGCCGTGATCAATAATTTTGCAAAGCTGCCCAAATCCGACCGCGACGCGGTGGCGGCCTATGTCAAGGCGCTGCCCA
The DNA here is from genome assembly GCA_030425395.1 of Alphaproteobacteria bacterium. Classification (GTDB taxonomy): domain Bacteria; phylum Pseudomonadota; class Alphaproteobacteria; order Rhodobacterales; family Rhodobacteraceae; genus JAUIAS01. Next base: position 37,462 of record JAUIAS010000023.1, read on the forward strand.
CCCCGTAATGGCCCGCCGCGCAATCGCGCCGAGGGATCATTCGGCGGATCATTCGGCGGATCATTCGGCGGCGTCGATGCCCAGTTTGGCATTCCGCGCCGCGCGCAGGCGGGCAAAATCGTCCCCCGCGTGATAGGACGACCGCGTGAGAGGCGTGGCAGATACCATCAAAAACCCCTTGCCGAATGCCGCCTTTTCATAACCCGAGAATTCATCGGGATGCACAAACCGGTCAACCGCGTGATGCTTGGGGGTGGGTTGCAGATACTGGCCAATGGTCAGAAAATCGACATCCGCCGCGCGCATGTCATCCATCACCTGCATCACCGATTGGCGATCTTCGCCAAGGCCCACCATGATCCCGGATTTGGTAAAGATCGTCGGATCCAGTTCCTTGACCCGCTGCAACAGGCGCAGGCTGTGGAAATACCGCGCACCCGGACGCACCTGCGGGTAAAGCCCGGGCACGGTTTCCAGATTGTGATTGAACACATCAGGCCGCGCGGCGACGACGGTTTCAAGAACCTCAGGCGCGCATTTGAGAAAATCCGGAGTCAGGATTTCAATCGTGGTCGCCGGGCTGCGATGCCGGACGGCGCGAATGGTCTGGGCAAAATGCTCGGCCCCGCCATCGTCGAGATCGTCCCGGTCCACTGAGGTGATGACCACGTGGTTCAGGCCCAGCTTTTCCACCGCTTGCGCCACCCGTCCCGGTTCAAAACTGTCCAGCGTGTCGGGGCGGCCCGTGGCGATGTTGCAGAAGGTGCAGCCGCGGGTGCAGATGTCGCCCATGATCATCATGGTGGCGTGTCCCTGGCTCCAGCATTCGCCGACATTGGGGCAGCCGGCCTCTTCGCACACCGTTACAAGACCGTTGTCGCGCATGATCTTGTGGGTTTCGGCATAGCCTTTGCCGCCGGGTGCCTTGACGCGAATCCAGGACGGTTTCTTGGGTTGGGCGTTGTCCGGGCGGTGCGCCTTTTCGGGGTGACGCTGTTCGGGAATTTTCAGATCGCGCATTGTGAACCTCTGGTCCTTGGGCTTTGGGATGTCTCTAACACACCCACGCAGCCGGGCAAGACCACAGCCCGCGTCCCATCGTCCCGCCTGACAATCCGGCGGAGACGCGCATTGCGCGTTATTCTATACATGTTGCGCCGCGCTGCGCGCGTCAATGGGTTTGGTTTTGCGCTGCGCGCGTCAATCCGTTTGGTTTTTGCGCCGCGCTGCGCGCGTCAATCCGTTTGGTTTTTGCGCCGCGCTGCGCGCGTCGCGGGGGCGCCTCCGGCGGGGGTATTTGAAACGAGAAAGAAGCAAAAGGAGTGCCCGTCAAGGGGCGGTTGCGGTCAGGTCCGACATATCGCTGGGAGAGACTGCGCGCAGCGGTGCGATAATCGCATCGCCGGTCTGGGCCAGCAGGCCCGCAAGATCATCGAACCAGTCGGCGTCTTCGCTAGACGCGCGCCGCACGAGCGCAATGGTGCGTGCCGGTTCCGGGGTGCGAAAACGGCGCAACTCAACATCATCCAGCGCGTCACATTCCGCAGCCGCCGCGATTTCCGGCATCAGCGTGAACCCGAACCCCGCCTGCACAAGACGCGCCAAGGTTCCCAGCGATGACGCGCCCATGTTGATCCCGCCGCCTTGTCGCGTGCGACCGCACGCCTCCAACGCCTGATCGGTCAGGCAGTGGCCATCTTCGAGCAGCATCAGTTGGCTGGATTTTAGATCGTCGGGGCGCAGGGTTTCGACCTCGGCCCCCAAAGCCGAAAGCCGCGGGCGGCTGCCTGCCAGCAGGAAGCGATCCTCAAACAGCGGTGTTTCCACCAGTCCGAGCGTCGCGGACGGCAAGGCAATGACCGCCGCGTCGATGTCGCCGCTGGCCAGCGCCTCAAGAAGCAGGGCGGTCTTTGCCTCGCGCACTTCGACCTGTTGTTCCAGATCGCGGGCCCGGAGCCCGGCCAGAACGCCGGGCAACAGGTATGGGGCCAATGTCGGGATCAGACCCAGTGACAGAACCCGGCTGGCCCGTTCCCGGGCCACTGCGTCCAGACGCGCGGCCGCCGAAAGCACATCTGTCGCGCGGGCCAGAACATCGCGGCCGAGCCGGGTCAGCACCACATCCCGGCTGCGGCGTTCGACCAGAGGTCCGCCCATTTCGGTCTCAAGCGCGCGGATTTGCACCGAGAGCGCCGGTTGCGAGATATTGCAGGTGGCCGCGGCCCGTCCGAAATTGCGCTGTTTGGCAAGGGCTGTGAAATAGGTCAGTTGTCGGAGCGTGAAGTTCATAAGTCTTTATTATCATGCGCGGCTGAATTGCCAAGCAAGCGTTATGGAAAGTTATCCGATCAGGGCGCTGTCCCGTGCCGCTTCGAGATAGTGGCGACGCAGCCGTTGCAAGGCGATACGCAGCACGATCTTGCCTGATCGGGCCGACCAGCCCATTTCCCGTTCCGCGGTTTCCAATCCTTCCATTTCACAGCAGCAGCGTTGGGCCACGTCGGCCAGTCCCGGACCGAGCGTGTCAAGCGCGGCGGCCACGCGATCGCCTGCACGAGTGTCACCGGCCATTTGCGACAGGGTGAAATCCTGCCGGAGCCGTTCTGCCGCATCGACCAGATCCACCGACAGGAACGGCGCGCCTGACCTGTCCCTGCGGCGGGCCAGCATGGCAACCGGGCTTTCGGCCGGAGAATAGCGGGTTACGCGGTCTTCCTCGGCATTCATGCTGTCATGGGCAAAGGGGCTGTGCGCTTCGCTGAAACCAACGGCGGCGGCGTTTTCCTGTCGCGCCGTCAGTTCGCCAAGCGCGGCGCGGCCTGCGGGCGAGATGGCATAGCGGCAGATCCTGCCGCGCGTCGTGCAGGTGATCCAGCCGCGCAAGGCGAGGATCAGCACCACATCGCGCCCGACCACGCCGCGCGACACCGCACCCCGGTCATTGGTGTCCACCACGATGGATTTGTCCATGCCGTCGGCGACGGCCAGCAGCCGCCCGCGCGGATTCAGAGCGGTCAGAGCGGCGTGGCTCTGGCTGGTCATATCGTCTGGCGCGTCGGGGGCGGCTTTGGTGGGTTGGCCGTCCTCTCCAAACCGTTTGAGCGCCTCATCGACAAGCGGATCTTCGCGGCGGGCCTCGATCCGGCGGATCTGGCGCAGGATGGTGGAGGGGTGGCACCCCTTGTGCCGTGCCAGCGCACGGATCGACAGGCCCTTTTCGGTGTGTGTGATGTAGTTTTGCGCGCTTTCCGGCACCCAGTCCGGCCAACGTCCAGGAGCACGATCGCGGCGCGGCGCGCCTTGGTCTGTCAAAGTCATTGCTACAGTTATCCACATGGTTCCCTTCAGCAGAACACAATTTATGCGTGCATTTCTTACCTGAAGGTTAATGGTTTCCACTGTGGTCAACCTTTGTTTCCAAAGAATAAACGACAGTAAATCCTGCGTTCGCAGACATACGTCACCGGGCAACACCCCAATAGGTTGTGCAATGGTTGCATTCGAACGACCACGATTCCAACGAAGGAGACGCCCGATGCAAGACCCTCTGAGCCGCCTTGAGAGCCTCAAGCGCCCGCGATTGCTGATCCGCGCGGCACGGATCGGTGCGGCGGAATACCGGCGCGGCTCCCATCTTGAACGGGTTCTTGGTTATGGGTCCAAACCCCGAAATGCCGAAGCTCTGACCCGGCTGCTGGACCTTGAAGCCGACCATGAAGCCCGGCGCAGAGAAAACCCCGCCAGCTATTCGCTGGCGGGGCATGTGGATGTTCTGATCGCAATGGTGGGCGAGGCGCGCGTGTTGCGCGCCAACCGCGCGGCGGTGCCCAGCTGACGCCGGTTACATCATGGCGTCGGGCATGGAGTCCTTCTTTTGCGCGACAAAGGCGGTCAGCGCCTCGGCAATGGCGGGGTCCATCGCAGGCTGCTGATATTGCGCCAGCAGGGTTTCCACCCGTTTGGTCGCCAGCGCCTGACTGTCGCGCGCGCCATCGTCTTCCCATGTTTCGAACGGCTTGTAATCCAGAACGTCGGACCGCCAGAACGCCGTCTTGAAATTTGCCTGAGTGTGGGCGCAACCAAGGTAGTGCCCGCCCGGCCCCACTTCGCGGATGGCATCCATGGCAAGGGTATCGTCGTCCACGGTCACGCCCTGCGCCAGTTTGTGCAGCACGCCAAGCTGATCGGCATCCAGAACGAATTTCTCAAACGAACTGACCAACCCGCCTTCGAGCCAGCCACAGGCGTGCAGCATGAAGTTGACCCCGGACAGCAGGCCAAGATTGAGGCTGTTGGCGGTTTCATAGGCCGACTGGGCATCGGGCAGTTTCGAGCCGGTGAACGATCCCGCGGACCGGAACGGCAGACCCAGACGCCGGGCCAACTGGCCCGCGCCATAGGTGACCTGGCTGGCCTCTGGCGTGCCAAAGGTCGGTGCGCCGGAATTCATGTCGATGGACGTCACGAAAGCGCCAAAGATCACGGGGGCACCGGGACGGATCAACTGGCTGTACGCGATACCGGCCAGCACCTCGGCCAGAACCTGAACCAGCGTGCCCGCCACGGACACCGGCGCCATCGCGCCACCGACGATAAAGGGCGAGATGATGCAGGCCTGATTGTTCTTGGCATAGACCTCGAGCGCGCCCATCATCACATCGTCGAAAGTCATTGGCGAGTTGATGTTGATCAGCGACGTCATCACCGTGTTGTCCTGAACGAACTCCTTCCCGAACAGGATTTCACACATCTCGACGCTGTCCTGCGCGCGGCTGGGTTCGGTGACCGAGCCCATGAACGGCTTGTCCGACAGGGTCATGTGTGCGTGCAGCATGTCCAGATGGCGTTTGTTCACCGGAACATCGGTGGGTTCGCACACCGTGCCACCGGAATGATGCAGCCACTTGGACATATAGCCAAGTTTCACGAATTTGCGGAAATCCTCCATCGTCGCATAACGCCGCCCACCGGCGGCATCGCGGACGAATGGCGGACCATAGACCGGTGCCAGCACCAGATTGCGCCCGCCGATGACGACGTTGCGGTCGGGGTTGCGGGCGTGTTGGGTATAAGAGGAAGGTGCGGTTTCGCACAGCTTGCGGGCAAGGCCGCGCGGGATGCGCACGCGTTCGCCTTCCACCTCGGCCCCGGCCTCGCGCCAGCGGTCAAGAGCGGCGGGATTGTTGACGAAATTCACACCGATTTCGGCCAGAACGGTTTCTGCGTTGGCTTCGATGATCTCGAGCGCTTCTTCGCTCAGAATTTCGAAATCCGGAATGTTGCGTTCAATGTATTTCGCCGTCTCGATGCGCACCGATGTCCGCTCTGCGCGCCGCGCGGCACCACCGCCACCGCGCGCCCGGCGCTTGGAAACTGCCTCGACCATGTTCGAATCCTTCTGTGGGAACGCCGACTGTTGCGCTGGAATACCGCAGCTATGGGCATCCGCGCTGACCAGTAGCGTCGCCTTGGGGGCAAAAACGACATTGCCCGGCCCCGTAGCGAATGCGGCTTGCCACAAAGCGCGCTGCGCCCTAATCAGCACCCATGAGCACCGATACCCATGACCGCCTTTTGATCATAGACTTCGGAAGCCAGGTGACGCAGCTTATTGCGCGTCGCCTGCGCGAATTGAACGTCTATTGCGAAATTCACCCCTATCAGAACGTGACTGACGCGTTTCTGGCCGATTTCGGCCCGCGCGCGATCATCTTTTCCGGTGGGCCCGACAGCGTGATGCGCGAAGGGTCCCCGCGGCCGCCGCAAACGGCCTATACGCTTGGGGTTCCGATTCTGGGCATCTGCTATGGCCAGCAGGTGATGATGCACGATCTGGGCGGCAAGGTTGAAGCAGGCGAACACGCCACGGCCGAATTTGGCCGCGCTTTTGTCAGCCCCGCGCAAGCCGAGACCGAGCTTCTGGAGGGGTGGTTCGGCGATGGCCGCGAACAGGTCTGGATGAGCCACGGCGATCACGTGAGCGAAATCGCGCCCGGATTTGAGGTCTGCGGCACCTCGCCCGGGGCGCCCTTTGCGGTCACGGCCGACCTGAACCGGCGGTTTTATGCGGTGCAGTTTCACCCCGAGGTGCACCACACGCCGCGCGGCGCACAGCTTTATGAGAACTTTGTGCGGCTTGCGGGCTTCAAGGGCGACTGGACCATGGGGGCCTATCGCGAGGAAGCCATTCGCAAGATCCGCGAACAGGTGGGCGACCGCAAGGTGATCTGCGGTCTGTCGGGCGGCGTCGATTCGTCGGTGGCCGCGGTGCTGATCCACGAAGCGATCGGCGATCAGCTGACTTGTGTTTTTGTGGATCACGGCCTGTTGCGGCAGGGTGAGGCCGAAGAAGTCGTCACCATGTTCCGTGACAATTACAATATTCCGCTGATCCACGCGGACGAATCCGAATTGTTCCTTGGCGAACTGGACGGCGAAAGCGATCCCGAAACCAAGCGCAAGATCATCGGGCGGCTGTTTATCGACGTGTTCCAGAAATACGCAAACGGCATCGAAGGCGCGGAGTTCCTCGCGCAGGGCACGCTATATCCGGATGTGATTGAATCGGTATCCTTTTCAGGTGGCCCTTCCGTCACCATCAAGAGCCACCACAACGTGGGCGGCCTGCCCGAGAAGATGGGGCTCAAGCTGGTCGAGCCGCTGCGCGAATTGTTCAAGGACGAGGTCCGCGCGCTGGGCCGCGAGCTGGGTTTGCCGGACAGCTTTATCGGCCGCCATCCGTTTCCCGGACCGGGGCTGGCAATCCGCTGCCCCGGCGAGATCACACGCGAGAAACTGGAGATTCTGCGCCGCGCCGATGCGGTCTATATCGACCAGATCCGCAAGCATGGTCTCTATGATGAGATCTGGCAGGCCTTTGTCGCCATCCTGCCGGTGCGCACCGTGGGCGTGATGGGTGACGGGCGGACCTATGATTTCGCCTGCGCGCTGCGCGCTGTGACGTCGGTGGATGGGATGACGGCGGATTACTATCCGTTCAGCCATGAATTCCTTGGCGAAACCGCCACGCGGATCATCAACGAGGTCAAGGGCATCAACCGCGTGACCTATGACGTGACCAGCAAGCCGCCGGGCACAATCGAGTGGGAATAATGCTACGCCAGCGTAGCCGAATTCCCTCTGTGGCGCGAACTAAGGTGCTGATATTAAACGATGCATCATGCGTGATGCTTCGCAACCTATCGGTGGGCGGTCGAATATTGTGCCGGTAGACCTGATAGTATGCGGGATTCAAAAGTCTGTCGAAACCTGAGATACCGTCAGCAGTTTGAATGCGCTGACGTCAGACAGTCGATATTCGCACTTGACTCAAAAGCACCGCCAGCCAGCGATTGCCTAGGTGCCAAGTCGGGTTCCACAGGGTTCACACCTTGCAGGTGCGAATACCGAAAATTGAATACGCTGCGCAAGTTCGCATCAGGCCTGTTCCCGCAAGAACCACACCTACGAGGATCGCGCCGTATGTCATAACGGCACCGTCAAAAATGGTCAGTCCACTGAAAAGCGCCGCCGCGATGAGTGCCGCACCCAAAACCAGCCGGACCCAACGGTCCACAGTTCCCACATTGGTTTTCATTTCTTTAACTCCTGTTCAACTGTCCGTATTCAAAAATGGCGCATGCGCGATAGCTGCTGTGGCGCGAACGAATACGGATCACACGAGTAGCTATCCCATGTGGCGTGGGCGGTGTCGCTAACGTGGATCAAGTGGCGGGATCACACGGCGTGTGTTCGCACCATCGCCCACCATCATGACCGGGCCGTGTTTGCGCTCGGATAGGACTAAGAGCACCTTTTGATCCGGTGTCAGATCCGCGTGGACAGCGTCAAGGCCCAGTCCCTCTGTCACCGCATCTGCAACGGCGTGCCTGTCGCCGGTCGCCAGCGCGACCGTCACCCCCAAAAAGAGCAGTGAGTATCTATCTGCCAGACGCGCCATGGGCGCGCGGGATTTCTGTGCCGCCTCTACAAGCCGCACGATACCAGCATAGGTGCTCATCGACGCCGCACGGGTTGCGCGCAAATCGAAAGCCTCGCCCGCGTTGGTGACGCCACTCATCACGTCCATGCCGCGCGTCAGGCGCACCGGCATCGCCTCGCCCGTCAAGGCAGATTGATCCACCATGGCCTGCGCACTTCCCAAAGCGCCGTCAACCGGAGCAGCGTCGCCTTGCCGGATCAACACCAGATCCCCCGGCACGATGGCGTCCAATGCGACCTCTTCCAGCTTTCCACCCTGATGCCGCGTTGCCGTCCGCGCGACACGGGACAGAAGAGCGCGCATTTCACGCCGGGCCCGACCCTCGGCAAAGCTTTCCAGAAACGTGCCGCCTGAATACATCAGTGCGACCACTGCGGCCGCGAACGCTTCGCCAAAAACCAACGCCGCGGACATTGATAAAGCAGCGACGATGTCGAGCCCGACGCGCCCCTGAGCGAGACTTCGGATAATCTCGATTACAAGCGCGGCGAGAACAGGCACAACACCAGCCGACCAAGCCAAGGCAGCAAACTCCGGCAAACCGGCCATCCAAAGGACCGCACCGGATATCAGGCCCAGCAAAGCAAGGGCCAGCAGAGCGATCTTTAAGCGATCATTGAGCATCAGAAATCATTCGTTGATCTTTCGCAAACGCTTCAGCCCTGTTTCAACGCGGTGTCGATCCGGCTGCGCAGATCCACGGGCAGGGCGTCAATCACCTGGGCGATTGCCGCAAGATCCTGTCGCGCGGCGTGCAATTGATCGATGAGCGAAATCACAATGCCAAGCGCTGTTTCATCAAGATCGAGATCCTGAGACAGGTCGCACAAAAGTTCCAACCGCGCGATGTCAATGGGACGGAAAACATATCCACCGCTTTGGCGCTGCGGTTTGATGAAATCGGCCTCAACGAAGCGCACAAGCTGTCCGCGGGTCAATCGCGTTACCGTAATGACGACTTCATCCTCTGAAAAAAGGTCTGTCATGTCTCTGCCCTCTTGATCAGATCAATGCGCGGATCAAACCCGTGATTTTGACGCCATTCAGACAGAAATTCGCGCAGGCTCTCATCGGGATCAGGCGGCACAACGACCTTCAATTCGACCTTCTGATCGCCGCTCAACTTTCGCCCCGTCCGCGCAACGCCGCGGCCCTTCAAACGCAGGACCCTGCCGGTGCTGGCCCCGGGAGGCACTGTCAGACCGACCGGTCCGTCGATTGTTGGTGCGGTGACTTTGCCGCCCAGAACAGCCTCGTCTATCGTGATCGGCAAAGTCAGAAGGATGTCGTCGCCGTCCCGGCGGAACACCGGATGGGGTCGCACAAGAACTGTGATCAACGCATCACCGGGTGGTCCGCCGCCAAAGCCGGGGCTGCCCTTGCCGCGCAGTCGCAGGGTCTGACCATCTTCCGTGCCGCGCGGAATCTTGACCGCAAGGCTTTGGCCGTCGGGCAGCGTTATCTTCGTTTCACTGCCCCGAACGGCATCAAGGAAAGGAACTTCCAATGTATAGCGCGCGTCGGCACCGGCGGCCTGAAAATCACGTGCGCCAAAGTCGTCGGCACCATGGCCGCTCCCGCGATTCCGCAAAATCTCAGCAAAGATATCTGCGGGATCGGCATTTGCCCCGAAGCCATGACCTTGTTGGTAAGCGTTGTCAGGTGCATGTGCGAAATCGCGGTAATACTGGCGCTGAGGGCGTTCCGCCCCTAGTCCGTCAATCTCGCCCGCATCAAAGCGCGCACGGGTCTCGGGATCTTTCAACACTTCATACGCAGCGGCAATGGCCTTGAACCGTGCTTCTGCGCCCGCGTCGTCGGGATGCAGATCCGGATGGCTGGTGCGCACCAGTTTGCGATATGCTTTCTTGATTTCGTCTGCCGTGGCCGATTTGGGCAAGCCAAGCGCTTCGTATGGATCGTTGGGCATTCAGACTCCCATAATTCTGACTAAAATACCGTGCACGGACCATCCGACCGTCCGGCGCTTCTGTCCGCTCAAGATGCCATGTCAGTGAGGCGCCCGCCCTGATCCATGTCGGCACCAAAGGTGTCCGGGCCGCCTATTCTGACCGAGCGAACACCGGGTCGGGGGCTGTCGCATCAGCGGTCTCAAACTCAGTTCGAAAAGGGAGTTACATTGACGGAAACTGATAAAACTTCCAATGAGAACGGCACGACCGATCTGCGCGCTTTGAGACCAGCCCCCGTCCCTGCCCTCCGTCATCCGGCGCCCGTCGCTCCAACGAACCGCAAGGTTTGGCTGTGGATCAGTGCAAGCGTTGTGGCTCTTTTGTTGGCGGCTCTCGCATATTCACAACTGTGGATGGCTGGGCCGTCGGTGGTTGCTGTCGAAAGGGTCCAAGCGGCTCCCGTCACACGCCTTCTCGCCGTCAATGGACGTATTGCTGCAGTCAATTCCGTCGACATCCGGCCCGTTGTTTCAGGCACTCTGATAGCAATTGCCGTTTCCGAAGGTGAGGCGGTCGAGGCAGACCAGATCCTTGCGCAGGTGGACGCCGCCGCGCAAAGTGCAATTGTGCGGCAAGCCATGGCTGGTCTGGATGTCGCCCTCGTTACCCAAGCTCAGGCAACCGAAAGCTACGAGCGCGCGCTGTCGCTTGGCACAAATATCGCCAGAAGCGTGCTCGAAACCGATGCCCATGTCGTCCAAACGGCGGTGCAGGAGGTTGCGCGCCAAACCGCCGCTCTTGATCAAGCCCAGGTCGTGCTTGGCAATCACACGATCCGCGCGCCGCGCCGCGGCACTGTTGTGGCGCTTGACTCCGAACTGGGCCAACTTACCGGACCCACAATTCCCTTGCTGACACTGGCAGATTTGAGCGATCTGGTGGTCGAAGCCGATGTAGACGAAGCCTATGCGACACAGATTGCACCCGGTCAACCTGCGGTGCTGCAACTGGCGGGTGAGGCACGCAATCGAGACGGACACGTCAGGTTCGTGTCTGCCCTTGTGGATGCGGCAACCGGTGGTCTGGCGGTCAAGATTGCCTTTGAGGCCCCGGTTATGGCTCCCATCGGTCTGACGGTAGCGACGAACATCATCGTGGAGAGACGCGATGCGGCGCTGACCCTACCGCGCACCGCCCTGCAAACAGGCGCGGATGGCGCGGGGGTTCTTGTGGTCAGAGACGGGATTGCCATGTTCCAACCCGTTTCGGTGGTCGATTGGCCCGCCGCACGGCTGATCGTGACGGGAGGCCTTGCGGAGGGTGACGCCGTGATCATCGACCCCACCAACATCGAAGTTGGGCAGGCCGTCGTGTCAGACCACCCCTGATGCTTTACGCTCTCAAGATCGCGGGCCGATACCTGACAGCGAGCAAGGCGCAAACAGCGCTCCTCGTCGTCGGGGTCGCGGTGGGCGTGTTTATCTTTATTTTCATGTCGGCCCTGATCGGAGGGTTGGCGGAATTCATCCTGTCGCGCACCGTGGGCGATATATCGCATATCATGATCGAAGCCGAACTCGATGACCCTGCCGTATTGATTTCACCAAATGACTTGGGTGGCGGCCATGTCTTGTTCGTCACCGAACGGGGCCGCGACCGGACCGCCACGCTGAGTGATGCGGCGACATGGCTTCCCCTGATCAAGGCCGTACCCGGTGTGCGCGCCGTCTCGCCGCAGATCACAGGTGCCGGATTTCTCACACGCGGCGCTCAGGTCGCTCAAGTCAGCGTGACAGGTTTGGAGCCCGGGAAAGAATCCGCGATCCTTGACTTTGAGGGCTACATGGTCGCGGGAACCGCACGGCTCGGCTCGGGTCTCATCGTGCTGGGCAATAGACTGACAGATGATCTGGCCCTATCGCTCGGCCAGACACTCCGGTTGCAAAGCTCGAACGGAGTCACGGCGACCCTCACGCTCGGCGGCATCTTTGATACGGGCAATGGAGGGATGGACCGCGCGCGCGCCTTTGTCAGCCTCGGGGTTGCGCGAACCCTCTTTGCCATGCCCCAAGGCGTGACACAGATCGAGATCAAGCTGGACGATCTGAATGCCGCCGATACCATCGCCCTTCGGATCAGCGGGCTCACCGGTCTGGATGCTGTGCCGTGGACTGACGGCGCCGAACAGCTGATGGAGGCGCTGAACGCGCAGGCGCAGACCGGGTATTTCCTGAAAACCTTCGCGCTTATCACCATCGTCATCGGGGTCGCCTCAGCGCTCTTGCTCTCCACCTACCGCCGCCGCCCCGAGATCGGGATCATGCGGGCGATGGGGGCAAGTCGTGGCTTTGTTGTTTTCGTGTTCGTCACGCAAGGTGCCATGATAGGACTGATGGGCGGGGTCACTGGGGCGGCGCTGGGGTATCTTGCGCTGTTGCCATTCCAATCGCGCGATGCGTTTCAGGCAGGGTGGCGTGCCCCCATCGGGGCGCTCAACTCGTGTTTAAGGTGCAGGAGGTTGTTCTGGCAGGGAAAATAAGGTGGAGCTAGAAGAGCCTAGACCACTCAAAAAGATCATATTCCACGCGGTAGACATTTTCACATTGTAGAAGCACTGCTTCTTCGGCAACGTGCTTTTCATCACATTTGGCGACGTAAGCGCCTCGTGCCTCACCAGCCAAGCCAGCAAATACGTATCTGAACCGGCTTTGTTGCACAAATCGCTTCGGGGATTCACTGTATGAATCCAGCATGATAGCTGGGGGGCATGAGTAGTTGGCACCCCACAAAGTACAAAACCACGAACTGGTCGGCTTACAATGATGCACTG
>JAUIAS010000024.1 GCA_030425395.1 Alphaproteobacteria bacterium
GAACAACGACCCGCTCGTCTCGTCCGTCCCGCGCATCTTCACCCCCGCCGTTATCGTGCGGAGGGTGAATCATGTTCTCAAACTACTGTCGAGGCGGGACTATTTCAGCGGCCTGCTAAAGTCATCGCCGAAGGCATCGAATTTCTCGGCAAAAGCTGAAATCGGGCATCCAGCTGACGCTTTTCCAGATTGTTCCTGCATCCACTTCCCTGCTTTCCCAACCCATCGCCTCGGCGCTGTTACCTGGGCCTGATCCTGAGCCTGCTGATAAACTCGCGATGCAAAATGTCTTTCGCAAGCCACTCATGGAAAGCTTCCATTGAGTGGAATTTTTTGCTGGAGTTTCAATTATTCGCGCCAGACAGGTCGCGTGATCGGTCACAAACCGCTTCGATACCCTGACGGTTCAAGGATTGCAGAAACGCACGGCTCTACCTCACCCCACCGCCGTCCGGGTCTTGAAAGTCACGCTCTTTACTCAGGCTTAGAACAGCACAGAGGGCAACCAAGTCGCGAGAGACGGCAGCAACCATATCAGCACAACGCCAACAACCTGTATGCCGATAAACGGGGCAACGCCGGCATAGATATGGCCTGTCGTCACCTCTTTTGGCGCAGCACCACGCAGGTAGAACAAGGAAAAGCCGAATGGAGGTGTAAGGAAGCTGGTTTGAAGATTGATCGCGATCAATACGCCAAGCCAGATCGGGTCATGGCCCAGCAATATGAGTGTGGGTGTTACCAGCGGCAGGACGATGACCGAGATTTCCACAAAGTCCAAAAAGAACCCCAGGAAGAAGATGAAGATCATGCAGAAAACCAGCGCGCCGGTTGCGCCGCCAGGCATATTGCTGAGAATTCCAGCCACACGCTCTTCGCCGCCCAAACCGATGAAAACGAGGCTGAAGATACCTGCCGAAAGAATTGTGGCAAATATCATGGAAGTCATGGTCAGGGTCGATCCAATTGCCTCCTGAACAACGCGCTCTTTGATCGCCGAGCGCAGAGCAATCAGCACAGAAACTGCGCCTATGACGGCCAGTCCGGCATAGACGATGCCCAACGCAAATGCACCATTGCTGAGGTCATCCCTCTGGAAACGCACAGGGAACGCCCCGGCGAGGATGCCAAGCGCAATAAGCGCCGCGACCCCCAAGAGGATCAGTCTCGGGTTTACACCCATCTTGTGTCCGGTCATCAGCAGCGCCCCCACGGCTCCTACAGAAGCCGCTTCGGTCGGGGTGGCGACGCCACCCAGAATGGCACCCAGCACAGCGAAAATGAGCAGAATCGGCGGCACAATGGCACCGATGACCTCTGCGCGATCAGGCTTGGCCAGATCAGCGGGCGCAGGCGGCATATCGTGCGGGCGAATCCAGCCCCGCACAAGGATGTAGATCAGATAGAGGCTGACAAGCAGAAGGCCGGGTATCATAGCGGCGGCAAAAAATTGGCCGACAGAAAGGGCCTCAACCGAGAACTTGCCCTGCTCATACTGGGCCTGCTGAAAAGAATTGGACATGACATCCGCAAGGATGATCAGAAGGGTTGAGGGCGGGATGATCTGCCCAAGCGTTCCAGCCGTACATACGATCCCCGAGGCGACACGCGGATCATACCCGGCGCGCAACATGGTCGGCAGCGCGATCATGCCCATTGCAACGACAGTCGCACCGACGATGCCTGTCGATGCGGCCAGCAACGCGCCAACCAGCACAACGGAAATGCCAAGGCCACCGCGCAGCTGTCCAAAAAGACGACCCATCGTATCGAGCAGCTCTTCTGCGATACGGCTTTTCTCCAGAACCGCCCCCATCAGAACGAACAGAGGGATCGCGATCAGCACATTGTTGGATAAAAGCCCGAACACCCGCTGGCCGGTCGCGCCGAGTAAGCTGATATCCATGTGACCAGTGTACCAGCCGAAATAGGCAAAGAAGACGGCAACGCCAGCAATGGAAAAGGACACGGGAAAACCCAAAAGGATCGCCCCCATGAGAGCGGCGAACATAATGAGATCGAGATATTCCATCATAGTGCTGGCCTTTGCAAAACAAGCCGGATCAACAAAGACACCGACTGAAGCATCACAAGAACGCAGAATGCGGGGATCAGCGTCTTCATCAAAAAGACGGCTTCGATGCCGCCAACCGAAAGCGGGCCTTCAAGAATTTTCCACGAGTTGCGCACCGAGGGCCATGACCAGTAAAGCAATGCAGCCATGGAGGGCAGCAGCAAGAATATATGGCCGAAAATATCAATCAGTCTTTGGGCCTTGGGGCTGGCCTTGGCATAGAAAACGTCAACGCGGACATGTTTATCGACCAACAGGGTATAACCCGCCCCAAGCATGAAGAGGGTGGCATGCATGTAAAGGACGCTTTCCTGAACCGCGATGGAATTCACACCAAAGGCATAGCGGCCGACGACGATGGCGAATTGCACCAGCACCATGAACAGCGCGAGCCAGCGGATCAGAGTGGCAATCCCGGTGTTGAACGCATCAATAGAACTCGCCAGTTTTTCCATCTGCCTCTCCCAAAACGATAGGATGCCTGCGCGAAGGTTACCCCCGCGCAGGCCGGTCGCATTAGTACCCCATAACCGCTGCGCGCGCGTTCATCTGGCCATTGTCGGCATAGACCATGTAGCTCCCGACGGAATCGCGATATGCGACAAAGCTTTCCGCGATGCGCTTGACCAATTCGTCATCGTCTTGACGCAATTCGTCGATGACTTCTGCGGCAGCTTTGCCCATTGCGGTGATCACGTCCGCGGGGAACATTTTCACCTGCACACCCTCATCTGAGACCAACTTACGCAAAGAGGCTGCGTGTTTTGTCGTGTATTCGGTCCAGACCGGGTTGTAGAGACTTTCGCAAGCAAGGCTGACAACCTGTTTCAGATCATCAGGCAAGCTGTTGAAGGCTTCTGTATTCACACCGCATTCTTCGGCCGAGGAAGGCTCGCCGACACCGGGCCAGTAGTAGTTTTTGGCAACCTGGTGATAGCCAAGCGCGCTGTCTGTCCAAGGACCGATAAACTCACCGGCATCCAACGCACCAGTTTGCAGAGCCTGGAACATCGCCGGACCGGACATGGCTTCCGCCGCCATTCCCATTTTCGCCGCCATTTCCGAGGCAAGCCCGGTTGTCCGGAACTTCATGCCCTTGAGGTCTTCGGCCGACTTGATCTCGTTGCGGAACCATCCCCCCCACTGCGGGCCGGAATTGCCGCACAGGAACGGCTTGATCCCGAAACGGCCATACATTTCATCATAGAGCGCCTGACCGCCGCCGTGATAGAGCCAGCCAAATTGCTCATCCGCGCGCAACCCGAAGGGCTGCGAACCGAACAGCAGGATGCCTTTGGATTTGGATCCCCAATAGGCGGGAACGGCGTGATAAAGCTCGGCCGTGCCTTCGCTGACAGCGTCAAATACGCCGCGGCCCGGGACAAGCTCACCGGCAGGGAAAAGACGCACTTCGATCCGACCGCCCGACAATGTCGTGATGCGATCGGCAAGTATTTGCGCTGCAACCCCAGGCCCGGGCAGGTTTTTTGGCCAAGCTGTGACCATCTTCCACTGGCGCTTGTCCTGCGCGAGCGCGGGAGCCGCGAGGGTGGCGGCGGCGGTGCCGACGCCTGCGGCGGCAAGAAATTTACGTCTGTCCATCTGTCGTCTCCTAGTTGGTTTTGGTTGAGGTGGGTTTTCCTTCAAGGCCGTCTTCCGCGACCCCTGATGCACTTGGGATACGCATTTCAAACGTCTCGCTGACGCGTGCGTAGTCATAGTAACCCATGCGGGCGATGGGCTGGATTTTGGGGATGTCGATTTTGCCCGATGGCAGGATCACATCGTCGGCCACGTGCAGGCGCATGACCTGCCCATAGACCACATCAATACTGCCAACAGGGCTATTGCCGGGCAGACGATGCGTCGAAAGGTATTTGCACTCAAAATGACATGGGCTTTCAGCGACTCTGGCACCGGGCGCGACGATACATTCCGCTTTGGTGACGCCCGCGCGTTCGAATTCGTCTTCTTCCGGGCCAAGAGCCATGGCCGAGATATTGACCGCGTCACGCAAATCATACGTGGCCATGTTCCAGACAAACCAGCCCGTTTCTTCTGCGTTCAGCACCGTGTCCTTGCGCCGTCCGTCAGGATATTGGTTGGCAGCGAACATCACCATAGGGGGATCGAAGGTCAGGTTCTGCCATTGGCTATAGGGGGCCAGATTGTGCACGCCATCCTTGCTGACCGTCGAGAGCCAGCCAATCGGGCGCGGCACCGTGCAGGCCTTGAACGGCGAAAATGGCAGCGGGCAATCTTCGGAGTTGGGGTCGTAGTGCATCGGCCTAGTTTCCGAGAATCCGCGGCAGGCGCAGACCATTGGCCCTGGCACAGTCAATGGCATCTTCATACCCGGCATCTGCATGACGCCAGACACCCGAAGCCGGATCGTTCCAGAGGACGCGCTCCAATCGCTTGGCCGCCTCTGGCGTACCATCGGCACAGATCACCACGCCGGAGTGTTGGGAAAAGCCCATGCCAACGCCGCCGCCGTGGTGAATGGACACCCACGTTGCGCCGGAGGCCGTGTTCACCAAAGCGTTGAGCAGCGGCCAGTCAGCGACTGCATCAGAGCCGTCTTTCATGGCTTCGGTTTCGCGGTTGGGCGAAGCTACAGAACCGGAATCGAGGTGGTCGCGCCCAATGACGACAGGGGCTTTCAACTCGCCCGACGCAACCATTTCGTTGAAGGCAAGGCCGGCGCGATGGCGATCTCCCAGCCCGATCCAGCAGATCCGGGCGGGCAAACCCTGAAACGCGATCCGGTCCCGGGCCATATCGAGCCAGTTGTGCAGATGAGTGTTCTCAGGGAACAGCTCTTTCATCTTCTGGTCAGTCTTGTAGATATCCTCTGGATCACCCGAGAGCGCCGCCCAGCGGAAAGGGCCGATGCCCCGACAGAAGAGCGGGCGGATATAGGCGGGGACGAAACCCGGGAAGGCAAAAGCGTTTTCCAAGCCCTCTTCGAGTGCGACCTGACGGATATTGTTGCCGTAATCCAATGTCGGCACACCTGCGTTCCAGAAATCAACCATCGCCGCCACATGGGTCTTCATCGAAGCCCGGGCAGCTTTTTCAACGGTCTTGGGATCGCGCTCTTGCTTTTCCTTCCACTCCGCCATGCTCCAGCCTTGGGGCAAGTATCCATGCAAGGGATCATGCGCACTGGTCTGGTCGGTCACGATATCGGGGCGGACACCGCGCCTGAACAGTTCGGGGAAGACATCGGCCGCATTGCCAAGCAATGCAACAGACTTTGCCTCGCCCGCAGCGGTCCATTTCTCGATCATCGCCAAAGCCTCATCAAGGCTGTCGGTCTTCTCATCCACATATTTTGTGCGCAGGCGGAAATCGATGCTTTCCGGATTGCATTCGACCGCAAGACAACAAGCACCGGCCATGACAGCGGCCAACGGCTGCGCGCCACCCATACCACCAAGGCCGCCCGTCAGGATCCACTTGCCTTGGAGATCGCCGTTGTAGTGCTGGCGGCCCGCCTCGACGAAGGTCTCATAGGTGCCCTGAACAATCCCTTGAGAGCCGATATAGATCCAGGATCCCGCCGTCATCTGGCCATACATGGCCAAGCCTTTTTTATCGAGTTCGTTGAAGTGATCCCAATTCGCCCAATGGGGCACGAGATTGGAATTTGCGATCAACACGCGGGGGGCATCCGAGTGGGTCTTGACGATGGCAATCGGTTTGCCTGATTGCACGACGAGGGTTTCATCCGCCTCCAAATCTTTGAGACTGGCAACGATCGTATCGAAATCTTCCCATGTACGCGCCGCACGCCCGATGCCGCCGTAGACCACCAGTTCGTGCGGATTCTCGGCCACATCGGGATGCAAGTTGTTCATAAGCATCCGCAAGGGGGCCTCTGTCATCCAGCTTTTGGCGTTCAGCTCCGGCCCCGTCGGGGGAAAGATATCGCGGGTATTTTTGCGAGGGTCGCTCATGAAGGCCTCCAGGCAGATAGGGTTTCCAGGATTTTCTTGAGATGAACACGCAAGCGGTCGGCCCGCTCGCAGGCATAGTCCCAGGGTGCGCGTTCAAGCATGTAAGTCGATTGGGCAAGTTCCATCTGGATGGCGTGAAAGCCACCTGATGGCTGGCCATAGTGGCGCGTTGTCCAGCCGCCCTTGAAACGGCCATTTATAATCGAGGAGTAGCCCGTTGCCTTGGCGCAGATCGCAGTAACGGCGCTTTGGATTTCGGGCGCACAGGTCACGCCTAGGTTCGTGCCGATGTTGAAATCCGGCAACGTGCCATCGAACAGGAACGGTATCTCGGACCGGATAGAATGGCAGTCGTAGAGAACGGCAAATCCGTGAAGAGATTTCACACGTTCCAATTCCGCACAAAGTGCTGCGTGATAGGGCCTGTGATACGCAAGACACCGGCGTTCGACTTCCTCCGCGTCCGGTTCCCGACCTTCAAGATAGATATCCTGTCCGTCAAAATCCGTAAGTGGGCACAGGCCGGTAGTGTTTTGGCCGGGGTAGAGGCTTTCGCCGCTAGGATCCCGGTTCACGTCGATCACATACCGATGGATCGGTGTTCGCACACTCGTGACGTCATCCAGAAGCCCGTCGTAAAGTGTGTGGATGTGCCAATCCGTGTCGGCTATCGCACGGCCTCGATCATTCAGACGTTCAAGGCAATCGGCGGGAATATCGGTTCCTGTGTGCGGCATCCCCAGCACAAGAGGACTGTTGCCGCGTGCAATTTCAAGCTTGATCATAGCGGCAATCTCACTCCACTGGCCGAAGCAAGCGCGCCTGAGACGATCAATCGCGTGGCAGTCTTGATGTCGTCTGCCATGTACCGGTCCTCCTCAAGCCGGGCGATCTCGGAACGGAACCGCGCCGCGACCTTTCGCAGGGTATCCGATGTGCGCAGCGGCGCGCGTTCTTCGATGCCCTGAACCGCGCACAGCGCCTCGATTCCCAAGATAACGGCGAGGTTCTCGTTCATCCGTTTCAGCCTGCGCGCGCCGTGGGCAGCCATGCTGACGTGATCTTCCTGATTGGCCGAAGTAGGAGTGGAATCGATGCTGCATGGATGCGCGAGGTGCTTATTCTCGGACATCAGCGCAGCGGTGGTGACCTCGGCAATCATGAAGCCAGAATTGATGCCCGGCTTGGGCGAAAGGAACGCCGGCAGATCGAAGGACAGGGTCGGGTCGACCATCAAAGCCACGCGGCGCTGTGCAATCGCTCCGATTTCAGAGATTGCCATCGCGATCTGGTCAGCCGCAAAAGCGACAGGTTCGGCGTGAAAGTTTCCACCAGAAACGATATCGCCCGCTTCGGTTAGGACGAGCGGATTATCGGTCACCGCATTTGCCTCGATCTCTAATGTGCGGGCAGCAAAGCGGATCAGGTCGACCGCCGCACCGGTCACCTGAGGTTGGCAACGGATACAATACGGATCTTGAACGCGGGTATCGCCGTCACGGTGGCTTTCGCGGATTTCGCTGCCATCCAGAAGCTTGGACATGGCCTTTGCGACGTCGATCTGCCCCTGATGACCTCGTAGCGTGTGAATTTCGGCTCTCAGCGGTGCTGTGGACCCCATGATCGCGTCAGTTGTCAGCGCCGACGTCATGAGACAGGCCTCGACCAGTCGCCAGCTTTCAAAAAGACCCGCAAGGGCGCATGCGGTTGAGAATTGTGTGCCGTTCAGCAATGCCAGCCCTTCTTTGGCTTGCAGCTTTATCGGGGCCAGCCCCGCTGCTTCGAGCGCAGCGCGACCATCCATGACGTTTCCGTCTATTTCAGCCTCGCCAGCGCCCATCATGACGGCAGCCATGTGCGCCAATGGTGCAAGGTCGCCAGACGCTCCCACCGAGCCCTGAACGGGAACGCGCGGAGTGATCCCCGCCGCGATCATGCGCTCCAGAAGCGTGCAGACCTCAAGGCGCACGCCAGATGCCCCACGGCCCAGAGAGAGCAACTTCAGCGCCATCATCAGACGCGTTGTTGCAGGGTCCAATGAATCCCCAACCCCGCAGCAATGGGACAATACCAGGTTCTCCTGAAGTTGCGCCGTATCCTGTGCCGGGATTTTCACCGATGCGAGTTTGCCAAAACCGGTGTTGATGCCGTAAATCGCGGCCTCCCCCTGCGCAGCTTCTCCCACGATATCGGCTGCATGTTCGATTGCGGAATGCGCGTCAGCAACGAGCGTGACCGGCTCTGCCCCGCGCCAGATTTCGGCGAGCGTTTCGAGATCGGTTGATCCGGGCGTTAGCTCAATTGTCATTGCACCCTCCGAAGATGCGTTTGTGCAGCGGGTTGATCCCGATCCCATAGGACAGTTCGGCCGGGGCCTGGACATCCCAGACCGCCAGATCAGCGCGCTGCCCTTTCGCAATCATGCCTCGGTCAGTGAATCCCAACGCGCGCGCCGCGTTGCGGGTTGTTCCGGCCAAGGCCTCCGCGGGGGTCAGGCGGAACAGGGTGCAGGCCATGTTCATTGCCAGCAATAGCGACCCAAGAGGCGAAGAGCCGGGGTTCCAGTCGGTTGCCACCGCCATCGGAACGCCGTGTCGGCGAAACGCATCAATCGGCGGCGCTTGCTCTTCGCGAATGGTATAAAAGGCACCGGGCAGGATCACGGCAACGCTGCCAGATCGCGCCAAAGCCTGCGCATCGGCGTCGCTTGCATATTCCACATGGTCTGCGGAAACGGCTCCGAATTCCGCAGCGAGCGCCGTGCCACCGATGTTGCTGAGTTGTTCGGCATGGAGCTTCACCGGCAGGCCAAGTGCCTTGGCGGCCTCGAACACGCGACGGATCTGGGCCGCATCAAAGGCTATGCCCTCACAGAAGCCGTCAACAACA
Source organism: Alphaproteobacteria bacterium (assembly GCA_030425395.1). Taxonomy (GTDB): domain Bacteria; phylum Pseudomonadota; class Alphaproteobacteria; order Rhodobacterales; family Rhodobacteraceae; genus JAUIAS01. Next base: position 8,926 of record JAUIAS010000024.1, read on the forward strand.
TCCACCAGCCCCTCGGCATGGGCGGCCCTGAGCGCGGGAATACAGACATCGTCGATATACGTGTCGGCATCAAGGCCAACAGGCACCGCATGCGCACCCAGAAAACTGGTGCTGACATGGATCGGGCGGGCGCGGCCAACAGCGCGCGCCACCCTCAACATCTTGAGTTCGGTATCGTGATCAAGACCGTAACCCGACTTGATCTCAAGGGTCGCGACGCCTTCGGCGATCAGCGCATCAGCGCGACGCAAAGCGGCGACCAAAAGATCGCTTTCGCTGGTCGTGCGGGTCGCCGTTACGGTGGACACAATGCCACCCCCAGCACGGGCGACCTCTTCGTAGCTTGCCCCTTCGAGACGCATCTCGAATTCCTTGGCACGATTTCCGCCGTGCACGATATGAGTGTGACAATCAATCAAGGCGGGGGTCACGAGCCGACCATCAAGATCGTAAATGGGAAGCTTGGAGCTTTCCGCAGGACAGTCCTTCATCGGACCGACCCAGCAAATCGCGCCATCTTCGATGACGATGCCAGCATCCTCGATCAATCCGTAACCAGACGCGTCATCCGCCATCGTCGCTGCGGTGAGGTGAGTGAGCAGGAACGTGTCAGACATCGAAAATCCTTGATTAAGAGCACTCCTAAAAATATTATGTGCTTACATATTCAAGTCAAGGAAATCTTCCTGTGGAAAAAATCATCGCCAAGCAAGCGCTTACGCAAAATGGTTGGAAGTCGAATGTCGAGATCGGCATCGCCGATGGGCGAATCGTAGACATTCGTCCTGCCCCAGAGGGGATGGCTCCGACCGTCGGCATTGCTTTGCCGGCCCCTCTGAACCTGCACAGCCATGCGTTCCAACGCGCGATGTCAGGCCTGACCGAAGCGAGGGGACCAGACCCAAGCGACAGCTTCTGGACATGGCGACGGTTGATGTACAAGTTCCTTGAGCAATTGACGCCCGATCAGGTTCAGGCGATTGCCGCACAGGTGTTTCTGGAAATGCTCGAAGCGGGATACTCCAGCGTCGCTGAATTCCACTACCTGCATCACAACGTAGGCGGCGTGCCCTACTCCAATCTGGCTGAGCTTTCGGACAGAATCGTAGCTGCCGCCAAGGATGTAGGGATCGGCCTTACCCTTTTGCCAGTTCACTATCAGTTCGGCGGGCTGGACAAACGCCCCTTGGCCGGAGGGCAACTGCGTTTTGGCAACGATCCCGATCAATTCGCCCGCTTGCACGAAAGGGCTGCGAAAGCAGTCAGGCTAGGGTCTGCAGACTTTCAAATTGGCGTCGCACCACATTCGTTGCGTGCGGTTGACCGGAACGGACTGGATCAGGCCATTGCACTTGCTGGCAGCGGGCCCATCCACATGCATCTGGCAGAACAGGTTGCAGAAGTGGAAGAGGTTAAGGAATTCCTCAAAGCGCGGCCCACGGAATGGTTGTTGGATCACTATGATGTGGATCCACGCTGGTGTCTGATCCATTGCACGCAATTGACCGCGCAAGAAACGTCACGGCTGGCAAACTCAGGCGCAGTCGCGGGGCTATGCCCGATCACCGAGGCCAATCTGGGCGACGGAATTTTCAACGGCACGCAGTATTTGGGCCAAGGTGGCCAAATCGGGTTCGGGTCGGATTCAAATGTTCATATTGCTTTGTTCGATGAACTCAGAACACTCGAATACTCGCAACGATTGCGCGACAAGAGCCGCGCCGCGCTTGCCACTGCGGACCGCTCGACCGGACGGGTGCTTTTTGATGCAGCAGCAACAGGAGGCGCACAGGCCGGCAACCGCGACAACGGCGTTCTAGCACCGGGAAAACTGGCGGATATTCTGGCGCTTGATCTCGATAACGCGTGGGGTGCCAATAGAACTGGCGACATGGCGCTCGATACTCTCGTATTCGGCGGCAATGGTCAGCGTTGTATCAGTGATGTCTGGAGCGCGGGACGTCACGTGGTCAAAGAGGGTCGCCACGTCGCGCACGACCAGATAACAAGAACATTCAACGCCACGATGGCAGAGTTGGAGCAAAATATTTGACACGGGAGCCGCGCCTGTCCTGGAAAGAGGTCCGCGATCAGATCAAGACCAGCATCCTTGATCGCACCTATTCTCCGGGGGACAAGCTACCGCGCGATGCGGATATTGCCGATCAGTTTGGCTGCGCGCGTTCCACGGTGCAGCGTGCGATGCGCGACCTTTCGGACGCCGGATTGGTCGAGCGTAAGCGAAAGGGCGGCACCCGTGTTCGCGTAGACCCGGTCACACGCGCCACTGTGGATATTCCAATCACACGGCGCGAGGTGGAAAAACGCGGAAGCGTTTATGGGTATCACCTTATTGATCGTGGGTTTTTCAAAACGCCACCCGAGATCGCCGGAAAACTCGAACTGCCGCAGGCAACCGAAATCCTGCGCGTTCGAGCCTTGCACTTGGCCGACCACAAACCGCATATCTACGAAGATCGCTGGATCTGCCCGGATACGGTGCCGGGGATCCTCGAGGTCGATCTGTCACGGGAAAGCGCGAACGAATGGTTGGTTATGAACAAGCCATACACGCGCTGCGATCTGAGATTTTATGCGATTTCTGCGACTGAAGACACTGCTGCGACCCTCGACATCAAGACCGGCAGCGCGTTGCTCGTGATCGAACGCACAACCTGGATCGGAACTGCGCCCATCACCTTGGTCAAGGCATATACTGCGCCGGGATATGAACTTTTGACCTCAAACTAGCAGCCCTGTTTCGTTTGGCGTGTGCCACTCCAAAAATGTAGGGCGGCATCACCGAAAGAGCGCGAAACGAAATCTTGGTGGCGTTCAAAAAATACAGCGAATTCCCTGCCGCCGCGACCGCACGGAGCCTCCGCAAACCGGCGAAAACTTGGCTGCATCGCATTCAAAAGCACAAGCCCTATCGAAACGATGTTTGCGCGTTGGCGTGTTTCAAAATCAGGGATGTCTCAAATGCCATACCTGCCCAGAGTCTCAGAAATATCAGCCTTCAAAGCCGCGAACTGCTTGGTCCGGCATTGCGGACCAAGCAGTTCGCGAACCAACTCAGCCCTTTTCCAGCAGGTTCAAGAGTTGACCTCAGACGATAGCCAAGAGCGCTCTGCCTCATCCCAGGCTGCAAGCGCCTGAAGGTCCGGCACCCAAGCTAGTCCGGTCTTGCTGTCCGAAGATGCAGCCTCTGGCGAGGTAACAGCGTCGATCAGGACGGGATGTCCTTCTTTCATGGCAGCAAAGGCCGCGTCCAGCGCGGGAGCGATGGCATCTTCATCTTCGATGCGCCAAGCCTTCAAGCCGAACCCCCGCGCCATCGCTGCATAATCGGCAAACTGCAGTTCTGTCCCCACAGATTTCCCGAAGCGCTCCATTTGGTCGCGCACCTCAATCGCCCACGAGCCATTGTTGCTGACGACGATCATGAGCGGAACTTTGTGGCGCACAGCGGTGTCGATCTCCATTCCGGAGAAACCGAATGCGCCGTCCCCGGTTGCGGCAACGACCTGTCGCCCGGGCGCGGCCTTCGCCGCCCCTATCGTAAAGGGCGTGGCAAGCCCGATGCACCCAAGCGGGCCGGGGTCGAGATAGGTCGCAGAGGAAAGCGCGATGCGGGAGAAGCTGGGAAAATCTCCCCCGTCGGCGATCACGATCGCATCCGGATCAAGCCGCTTGCGGATTTCACCAAGCAAACGGTTGGGGTGAATACGCCCCTGCGCATCCGAGGGTGCAGTTGCAAGCGCGTCCGCAAGACCGGCCGTGCGTTGCACATGCCGCTCTCTCAGAGCAATTGTCCAGTCGCGGTTCATCACATCGCCCTCCAGTCGGTCGGACAGCGCGTCGAGGGTTTGTGGGATATGCCCCATCAGTGCCACGTCCCCGAGACGGTTGTCCGTAAGCTCTTGCGGCACATCGGATATGCGCAGGAACTTGGCTCCGCCGAATACGGCAGGCGACCCATAGGCAAGCTGGAAGTCCAGCTTCCGTCCCACGGTGATAACGAGATCTGCGTCCTTCATGGCCACACCGCGCATCGCACCAATATGAGCCGCGTGGCTGTCCGGCACGATCCCCTTGGATTCACCCGTATCAAGATATCCCGCGCCGGATACGGTCAGGAACCGCGCCAATGCGTCACTGGCACCGTTGGCACCACGGCCTGAGATCACGACAGGTTTCTGCGCCGAGCGAAGCAAGACTGCGGCTGCGTCAAGGTCTTCTTCCAGCGCCCGCGCCCGTGGTTGAGGCCGCCCCGCGACTTGCTCAATACCAAATAGAACTTCGGGAATAGGCTCGCGTTGCACATCAACAGGGAAATCCAGAAAACAGGGTCCTGGTTCACCGCCGTGGCCAAGCGCAGCCGAAATCGCGTTGTCCAACTCGCGCGGCAGGGAATGCGCGTGGCGCACGGTCCGGGCAACGCGCGTGATGGATTGGACAAGCGCGACGTGGCCCATATCCTGCAGCGCGCCCCGGTTTTCTTGCGGTCGGGGCGGAGTTCCCGAAAGCACCAGCACCGGCATACGGCTGACATGGGCATTGGCGATCCCCGTCATTGCATTGGTTACCCCCGGCCCGGCGGTCACCAGAGCCACACCGAACCCGCCGCCAACCGCCGCATGAGCGTGCGCCATATAGACAGCCGCGCGTTCGTCGCGCACATCGACGATCTCGATCCCCGCCGCATCAAGCGCCATCCAGATCGGCATGATGTGCCCGCCGCACAGGGCAAAGACCCGTTCGACACCCCGCGCCTTGAGGGTGGCCACGATCAAATCGGCTCCGGTTCTGCTGGTCATGGCTTTTCCTCTTCACGCATTGGTTTTCTGGGCAAAGGTTTCGCGCAGCACACGGTGCAGCACCTTGCCGGTTGCAGTGCGGGGCATTTCCGCTTCAGTGATGATTGAGATTGACCGCGGACGCTTGTATCCCGCTGTCTTGTCGTGGGACCATGCGATCAGATCCTCGCCAGTGACGCGCGCACCGGGGTTTACAACCACGACAGCGTGCACCGCTTCGCCCCAAAGCGCGTGCGGCACGCCAATCACGGCGACATCCTGAACAGCCTCATGCCGCCCCAATACAAACTCGACCTCCGAAGGATAGATGTTCTCTCCTCCAGAAATGATCATGTTTTTCTTGCGGTCGACCAACCTGATGAATCCGCTGTCGTCGCGGACGCCCATGTCACCGACCGAGCACCAGCCGTCACGAAAGGCCTCGGCGGTTTTTTCAGGCAGGTTCCAGTAGCCAGAAAATGTGTAGGGCGTGAGAGAAAATAATTCCCCCGGCTCTCCGTCCGGCACTTCGTTGCCATCGTCATCCAGCAACCGGATGGGGCCAGAACCAACACATTCGCGCCCAACGGATCCCAGATGGCTGAATTGTTCGTCAGGATGCAGCATCGTCACCCATCCCGCCTCTGACGAACCATAGAGCTCAAAGAGACCGGAGTTCGGGAACATCTTCATGATGTCGCGCTTGGTTTCGGCCCGTGCAGGTGCCGAGGAGATCATGAGTTTGGTCATACAGTCGAGACCATCTACCCTGCGCTGTTCTTCGGGCAGAGACAGCATCATGATGTATTGAGTTGGCACCATTGACGTAAAGCTGCAGCCGTAGCGTCCCATCACCGAAAGCACTTCGGCCGCGTCAAAGCTGCGGCGGGAATGGATCGTGACCTCGGCCCCGGCGTAGGCAAAAGAGCAGAAAAAATTGAGCGAGTTCGCATGGCACATCGGCATGACCAGCAGTGCATTGTCCGATGACCGGATCGAGAGTTCGACCTCTGTCACCAGCGCGATCATGGCCATGCCCCGGTGGTTGCGAATAACACCCTTTGGCTGGCCAGTCGTGCCAGAGGTATACATCAACGTCCATGGGTCATCCGGTGTCAGGGATACGTCGGGCTTTGCGTCCAAAGCCGTATCCATCAGCCCCTCATAAGACGCCCAACCATCAGGCACTGCACCGCCAAAATGTATGAGCCGACCGGAAGCAAGGCCAAGATCGGCGCGGATCGCTTCGATTATGGGATGCAATCCTTCCTGTGCGATAATTGTCTCGGCACCGCAGTCAGCAAGGATAAAGCGCGCCTCATCGGAGGTTAGGCGGAAGTTAATGGGCACGATCATGACACCGCATTTCGCGGCCGCAACGTAGATTTCCAGCCATTCGAGACAGTTCCAGGCCAGAACGGCCACCCGGTCGCCCTTGGCCAGACCGAGGGAAAGCAAGCCCTGAGCCAGACGATTTGCCCGGCTGTTCCACTGGGCATATGTCAGTTCCCTCTCCAGATCACGGGCAGCAATCCGGTTGGGCCGCACGCGGGTGAAGCCTTCGATGATCTCGGACATGTTCAGAATGCGGTCGTTTTGCATGGCTACCTTCCAAACCGGTGCAGGAGTAGAATTTCTATCCGCATTCTGAATTCTGAATTCAGAATGCGGATAGAAATGAAAATCCTGCTATTTTGCAGAGGGTTACCAACTTCTATCGCCGTTATGCTTGGTCTGACTGAGTCGCGCCGCTCTCACGCTGGGCCAATGCTACAAAGAGAGCATCCTTCGCCCCCAGAATGTGCCCGGTAACCAGATCGCGCCCTTCGCTGGCTTTCCCTGCCGCCAAAAGATCGAGGATTTCGCGGTGTTGCGACCAGACAATCGGCCCACGTTCCGCGTGAAGCAAAACGGCAACCATGACCCGGCGAAGGAAATTCCAATGCATATCTGCGGCGGGGGCAATCAAAGGGTTTCCCGACATCTCGTATAGGAAGGTGTGAAACCGCACGTCCTGGCTCACCGCTTCGGCGGCCCCGACATTGCGTGCCTCTTCGCCTTCGCTCAGGATCTTGTCACCACGTCTTCGCAGATCTTCGGCAAAGGCTTTTGATCCAGCCGCTTTCTCGGCCACCAATTGAGCCGCGAGTTGATCAAAGACCAATCTGATCTGGTAATGGTGTCCGATCTGAACGGGGTCCAACGGTGCGACATAGAGCCCGCGCGTCCCGCTCTCGACGACCAAGCCGTCCATTTTCAGCAGCAGCATAGCCTGCTGAATGGGTTGACGAGAAACCCCAAGCATTGCCGCCAATTCTTCCTGAACCAAATGCTTGCCGGGCTCCAGACTGCAATCGCAAATACTGTCCCGAATGCGACGATACACAAGCTCGGTACGAGCTGGGCGAATGCGCAAGAGGTTTCAAGGCAATTTCCTTGTCTGGGACGTCATTGTCGTTTCAACAAGGTATGAACATTACCGCGCACCGTCTCAAGCCATCTATTCGCAAATCATAACAGCAAAGCGAACACCGGCTGGGCAATACTGACCGGGGAACGGCGCTCCGGGGGCGAATGCGTCTTACACGGTCAACTGTGGACAAAGTTGATCGCCAGCCCGGCACGATCAGCAATTTTGCCCGTTTGGCGCAATAAACGGGGAAACGGTCGAAAAAGTTGATGCCGTGGCTTGGATTTTCTCCGAAACTACATCAGAGCGTTTACGCCTCACAATGCTTCGGCTTGCCGGCACGTCGTCAGTTGAAAGAAACACGCTAATGAAAAAGCTGGGCCTTGATGCCACGGATATCCGTATCCTGAGTGCAGTTCAGCAGCACGGCCAACTGAGCAAAACCAGGTTGGCCGAGCTTGTGAACCTGTCGCCAACACCCTGTTGGGCAAGGCTCGACCGGCTCAAGGCGGCGGGCTACATCAAAGGCTACCATGCGGAATTGGCCTTGGATCGCATCGTCGATTTCACGCAAGTGATTGTGACCGTTTCGCTTGGGTCCCACCGCAAAGTCGAATTCGATCGCTTCGAAAGCTATATTCGTGGGCTCGACGAGGTGGTCGATTGCATCGCGACCGGCGGAGGCATGGACTATGTGATGAAAACCGTCACCCCTAGCCTGGCCGCGTTTCAAGCGCTGATGGAAGAGATGCTGGCCACAGATCTCGCGATAGAACGCTACATGACATACGTCGCGACTCGTCAGATCAAGACCAGCCAGCCCAGTCTCGCCAAACTAACTGCAAACGTCGCAAAATAGCCGCCCAGGTCGCAAACCAACCACGCGAGACTGAACGGCCTGTAACATGCCGAAAAATCGGTCTGAACGGTCAAAAAGACGCAGGTATTCAGGCCAAGCTACACGCGCTTTTCAAACTAAATCGTCCGCAGGTTCCAACACTGTACTGGCCGGTCAGGCCACCTGCTATAAGGGCGAAAACATGACACAGACAGACGATTTTGGTTTTGGCACACAAATCCGCAAATCCCCCTATTTCGATGCAACGGTTCGCTGGGGCGCGCAGGGTTTTTCTGTTTATAACCATATGTATATCCCTCGGGATTTCGGCGATCCGGAACAGAACTTCTGGAACCTGGTGAACGAAGCAATCCTGTGCGACGTCGCGGTTGAGCGCCAAGTCGAGATCACCGGCCCGGATGCTGCAAAATTCGTGCAGATGTTGACGCCCCGCGACCTGTCGAAAATGGCCGTTGGTCAATGCAAGTATATCCTGATCACAAACGCGGATGGCGGCATTCTGAATGATCCGATCTTGCTGCGTCTGGCGGAAAACCACTTCTGGATTTCGTTGGCCGACAGCGACATCCTGCTGTGGGCGCAAGGTGTCGCCGTGCACTCCGGCATGGACGTGCAGATCAGCGAGCCTGATGTCTCTCCGCTCCAGCTTCAGGGGCCGAATTCGGGTGCCATCATGCAAGAGCTGTTTGGCGAAGAGATCATGGATCTCAAATACTACTGGCTGCGCGAAGTCGAACTGGACGGCATCCCGCTCATCGTGTCCCGCACCGGTTGGTCCAGCGAGTTGGGCTATGAGCTTTATCTCCGCGACGGCTCCAAGGGCGATGCGCTTTGGGAACGGATCATGGCAGCAGGCATGGCCCATGGCCTGAAGCCCGGCCACACATCCTCAATCCGACGCATTGAAGGTGGTATGTTGTCCTATCACGCGGATGCAGACATCCACACCAATCCCTACGAGCTGGGCTTTGACCGACTGGTCAACCTTGACATGGAAGCCGATTTCATCGGCAAGGCCGCCCTGCGCCGCATCAAGGAAGAAGGCCCCAAGCGCAAGCAAGTCGGCCTCGTGATCGACTGCGACCCGCTTACCGGTCCGAACACGACGTTCTGGGCGATCCAGCAAAACGGTGAGACCGTTGGAAAAGTTACCTCTGCCGTCTATTCCCCGCGCCTTGAAAAGAACATCGCACTGGCGATGGTTGCTGTGGACGCAGCAGTGCTGGGCGCCGAGGTGGAAGTCATCACCAAATCCGGCCCGACAAAGGCAACCGTCGTAGAACGTCCTTTCTACGACCCCAAGAAACAGATCGCGGCAGCCTAGCCCTTGTGAACCATTTGCGGCGCGCGTGTCCCAATCAGGGTCGCGCGCCGCACCACCTTCTCAATTTTACCTGAGTTCTCAAATATGTCCGATCTCTCCATCGAGCTGCACTGGCAGCGCGCCGAACCCGTGTTTGCAACAGGCACCTATTCAAATGCGCATACGGTTCAAATGAACCGGCTATACGACATTACCGTGGACTCCGCGCCGGATTGGGGCGGAGACCCTTCCAATACCAATCCGGAACAGGCCTTGGCTTCGGCGCTTTCAAGTTGCCATATGATGACGTTCCTCGCGCTGGCGGCCAAAGCGGGCTGGCCAGTGGCCAGCTATCACGACTATGCCGAAGCGCATCTGGGCAAGAACCCCAAAGGCCAGATGTCGGTCACGCGAATTGATCTGCACCCGGTGGTTCGCTTCGACACGGGTTTCTCAGTCAGCGATGAAGAGCTGGCCCAGATGCAAGACCGTGCGCATCGCTATTGCTTTATTGCCAACACGCTGTCGGACAGCGTGGAAATCAACATCCGCTAAGGAGCGCCCCCATGACTTCGAGCCAAATTCTGCAGCGTGATCTCAGCGATGAGGGTATTCTGCGCCTCACTTTGAATGATGTGGGTCGGCGCAATGCGTTGTCCGAAGCGATGCTGGGCGCGCTCGGTGCGGCGTTCGCCGAAGCCGGTCGGGACCCGGCCGTGCGCGTCATCATTCTGGCGGCAAATGGGCCTGCCTTCTGCGCAGGCCACGACCTCAAGGAGATGACACAGGGACGCGCCAATGCGGATGGCGGCAAGGCTTATTTTGCATCCGTCATGTCCAAATGCTCGGGTGTCATGCAGGGCATCGTCAATTGTCCCAAACCGGTCATCGCAGAGGTGACAGGCATCGCAACGGCCGCCGGCTGCCAACTCGTGGCCAGCTGCGATTTGGCTATTGCCGCCGAAAACGCGCAGTTCAGCACCCCCGGCGTTCACATTGGCCTTTTCTGTTCCACCCCGATGGTCGCCCTGTCGCGCAACGTGGCGAACAAACATGCGATGGAAATGCTTCTGACCGGCGACATGACATCGGCTGACCGCGCCGCCGAAATCGGTCTGGTCAATCTCACCGCCAAGCTGGATGCACTCAAAGCCGAAACCATGCAACTGGCCCGCAAAATCGCGGGAAAATCCAGCATGACACTGGCAACAGGCAAGCGGGCTTTTTACGCGCAGCGCGAAATGCCATTGGCCGAAGCCTATGACTATGCGTCACAAGTCATGGTCGAAAATATGCTTGCCAAGGATGCAGAGGAAGGTATCGGTGCCTTCATCGAAAAACGCACGCCCCAATGGCAGGATGCCTGATCCGATGAGCTCGAACCCCTACAACACTGATCTTGACCGCAATCCGGCAAACCACCAACCGCTGACGCCGCTCACATTTCTGGAGCGCGCCGCCACGGTCTTTCCGGATCATACGGCGATCATCCACGGCCCCCTGCGCCGCAGCTACGCCGACTTCTATGCACGGGCGCGGCAACTCGCTTCGGCACTGGCACAGCGCGGGATTGGACGGGGCGATACTGTTTCGGCCATGTTGCCGAATACGCCTGCAATGCTCGAATGCCATTACGGCGTTCCTATGTGCGGCGGGGTCTTGCATTCGATCAACACACGGCTGGATGCAGCCATCATTGCCTTCCAACTTGATCACGCAATGTCAAAAATCGTGATCGTCGATTCCGAATTCATGCCCTTGATGCAAGAAGCATTGGCGCTGGCCGAGGTCAGCCCATTGGTCATCCAGGTGCAGGACCCAGAGTTTGAAGGGTCACAGGCAGCATTCGACGGACAGGATTATGACGCGTTTGTCGCGGGCGGTGACACGCAATTCGCATGGCTGATGCCAGAGGATGAGTGGGACGCCATCTCAATCAACTACACCTCGGGTACGACGGGCGACCCCAAGGGCGTCGTTTCCCACCACAGAGGCGCTTATCTTCTGGCCCAAGGCAACGCGCTGACAACATCCATGCGCAAACATGCCGTCTATCTCTGGACGCTGCCTATGTTTCATTGCAATGGATGGTGCTTTCCCTGGACGCTCTCGGCGATTATCGGCACTCATGTCTGCCTGCGGCAAGTGCGTGCCGAACCGATCTGGGCGGCGCTCAAGGATGAGAAAGTGACCCACCTGTGTGGCGCACCGATTGTCATGTCCTTAATGATCTCCGCCCCCGAAGTGCAGCAGCGCGAACTCGATCACACGGTTCAGTTCTTTACGGCCGCCGCGCCACCGCCGGAAAAACTGCTGGCCGACATGAAAACCGCGGGCTTTGACGTCACCCATCTTTACGGGCTGACCGAGACATATGGCCCTGCGGTCGTGAATGATTGGCACGAAAACTGGTCCTCTTTGCCAGCCTCCGAGCAAGCGCGCCTCAAATCCCGCCAAGGCGTGCGCTACATCCCGCTTGAAGGGCTCGATGTGCTCGACCCTGAAACGCTACAGCCCGTTCTCCGTGATGGCGAAACAATGGGCGAGGTCATGTTCCGGGGCAACGTCGTGATGAAGGGCTACTTCCGCAATCCTGAAGCGACGCAAAAGGCGTTTGAGGGTGGCTGGTTCCATTCGGGCGATCTGGGCGTCGTGCATCCCGATGGCTATATTCAGCTCAAGGATCGTTCAAAGGACATCATCATTTCGGGTGGTGAAAACATTTCATCTATCGAAGTGGAAGAAGTTCTCTATAGCTACCCTGCAATAGAAATCGCGGCGGTTGTCGCTATGCCCCATGAGAAATGGGGCGAAACGCCCTGTGCCTTTATCGAAGCCAAGCCGGGCCATGACATCGACACAGACGCATTGCGCCACTGGTGTCGCGAAAAGCTTGCCGCCTATAAAGTGCCGGGAAAGTTTGTCGTCACGACCATCCCAAGAACGTCGACCGGAAAGATCCAGAAATTCGCATTGCGCGACCGGGCCAGGGATTTGGTTTCAAAAAACTGATCCGCAGTGGCAACTCTGGCCTTGGGGCAACGCCCTTCTTGGCTTGGACCATCAAAGGGTTGTCCCGAAACCGGAATGCCGCCGGTTTCGGGGCCATCCCTTCCAGCCTTGCAAATCCGGTGCCCGAAAGGCGTCCTTGCCTGCACCCATGCCTGAAATCGCCTGAATTACGTTATCTTCGGCGCCTGCCCCATTGTTCCTGCCCCAGTGTTGCGCCCGGATGGCCCCGTCACCTTGGTCGGCCTGACCTAGTAAAACCCGACCTCGCGAACATCAATTTCCGCCGCATGGTCCCGACCGAAAGCGACCACAGCAACGGACCGGATGCTGTGAGCGATGGGCGTTGCGCGCAATAGACGACCTGACCGATCAAAGCTGTCCAACGGCAACCGCACCTCTGTCCAGTCCCCCGCGGTTTCAAAACCTGCCTGATAGTACTGCCACGGCAACCTCGTTCCTCTGGTGCGAAGGTGCACGAAATAACGTTGGTCATTTCCACGAACAACAAGGCGCACGCCGGTCACGTTCTCTGGTGCGCCATCTGGCAGTTCCATGCGGATCTGAATGAAACCGCCATTGTTCTCGGTGCTGACACGGCCCGTCATCCGCGCATAAACCTGTTCGCCATCTCGAACAAAGGCGACCTGACCGGAGGAAACACCCCCCATGACCCGGTCGGTGAAAAACCGCCACCTCTTTTCGGGCTGAAGTTCAAAGTTCTCGATCATTGCGGTCCCCGCCAGCGCAGCCATCGGCGCGGTGAGAAGCAGTATCAGAAACAGTCGTCGCATCGCCCCACACTCCGTTGACCAAATACATATAGACTGTCGCGCCACGATTTCCCGCACGCCAGCCCGGTTCTGGACATCGCCTTGCGAGAAAACCAATCAGCCTCGTGCCTGCACCTGATTATGTGGTTTCGCCTTTCGACCGGGGCCTGAGCGTTTCCGCAGACTGGTTGAACAGAACCTTATTGTTATCGACCCTGTGCTGTCCCCTGTTTTGTTGCGACTTGTGCAAATCAATGGCGCGCTGGACCGCAGGACGTTCCTTGATCCGAGCACGCCAGTCGCGCACCCGAGGAAAGGCATCAAGTGAGGCACCCAGCGGTTTTGCAATGAATGCCCAAGGAAAGACGAGCATGTCGGCGATGGAATACTCTCCCAGAATGTAAGACCGCCCTTCAAGGCGGTTCTCCAGCACGCCGAGATTTCGGTCATACTCGCCAAGATACCGCTTGAACCCGTAATCTCGGGCGTCCTGCGGTGCGTAGTTGCGAAAATGGCTGAGTTGCCCCCCCATTGGCCCCTGGTTCCCGACCTGCCAGAAAAGCCACTCCATCAATTCCTTGCGGGCGCGCAGATCGGTCTGCGGAGGCGCGAATTTCTGGGTCTTGTCAGCGAGATAAAGCAAGATAGCCCCCGACTCAAAGACTGAGACCGGCTCCTTGCCCCACGCCGTATCGGGTGAATGATCCACGATGGCTGGCATTTTGGCATTGGGGCTGATCGCCAGAAAATCAGGTGTAAACTGGTCGCCTTCACTAAGGCGCATGAGGATTGGACGATAATCGAGCCCGGTTTCCTCCAACATGATGGTGGCCTTCCAACCGTTGGGCGTGGGCGAGAAATAGAGATCAATCATCGGGTGCTCTCCTGTGTGTCGGTCGCAACGCCCTGCGCGATCATGTCAGAGATTTCTTCAGCGCCATACCCTGCTTCCGCCAGAACCGCCCGAGTGTCCTGCCCCAGTAGGTGTGCGGGTTGCGGGGTGTCGGGGGGCGTGGACGAAAATTGCGCCGGTGTGCGGGTCTGCCGGATACGCCCAGCCTGAGGATGTTCCACCTCGATCACCGCCCCATTGGCCTGCACCTGCGGGTGCGCGTATACTTGGTTGCGCGTCAGGACCGGTGCGCAGGGCACATCATGTGCACCCAGACGTTCGATCCAGTTGTCAGTCGTATCCTCAAGCAGCGCCTCCTGTGTCAACGCCAACCGGGCGGGCTTATTCTCTTCCCGCGCGGCAACGGTGGCAAAGCGCGCATCTTGCAACCATTCCGGGCGACCGACGGCGGCGGAAAGGCCTGACCATGTGCTGTCAGTATGCGCGGACACCGCCATCCAACCATCTGCGGTCTGATAGATGAGTTCGACAAAGCTTTGCGCATTGTCCCCCTTTTCAGGCTCCAATTCATCTCCGACAAAGGTGTAGCCCGCCATGTCAGAGCTCCAAAGAAAGGCCAACACCGTGTCGAGCATGGAGATTCGAACGTGGCTGCCTTCTCCTGTCCGCGCACGCGCCAGCAAGGCCGCGGTTATTGCCTGCGCGGTCTGTATCGCGGTCAGCTTGTCGGGCAGGATCGTCCGAACCAGCCGGGGGCGGGCGGAATCCGCGCCGCCCTGAACACTCGCCAGACCTGACAAGGCCTGAATCAGCGGATCATAAACGGGTTTTGATGCCCCTTCGCCCGTGAAACCAAAGCCCGCAATTGATGTATAGATGATGTCCGGCCTGACCGCGCGGACTGCCTCCTCTCCCAACCCGATCCTTTCGGCGACACCGGGGCGGAAGTTCTGCACAAAAACATCCGCAAGCGCGCAAAGCCGCAGCGCCGCCTCGACACCGCGCGGATCCTTCAGGTTGAGGGTAACCGACTTCTTGCCACGATTGTTATTCAGAAATGACGCCGCAAAGCCTCCACGCCGACCGGCGACCTGTCTGGTGTGATCGCCGCCGTTCGGGTGTTCAATCTTGATGACTTCCGCCCCCTGATCGGCAAGCGTCATGGTGGCCAGAGGGCCAGAGATCATCGTTGTCAGATCGACAATCCGAAATCCATGCAAGGGTCCTGGCATTTGGTCATTCTCCGGTTTTCATAGAATCGCGTGGGCCGGGGCCGATCCTAAATGTCATGGTCATCGCCCGTCCCATCCTTTTACCGCAAGCGCACGCGATTGGCAGTCCAGTTTCGCACCGGGATGCCGCGCTGATTGCAGCAGTCGCCCCCACACCCACCAAGTTGCCTAACCAATTGGCCGCCAATGCCGATTTGACCTTCTGGATTTCTTTCTGGGCCCTGTGCGTTTCTGGACCCCCCCCACGACCGGAGAAACCCAAAATTCACTGTTTATGGCAGGTGCACAAAAATTAAGTTGACTTGGCGTCAGTTACTCAACAGTGTCCAACAATACGACAATCATGCTCAACGCTGCCGCTGCTTACATTGGGTCCGAACAAGACCGGTCCGGAACTGAAATTCCGGCAGAACGGTCAGTTGAGTGTGACTGAACACATGGCTTCAGGGAGGAGAACATGAAGATGATCAAAAAGCACATAACAGGTGCACTAGGTGCCGCACTACTGGCCGGCGGGTTGGCCGGACCAGCCGCGGCTCAGGACGACACGTTCAAGATCGGGGTAATAACGTTCCTGTCGGGACAGGCCGCAGAGAGCTTTGGCGTTCCGGCCTGGAACGGCGGCAAGTTGCTGGTCGACATGCTGAACGAAGGCGGCAAGCTGCCAGCGCCCTATGACACCAAGGGTTTTGGCGGCATGAACATTGAGGTCGTCGTCATTGACGAGGCCGGTGGTGCAACCAAGCAGGTTCAGGAATTCCGCAACCTTGTGCAGCGTGAAGAAGTTGATGCTGTCGTCGGATATGTTTCCTCGGGCAACTGTCTGGCGGTCCCGCCGGTCGCCGATGAATTGAAGGCATTCACAATCCTTTATGACTGCGGCACACCACGCGTTTTCGAGGATGGCGCTTTTGAATATGTCTTCCGCACGGCAGCACATGCGACAATGGACAACGTCAGCCTTGCCCGCTACCTGAAATCCCGTGACTTCGATGTGCCCAGCTTTGCCGGTCTCAATCAGGATTACGCATGGGGTCAGGACAGCTGGGCCGATTTCACCGGCGCGATGAAGCAGCTTTACCCCGACGCGGAGGTCAAGACCGCGCTGTTCCCGAAATTCGGTGCAGGCCAGTATGGCACGGAAATCTCGGCATTGCTGCGCGAGCGGCCCGCGCTGGTGCATTCGTCAAACTGGGGCGGCGACCTTCAGGGCTTCCTTATTCAGGCGACTGCACGCGGGTTGCATAAACGCTCGCAGGTCGTGCTGGCCGCAGGTGACCACGTGATCCCGCAGTTGGGCAACAAAATGCCAGACGGCATTTTCCTTGGTGCGCGTGGCGTCAACGGACTGGCAGCGAATGCCCGTGGCGGCGAACTCAAAGAGCTGACTGACACCTTGTGGATGGCCTATGAGGACGAGTATGACACCTTCCCGGTGCAGGCACCTTTCCGCATGTGGCAGGCTCTCTTGGGTCTGAAGACGGCCGTGGAAAAGGCAATGGCTGACAATGGCGGCAAGAAACCCACGGACGAGGAACTCGCCGCGGCGATGAAAGGTCTGTCATGGGATGCGCCTTCGGGGCGTATCGAGATGATGCTGGCGGATGGCCATCAGGCGATCCAGCCCAATGCGATCGGGACCACAAAGTGGAACGAGGAAACCGGCAAGATGGAGTTGGTTGACGTGGAATACTACGCCGCGCGCTGTGTGAACCCGCCGGCGGGCATCAAGTCCGCCGACTGGCTTGCGCAAGGCTTCCCCGGTGCCGAATGTGATTAACACCCAACAGTGTTGACCACCGGCCCGCTGCCGTTCGTGCAGCGGGCCAAAAACTTCCATCACTTTGTGCGGAAATCTGACCTATGGACCTTATCGCAACCATCCTTGTTGATGGGCTGATCTACGCTGGCTGGCTGTTTATCGTCTCTGTTGGCCTCACGCTTGTCTTCGGCGTTCTGAACATTCTCAACATTGCACACGGCAGCCTTTACGCGATTGGTGCCTATGCTTCTGCCTCACTCGTCGGGGCCTATTTTGCGGCGGGGGGCGAAGCCTTTCCGTTCGGCAGCTATCTTGCGCTGATCCTTGCTGCGGTTCTGGTGGCCGTGGTGTTGGGCCCGCTTCTGGAACGGGGCTTGCTTCGGTATTTCTACGGACGTGACGAAGTGCTGAACGTCCTTGTGACCTATGCGGTTTTCCTGATCCTTGAAGATGTGATGAAGCTGATCTGGGGGGTAAATCCCTATTTCGTATACGAACCCTACACGCTGCTGGGCGATGTCGAGATCGGGCCGCTGTTTTACGTGGGTTATGATTTTGCGGTCATCGCCGCGGCAATCATTGTGGGTCTTGCTGTCTGGCTCACCTTGAACCGGACACAGGTCGGCAAGGTGGTTCTTGCCGTGATCCATGACGCGGAAATCAGCCAGACGATGGGTGTCAATGTCAAACGCATCTATCTGGGAGCCTTTATGGCAGGTGCGTTTCTTGCTGCCCTCGGCGGCGCGCTCACGGCACCGATGATATCGGTCACGCCGGGGCTTGGCGTCAATGTGATCATCGTCGCGTTCGCAGTGGTCATCATCGGCGGGCTGGGTTCTGTTCCCGGTGCCGCGATTGGTGCGCTGATGGTTGGCATCAGCCGCGCGGCTTCGGTGCATCTGGTGCCCGAAGCCGAACTGTTCATCATCTACTTTGTGATGGCCATCGTTCTCATGTTCCGCCCCGAGGGGCTGTTTGCCAAGACACAGGCGAGAAAAATATGATGCACTTACCTGTTTATGTCTCTGCGATAATCGCTTTCGTATTGCTCGCTGCAGGTTCCTTGGTCCTGCCTGATTGGGCGATGTTCCTGTTCGCCATGGCGCTGGCCAAGGGGTTGGTCTGTCTCGGCATCGTGGGAATGATGCGCGGCGGCGTCGTGTCCTTTGGTCAGGGTCTTTATTACTGCCTCGGTGCCTACACCGCGACCCTGGTGGCCAACTCCTTCGGCGTTTCGGACATCTTCCTGCTTACGTTGATCAGCGCTGCTGTCTGTCTGGCGGTCGGGTTGGTCTTCGGGCCGCTTCTCTCCAGCTATCGCGGCATCTTCTTCGCGATGCTGTCGCTGGCGCTTTCGATGGTGCTGTATGGCACTCTGTCCAAGATGAGCTTTATCGGCGGCACCGATGGCCTGAACATCGGCGCGCCAACGTTTCTTGGCTGGGCACCGGAAGGGCGGCCTTTGCAAACGGCACTCTACATTTACGTGGTGGCGATTGTCGTAATCGCGGGCGCACTGATGCGGATCTACTTTGACAGCGAACAAGGTCTGATCACGCTGGCCATGCGCGACAATGAATTGCGTGTCGAATACCTCGGTGCGTCCGTGCGCCACGTAATGACATACAACTATGTCTTCGGCGCGCTCTTGGGCGGCATCGGCGGGACGATTGCGGTTCTGGCACTCGGCCATGTGGATCCGGAATTTGCCTTCTGGACAACGTCGGGTGAATTTGTCTTTGTCGCCATTCTGGCGGGCTATCTGTCAGTCCCCGCAGTCTTTGTCGCCGCGATTATACTGGAACTGGTGCGTTCGTTTTCGAACCTCTACTTCCCAAATACTTGGCAATTGGCGCTTGGCATCTTCCTCCTGATCGTCATCGTTGCCCTGCCCGGCGGGCTCGGCTCCCTCATCAAACGCAGCAAGGAGACGGACACATGAGCACCGGCCTTCTAGAAGTCAGGGACGTCCAGAAATCCTTTGGTGCGGTCACAGCGGCCAAGGACATCTCGGTGTCGGTCCCGAAAGGCGCAGTTTATTCGCTCATTGGGACCAACGGCGCGGGCAAGACAACCTTTGTCAACATGGTTACGGGCTACATCAAGCCCGACTCTGGGGTGATCAACTTTGGAGGCCAGAACATCGCCGGTCTGGCTCCGCGTCAAATCACCCGGCTCGGCATTCACCGTTCTTTCCAGATTGCACAACTTTGCAATGAGCTGACTGTCGAGGAAAACATGTTGGTTGCCGGTGCGATCCACGGCACGACAAAGCCGTCCTTTCTGCGCCCCGCTCATGACAAGAGCGCGCGCGAACGTGCGATTGCGACGCTGGAACGGTTCAACATCGCCGAACACCGCAACCGGCTCATCCCCGAACTGTCAGGTGGCGTCAAAAAGCTGCTGGATATCGCCATGGCCATGGCCGGTGAAACGCAAATCATGCTTCTGGACGAACCAACCTCGGGCGTGGCGGCCGATGAAAAATTCCCGATCATGGATCTGGTGATAAACGCGCTCAAGGCTGAGGGCGTCACCGTAATATTTGTGGAACACGACATGGACATTGTCACACGTTACTCTGAACGGGTGCTGGCCTTTTATGATGGCCAAATCATCGCGGATGACGCGCCTGACGAGGTTCTGTCCGATCCCGAAGTGCAACGCTATGTGACGGGAGGACCGGCATGACGCTGAAACTCGAAAACGTCGGGGTTTCCATTCAGGCGGCCCCTATCCTGCGAAGTGTCAGTCTGGTGGTCGAACAAGGCGAACGCATGGGTCTGGTGGGGCGTAACGGGGCCGGGAAAACCACCGTCATACGCACCATCACCGGTCTTGCCAAACTTGGCGGCGGCAAGGTCAGTTGGCAGGGCGAGGATATCTCCGCCATGGAGCCAAGGGACCGCGCGCGGTTGGGCTTTGGCTATATGCCCGAGGATCGTCGATTGATCCCGGACCTCACCGTTGAAGAAAACATGTTGCTGCCCGCATGGGTAAACGACGCGATCGACGGGCCCAAAGGATTGGCGTTTGTCTATGATCTGATGCCCGAACTGACCCAGATGTCTTCGCGCAAGGCGCTGCTGCTGTCGGGTGGCCAGCAAAAGATGGTTGCATTGGGCCGCGCCCTCATTGCGGGCACTCAGCTCTTGTTGCTGGACGAACCCTTTGAAGGGGTGGCCCCGGCACTCGCCATGCGTATTTCCGATGTCATAACCTCTCTCAAAGGTGAGGGCCTGTCAGTACTTATCGCGCAATCTGAACTCAGCCATTCGGTTGACCTTTTACAACGCGAATGCGTTATCGAGCGTGGAGAGATCATCAAAGTCAATGTGATCGACCCGACCCTAACGGAACAAGCTTGATCGGGAGCGACATGGCGCTCAAGGGAAAACCACTGCGTGTCCAACACGCCTATGAACAGGTCTCCAAGGAGATCGAAGCCCAGATCCTTTCTGGATCGCTGAAACCGGGCGATCAGCTTCCGGGTGAGGTTGAAATGGCAACCATGTTTGCCATCAACCGCTCGACCGTTCGGGAGGGCATAAGGCGGTTGGAGTCCGAAGGCTTCGTGCGCCGGATTTCACCGCGCAAGATGGTGGTGAGCATCCCTCGCATGGCAGAGCTTTCTTCGCGCCAAAGTCGTGCGTTGGGGATGCTTGAGGTCAGCTTTAACGAGTTGTGGAGCGTTGCGGTAGCAACAGAACCGCTTGCCGCGGAACTGGCCGCAACCCATGCCGAGGCCGACGACTTGGCGGCCTTGGACAAAATCCATGCCGCCTTGGTCGCAGCAGAAGGAGACAGCAAAGCGACGATCGAACTCGATACAGCGTTTCATTCCAGCATCGCCGCAGCCAGCAAGAACCGCGTCCTGCAACTGGCCCGCGAACCCATCGGTTTCCTGCTCTACAGCGGTTTCGACGTGCTCATTCCGAAACTCCCGCAGGCGATGCCGCGCCAAGTGGTCGCCCATGCCAAGATAATCGAAGCGATCCGCAACCGTGACCCCGCCAGCGCGCGCGACTGGATGCACCGACATATCGACGACTTCAAACGAGGCTACGAATTGGCCGGGCTGTCACTGGACGCCCCGATCGCGGGTGTTGCGGGCAAACTGGCGGATATGGGACAAGAGCCATGATGCGTCGCGAACTGCATTACGGTGACCGCGTTGTTGCGTGTCATGCGATACGTCCAAGCAACGTATATACCCTTTTGACTGATGCGGTGTCGCGCAATGCCGAAGGTATCGCGTTGATTTGCGATGACGTCACTATGACCTACGCCGCGCTTGACGCCGAGGTCAAAAAAGTCGCCGCCGGTCTGTCTGCAAGCGGCGTCGGGTCAGGTGACCGGATCGCGATGTTGTTGGGCAATGGCGTGCCCTTTGTTGTGCTGACCTATGCTGCTGCCTGTCTCGGTGCTGTCACCGTGCCGCTTAACACGCGCGACCAGATGCCGGGCATACGCCATGCTTTGCAAAACTCGGGTGCGAAGGTTTTGGTGATCGAGGCCGAATTTCATGACCTCGCTCCGCCTGCCGAGGATACCCCCGATCTGATCGCGCGGTTTGCCATTGGCCCCACCCAAGGCTTCCGTGACTACGAGACGCTCCGAACGTCCGCCGCGTCCGTTCTCCCGGCAGACATTGAAGAAGACGCCGTAGCCACCATCCTCTACACATCCGGTACGACGGGCGTGCCCAAGGGGGCGACGCTCACCGGGTTGGGGATCGTGCATTCCGCGACCAATTTCGTGCAAGCCATGGGGCTTGGTCCAACAGATACCACGATCGTCGTTGTGCCTATGACCCACGTTACAGGGCTGGTTGCGGGAATCCACACGTTGATCCGCTGCGCCGGCACGATCGTGGTGTTGCGGGAATTCAAGGCCACCAAGTTTCTGGAAGCAGCGGCAACAAACCGGATGACCTATTCTCTGATGGTCCCGGCGATGTATAATCTGTGCCTGCATCAAGCCGACCTAAGCGATTTTGAGCTTTCGGACTGGCGAATAGGCGGATATGGCGGTGCTCCCATGCCCGCTGCCACGATTGAACGGCTCGCCACCGCACTGCCCAACCTTGGCCTGATGAATGCCTATGGTGCCACCGAAACCACCTCTCCGGCGACGATCATGCCAGCAGACCAGACGGCGTCCCGCCGGTTGTCAGTGGGTCGCCCCGTGCCGGGAGCCGAAATCTGCGTCATGAATGACGCGGGCCAGGAAGTGCCGCCCGGCGAAACCGGAGAACTGTGGATACGCGGCGCGATGGTCGTGCCGGGATACTGGCGCAACCCGGAAGCTGACGCGCGCGAATTCACCGCCGGATTCTGGAAGTCCGGCGATATCGGCAAGATCGACGCCGACGGTTATGTTCATGTTCTTGATCGCAAGAAGGACATGGTGAACCGTGGTGGGCACAAGATTTTCACCGCCGAAGTCGAAAGCGTGCTGACCGCCGTTGCTGGCGTGATCGAAGCCGCAGTGGTCGCCAAGCCCTGCCCGATCCTCGGTGAACGGGTGCATGCGGTTCTTTCCGTTAAGCCCGGTGAAGCGGACGAGGACACAATCAAAGCCCACTGCGCGACGCAGCTTGCCGACTACCAGTGTCCGGAAAGCTACACATTGCGCGACAGGCTTTTGCCGCGAAATGCCAATGGCAAGATCATGAAACGACAGATCAAGCAGGAACTTGGGTTTGATGCCCTCTGATCCAGCCCCGCCCACTCAAATAAGGACTCTTCACGCATGAACCCTCATCTGGAACGCAGCGGCATCTCGGAGCGCGCGCTTGAAATCGCAGACAACGTCGAAACCTTTGTGCGTGAGAAGATCGTGCCCTATGAAGGCGATCCGCGCTGCGGGGCGCATGGGCCGTCCGATGAACTCGGCGATGAGATGAAGGCGCTGGCCCGAAGCGCGGGTGTAATGACCCCGCATATTCTGGAGGACGGCGCGCACCTGACCCAACGCGAGACCGCTGCAGTATTGATCCGCTCTGGCCTGTCACCACTTGGCCCACTTGCCTGTCATACCTGCGCGCCCGACGAAGGAAACATGTTCCTGCTGGGCAAGGTCGCCTCGCCCGAACTCAAAGAGCGCTTTCTGCCGCGCATGATCGACGGCAGCATGCGAACGGCCTTCTTTATGACGGAACCCGCCGAAGAGGGCGGAGCCGGATCAGACCCATCAATGATGATGACCACCTGTCGGATGGACGGCAATCATTGGGTCATCAACGGGCGTAAAACCTATATAACCGGGGCAGACGGTGCCGGCATGGGGATCATCATGGCCAAGTCTGATGACGGGGCCTGCATGTTTCTTGTGGATCTGCCTGATCCCGCCATCCGGATCGAACGGGTTCTCGACACCATCGACAGTTCCATGCCCGGCGGTCATGCAGTCATCAACATAGACAATCTGCGTGTGCCTGCGGATCAGATGCTGGGCGCATCCGGCCAAGGGTTCAAGTATGCTCAGGTCCGTCTTGCCCCTGCCCGCCTTAGCCATTGCATGCGCTGGCTGGGTGCCTGCGTGCGCGCGCATGAGATCGCCAGCGATTACGCCAACCGGCGCATGGCCTTTGGCAAGCCTCTGGTCGATCACGAGGGCGTCGGCTTCATGCTCGCTGAAAACCTGATTGATCTGAAACAGGCCGAACTGATGATCTATTGGTGCGCGGATGTTCTCGACAGCGGTGCTCAAGGCGGCGTTGAAAGCTCCATGACCAAGGTTGCGGTGTCCGAAGCATTGATGCGCGTCGCGGATCGCTGCGTGCAATGCATGGGCGGTCAGGGCGTCACTGCCGACACGATTGTCGAACAGGTGTTCCGGGAAATTCGTGCCTTCCGTATCTATGATGGCCCGACCGAGGTGCACAAATGGAGCCTTGCAAAGAAGATCAAGCGCGACTGGAAGGCGGAGAACGCCGGGTGAGCCACGCCGCAGAAAATCTAGGCGTGATGCCTGTGCGCGAGGGCTTTCGTCTCGACCTAGAGGCCCTGGGGCGCTGGATGCGCGAGCATGTGGAAGATTTCGCCGGGCCGCTGGAGGTCTATGAGTTCCGTGGTGGCCAGTCAAATCCAACCTACCAGCTGGTCACACCCGGAAAAACCTATGTGTTGCGACGCAAACCCCCCGGCCTGCTGGCCAAGGGCGCACACGCAGTCGACCGCGAAGCGCGGGTATTGCGCGCGCTGGGAAGCGCAGGTTTTCCGGTCGCACGGGTGCATGGCCTCTGCCTCGATGAGAGTATCATCGGCAGTTGGTTCTACATCATGGATCACGTCGAAGGCCGCATCTTCTGGGATGCGACCCTTCCCGACGTCCCCGCAAAGGACCGACCGGCCTATTTCGCGGCCATGAACAGCACATTGGCCCGCTTGCACCAGATCGCGCCCGCGTCGGTCGGGCTGGAGGATTTTGGCCGCGTCGGCAATTATTTTGAGCGACAGATCAGCCGCTGGACACGCAGTTATCTGGCGGACACGGATGCCGGGCGCGATCCCGGAATGGACCGCTTGATCGAATTCCTGCCCAACGCGATTCCCCAAGGGAACGAAACCTCGATCGTGCACGGGGATTTTCGCTGCGATAACCTGATCTTTCATCCCAGCGAGCCGCGCATTCTTGCCGTGCTCGATTGGGAGCTGTCCACGCTGGGCCATCCGCTCGCCGATTTCACCTACCACGCGATGATGTACCGGATGCCGCCCCAGATCGTCGCGGGGCTCGGGGATGTCGATCCTGCGGCGCTGAACATCCCCACAGAGGCGGAATACGTCGCGCAATACTGCGCGGCGACAGGACGCTCCGGCGTGCCCGACTATGACTTCTACATTGCGTTCAATTTCTTTCGCATGGCCGCGATCTTTCACGGGATCAAAGGCCGCGTTGTGCGCGGCTCTGCGGCCTCGGCCCAATCGGCCGCGCGGGTCGAACATTATCCCACGCTCGTCAAACTGGCGGTCGACGCCGCGGAGGCCTATGCATGAGCAGCCCGATTTTGCTGGACATCACCGATGGCATCGCCCGGATCACACTGAACCGGCCCGAGAGGGGCAATGCCCTTGATCAGCCAATGGCCGATGCCCTGCTGGATGCTGCTGTGCGCTGCGCCAATGATCCGGATATCCGTTGCATTGTGCTGACCGGGTCGGGAAAAATGTTCTGCGTGGGCGGCGATATCGGTGCATTTTCCGCAAACAGTGACGGGATCGCGCCGTTTCTGTCGCGGCTGGCCGGCACTCTGCACCAAGCAATGAGCCTGTTTGCCACGATGCAGAAACCGATGATCACGCTGGTCAATGGCACCGCCGCCGGGGCGGGTCTCAGCATCGCGATCTCGGGCGACATTGTTCTGGCCGATCCTTCGGCGTTGTTCACGACGGCTTACCTTGGCATTGGCCTCACGCCGGATGGCGGCATGACATGGCTATTGCCGCGTCTGGTGGGCATGCGGGTCGCGCAAGAGATGATACTGACCAATCGCCGGGTTGATGCAAATGAAGCAGCAGCCATCGGCCTGATAACGCGCGTGACCGCGCCCGGTGCTCTGTCCGATGAAGGTGCCGCGCTGGCAACGCAGCTTTCCTCGGGTGCGGTGACCGCTATGGGGCAGGCCCGCAGGCTCTTGCATGAAAGTTTTGCTTCCGGTTTTGCCAGCCAAATGGACCGGGAACTCACATCAATCACCGCCGCCGGAGACGGGTTCGAGGGCCGCGAAGGCATCGCCGCTTTTCTTGAACGCCGCAAACCCGACTTTCAACAGGATCGTTGATCGGCAAACGATTCGCGAGCGCCGAAAACAGCAGACAGGACCACCCAAATGAGCCTTCTCTTCCAACCTATGACCATTGGACAATTGCCGATAGCCAATCGCATTATCATCGCGCCCATGTGCCAGTATTCAGCCGTGGACGGAAATGCGCAGGACTGGCATCTGATCCATCTGGGGCACCTTGCCCTGTCGGGGGCGGGTATGATGATCATCGAGGCAACCGCCGTGTCGCCGCAAGGGCGCATCACGCCGGATGATCTTGGGCTCTACTCCGATGAGAACGAAGCCGCGCTGGATCGGGTTCTCAAGGCCATACGCCAGTATTCGGATATGCCCATCACCATTCAACTGGCTCATGCCGGACGCAAGGCATCAAGCGAAGCACCCTGGGACGGCGGCGGGCAGATTTCGCTGGATACGCCGCGAGGGTGGACAGCAGAGGCACCATCCGCCTTACCCCATGCCGAGGGCGAAGATGCCCCGGCCGCACTGGATGCCGACGGATTGGAGCGGGTGAAAGCGGATTTCGTAGAGGCGGCCAAACGGTCCGTTCGACTGGGATTTCAAGGGATCGAAGTGCATTTAGCGCATGGCTATCTCCTGCACCAGTTCTTGTCCCCTTTGGCCAATCAGCGCAACGATGCCTATGGTGGCAGTCTGGAAAACCGGATGCGGTTTCCGCTTGAGGTTTTTGACGCGATCAAGGCTGCGGTGCCCGACGATGTCCCGGTTTGGGTGCGGGTGTCCGCAACGGACTGGGTGCCGGGCGGCTGGGATCTTGAGGACACCATCACCCTGTCGCACGCGCTCAAACTTCGCGGCTGTGCGGCCATTCACGTTACGACCGCTGGCGTTTCGCCCAAGCAGGACATCCCGATAGGTCCCGGCTTTCAAGTGCCTCTGGCCGCACGGATCAAGGCGGAAGTGGGTCTGCCAACGCTTGCCGTGGGGCTGATAACCGAAGCCGATCAGGCAGAGCAGATCCTTCAGGATGGCGATGCGGACGCCATCGCGATGGCGCGGGCAATGCTGTATGAACCGCGCTGGCCGTGGCACGCAGCAGCTGCACTGGGCGCGCAGGTCGAAGCCCCGAAACAATACTGGCGATCACAACCCCGAGAATTCAGCGATCTGTTCAAGGGTGCGAAAGTCGGCCAGCGGTAAACAATTCAAGAAGCGCACCACAAAACATAATCCCAACACGAGGCGTAGAGATGACAGATTTCACCTTCAACACCACACCTTCGATCCGTCAAAGCTGGGGTGGTGCCGCACGCCTTGGCGCGATCCTTTCCGAGTTGCCTTTTGCAAAGACAGGTGCCCGCGTTCTGTTCGTCACCGACCCCGGCATTCGCAAGCTGGGCCTCTGTGATCCGGCGCTTCAAAGTATCGCAGAGCATGGCTTTGAGGTGACGGTCTTTGATGACGTGGAAGCGGACCCCAAGGCGACGACCGTTCTTGGCGCGGTCGACATTGCCAAGGCGAACGGTGCCGCCTGCGTTGTGGGGTTCGGGGGTGGGAGTTCAATGGATGTGGCCAAGGTCGTGGCTCTTCTTGCGAATTCAAGCCAGCCGATTGAAGAGGCATATGGCGTCAATCAGGCGACAGGCTCACGTCTGCCTTTGGTTCTGATCCCGACAACCGCCGGCACCGGGTCGGAAGTCACCGCCGTGTCGATCCTGACCACCGGCACCGAAGAAAAGAAAGGGATCGTGTCGCCCATCATCCTCCCGGATGTTGCGGTTCTGGATGCCGCACTCACGATCGGATTGCCGCCGCACATCACGGCCGCGACCGGTGTCGACGCGATGGTGCACGCCATCGAAGCCTATACGTCAAAAAGCGCCAACAACAATCCGATCTCGAAAATTCTGGCGGTGCAATCGCTTGATCTTCTGGGAGCAAATATCTGCACAGCAGTCCAAGATGGCAGCGATGTCACAGCGCGGCAGAACATGCTGCTAGGCTCAATGCTCGCGGGGCAAGCCTTTGCCAATTCGCCCGTTGCCGCCGTTCATGCGCTGGCCTATCCCGTGGGCAGCCTGTTCCACGTTCCTCACGGGCTGTCAAACGCGCTGGTTTTGGCAGAGGTGATGCGCTTCAACGCGCCCTACTGCGGACAAGCCTATGCGGAACTCGCGCCGCATGTATTTTCGGACATCGACGCCAATCGACCGACGGATGACATCTGTCAGGAGTTCATCGAACGTCTTATCCAGTTGAATGTCGACTTGGGTCTGGAAAAAGGCTTGCGCCAGGTCGGGATTGGGCCGTCGGATCTTGATCGCCTGTCATCAGACGCCATGAACCAAACCCGCCTCTTGGTGAACAACCCGCGCGAGGTAACGCAGCAAGATGCGTATAAAATCTACGAAGCGTCCCTATGAACCGGCCCGCCCACCGAAAAATACCGCGCGACGCCTCGCTTGCGCGGTAATTACTATGGCGTCGCGGGAATTGGTTCGCACAGGCACCGCTAACAAACAGCGGCAGCTTTCTCAGGCAAAGGCGTAATCGCCACCTTTTTCAAGGGCCCGGCGATAGGCGGGTCTGGCCTGAATACGTTCCACAAAGGCCTTGAGCTTGGGAAGATTGTCGCTCTTGCCCTGATGCACCGCGATTTCGGCTGGGAAACTCAGCATGATGTCTGCCGCCGACAGATCGTCGAGAATGAAATGGCCCGAAGGACGGAGCTGTTGCTCCATATAGGCAAAGTGGCTTTCCAGTTGCTGGGCTATTCGTGGCCCCAACGGCGCGCCTGCCTCTCCCAGCTTGCTGACGTATAGCTTGAGCAGGATAGGCGTCATCGCAGAGCCTTCTGCGAAATGCATGAGTTCCAGATGAGAGATATACGCGTCCGTATCGCTGGCGGGCACCATATGCGGGGCGTGCCTTGCGCAAAGATATTCAACAATCGCGCCGCTTTCGGTGATCATGCGGCCATCGGCTTCGATCATCGGGGATTTTCCCAACGGATGCAGGGCCAGCAACGAAGGCGGCGCGAGGTTGGTCACGGCATCACGCTGGTGGCGCTCCAGTTTGTATGGCAGCTCAAGTTCCTCCAACAGCCAAAGAACGCGTTGTGATCTGGAGTTGTTCAGGTGGTGGATGGTGAGCATGATGACCTCTGAGCTGGTTTAAAAACGATCTTGGCGGATGTGCAACACGCGGGCGCTGCAGCAGTTCGAAACCCTCCGGCTACACTGCGTGAACCGTCGCGCACTTCAAGGTAAAACGACGCAGGAGATTTTCACCGTTTGTGAAAATCCGAAACGCACTGAGCAAGCGCGCTCCGGCTTTTGCCGAAAAGGGCCCGAGAATATCAAAAGTGCGGTCAATCCCTGTTGCGGGGTCCGCGCCTTGGACAGGCTTGGCCGGGTCGGCTATCGTCCACAAGCTGAAGAGGGCCTCATGACCGTATCTATTTTCAAATCAGCGCTCATTCTTGTTCTTGCTACCCCTTGGATAATGGGATGCGCCTCGGTCACCCATGCAGAAGGCATGGAGGTGGCACTGAAACGCAAGGTCATGGATGCAGAGCGCGGCGTTCGCGCGATAATCACCTACCGCCCGAATGTGCCGACCGGAGGAGTAACCACAATCGTCGCCGAAGATGGCACAGAATCAACGATGCATTGGGATGGATTTGCGGGCCAGTTCACCGCAGAAATCACCCATGGACACATGACCGAAGCGGACTCAAAAGCATTCCTGAAGGAAGCGGTGATTGTTGTTTGCCCGTCGGTGGATCGCGACCTTCTTGAAAAGGAATGGGTGCAGGTCACAGGCCCGTTCCGCCGGGTCTTTGCCCAATGCCCCGAGCTTGACGCACCCCGCAAGTGATCCACACGCCGCGCGGGTGATACGCATTTTGTCCCCTGTTACCGAAACGGAATTATCTGAATGGCTTGCAACATCCCAAGCATCTCGGGCTGATGTCGCAGCAAAATGTCTTTCGGGCCGGTAACGTAAATGGCGTAGTAGACGCTGGGATTCTTGCGCTTGAAGAGATACGTGATCTGGCGAAACGGCACGTCTCCCAACAGATAAGATGCCCCGAATGACCATCCGTCCATCATGACCCCCTGTTCAGACATGTTCTGGACCTGTTGTGGTCCGTCCTGATCAAATTGAATGGCGGGCATGGTCACCAACTGTGATTTCAGATCATCCTCACCCGCCTGCAACGTCGGATACGCGGCCCCGGCCAATGCCTCGATCACGATTGATGGACGCATCCGCGCGGGGTATTCCATCAAACCAACACGCAGGGAATACCGTTGTGGCTGATCCGGGTGCCAGGCGTCATCGTGCAAAAACACAAACCCCAATTCAGGGTGCGCTTCTGCAACCAGACCCGCAGGCACATTCGATTGATCCAACGGCCCCGCCCGCCCGGAAGGTGCACCGCCCGCATCACCCTGCGGGGCACCCTCTGAATAGGTCCCAATCAATGTGCCGGGCGTAAAAGTGTTAAACACCGCGTCAATGGGTCCGGAGTAGGTGTCATAGTCTGCGCGGGCTGTGAGGCTCCAAAGGATGTAACCGACCGGGCCATCCACCGCAAAGAAACCGCCAACGACCATTTGCCGGCCGTCAATATCGACGGTCCACGCGGCGACCTCTCCGGACAAGTTTGCGTGGACTTCGGGTTGTGCACCCACGAACGACGCTTCTGGAAACGCTGTCGCAATAAAGGACTGGCGCAGGTCGTTCAGTGTGTCGCCGCGTGCAAGGTGTATTGCCTCAATCTGCGCGCGGGCCTTGCCATCCGGACTTTGCATCCACAGCATCCGGGCCTGCCCGTCCGAGCGTTCCTGCGTGCGCCATCCTTCCGGCACGGCGACCTGAAATCCGAATACCGGATCACGGTAGACATCCGCGGATACAAACCTGACCTGAACAAAAAGGCCCATTGCGACGGCCAGCATAAGGATCGGTATTCTTATCATGTCAGCTCCTGTTTCTGGATGGTGCGCCGGTGGCTTTGTTCCAAATAAAGGCCAGAGTCCGCGCGCCTTGGGCCCGAAGACCGGGCACGTCCGCGACATTCCAAGCAGAGCGAAGAAGGCGGCCTTGCGCCATGATCCAGGTCATTTCAGTGGATTGGCACCGCAATTGCCGTGAACCCGGCGACGCGGCGGGGGATAGCACGCAAACCGCACGGCACAAGCGTCGCACAGGGCGCTCCCCTATTGATCATGATCGTGCTTGCCCAACGCTGATTGTGCCGATTGCGACCAAGCCGCCCTTGCCGATTGACTGCCATTTTCACGCCCCTACCTGTAAGGGGCGCTCATCAATGTAAATCGAAAGGCAGCCTCAATGACGTCGACCTTTGGTCCTGCAAAGTCGAACCGCGGGCGGAAGCGGGCCTTTCTGCGGCGGCTTGGTTGGCGCGTTCTGGGCTGCGCGGCACTTGCGCTTGGCGGCTTGGGGGTAGTGTTGCCGCTTTTGCCGACAACACCGCTGGTCATTTTGGCAGCATTTGCCTTTGCCAAGAGTTCTCCCGCCCTTCACGATTGGCTTCTGCGCAACCCCACGTTCGGCCCAATTATTGCGGACTGGCGCGCTAACGGTGCAATCGCACCACGCCACAAGGCAATGGCAGTCTCAATGATGATCGCCGCACTTGTGCTTTCGGTGGCAATGGCCGTTCCTGTTTTCGTTCTTGTCCTGCAATCGCTTTGCATGCTTGGGGCCGCCGGTTTCGTTCTGAGCCGCCCCAGTCACGGCCTAGCCGTTCCCGATCACGCCACTGACACCCCGGATTCCATATGAAAACCGTACTGCGAAAAAATTCCTGAATTTGATCTACTGCAAAGAGGACGTCTTTCACTGGTCCCATATGGGACGTATGAAACAGATAGACACCCTCAGGGCGCTTGGGCTCTTTGATGCGCGCGTGCCGCGTTACACCTCTTATCCGACGGCTGCGGTTTTCTCGCCCGGGATCGGTGCCGACTTTCAACAACGCTCTCTTGCCGGGCTGGATCCGAATGATCCGGTTTCGGTCTACATCCACATCCCGTTTTGCGAACGCCTTTGCTGGTTTTGTGCCTGTCACACGCAAGGCACTCAGACCCTTGGGCCTGTGGAAAGCTACATCGCCACCCTAGAGGCCGAACTTGAAATGCTGCGCGCCACCTTGCCCCGCGGCCTGACCATGGGGCGGCTGCACTGGGGGGGCGGAACACCGACAATCCTGCCGGCTCCGTTGATCCACCGGCTGGCCAAGGCGGTGCGCCGGGTTTTCGCCACGGCTGACGGGTTCGAATTTTCCGTTGAAATCGATCCAACCATGGTAGATGCCGACAAGATCGCCGCATTGGCCGCCGAAGGCATGACACGCGCCTCGATCGGGATTCAGGATTTCGACCCTCAGGTCCAGCAAGCCATCGGACGGCTTCAACCTTATGAGGTGACGCGGGCCTGTGTCGATGATCTGCGCAACGCGGGTATCACATCGCTGAACACCGATCTGGTATATGGCCTGCCACACCAGAGCCTCGCCCGGATCGAAGACACAATCGACAAGGTTCTGACCTTTGCCCCGGATCGCGTCGCTCTGTTTGGCTATGCACATGTTCCATGGGTTTCGAAACGCCAGAAACTGATCCCCGAGGATGCTCTGCCTGATGATCTGGCCCGCTTTACCATGGCCACCCGCGCTGGTGAGCGTTTTGTCGAAGCGGGTTTGACAGCCATCGGCATAGATCACTTTGCCCGACCCGGCGACGATCTTGCGGTCGCGCTGGAAACTGGTCACCTGCGCCGGAATTTTCAGGGATACACTTCCGACACCTGCCAGACATTGATCGGGCTTGGCGCTTCCTCAATCTCTCGACTGCCCGATGGATATGTCCAGAATGCAGCGGCGACGACCGCCTATAAACAGCGCATCGCCGAGGGCGTCTTTCCCGGCGCGCGAGGGTGGCAACTCTCGGATCAGGACAAGCTGCATGCCCGCGCCATAGAAATGCTCATGTGCGCGTTCAATCTCGATCTTGATGCATTGAGCGCCGAGTTTGGTCCGTCTGCGCAGAGCCTTTTGCCTTACCTTGAGGATATGAGCCAGCGCTTTGCGCCGTTTGTCAGGCTGCGCGAAGGTAGGATCGACATTGCTCCGGAGGGACGCGCCCTGACACGGATCATTGCGTCCGTTCTGGATCAGCACGTGCCAGAGGGGGTGCGATATTCAAGAGCATCATGATCCTTGCCACCGCGATGCAACCCGCGCCGTTTACGGGCGGGGCATTGCGGTTCAATGAGCGGGCACGCCGATCACAACAGGATGCAGCGTCAGCAAGGCCACAAAGCCAGCCAAACCGCTCAGCGCGCGGTGGAGCCGCTCTTCAACAAAGGCAAGGTCTTACTCGGAAACAGGCTCCTGCCATCCGCGCATTCGGTGTGCGGTGGAATGAGACATTACCTTGGGCCTGAACTCGTGCGGATCGTGCTGATGACCGTGCCGTCCTCGCCGCAGGTCAGGCGCACACGCCTTCCATTATGGTAGAACGTCAAACGTAACCGTCCGGCGTCTTCGCCTTCTCCGGTTTCATACTTGCTGGTTATTTCACCGCTGCGCATCATCGCCTGAACCTGTGCCGGAGCGATTTCGAGCAAACCGCCCAGATCGCGCGCATCTATCACCGGTTGGCCATCTTCAAATTCGATTTTCATCATCGTCTCCATCATCCGGCCCATTCAGGACAGCCGCATAGGTCTGACCAAAACAGATCAGGCTAGTTGCAGCGCAAGGGACACCGGCAGCCCACGACGCGCAACGTCAAGCGTTTGACCACGGGTGCCGATCTTCAGTCCGCCGTCCATCCCCCATCGACCATCAATGCCGTGCCCGTCACCATGCTTGCAGCATCTGACGCAAGGTAGGAGACCGCCCCCATGATATCAGCGACCTCACCGGGGCGGTCCAGCTTGATCTTGTCCATAATCCAGTCTCGCTTTTGCGGGTCCGCAAAGGTGGGCCGGGTCAGATCCGTCAGAATGAATGTGGGACAGATTGTATTGACCCGAATGCCCGACGCGCCAAACTCAAGGGCCATCGCCTTGGAAAACCCTTCTACCGCGAATTTGGACGCACAATAGACGGCACGATCAGGTCCGCCCACATGCCCCATCTGGGACGAAATATTGATCAGAGATCCCGGGCGACCGGCAGCGACCAACCCCTTGGCAACAGCCTGTGTGAGAAAATAGGCCCCGCGAAGGTTAACAGCCATGACCGCGTCAAAGTCTTCAGGCGTGGTATCAACGGCTGGAGAATGCCGTGCCAGACCGGCAGAGTTGACCAGAATGTCAAACGGGCCATTGGAAGCAACAGCGGCGGCAGTGGCCGGTTGATCGGACACATCCAGTTCAAGGACATGCGCATCCAATCCTTCGCGCGCCATTTCCGCCGCAATATCGGAGAGGGCCGCCAATCGGCGCGCGGCCAAGGTAACTTCCGCGCCCTGCCGGGCCAGCGCAACAGCGCAGCCCAATCCGATACCAGAGGACGCGCCGACCACAAGGGCGCGCTTGCCCGTCAGATCAAAGGATGGCGAAGCGGGCAATATTGTCATGTCGAATGTCTCCTACAGAGGGCGAAGGAACGGCCCTTTCATGCATGTCTTGTTGCATGCAAGGGCGCGGGACCATGTCGGCACCAGATTAACGGTAGCGCGTCGGAAGATCGAGCAACATGCAGGCTGCCTAGTCGCCCCCATCGCGATACGGTGCCGCCGCGCCATAGGGAATGTTCTTGCCACCGTATCGGCGCACGCGCACGTTGCATTGTTCGGCGTGCCCTACGAAGCCTTCCAACATGCACAACCGGGAACCGTATTCCCCAATCAGAGCGGCGGCTTCGTCGGTCGTAACCTTCTGGTAGCTGTGCGTCTTGAGGAATTTGCCAACCCACAGACCGCCAGTATACCGGCCCGCTTTCTTGGTGGGCAGGGTGTGGTTTGTCCCGATCACCTTGTCCCCATTCGCTACATTGGTGCGCGGCCCAAGGAACAAGGCCCCATAACATGTCATATTTTCCAGAAACCAATCATCCCGGTCGGTCATGACCTGAACATGCTCCGAAGCAATATCGTCAGCGACTTTCAGCATCTCTTCATAGGTGTCGCAAACAATGACCTCACCATAATCCTGCCAGCTTGCCTGAGCTGTTTCGCGTGTGGGCAAAATTTCGAGAAGGCGCTCCACCTCGGCCATCGTATCGCGTGCCAGTTTATGGGAATTGGTCAGCAAGACGCAGGGGCTGTTATAGCCATGTTCGGCCTGCCCCAAGAGATCGGTCGCGCAGAGTTCGGCATCGGCGGCGGTTTCATCCGCAATGATCATGGTTTCGGTCGGGCCTGCAAACAGATCGATCCCCACGCGACCGAAAAGCTGGCGCTTGGCTTCGGCCACAAAGGCATTGCCCGGCCCCACCAAGAGATGCACCGGATCAATCGTTTCGGTGCCGATGGCCATGGCACCCACCGCCTGAATCCCACCGAGAACATAGATTTCATGGGCACCACCAAGATGCATTGCAGCAATGACCGCCGGGTTTGGTTCCCCTTTGAACGGGGGCGTTGCTGCAATGATCCGGGGCACACCCGCCACGCTTGCAGTCGCCACGGACATATGGGCCGAGGCAACCATCGGAAACTTGCCCCCCGGCACATAGCACCCCACCGATTGCACCGGGATATTCTTGTGGCCCAGGATCACGCCGGGCATTGTTTCAACCTCGATATCCTGCATCGAATCCCGCTGGGCTTGGGCGAAATTGCGCACTTGTTCCTGCGCAAACCTGATATCGGCCATATCCTCGGGGCTGACCTTGGCAATTATGGCTTCGATTTCATCGGCACTCAGCCGATAGCTTTCGCGATCATAGCCATCGAATTTGTTGGCCAGTTCACGGACAGCCACATCGCCGCGCGCTTCGATATCCTTGAGCGTGCCACTGACAATGGCGGCGGTCTTTGCATCATCTTCTGCACGGTCCGCTTCGGTCTTGCCGCGTTTGAGGTATTCGATGGTCATGCCATTATCCTTGCTTGGCGGAACCAATGGCTGCCGCCAGTTCCGCATCATGTTGTTCCCGGCCCCTACGGTCGAAAGATCGGCCCCGAGGCCAGCCGCTAATCTGGTAAAACCAGTGTTTCCCAAATTGTCAGTGGCCATGCCAACATAATCTTCAGGTCAACCTGATCGCCTGTCACCGCCCTGCCCGGCCAACCCTGCGAGAATTGGGCAATCGGGCCGATTGTCACCAGCGCAAGACCGCACCAGCCCCCGCAGCGTGTCCCGCATCGCCTTGAGATCGCTGATTTTGGCTTCGACCTTGGCAAGATGTTCCTTGGCGATCACCTTTACATCACTGCTGGCGCGGTCCTGATCTTCCCAGAGGGCAAGCAAGTTGCGACAGTCTTCAATCGTGAACCCGAGGGCCCGTGCACGCCCGAGAAAGATCAACTTGTGCATATCTCTTTCGCGGAAGGCCCGGTATCCGTTGGTATCTCGGGCCGGGGTGATCAGGCCGATCTCTTCGTAATACCGAATGGTCTTGGCAGGCATGCCCGCCCGATCGGCCACTTCTCCGATGTTCATCTTGTGTCTCCTGTCATTCTGCCGCGTGTGCGGTGCGATGAGCCGTGTTTGACGCGCGCGTGCCGCGCCGAGGACCGGACCCGGCCCAACGCAATCGAAGCGCATTGCTGACAACAAGGACCGAAGACACCGCCATCGCCCCCGCCGCGATTGCTGGTGACAAGAGCATTCCGTTGATCGGATACAAAACCCCTGCCGCCACCGGAACCAGTAGGATGTTGTATCCAAAAGCCCAAACCAGATTTTCGCGAATATTGCGCAGCGTCGCGCGACTGATCTCCACGGCACGGGCAACGCCGCCGGGATCGCCCGACATCAGCACCACATCCGCGCTTTCGATGGCAACATCGGTTCCCGTGCCGATGGCCAGCCCGACATCGGCATGGGCCAAGGCTGGCGCGTCATTGATCCCATCACCGACAAAGGCCAGCGGACCATACGCATCACGAAGTGCATCCAGAGCGGCGACCTTGCCCTCGGGCAAAACCTCGGCGACGACGTCAGCAATCCCGAGATCGCGGGCGATGGCCTCGGCAGTGATGCGCGCATCTCCTGTGATCATCGCCACCCGCAACCCGCGTTCCTGCAGCGTTGCAATCGCGCGCCGGGCTTCGGGCCGGGGCGGATCGGACACAGCAATAACCGCGGCCAATTGGTTATCAATTGCAAGGAACAGCGGCGTCTGGCCAGACTGTGCCGCCCGTTCCGCATCTGCGGCCAACGGAGAAGTATCAATACCCTCGCGCTTCATCAGGCGTGCGGCACCGATCATCAAACGCTGTGTTCCGACGGTGGCGACCAGTCCATACCCGGCTATCGCCTCAAACGCATCGACCTGTTGCAGGTGCAAACCCGCGTGCTGAGCCGCCTCCGTGATCGCATGGGCAATCGGATGCTCTGATTTTGCCTCGACCGCTGCGACCTTGGCCAGAGCATCGTTCCTGTCTACGCCGCCTACCGTTTCAAACAAGGTCAGCTGCGGCCGCCCTTCAGTCAGTGTGCCGGTCTTGTCAAACGCCACCACCCGGCAATCCGCCAGCTTTTGCAGTGCGTCCCCTTGCCGGAACAATACGCCCAGTTCGGCCGCCCGCCCGGTGCCCACCATGATTGAGGTCGGCGTGGCCAAACCCATTGCGCAAGGGCAGGCAATAATCAGCACCGAAACCGCCGCGACCATTGCGTGGGTCAAAGCCGGATCCGGGCCAAGGATTAACCAGACCACCAGCGTGGCAAAGGAAACTATCAGGATCATAGGGACGAACCATCCAGTGATCCGATTGACCAGGTCCTGGATCGGCAGGCGCGCGGACTGCGCCTGTTCGACCATGCGAATGATCTGGGCCAACACCGTATCCGCCCCAACCTTTTGCGCGCCAAGCACCAACGCACCGGTGCCGTTCACCGTCCCGCCGACCAACGGATCACCCGCCTGTTTGATAACGGCAAGAGGTTCTCCGGTCAGCATGCTTTCATCCACGTTGGATCGGCCCGACACAACGACACCATCCACCGCGATCCGTTCGCCGGGGCGGATATGCAAGTGGTCCCCCACCTGTACGTCACCGACCGGCACGTCCACGATCTCATCCCCCCGTTCAACCCGTGCCATGCGCGGGCTGAGCCCAACCAGTCGCGCAATCGCCGCACCGGTCTGACCTTTGGCGCGGGCCTCGAACATGCGCCCCATCAGGATCAACGTCACAATGACGGCGGCGGCTTCGAAATACACGGCATTCGCCTTTTGGGGCAGAAGCCAAGGCGCAAATGTCGCCACGACGGAATAACCCCAGGCGGAAAATGTGCCCAAAGCCACCAAGGAATTCATGTCCGGTGCCCCATGCAGCAAAGCCGGAACACCGCGTGTGAAAAACACTCTCCCCGGTCCGATCAGAACCAGCGTGGTCAGGGCAAACTGGATCAGCCGGCTGGTCTGCATCCCGATGGTCTGCGCCACCCAATGATGAAACGCGGGAAAAACGTGCCCCCCCATTTCAAGAAGAAATACCGGCAACGTCAGAACCAACGCTGTCACGAACAAACGCTTTAGTTCTGCGCCCTCGGCCGCCCGGCGGGCGGCAGGATCGTCCGCTGGTGAGGTGCGCCGCGCCGCATATCCAGCCGCAGCCAAGGCATTAATCGCGGCATCTGTGGCCCCGCTTCCCGCAAACACCTGCAAATCCGCCTCTTCGCTGGCAAGGTTAACGCGCGCCGACAAAACACCCGTCTGATTGGTCAACAGATTCTCAACCCGCGCGACACAGGATGCACAGGTCATCCCGCCCACCGTCAATCTGACAGTTTCCGTCCGGGCCGGGAAACCGGCCTTGTCCAGTGCTCCGCGCAGGCCGGCAATGTCAGGACCATCCGATACGATACGAGCGGTTTCCGTCGCCAGATTGACCGATACGCTGTCCACCCCATCTTGCCTGCCCAGAATGCGTTCAACACGCGCCACGCAGGACGCGCAGGTCATCCCCTCGATTTGAAAACTGAGTTCTGATTTACCGGTCATGCTTGTGCCTTTGATCGCCGCATCCCGCACATAAGGCTTCCTGTTACGGGAAGGTCAAGGGGCGGCCAGATATCTATTGACCTTCCCGCAACGGGAAGGCTGATACAGAGCCAAATTCAGGAGAATCCCATGACCATCTACCACGTTCCCGATATCAGCTGTAACCACTGCAAAACATCCATCGAAACCGCACTGAGCCAGACCATCTCAAGGGACCAGATATCCATCGACATCACCGAGAGAACCGTTCGCATTGATGGCGAACATTCACAAACAGATGTTCTGAACACTCTTGATGACATTGGGTTTGAGGCCCGCACCCTGTAGGGGTCCGTTCTGACGCCGTTAGGGCGGCAATACCGGGTCTCAGATCAACATCGCCACCGCGCCCCGGCCAGTCAGCCGCGGAGGCCCGGCGTGCTGGCGTATGCGCCGCCAGTCGGCCCAATTGCGCCATATGAGACCCAGACAAACGCGCCTTTGCACCGCAACCGACATGACGGCAACAAAACTCCACGAAACTGTGCAAAATCCCTCTGGACACCGCCCTTCACCTCACCTAGAAGACCGCAACCCGAACGCAAGACGTTCACCCGTGCCCGGGTAGCTCAGGGGTAGAGCAGTGGATTGAAAATCCTCGTGTCGGTGGTTCGATTCCGCCCCCGGGCACCATTTACCAAAAAATAG
>JAUIAS010000025.1 GCA_030425395.1 Alphaproteobacteria bacterium
TCATGTTCGGCAGGCTGAAGGATTGGCGGCGTGTGGCGACACGATACGACAGGTGTCCGAAAGTGTTCCTATCAGCCATCGCGCTTGCTGCACTCGTCATTTACTGGCTATGAGTCCTGACCCTAGAGATCATCGACCCCACGGCCCCAATCGACAAACCCCGGAACGCCATGCGCTCTGGGGTAAAACGCTTTGCGCCCTGCCGTGGGGGCAGGGCGCAGGATTCATCAATTCAAAAGAGGACGCGCGGGAAGCCGCCCATCACAGGATGGAAAGCTCCCGGCTGATCATTGCTGCATGGGCGCGGTTGCGGGCCCCCAGTTTCTTGCAGATCGAGCGCATGCGCATCTTGACCGTCACTTCGGTGCAGCTCATGTCGCGGGCGATTTCCTTGTTGGTCATCCCGTCCGCCGCCAGTCTGAGAACGAACAGTTCCTTTTCGTTCAGATCCGCGCCGGTGCCGCCCTGGGCTTCGTTGTTGCTGACCACATCGTTCATCGGCACAAACACTTGGCCAGACATGATAAGCTGAATCACACTGCTCAGCGATTGCAGAGGCATCGTCTTGGGAATCAAGCCCTTGACGCCGAATTCAAGCGAGCTGTTGAGAAAGTGGCGATCAACCATACCAGTGAAGAGCACGACCTTACCGGTCTTTGCCTTGTCCACGATGGATTTCACGCTCTCAAGGCCGACCATACCCGGCATCTTGAGATCAAGAAGCACAATATCAATATCAGGGTCTTTATCGAGCTCAGCCGCCGCCTGATGGTAGTTTTCCACCGTCGTCACATCGAAACCACCCTGCGCCGCAAGCATGGAGCCAACCGCTTCTGCAAGCAGTTTATGATCATCCGCGATAAGAAGTTTCACTGTCTATTCTGCCTTGTCTTTACCTGTCCGGGGCGCACCCGCGTAAGGTATTGTATCATTTCTAGGTCACGTCTGACACCCGCAGCCACAACAAAGCTGCACGCATATCCTCGGACGATGTAGCCTCTACGATTGGAAATAGGCCCACACACTTTTGTGCATCATCGGTTTTTCCTCCAGCCTTCGCAAGTCCACGAAAGCGGTAGTGATGATATTAAGGATATTTGGGATCATCTTTAGATACCGCGCAACGGCGACGATCATTCCCCTTTGAGACGGCTCAACGCACTGGATATCGGAATCCGGAAAGCGCCGGCGAGACAAGCAACAGCACATACATAAATAACGATGGCCTTGCCCGGATCGGCTTGGCCTGCCTCAGACAAGAGCCAAAGGCCAACGCCACCAAAACAAAAACTTGAAATGATCGCACCAGAGGTAACTGGAGATTTATGGGTCATGTCTGTCTTTCCTTGTACAATTTACGGCCATACGCGTCAAAGGCCACGTCTTTGGGAACGTCGATGTCGGGGAATGGGTCGGGTTGGCCTTGTTCCAGGCGCCATACGTGGGCAAGGATGGCCGCAACCGCGATAAACAGTTGTTCAGAGATACGCTGACCAATCTCACCCGTATAAAACAGGGCTCGCGCCAACGGCGGCACGTTCAGGATGATGACCCCGGCCTTCTTGCCGCGTTTTATCACATTCTTGGCCATCGGACCGCGCCCCATGGCAACGATAATCGGCGCATCGTTTTCTTCGGGGTCATAGCGCAGCGCCACAGCGAAATGGGTCGGGTTGGTGATAATCGCATTGGCCGTGGGCACATCATCAAGCGCCTTGCGCTCAGCAGCGCGCCGCGAAGCTTCCATCTGGCGTCGCCTGATCTGGCCTTTGACTTCCGGCGACCCTTCGGATTCCTTCATCTCGTCTTTGATCTCTTGACGGGACATGCGCAGCTGCTTGGTGTGGGAATGAAGTTGAAATCCAAAGTCGATGGCAGCAATCACCAGCAAGCCAACCAGAATCCCCGAAAACACCTGTTTGGACGCGTGCCCAAGCAGCGCGATACCGTCGCCGGAGGTCAGCGTCGCAGCGCTGGTCAGCATTGGCATCAATGGCCAAAGCATCACCAGCCCCGCCCCCAGAAGCAATACGACCTTGAGAACGGATTTGACCAGATTCATGCCCGCCTGCGCCGAAACCATCCGCTTGATCCCTTCCAACGGATTGATCTTGTTCGGTTTGAACGATGCCGCCTTCATCGAAAAGTTGATCCCGCCCATCGCGGCCTGACTGATCAGAATCACGACCATGATCGGGATGCCAACGGCAAGCCCGGTGATGAACAACCATTCAAACAGATCAAAGCTCCGTTCAATCAACAACGCCTCGCCCATTGACTGGCGATCGAAGCGGAACCCGTGCGCCCACAGCCCGACGACATGCGGAAGAAACATCGCACCCGCAAACAACAGGATCAGCCCGAACCCGAAGGTCGTAAAGACAAACACCTCTTGCGAGGTGACAACCTGCCCTTCCTTGCGCGCGTCTTCGCGTTTCTTGGGGGTCGGCTCTTCTGTCTTTTCCTGGCCGTCGTCACCTTCTGCCATCTGGTCCTGCCTGCTCCAACATCTCAAACAGGGTATGCAAAGAGTGTGCCACCAGATCAGACAACGCAGAGGCGATCACCGGCACTGTCAGGAAGAGCAGAATAATCGTGGCCGTCATCGTTAAAGGAAATCCAAACGCAAAGATATTGAGCTGCGGTGCCGACCGTGTAATCGCACCGATCACCCCATTGATAAGCAACAAGACCGCCACCACAGGCATCATCAGGCTGGCCGAGGTGGAGAACATCACGCCTGCCGATTCAAGAATGGTTCCTGTCAGCGCCTGCGGCGACAGCCCTCCCCCGGCCGGGATCACCCTGTAGCTTTCAATCAGAATGCCAATCGCTGCGAGATGACCGTCCTCGACCACAAAAATCACCAGCAGGAAGAGAAGGAAAAACTGACCGATCACCGGCGATTGTGAGCCTGTCGAAGGATCGACCTGCGCGGCAAGCCCAAGACCAGCGGTATTCGCGATCCTATCGCCTGCGATGATCGCCGCCGCGAACAGGACTTGCATCAACACTCCCGCCGACAGCCCGATGGCAAGCTCTGACAACACCATTGGCACTGCCCCCATTCCGGACAAACTGTCTGGTGACGGCATCGGGACGGTCAGCACAACCGGCACCGCCAGCATCACCGAAATGATGATGCGCACCGGCAGAGGGATGAACCGCGCCGCGAACAATGGGGCCGACAGAACAAATCCCCCAATCCGCAACATGGAAAACAAGAACTGCAAGGCAAAGCCTGTCAGTTCTGTCAATTCCAGGCCCGGGATACCGGACGCGGACGGGGCAAGCTCGGGCAGCATGTCAACGCATCGTCGCGATGGTCTCAAAGACCAATTCGAAATGCTGAACAAGCTGGGTCAGCATAAACCCGGACACCAACGCCATGGTCAGAAGGACAATCGCCAGCTTTGGCACAAAGCTCAGTGTCGCTTCGTTGATTGACGTGGCCGCCTGAAGGATACCGATGACCAAACCAACCGCCAACGCCACCAACAGCGACGGACCGGCTGTCAGCAAGATATTCCAATACGCGATCTGGAGGTGTTCCACATTGGCATCAAAGTCCATCACACACCCCCAAAGAAGCTGC
The DNA here is from genome assembly GCA_030425395.1 of Alphaproteobacteria bacterium. Taxonomy (GTDB): domain Bacteria; phylum Pseudomonadota; class Alphaproteobacteria; order Rhodobacterales; family Rhodobacteraceae; genus JAUIAS01. Next base: position 3,596 of record JAUIAS010000025.1, read on the forward strand.
TGGCCAGCGACCCCATGGTCAACGCCCAGCCATCCACAAGCACAAAAAGCAACAGCTTGAACGGCAGCGAGACAATCATCGGCGACAGCATCATCATCCCCAACGCCATCAGGATCGACGCAATTACCATGTCGATCACAAGAAACGGCAGGAACAACAGAAATCCGATCTGGAACGCGGTCTTCAGCTCAGACGTGATGAACGCAGGAAGCAGAACCGAAACGGGCACATCGGCGGTGTCATCATACGGGCCATTGCCGGATAATTCGGTGAACATCAGCAGATCATTCTGCCGGGTATTGGCCAGCATGAAGGCAGACAAATCACCCCACGCACCGGCAACCGCTTCTTCCGGTGCCAGTTCACCATCCAGATAGGGCGACACCGAAGTGTCATATATTTGTGTCAGGACCGGCTGCATCACGAACAGGGACAGAAAGAGCGCGATGGCCACCAAGACCTGATTGGGCGGGGTTTGCTGCGTTCCAAGGGCCTGGCGCAGGATGGACAGGACGATAATGATGCGGGTAAAGGCACTCATCCCCAGAACAATCGACGGCAAAACCGTCAGGATCGTCATCAGCGCCAGAATTTGCAGCGAAAGGGAATAGGTAGTGCCGTCCTCGCCACCCGACAAGGTAAGCGCGGGCAACCCTTGTTCTTGCGCGGCACCAGCAACCGGCAGCAGCATCAAAGCCACCGCAATCGCACTCAATCGGGTCATTGTGCCACCTCCGTTCCCACAGACGTGGAACCGAGATCAAGCATCGACGTGCCGCCCTTGCGGCCAAGCACAACAAGAACCGACCGTCCGTCCAGATCGAGCACAACAGCTCGGCCATCTTGTCCCAGCATCTGGGATGAAACGATCTTGAGCCGTGGCTGCGTCACGCCAGGCAGGTGCCCTGACCCGCGCGCCAGTCGCACAAAAACAAGCACAAGAGCCAATGCGCCAAGGAAAGCGGCGATGATCAGGATGCGTTCAAGCGTTGCGATTTCCACAGGGACAGCCTCTCGTTGCGTTCTCTTGCAACGAGACATGCACCTTTCGTGCCAACCCTGAGATGTCAGACGCTTTCGAAGCGGGCCTTGGGGTCAACGATGTCGCCAAAGCGGATGCCGAACTTTTCGCCGACCACGACAACTTCGCCCTTTGCGATGGGTGTGCCATTGACAAGGATATCCAGCGGATCCCCCGCCATCCGATCCAGTTCAACCACCGACCCTTCGTTCAGACGCAGCAAATCCTGCAAGGTGATCTGGGTGCGCCCGACTTCCACGGTCATGGCAACCTTGACGTTGCCAAGCATCCCAAGGCCCAGCGGGCCGGAGCCGTCTTCTTCGATATTCTGAGGCACATCATTCATGGCCGGGTTCCTTCTTTATGGTGAAACGCGTCGCTTGAGTTGCAGCGCCGCCTGCCCGTTTTGTTCTCCGGTCGCGGCATCGAACAACGGCTGGCCCTCAACCAAAAGCTGCGGGCTGGGGTTGAGATCCACAGGGACAACCATCCCCGATTTCAGCCCGGCCAACGCCGCAAGCGGCACGTTCGGCCGCGCCAGACGCGCGGTCACATCGAGCGGCACAGCCATCACCGCTGTCCTGAGCCGTTCCCGCCATGTCAGATCGTCATCGACAAGGTCCGACTGCATCCGCGATCGCAATTGCGCGGCAATCGGTTTGAGAGACTGCAAAGGATAAAGAATATCCAGCCTCGCCGGATCGGTATCGGGCAATTGCACGATGAACGAACAGTTCACGACAAGATCGTCGCGATCCACAAACGTCGCAAACTGAAGATTTTCCTCGTGGCTGATCTGTTGAAAGCTCAGCGTGGTCAAGTCACGCCACGCCGACTCAAGCGCGCGGTTCAACCCTTCGGTAACAAGCTGAATGACCCGGTTTTCCGTAGCGGTGAATTCCGAACGCGTGGTTGGAAGATAGGAAATCGCGCCACCGTAATAGGCATCCGTCAGCAGAGAAACCAAAGCCGGAGGCAACATGATCATCTGCGTGCCGCGCAGTTCATCCACCCGACTGATCGTCAAGCTGACGAAGTTCTCAAGTTCATCGCAATAGCTGCTGAATGTTTTAACCTCGGGCGGAAATGACGATATCCGGGGATGCATCCGCAGGAATGGCAAGAAAGCGGATCGTGCAATCCGGCAGAAACGTTCGTTGATCATGCGCAGACCGTAATAGTCCCCCATGATCGACAGGTTATCGCTGCCAAATTTATAGGGCTTGGCATCGCTGGCATCGGTGCCGCTATCGCTGCTGCCCATATCCAGAAGGTCGTCGACAAGCGCCGCGACCTCGTTACTGGAAAGCTTGTGAGACTGGATCATCGCCGCACCTTACTGAAGCATGAATGTCGGGAAGAACACGGATTCAACGCCGCCAAAGCCTTCGAGTGCCTCAAGCCGTTTGTTGATCGAATCGCGCAAGGTGGCGGCCAGTGCTTCGCGGCCTTCAACGCCCTGAATGTCGTTCTCAGAGAAACCGCTCAGAACCGCCAGCATATCGGATCGCAGGGCCATTTCATGGGCAACGATATTGTCAATCACGGTCTGATCATACTGCGTGGACACCCCGATCCCGATTTGCAGGAACCGACGACCATCGCGCAGATTGGTTGTCAGGGCTTCGGGAAATTCGTGGTAATTGGTCTGGAAGGCCGGTGTCTCGGGAATATCCTTCGGGACGCGCTTGGGCCCCTGATCTTCGGCATCGGCCTGCTGGGATTCGGTCTCTTTCTCGATCAGTTTCAGCACTTCCTGCGACGGCGACAAACGTTCGCCCGCGAAATAGAGGCCGGCGCCAAATCCACCGCCACCCAAAATTGCTGCAAAAATCACGCCTTTGAACAGCTTTTTCAGAAAGCCGCCGCCGGATTGTCCACCGATATCGGGTGCTGTCATGTCAGCCATATCTTGTTCACGCCGTCACATCGACAAGCCCACTGCGCCGCACCGCGTCGGTGAGCAAGGGAGCCATCTGGGTTTCATCAATCGCGAGGGCATCACCACCCTCGCCTGGATCGCCGAACTGGCCGGAATGCCCCGCATCGCGTTGCCCGGCACTACTGCCATCGGCAGAGGTGGACACGCTTTGCCCGCCCATTTCGATGCCGTTTCGGGCCAGAAGATCGGCAAGCCGCTGTTGGTGTTCAACGAACAGCTTGGCCGCTTCCGGGGATTCTGTGACGATGGCCACGTTGGCGACACCGTCCACGATTTCCATACGCACCTGAACCGCGCCCAATCGTTCAGGCGTCAGCGCAATGGTCAGCTTTTCACCATCCTTCATGGGCAGACCCTGCACAGTTTGCACAAAGGTTTCCGGCCATTCCGGCCGCGCCGTGGACACGGGTGGCGGCGGTGGGGCGATTGGTGCCCGCGCCGCATCGGGCGCCGGCTGGGCGGTTGAACCAACAGGCAGGCCGGACGCCTCAACATCAGGATCGGCACCGGAATTTGGCGCAGCCATCGCTTCGACCTTGACGCGGAATGCGCTGGCGTCATTGCTCAGATCGGCGAACGTCTGCGGCGTCGATTGCAAGTTTGCGCCGGGCTGTGCTGTCAGCGGTGGCCCTGTCTGGATGGAGACAGGTTGATCAGGTCCCGGGTTTGCCGAGGATACCGTCGCCGCGCGTTTGGCCACGGCGGGTGCCTGGCTGGCCATCGTGGGCAAGCTGACCAGCACATCCGGCCAAAGCGCACCGAGCTCTTCAGTGCCTTGTTCATCGGTGATCACATTGGGTGTCGGGTCCTGCCCATCGGCAGGACCCGATCCCGCTGCGGCCAGATCCAAAGTGCCGGGGGCTGGCACGATCTCTGGCGCAACGAACTGAATATCTGTCAACGTCTCATCAGACCCCTCTGGCGCCGATATCAAAGGAAGTGCCAACGCGCCGGTCGCTTGCTCCGACCCAGACAAGGCGTCATCCACGAGATCGACAGCATCCTGAGCGCCCGACCCGATCCCTGCCAAATCGGACAGGAACGTGCCCAGACCTGCCACGGGATCGCCCGATGCATCATCAGAAAGACCGGAAATTGACGCGGGCAAGGCGGGGGTAAGGGAAACCTTGGCTGGCATCATTTCCGCATGCGAAACAGGTGCCCCGGAACCACCAACCGTCTCAGCGTTCAAGATCGCGGCGAAATCCTTGTCTGTTCCCACATCAGGGGAAGCAATAACAGACACCGGCATCTTGCCGGTCGGGGGCAACATATCTGCGATAGAGTTCTGAATCATGGCTGGGCTGCCGTTTCTGAATGTGCCCGACGCGCCGCTGGGCCGTCGGAGGTTAAGTCCTGGTGTGATCCCGAAAGCGTTCCGGCATCACGCGAAAACAAAGTTGCAAGGATGATGCCAACTCATCGACGCCGCGCCAGCCCCGAGCTGTTTGCCGCCTCCCGGCGGGCGTCCGCCTCTTCCCGAGCCATGTGACGGGCCTCGACTGCGCGGTCTTGAACCACGCGCTCTCGCTGACTTTCATTCGACAGATCCCGGCGAAGGCCATTGGCCTGCTCTTCGACCTGTGCAATGCGCGTGCGCACCTTGTCGATTTCGCTGACCAACTGTCGGCCCAGCCACATGGATCCAGAAAGCTGACCGACAGAAACCGGGCCCTTCATCGCCCCGGTTTCATCGGCCAGTTGCTGAAGTCGGGTGGACAGATCGGCAGTCACAGCAATTTCGTCTTGTTTGGTGCGCAATTCCTGCGAAATCACCGCCATTCGCTGTTGGTGCTTCTTGGCCATGACATTGAGAATGCGTTCGCGTCGCGTCATTACTGCTCTCCTGTGAGTTCAAGAAGCGCCGCAGTGCTGTCTTGCAGCGTGGCGCGGGTTTCCATGTCTTGTCCGAGAAACGCTTTGATCCGGGGCCAAAGATCGACTGCGCGATCGAGTTCCGCATCCTGACCGCGCGTATAGGCCCCCATCAGCATCATATCGCGATTTTCCATGTAGAGCGCGATCAGCCTGCGCAGCTCCATGCCCGCGCGGGCATGATCACGGCCCACGATGTCCTTCATCACGCGGCTGACCGACTGTGGAATGTCAATTGCCGGATACAACCCCATCTGCGCCTGTTTGCGTGACAGGACAAAGTGACCGTCCAGAATGGCGCGGGCGGTATCAACGACCGGATCATTGGTGGTGTCGTCGCCATCGGCGAGGATTGTATAGAAAGCCGTTATAGTGCCTTCGCCCGGCAAACCGGTTCCCGCGCGTTCTATCAGGCTGGGGATCATCGACAGGGCAGATGGCGGATAGCCTTTGGCCGTCGGCTGTTCCCCAAGGGCAAGCCCAACCTCGCGCCGCGCATGAGCCACACGGGTCAGGCTATCCATGATCAGCATGACCTGTTTGCCCTGCGCACGAAAATACTCGGCAATGGCCGTGGCCCTCTGGGCCGCGCGCAGCCGCAGAAGGGGCGACCGGTCCGCGGGAACTGCAACGACACAGGTCTTGGAGGCGTTTTCGCCCTTCATGACATGGTTCACGAAATCGCCGACTTCGCGCGCCCGCTCGCCGATCAGGCCAACAACCACCACGTCAGCGTTCGTATAACGGGTCATCATTTCGATCAGGACAGATTTACCGACCCCGGATCCGGCGATGATCCCAACACGCTGCCCACGTCCAACAGTCAGCGTAGAATTGATGGTGCGCACGCCCACGTCCAACGGATCGGTTACGGCCTGCCGGGCAAGCGGATTCCGCTCCTCTCCGGCCAACGGCACCTGATCGGCACAAAGCGGTGGCGGCAGATTGTCGAGAGGGGTGCCTTCGGCATCGAGCACGCGCCCCAGAACCGCCGGGCCGATTTTGGCCCGATGCCCCCCTTCAAGCCGCGTCACCTGTGATCCGATGGTGATACGCGCGCCGGGTTGATCCAGAAACAGAAGGTTGCGCCCATCGGCAAACCCAACGATCTCACCCGTGGCACCAGCCCCGTCTTCGGTCTCTACGCGACAAAGGGTGCCCGGACTTGTGGGGAACCCCGCGCATTCCAGGATCAGACCGTCATAGCGCAGCACCCGACCTGAAAACGCAGGGCGCGGAATACTGGACCACCGCTGCGTGACCGCATTCAGCGCACCAGAACGAAGCGCGCTCATGATGCTGCCCCATTTTGGGGATCGACGATCACATCCGACAGCGTGATTTCCCCGGCTTTCAAGCGCAGATCACCGCGCTGCAAACCCGCGTCCGGAATCAATCTGGCATCGGCCAACGTCGGAGTGTCACCGACATGCGGACGGATCGCGGCGAGATCCTCTGCGTTCATGTAAACTTGGGTCTTGGACAATCCTGTTGCGACTTGCGCCGCCAGCCCTTCGACGCGCTGGATAAACGGAAGCGGCAAGTCAGAAATTGCCTGACCCGCGCGATCCGACGCGATCTGCCGGACCGAGGTTTCGATAGCGCCACCAATCCCGGCGATCAGTTCCGCCTCGGCGTGGGTCAGCGCAGCAACGCCGGACAGGAACGCCTCGCGCGCCTGCCCCAGTTCGGCCTCGGCCGTGGCGCGGGCTTCGGCCAGTGCTGCGTCGCGCGCAGCGGCCACCGCCTGATCCAGATTGGCCATCGCAGCCGCGTGGCCTGCATCCCACGCGACCTGGCGTTCGGCCTCGATATCAATGGACGGAGGTTGCGGTGCCGGGGTGAAATCCTGGGCGGCCCCCACGGCAGACGCTTCGTCGCCCGCGTCAAGCGATGCTGCTGGGACCTCTGTTTCATGTTCTGCGCCGTGCTCAGTGGCCCCAAACTGTGGCGCGACATCGGTCACAGCATCTTCGTCTTGGCCCGCTTGAGACATCGGCTCTGGAGTTGCCACCGCCTCAGGCAGTGGGGCCTGATCGGACACAACCGATCGTGGCGTAAAGGGTAAAACCCCCGCTTCTGGACCAGCTGAGTTCTTGGCCTTCGGCGCAAAACCACGTTCCCGGAACGCCTTGTCGGTGTCCCGCATCATGGCGAGAACATCCTCGGGCTTGAACGTCTTGGTGGGGGTATCGGTCATATCCGGCCTCACAGCATCTGTTCGCCGCCGCGACCGGCAAGCGTGATCTGACCCGCGTCAGACAACCGGCGGGCAACCGTGATGACGGTCTTTTGCGCCTCTTGAACACGGCTCAAACGCACCGGGCCCATGGCCTCCATCTCGTCAACGACATTGGCAGCGGCACGCTGCGACATGCAGCCCAGCAACTTGTCGCGAAGCGGGGCGCTGGCCCCTTTGAGGGCAAGAACCAGAACATCGTTGTCGACTTCGCGCAGCACGGTTTGCAGCGACCGGTCGTCGGATTTGATGAGATAGTCGAACACAAACAGGTTGTCCTGAATGTCTTCCATCAGATCCTTGTCCTCTTTACGGATGTCTTTCATGATCCGCTGTTCCATGTCCTGACGGGTAAAGTTCATGATCCGCGCCGCTGCCTTCACGCCTCCGATCTGGGATGCGCGCAGCGATGTGTTGGCCTTGAACTTGGCACGCATCACCTCTTCCAGCTCGCGCAGGGCTTCCGGCTGGACTGTGTTCAGAGTGGCAATACGTTTGATGATTTCGGGCTGAACCTCTTCGGGCAACCGTTTCAGCACCTCGGCCCCTTGGCTGTAATCCAGCAACGCAACCACCAGCGCGATGATCTGAGGATGTTCATCAAGGATCAGTTCGGCAATCGCAGGCGCATCCATCCAATCGAGGATTTCAATCGCCTTCTCGGTGTTGGCCGGTGCGATGCGTGACAGAACCGATTGCGCCTTGTGTGTACCAAGGGCATCAGTCAGCACCCGACGCACAAATGGCGCGGCCCCGACACCCAGCCCGGTTTGCCCGCTGACCGCCGACAGAAATTCTGTCAACACTGCATCAACAGTTTCATGGCGCACGTTCTGGACCGAAAACATCGCCTCCCCAAGCGCCTGAACTTCGGACGGTGACAAGGAATGAAGGATTTGAGCGGCGGTTTCTTCGCCAAAGATCATCATTATGATCGCCGCCTTTTGCACCGGCGTCAGTTCGTCGGAAACCGGTCCGGATTCGGACCTCATCAGCGCAGGAACAGCCATCACTCCTCCTCCTTTCCGGGTTCGGAAAGCATCGACTTGAAAACACCAGCCACCCGGTTCGTATCATCCCCGACCAGTTGCCGGAGCAGGGCGACTTTTTCGTCATAGGTGATGGCCGCGTTGGGATCTTCCGGGGCGGCGGCACTGTCCAGCCGTTGACGCAGGGATTGCAGGCTTTCGCCGCGGCCAACTTCGATTGCGTCACCATATCCACCGGCGGCAACAGCGTCCGGTCCACCCACAGGGGGCAACAGCCGGGTCAAAAGCGGCTTGACCACCCCCAGAACCACGATGGCCAGCACGACAATCTGCGCAAGAATGCGCCCGGCTTCCGCCACCCAGGGGGCGCTGTACCAAGGGGCTGCGGCCATCATGGACGGCTGCACCATGAAAGGGGCCGCCGACACGGTCACAAGATCACCACGGGTTTCATCAAAACCGATGGCGCTGCGTGTCAGGGCTTCGATCTCGGCAATAGGAAGCTCTGCCGGAGCTTCGGTGCCATCCTCGCCGACCACCTGTGGCAAACGGTGCAGCAGGATCGCCGCATTCACGCGTTTGATCTGGGCGGTTGCAGGCTGTCGGGTTTCGACCCGGCGGCTGACTTCATAGTTCTTGGTCGATGACGACGACCGGTTGACACTTGAGTTCTCACCCTTGGTTCGCTCGCCCGCGGCTTGTTCAAGCTCAGGCTCTGGCGGCGGGGTATTCGACACAGCCCCCGGAATCCCGATCGCGGTGGACCCGGAGCTTTCCTGAAGGCTTTGTTGTTCGCTGCGCAGAGCGGTATTGGGCAAAAACTCTTCGCTGGTGATCTCGGAGCGGGTAAAATCCATGTCGAGGGTAATCTGCACCGCAGCGTTGCCGGCACCGACGATCGGGGTCAGAAGCGACAGAACCCGATCACGGTAGAGCCGTTCCATTTCCATACGGTGACGCATGTTGCGGTCGTTGACCGCTTGTTCAGGGTTGGCCTCATCCGTGGTCAGGAGATTACCGGCCTGATCCACGACGGACACATCGGATCGCGCCATTTCCGGCACAGCGGTAGAGACCAGGCTGACGATCGCAGAAACCTGTCGTTCGCCCAGCGTCATGCCGGGCGCCAGTTCGACAAAGACCGACGCGCGCGCCGGTTTTTGTTCACGCACAAAAGCGGTGCGTTCCGGCAAGGCCAAATGGACGCGGGCATTCCGAACCGGACGTAGTTCTGCAATGGACTGTGCAAGGTTCATTTCCTGCATGCGCCGGAGGCGGGCAGCCTCAACCTGACGGGAGGTGCCCATCGGCATATCCGAAATGGCCGACATTGCGTCCTGCGTGCCCTGCGGCAAGCCTTCGGTTGCAAGGACCATGCGCGCACGATGGAAATCCCCCGACAAGACCGACAAGATGCCCGTCGCTGGATCAAGCTGCGCGTCGATACCCGCAGCCGTCAGAGCCTCAAGGGCCAGAGATTTTTCCACTTCCGGCAGGCCCGATTGAATTGCCATCCTGTCCGCCGGTGCCAAAAGCATCCACGCGGCCAACCCGAGGCCTACCGCCGTGATTGCCCCCACGGCCGGCAAGGCCCGGCGCAGCGCGGGCTGATCGGCAAAGCCATCAAAGCGCGAAAAGGCCGAACGCACACGCAGCATGAGACCATTGCCACCTGTTTGTGCTGGAACTTGAACCGAACTCGCATCCATTTGTCTAAACAGCCTTAATTCTCGAAAACCGGCATCAAACCGGCATGTTCATGATATCCCGGTAGGCGGTCAGCGCCTTGTTCCGGACCTGCATCGTCATCTGGAATCCCAATGAGGAGACCTGTTGTTCCACCATCACTGCGGCCAGATCATCGGTCTTGCCGGTCTCAAAGGCCTTTGCGGCTTCGCTAGCGCGGGCTTGCTGATCCGCAACCCGGTCAACAGCCTGACCCAATCGGTCCGCAAAACCGGGGCCCGCGGACGCTCCCGCGTGCTCTGGTCGGTCGATGCCCACAGGCCGCTGTGCGGCTTGCTGCGCATGCATCGCGCTGACCGAAGATGAAATGCCGGTGACGCTCATGGTTCATTAACCTCAGGCGGCGTTCATCTCGGGCAACGCAAAGTCATCGGTGCCCAGCATGATATGTTCGGGCGCGATCACGGATGTGTCGGCCAGCACCAAGGCACGCTGCATGACGTTTTCCAGCTCACGGACATTTCCTGGCCAAGCATAGGCCGCCAGCGTGTCACAGGTTTCAGGTGCCAAAACGGGAACGGTCATCCCCTGCGGGCAATGCCGCCGCAACATGGCCTGCGCCAGAACGGAAATATCCGCGGGACGATCAGCCAGAGCCAGCGTGGACAGCGGAAACACGTTGAGACGGTAGTAAAGATCTTCGCGGAACGTCCCACGTGCGATTTCTGCGGGCATGTTACGGTTGGACGTCGCAAGAATGCGGATGTCGACCGATGTTTCAGAATGGCTGCCCAAAGGCGTGACCTTGCGTTCCTGAATGACGCGCAGCAGCTTGGCCTGAAGGCCCATCGGCATTTCCGAGATTTCATCAAGCAGCAAGGTGCCGCCATCCGCCGCACGGATCAGGCCCTTGTTCTGTGCCGCAGCGCCGGTGAAGGCACCTTTTTCATGACCGAACAGGATGGCCTCAAGCATGTTTTCCGGGATGGCTGCACAGTTGATGGCGACAAACGGTTTTTCCTTGCGGGTCGAGCGTTCGTGGATCAGCCGCGAGAGAACTTCTTTACCGCTGCCGGTGGGACCGTTGATAAACACGCTGACGTCAAACCGCGCAACGCGGCTTGCCATGTCGATCAGCTTGCCGGTTGCTGGGTCAGCGGCAACCATAGCGCCAAAGGGTTCCGCAATCCGGTCGGCCAGCATCATAAGATACGCATCGCGGGTCGCAGCGAGATCACGCGCAGGCAGACCAATCCGCAGAAGACGACCACCCAAATCTTCGTGTTCCGTCCATTCCGTGGCGTCAGTGTCAATCACCACGATCTTCTTGGCCCCCAGCTTGCGGGCCCGGTCGACCACGGACTTGGTCTTGTCGGCCTTGGACGCCTCCGAGGCGGGCACGATCAGGGTGTGGCAGGTTTCCGCATCGCCCATAGCGACACGAACACGCCGCCCGATCAGCAATTCGGCAAGGGCGTCAGCGCGAGGGAAAAGCGGAGCAGAAAGCAGTATGTCGGTCATGGCAGTCACCTTTTTAGCGGTACGCCAAAATATAAGCAGGGATCGTGCCAACCCTTATTTTGCTGGCCTTCGGCTAACACACGTCGGTTTTTCGCCGTAAAAGTGGGTGATAGACGTTGCTAAGCGTCGAAATGTCGACAATCCGGGGAAAAGTCAGGGCCGCGCGTCGAAAAACCGACACCCGTGGCAATCGCCCGGCAAGCCATTTGCGACACCATCGCCCAAAGATCAGATCGCAAATTCAATGGAATTTGACTGGTATCGAAGGATAGATTTCACCCTATACCTTAGATCTCCTCACATTTCCCCCGCCGCCGTCGTTTTCAACTCCAGACGCACAAAAGTGGCAGGGTCCCATGTTATCCAGAACATACCATCTCAAATTTCCCAGCTTGGACGCCGCGCAAATCGCAGCGCCATTCATTACGGAAACTCTCGGCAATGCCATTCCCGAATGCCGATTGTCCGGTCTGACAGTCCTGATCGGAAAGGAAGGGGACATTTCAGTAAACCTCTTCTTCCCGTCCGTGGCTGACTTGAAGATATTCGAGAAGAAGCACGGCGGCTTCATTGATACGATGAAGAAAACATTCCTGTTTCGATCCACGGGCTTTGACGGGGTCTGTATCTTCAACTTTGAAGGCAATTCCGAAGAAGCCGCCTGACACCCAACCCGCCGGGAAAAAGGCGGGTTGGCACAACCTTTGCAGAGTGTGGAATTGAACTCTTCCACCGGGGACCATGCAGGTTTTCCGGACGGATGTCTCTTATTCAATCGCTTGCGACAGCTCCGGGAAATCAGGCGTGGAACAGATGCTTAAAACAGTGCTGGCAGGTGGTCGCACATGACTGCTGGAACGGAAACCGCACAGGAAAAATCCTCGGGTGGGGCACTGCTGCGCGTGTCATCCGACAAGATCGGCAGACTGATGGATCTGGTCGGAGAACTCTCGCTGTCTGTTTCCGAGACGATCAATTCGCCCGAACTCCATGATCTTGACCTGATCGGCTTTGAAGCGTCTGCGCACCGTTTGTCCATGATTGTCCGCGAGGTGCAGGACGCGGCGACCGAGCTGCGTCTGGTTCCCGTCGGCGAAGTTTTTCGCCGCCTCAAACGGATGGTCAGGGAGCTTGAGCGCGAGACCGGCAAGAAGATCGACCTCATTATTGATGGAGAAGACACCGCCATCGACAAGCTGGTCGCGGACCGCCTCTATGATCCGCTTTTGCATGTTGTGCGCAACTCCATCGACCACGGCATCGAAATGCCTGACGATCGCACGGCTGCGGGCAAACCGGCCAAGGGTGCGCTTACCCTTTCCGCGTCTCAGATCGGCAGCGAAGTGCGCATTCAGGTCATCGACGACGGCCGCGGATTGAACCGCGCCAAAATTCTTGGCAAGGCGCGTGAACGGGGCCTGTTCGGTCCACGCGAGGAACCCGATCCGGCCACGCTGTGGAAAGTGATCTTTCAGCCCGGGTTCTCTACGGCCGAAGCGGTAACAACGCTTTCAGGGCGTGGTGTTGGCATGGATGTTCTCAACAGCACCATGAAAGACCTGCGCGGTCGCATCGCCGTCGAAAGCGAGGACGGTCAGGGCACAACAGTTTCTCTGCACATCCCGCTTTCTCTGGCCTTCATAGATTGCATCATCCTTCGCCTTGGCAGCAATCTTTTCTGTGTCCCCGTCGAAGACGTGGCTGAAATTACCAAACCCGACACAGACGATATCATCGGCATTTCCGCCCAGAATGGCAGCGAAATGCTCAGATTGCGCGATCACATGATCCCGATTTGTCGGCTGGACACTTTTTATCGCCGTATCTCGCCCAGCGAAAAGCCGCTGCGCGAGAAGGTGTTCATCGTTTTCGAAACCTCCAGCGGCCGCATCGCCGTTCCGGTGGACGAAGTACTCGACCGTCAACAGGTCGTTATGAAGAACCTCACCGGGGCTTTGGCCAATGTTCGGGCAAGCTGGGGATGTGCCCTTCTGGCCAGCGGTGAAGTGGCGTTGGTGCTGGACTGCGAACGTCTGGCCTCTGGGGCAGGGCAATGAACATGGCAACTGATGAACACGGGCTGGACGTTGTCCGAACATGGCTGAGCGACCGGTGCGGCATGTCATTCCCGGATCATAAACGCGATCTTCTACGTCAACGGTTGGCGCGGGTGCTGCGTAGCTTTGCACTGCGTGACATGAATTCTCTCGCGCAGCAGCTCAAATCGGGAAACAACCAGGATGTGCAACTGGCCATCATGAGCGCAGCCTCCATCAATCACACGTTTTTCTTTCGTGAAACCGAAGTGATGGAAAAGTTTATCGCTCAGGCGGAAGGCGCGCTCGCCACCCGCAACGAAATCCGCATCTGGAGCGCGGCGTGTTCGTCTGGTGATGAAGCCTATACGCTGGCCATCATGCTGGCAGAACGGTTTGGCCCCAGTATCCTCAAGCGTCTCAACATTCTGGGAACCGACATCAGCGGCCCGGTCGTCGAACGCGCCGAACTTGGCGTGTTTCACAGCCGCCAACTGTCCAGCCTGCCGCCGGCTTTGCGGACCAAGTATTTCACACCCACCGGCATCAGCCAGTTTCGGATTTCCCAGCAAATCCGCTCTTGTTGCACGTTCAGGCGAATGAATCTCACAGCCACGCCCTATCCGTTCAATAATGAATTCTTCGGCGTGATGTGCCGCAACATCCTGTATTACTTTGATCACAAGGATCAGGTCCAAACAGTCAACGCGATCTATCAAAAAGTGGAACGCGGCGGATATCTGATGACCTCGGTCACGGAGTCCGTGCGCAATCTGGGCACAAAGTTTACCCCGATTGACGCCAGCCTTTATCAAAAGGTGGTGACGTGATGGCCACAACCTTCAGAGCCAAAACACCCGTTCGCGTTCTGATCGTGGACGATTCCAACCTGTTCCGGGCCTTTCTCAAGCGCGCGATATCGGGCAACAACATCGAAATCGTGGGGTCAGCCGCCAACACCCGCGAGGCGCGCAAAATCCTTGCCTCAGAAGACGTTGACCTGATCACCCTTGATCTCGAGATGCCGGGCGAAGACGGGCTGAGCTTTCTTCGCGGCTCTCTGGCCAATTGTCCGATCCCCGTGATCGTGTTGTCTGGCATCACCCAACAGGGTGCCAAAACCGCCATTGAAGCCTTGCAAGCCGGGGCCGCCGAAGTGTTTGCCAAGCCCCGCGGCGCAGTGGCTGCGGATATCGAAAGCGACGAAATCAGACAATTGCGTCAAACGATCCGATCGCTTGGCGTGGTGCGCATGCGGCGCAGATCGCGCGACGCGGCACCTGCTATGGCCGAACGCCCATCCAAACCAGTGACCCCGGCCCCCGCCGCGCGCGTATCGCCCGCAGGATGGATTATAGGGATCGGCGCATCCACCGGCGGCGTTCAGGCCATTCAAGAAGTCCTCAAGGACATGCCGGCCAACTGCCCACCCATCCTTATCGTCCAACATATGCCAGTCGGCTTCACCGCCGCCTTTGCCAAGCGGCTGAATGGATTGTGCGACATCGAGGTACGAGAAGCCCAGGATGGCGATCTCGTACAACGTGGCGTCGCCTTGATTGCCCCGGCTGGCGATCACCACATGGTCCTTTCCCCCCAAGGGGCCGGTCAATTTCGCGTCAGGCTGCAAGCCGGCGACCGGGTTTGCTACTCCCGCCCGGCGGTTGACGTGTTGTTCAATTCTCTGGCCAGATACGCCGCCCCACGCGTGGCCGCAGTGGTGCTGACCGGCATGGGAGCAGACGGCGCAGAAGGCTCTGTGGCGATCCGCCATGCAGGTGGCAAGACTTTTGCACAAGATGAGGCAACGTCCCAGATTTATGGCATGCCCGCGCGAACATGGGAAACCGGCGGTGCCATCGCCCGCGTCCCACTTGGGTCTGTCACAGAAACCCTACTTGCCACCATTGCGCAGGCCATTTCCGAACCCCGTATGACCCATCGCGGCTTCCGCCGGTCATCCTAAGAAAGGATCACAACATGAAAGACGCAGCACACGCTGAAGATACCAACGCTCAAGCCCAGGGCGCAGAAGCAATCGCCGCTGATCGCGAGAACCTCGACGATATGTATCTGACCTTTGCCATCGGCGAAGAGCATTACGGCGTGTCCATCACCATGGTGACGGAAATCGTCGGCCTGCAAAAGATCATGAGCGTCCCCGACGTGCCGCATTACATCAAGGGTGTGATCAACCTGCGCGGCAAGGTGATCCCGCTTATGGATGTGCGGCTCAGGTTCGGGATGGAAGAAAAGCCCTACGATGACCGCACGGTGGTGATCGTGCTTCAGGTCAACAACGCCCCGATCGGAATGATCGTCGACGGGGTAAGCGAGGTTCTCGACATTCCGCCGAGCCAGATCGATCCCACAAGCGGTTTCGACAGCAAAAGCGAAAACATCGTAAGCGGTATTGGCCGTATCGGCGAACGGGTCGCGATCTTGCTGGATATTGGCGTTCTGGTGTCCTCCGCCGACATCGCGCTTCCCTCGATGACACATTGACCCTGACCCGAACGTAACCGTGGCACGGCGGCGAACAACGCCTGATCCTGCCACGTCACCCCCAACAAAAACCCGCCGGGCAGGATTGCAACGGCATTTGAAAAGGATAACGCAAATGGCTACTGCTTCCCCCCAGAAGGCCCCTGAAACATCCCTGGACAAGTGGAGATCTATGAAGCTCTCCCAAGTCATGGACCAAATGGCCGGGCCTATTGTCGTCGCGGACGAAGCCCAGACCGTGATCTACGCAAACGCGGCCGCGATTCAGATGTTCGAGAGGATCGAAACGGAAATTCGTAAACAGATCCCTGACTTCGAAGCGCGTCGCGTCGTCGGCCGCAACATCAGCGTCTTCCACAAGGACCCTTCCATCAAAAGGGATATGGTTGCACACCTGAAAGCTCCGCATGAGGCGAATATCGACCTTGGCGGCAGATCCATGGACATCACGGCCACTCCGGTCACCGGCGAAACCGGCGCTTTGGAATACGTGGTCGTCGAGTGGCGCGATGTAACCGAGCAAAAAGCTGCCGCACGGACCAACCAGGAAACCGAGGAACAGTTTGATCTGCTGATCGAGCAGATGAACTACATGGCAGAGCAGCACGAGAAGGGTGATATCGACGTGATGATCGATACCGGTCTCTTCAACCGCGCAGAGCTCACACGTGCTGCCGAGATGTGCAACGGCATGGTCCAGGCACATATTGACACAAAGAAAGCCGCGCTTGCCGTGGTCGAACAGTTCGGCGAGGGCAATTTCGATGCGCCTTTCCCTGAACTGCCGGGCAAAAAGGTCTTTATCAACCATACCATCGAGAAGGTGCGCGGCAATTTCCGCGAGGTGGTGAACGAGATTCGAATGCTGTCGGACTCCATCGTCGCGGGAAACCTCAACGTGCAAGCCGACCTGTCCAAGTTCAAGGGCGAATACCGTTCCGTTGTACAGTCTTTCGACGAGGCATTCAGCAGCCTGAACACCGCCTTCACCAGCATTGCCGAGCAGATTGATCAGGTTGCCGCCAGCGTTGGACAGGTGTCCGACGCAAGTCAAACGCTGTCGGCCAACAGTCAGATCACATCTTCTTCGGTGGAAGAAGTTTCAGCCTCAATGGCGCAAACCGACCAGCAAGTTCGCGCAAACGCCGAATCCAGCCAACGCGCCTCGCATCTTGTCACCAGCGCAGCGAATTATGCACAGGATGGCTCGGGGAAAATCCGCGACATGGTCGATGCCATGCACGGGATCAAGGCTTCGTCGCAGGATATCGCCAAGATCATCAAAGTGATTGACGAAATTGCGTTCCAGACCAACCTTCTGGCCCTGAACGCCGCGGTTGAAGCAGCGCGTGCCGGCCCGCACGGTCGTGGGTTTGCTGTGGTCGCACAAGAGGTTCGCAATCTGGCCGGGCGATCCGCCAAGGCCGCGCGGGAAACGTCACAGTTGATTGATGACGCCAACACGCGCGTCGGATCAGGCGTGCGCATTGCGGACGAAACCCGCGACGCCTTCACTGGTATTTCCGATCAGATCACGCAGGTCCGTGACCTGATCGAAGAAATCGACCGGGCCAGCGCGGAGCAAACCCGCGGGGTTGCTCAGATTTCCCTGGCCATGTCCGAAATTTCCAAAGCCGCATCTGAAACCAACCAGCAAGCAGACGAACTGGCCGCTGGATCGGCACAGATGACAATGGCCACCGAAAAGATGAAGGACGACATCCAGCGTTTCAAGCTTCGCCGAGGCACCGCCAAGACGGATGACAGTGTTCTGGCCCAGCTCTCGCCTGAAATGCTTATGCAGCTTCAGCAGATGATCAACGCCAAGCCTGCAAACGGACATCTCAACGGCACGCCGGGCACGAATACGCTTGATGTGGACGCGCGCGGCTACGGCCCCTTTTAACAAATTTCGAAACAGGTCGCCGGATCAGACCAGCGACCTGCTTCATCCCTACCACTCTGGAGAAACAAGATGCCCTACAAGGTAATGGTAGTAGACGACGCAGCGATGATGCGCCTCTATATTTCGAGTTTCCTGCGATCCCTGCCGGATTTCGACATGGCTGTGCAGGCCAACAACGGCAAGGAAGCGCTGGAAAAACTGGCCGATCACCCTGATCTCGATCTGATCCTGCTCGATATCGAGATGCCGGTGATGGACGGGCTGGAATTCCTGCGTCACGCCAAACTCAAGACCCGCGCCAAGATCTGCATGTTGTCATCGGTCACGGTGTCAGGATCGCCGATTGCGGCAAAGGCGCGCGAACTGGGCGCTGACGGCGTGGTGTCCAAGCCTTCTGGAACCGTTTCGCACGATCTCGAAGAAAAGACCGGTGACGAACTCACCCGTGTCATGCGCGCGCTGGTCTCTGCCTGACCCTCGCAAATGTGACCCCAAGACATAAGGGTGCTCGAATGAGTGATGAAATGGACGAAATCTGGGCTCTTTACGCGGATGACGGGGCGCAGGCCCTTGATGCCGCAGAGGAAGCTCTTGACGCGCTGAATGACGATCCAGACAGTGCAGCAGACAATATTGCCCGGCTTTTTCGCGCCATTCACACGTTCAAAGGCAACGCTCGTGTCCTTGGTTTGCAGAATGTCGAAACCCTTGCCCACATCGGCGAAGACCTGATCGGTCTGGTGCGCGATGAGGGCGTGTCCCTGACGCAAGAGCTGTTGGATACGCTTGTTCTCACCAATGACACCCTTCGTGGCATGTTGGAAGAAACGGCCGATACCCATCAGGATGTGGCCCCGGAACCATCCGCTGAGCTGCTGGATCAATTGCGCGATCTGCATGCGCGACTGTCCGGCGGATCGGAAACAGTGGATACCGACGCCGAAGATAGCGCAGATCCGCAAGAGAAACCGGAACCAGAGACAGCGACCACGCCAGACCCTGCACCAGTTGCAACACCCGCTGTTTTGCCAGCCGGTGGGCTGAGCATGGACCTGGGGAACCTGTTTGACGAACTCGGCGACAGTGGCGGTTTCGGTGACAATGGCGACGACATTTTTGACGACGCATTCGAGGAAGCTGATGCGGAAGAAGGCGAAGCGGTCGCCGAAGTCGACACGCTTGCCGAGGTCATAGAAGAACCTGCGCCGCTGCCATCGCTTTCCGAAGATTCCGGCTATCGCGAAGTGTTCTCGGGGATGCTCGAAGAAACACTTGCGGCTCTGGACAAGGCTGAACCGGATTATCCCGATGCCGACGCTGTCAAATCCGCCTGCGTGTCCGTAGATGGGCTGCGGTTTGCCGCGGACCGACTGAACCTGTCGGGTTGGGTTGCAGTTCTGGACGCGTTCATGGCGACACCGGACACAATCGACGCGTTGCAAAAGATCGTCCATGATCTCGAAACCTTGCGCCACCAGCAACTCGATGGTCCCCCCCCTCAAAATACCCCGGAAGACGTCACATCGTCGGATCAGGCATCCGGCGATACAGACACGCACGACACCACCGGCGATTTCAGCCCGGACGACGGGTATCGCCAGATTTTCCTCGATATGGTCGATACGGCCCGGCAAAGCATCGACACCATTACCGGGACATGGGACGAAACCAGCGCCCGCGCATTGCGCAAAGAAGCCGACAACCTGCTTTTTGCCGCTGACCGCATGGGCCTGACCAACTGGGCAGAAACTCTCGGAGCGTTCCTGAATCTCGGCG
Source organism: Alphaproteobacteria bacterium (assembly GCA_030425395.1). Taxonomy (GTDB): domain Bacteria; phylum Pseudomonadota; class Alphaproteobacteria; order Rhodobacterales; family Rhodobacteraceae; genus JAUIAS01. The sequence continues at coordinate 23,092 of JAUIAS010000025.1, forward strand.
CGATCAGCCCGGATGACGCGATCAGACTGAATGCCGATCTTGGCCGGTTGCGCCATGACTTGTCCGCGCAGGCCACCCCACAGGATGAAGAGCCTCAGCCCACAACGGCGGACAACAGCTTCTTTTCCCGGATCGAGCCGCTCTATTCACAAATCGCAGAGATCGGTCAGCTTTTTGCCGTAGGAAATCCACCGTCGCCTGAAGATCGGGCAGAACTGGGTGACAAACTGGCAACCATCGCCGAAGCGTTCGGATACGTTCGGCTTGAGGATTCCGCCCGCGCCCTTGGACTGGCCACAAACAACGATGCGTATCGGCAGGCAGAACTGGATTTCTACGAACAGCTTGTCCACGTCGAAATGACGGCGGGCTACGAGTCCGACATTTCTGACGCCATCCCACCAAGCAAGCTGTTGGCTGTCTGGTCGGCTGACCAGATATTCGAAACGATAGGCGAATTGCGCAAGGGCCTGGATCCGAGCAATCAGGATTCCGATGGCGGCTGGTTCCCGATGTTCGAAACGCTCATGCGGCGCGTGCATTATGCATGTGTCCATTTCGATGTGGAAACCGCGTCCCAATTGACGATGGCGCTTCTGGACCTGTTTGCCCGCGTCCGGGCCGACAATGAAAAGCCCGATATCATCTTGCTTCAGATGGCCCGTGGCTATGCTGACACGATGGAGCTTGTCTTTGATGCGCTGGAACAGGGTGAAACGCCTGACATTTCGCGCATTGAAACGATGTTTGCCGAAGCCGCCGACATCTGTTTCGTCGCAACCGGAGTGGTCACAGCCCGATCAGTCGAACAACGCTTGCAGCTACCGACCGAATTCCACCGCGTGCTTTCACCGGAAAGCGTCAAGGCGGCACATGACGGGCTTGGAGAAAATCAGAACTTCTTCATCATCCGCGCCGACCTGAACGACGATGACAAGATGGCCGAGGGGTTCCTTGAATTCATCACCTCCGGTGGGCTCAAGATGATCACCAACGTGACCGTCTTTCTGGATGATGGAACGCTGTTTGATTTCCTCGTGTCCGGCCACATCGAGGAAGAGGCGGTTGTCGAACGCCTTGCGATGATCGACCCGAGCGGCGACAGGCTCTCCATGATAACGGCGCTTGAACCGCTTGCCGACGATGACGATGCAGCCGCCCAAGGCACCAGCGACGATAGCGTCAATGATCTGGCCGTAGCCACGCCGCCCGAAGACAGCACCAGCCTTGCAATGCTCGAAGCTGTGGGCGCCATCTCAGCCAGTCAGGCCATGGTGGAACACGAACTGAGCAAGCTTGCATCAGAAGATCTGATGGCGGACATCAATAACAATCTTCGGGCTGCCGGAATTTCCAACCTCGATCCGCGGGTGCGCAATGTTCTGCGCGACAGCATCGACCGACACACTGCGCGCCTGATGGCGGTGCATGAAATTGAATCGCAGCTTGGTGCCCAGCTATCTGCGCTGCAACAGGAAAGCGTCGAAAAACGCTCCCGTCCGGCCAGCGCATTGTTGCGTCCCCTGCGGGCCTATGTGGCTGCCCAATCGCAAAAATCAGGCACTCCGGCCAAGCTCAGCTATGTGGGCGGGGATTTGACACTGGATCAGTTGCTGATCGAGGACCTGCGCACGATGCTCAAGGCGATGGTGCGCAACCGGCTGTCTGCCTCCAAAGCACCAACCGAATTCCATGTCTCGGTCGAAATCGAAGCCGACCACGTACGCGTCGTGTTCTCTGACAACGGTGCCTCGATTGCGGATGTAAGCGATCTGGCCGAGGTTCAGGAAATGGCACGCGCCTGCAAAGGCGATCTGCGCCACGCAAACCTGCCGGGCTCTTCAGGCGTGCGGCTCTTGTTGAAGGTCCCACAACACATGATCGTGCTTGATGGCATGGTCGTTCGCGTCGGCGACATTTGCTATGTGCTCCCAGTGGATGCGATCCAGCGCATCCTGCAAACCGACCGCGTCGTGCCCATCTCTGCCGCAAGAGATCAACGCATGTTGAACATGGACGAGGACGGGATGGTCCCGATCCGCGTGTTGCAGGATCACCCGTCAAACGCGGGCAGCAAACTTTTTGTTGTTGTCAGCAGCAATGACACCCGCCTTGCCATCCCTGTTGATGAACTGGTCGGCCAACAATTGGTCCTGCTGCGCCCGCTGGAAGGGATGCTGTCCACCGTTCGGAACATGAGCGGCGTGGCCATCCTGTCGGGGGGCGAAGTCGGCATGGTCGTCGCGGTCAGCCAGATGGCCAACGCGGCCTGACAGGAACACGACAAGGAACCACGAAGGGGGCAGCCGCTTGAAAATCGGTTGCCCCGTTTGCATTCACCGTCGCGTCATCGGCAAATCGACAGTGTCCAAGGGCGAAACCAACGAGAACCCATGCTAGCGCGCAAGATAGACCTGCACCGCTAACAATCTGAGAACACGTGCCGTTTCTCTAAATAACAAGACAGACAGAGACAGGACCGCAAAATGACTTTCGCGCTCGCACTCAATCGTTATCGCGCCACCGAAGCAATCGCTCTTGAGCGCACGGAACAGCCTTATGAGGTCGTGCTCGTCACGCTCAAGGAACTGGGGCGCGCGCTCGAAGTTCTGGCCGTGTCCCAGGAAAGTGGCCGCCCCTATCAGGCCGAGCACCTGAACCGCGCCCTCACCGCAATCTATATCCTGCAGACCAGCCTCGATTTTGAAGAAGGCGGTGATCTCGCGCTCGATTTGTTCCAGCTTTATGAATTCTCGCGGTTCCACGTGATCAAGGCGTGGAAAAACGAAGACGACGCCCGCCTGCGCGATGCATCTGATGCCATGGCCCAGATTCTCGCCGGTTGGCGCGAAATCCGTCAGGAAGTGCCGCAGTCCGCCGCACGCATGGCAGGATGACCCAGGCCGTGTCTCTTCCCGTTGACAAGGTGCTTAGCCGACACCTCGACAGCCTGTCCAATCAACTGATTGAGGCAGCTGAAGAAGGTGACATCGCGCGTCTGACACGGGTGGACCACGCCCTGCGCAATGCCGTGATCGCGTGGGTCGGTTCAGATTGTTTTGCCGGTGTCGGATCCGAACAAAGGGTCGGGCAACTGCGCGCTGCGTTGAAATCCGTGGAAACGGCCTGTGCGAGGGTTCGACTTGCGCCCAATCGCGGCGATGTTCACAATCCCAACACGCGCGGCAATCTGGTGTATCTGAAGTTCAACCGGACCAATCACAATGAACGGGACTGAGCGCTGCCGTCGTTGCATGTTCATGCGCGTCTACCTGATGGTGGCCGGCGCGCTGGTCACGTCGATGTTTCTGCAACCCGAATGGGCAGCACGGGTTGCACGGATGGTTCCGCCGCCAGAAGAAATCGCGTGGATTATCGCCGTGGCAATCCCCGCGTTGTTTTTTATCAAACTGCTGATGCAATCTTCCGGGCGTAACGACGCTTAGGCCAGCCCCAGCCCTTTGAGCAGCGACGACATCGAAAAAACCCGACGGCGAACGGGCTGACCTTGGGCATCACACATCACGCATTCCACTGCCAACCCGACCGGGACAGCGCGGTTCTGATCAGTTTGTTTCGGGTTCGTAATTTCCGGGAAAAGGTCAAAAGGCATCTTTTGTCTCCTGCGTTTTATTTGCGGATAATGGCCTCAGTGGGCCATGTTAAATTCCATGAACAAGACTTCGAGAACCGGGTCATCAGAAGCCAACCCCAATTCCCGAAGCCGCGCATTCATCGCATGCGCCAAAAGAGGCGGCAGCGACCGGCGAAACATCACTACGTCCCGCTCCGGACCCATCGTCGCCCAGACATCCAGAACCACATTTGGCAAAGGTGCCAGAACCGCGTCCGCGTCCTGGCTGAGCGTCTTGCGCAGCTCCGCATCCAAAGTTGCAGGAACGGCGACAGCCAAATTGATGCCAAGCGCCTTGTTTACGTCCGGCAAGGTCACTTCCAGTGGGCGAATGATCGGAAGATACATCCGCCGCACCCGCACCGTTTCCAGTTCTTCGGTCTTGACCTGCGGCAGGACAGTGCGCGACGGCTCGGGCAGCCCAAGATTCATCACCGTTCCCAACAACAGCGCAAGCGGAAGGGCCACCGCTGGCACGGCGAAGGCGATTTTCGGTAGAACGGTGCCTTGCGGCTTGGTGTCGGTTACATCACTCATGCCAATCAAGCTGCAAGTATTTTGCCAAGCTTGCGCCCACCGTCGTCGATCTATCGACAAAGGCACAATTAATGTTAGCCAGATCCGGAAAATTCCGTGTAATTTTCGGATTGCCCGCTATCTACATTGATTAAGCGTCGGGCCTTGGGAACGCAAACATGCTCTCTTTCATACGTCAGATCATTCTGATCGCTGTCGTTCTCGCCGGAACTCTTGTGCTTTGGCTGATGTATGTGCCGTCGGCAGTATCCGTTCTTGAACGCAATGGAATCATGGAGCGGCTGGAAACCCACGGGGTGCTCGCCGTGATGGAACGATTTGGTATCGTCCCTGCCGAAGCCGTTGAAGAGGCAGCCAATCGCAGGCGAGGTGGCGGCGAAACCAGGGTCATCGCACTGCCCGTCACGTTCAACCCCGTCGCCGATGAAGTGACAGCCATCGGCAATGGTCAGGCGTTGCGGTCTGTAACCACGACCGCCGAAACCGCCGGGCGTATCGAAGACATTGCCATCTCGGCGGGTGACTACGTGACCAAAGGCACCGTCATCGCACAACTGGACAACGAAGCCCAAGCCATCGCCCTTGATCGCGCCCGGATCAAGAAGGAAGACGCCGCGCGTGAGCTTTCGCGCCTGCAACGTCTGGTCGGCACCGGCGCGATAACATCTGTGCGCCTGCAAGAGGCTGAATTCGCGCTCCGCACCGCCGAGCTCGAGATCGCTCAAGCCGAATATGATCTGAGGCGGCGTATCGTGCGCGCGCCGATTGACGGGTGGATCGGTCTGATCGACGTCGAAGCCGGACAACGAGTGGGCACACTGGATACCATCGCGTCAATCACTGACCGATCTTCCATCCTCATTGATTTCCGTGTGCCTGAACGCGTGATTGCGGGACTTGAAGTCGGTCAGAAGATCGAGGTCAACCCGCTGGCGTTGCGCAATGTCACTCTGACCGGGGCAGTGCGCGCCATAGATACCGTCGTTGACACCAACAGCCGCACGCTGCGCGTTCAGGGCATTCTCGATAACACTCAGGACACTCTTCGTGGCGGTATGGCATTCTTTGTTCGCATGACCTTTGCGGGCGAAACCTTGCCCACGATTGATCCGCTGTCGGTGCAATGGGCGCGCGACGGGTCGTTTGTCTGGGCCGTCCGCGATGGCAAGGCGGTGCGTGTGCCAATCCTGATCCGGCAGCGCACCGCCAATTCCGTTCTGGTCGAAGCCGACCTCGCCCAAGGGGATCTGGTCGTTACCGAAGGATTGCAGAACTTGCGGCCCGGCGCGCCAGTAGCGGTGGTCGATCCCGACGCAGCCCGCAACGCTGGCACGGACCACAGTGCCAAAGCGCCCAAATCCTGAGCTGGCCATGACAAACGTCCCCTCCCCCCCCTCTGGCGGCATCGCGGTTTTTGTCAGCCGTCCCATTCTCGCATTTGTAATCTCGGCGCTGATTGCCATCGCCGGACTGGCCAGCCTTCTTGGGGCAGAGGTGCGCGAACTGCCCAACGTGGACCGCCCCGTTGTTACCGTGACAACGACCTTTCGCGGGGCATCTCCCGAAGCGGTCGATCAGGAAATAACCGGGCGCATTGAAAACGCGGTGAGCCGCGTTGGCGGCATCAAATCCATGTCAGCGAGTTCGCGATTTGGCCGCAGCCGCCTGACCATCGAGTTTCGCGAAGACGTCGATATAGACGTGGCCGCCACCGACATCAGGGACGCTGTTGCCCGTATCCGTGGCGAATTCCCCGAAGATGCCGACGATCCGCAGATCGTCAAAGCCGATGCCGACAGCCAACCCGTCATGCGCATCGCGGTCACCTCCGCCTCGCGCGCGCCACAGGAACTGACCCGTCTTGTAAACGACAGGGTCGAAGCCCGGCTGCTGGCGGTGCCCGGTGTGGCCGACCTGCAAATTTATGGTGACCGGGAAGCGATATTCCGCGTGGATATCGACCAAAAGGAACTGGCCAGTCGCGGCTTGTCGTTGGCCGATCTGGGGCGGGTTCTGCAAGACGCCGCCTTTGACACACCCGCAGGCGACCTGAGCGGAGATCGCCAAACACTCAACGTGCGCACCACCGCCGCGCTTAGAACACCCGAAGCGTTTATGGATTTGCGCCTGCTCGACGATGTTGTGCTGGGCGATGTTGCCCGCGTGACCATGGGGCCAACTCTGAACGGAACCTATCTGCGCGCCAATGGCCAAACCGGCCTTGGCATGGGGATCATTCGGCAATCGACCTCGAACACGCTGGAAATTTCCCGCGGGGTGCATGACACCGTGGCAGACCTGCAGGCAACCCTACCCGAAGACGTGAGTATCTTTGTGACGTCCGATGATGCCCGGTTCATCAACGGGGCGATCCGCGAAGTGGTCAATACACTGCTGATCGCCATGGCTGTGGTGATCGCGGTCATCTTTCTGTTCCTGCGCGACGCCCGCGCCACGATGGTGCCTGCGCTGACGATGCCGGTTGCCCTGATCGGGACGCTGGCGGCGGTTTGGCTGGTCGGATTTTCCATCAATATCCTGACGCTCCTGGCACTGGTGCTTGCTACCGGCATGGTGGTCGATGACGCCATCGTCGTGCTGGAAAACATCGTGCGACGCCGCGCTGCGGGCACCGGCCCCCGCGCCGCCGCCGTTGTCGGCACGCGCGAGGTGTTCTTTGCCGTCGTCACCACCACGGCAACGCTCGCCGCCGTGTTCGTGCCGTTGTCCTTCCTACCCGGGCAGGCTGGGGGATTGTTCCGTGAATTCGGGTTTACCCTTGCAATGTCTGTGACCCTGTCTTCGGTGGTGGCGCTGACCTTGTGCCCGGTTCTGGCCAGCCGTCTCTTGACCCGCGACCCCGATCCCGATCCGCGCGGGCCTGTTGTCTGGCTGGGAAATCGCCTCGCCGGGCTTTACTCGGTGACATTACGCGGCGCGCTTGCGGTGCCGTTCGTCATGGTTCTTGCAGCGGTTCTCTTTGCGCTTACCTCGTGGTTTATCGGGACTACGATCAAACAGGAACTCACCCCGCGAGAAGACCGCGCCGTCGCCCTGATGAGCGTGGGAACACCCCAAGGCGTTTCGGTTGATTACACCCTGTCCAAGCTGCAAGAGTTGGAGGATGCGCTCGCCCCTCTCAGAGAGGGAGGAGAAGTCACCAACATCTTTTCCATTGCGGGCTACAGGGGCGGGAATTTCGGATTTATGGTGATGACGCTGGCGGATTGGGATGCCCGTGCCCGCAGCCAGCAAGACATCGTATCGGACATATACCGCAGGATCGGGCCGGTTATCGGCGTGCGGGCTTTTGTCATTCAGCCCAATTCCCTGCGTATCCGTGGAGCCGGGCGCGGGCTGTCCTTTGCGATCACCGGTGACAACTATGACCAGCTTGCCGATGTATCGGAGGCGCTTGTCGCAAAAATGCAGGAAAACCGCGACTTTGGACGCGTTCGGCTGGAATATGAAACGACTCAGCCGCAATTGTTCGTTCAGATAGACCGCATCCGCGCGTCTGACCTCGGGGTTGATATTTCCGGCCTCGGCACTGCGCTTCGCGCCCTGTTGGATGGACGATCGGTGGGCGAAGTCTTTATCAACGATGACAGTTTCGATATCCAGCTTATGTCCACAACCGATCCGATCGACGATCCGACCGATCTGCAAAACATCTTTGTACGTGGCGGCGACGGTCAGATGATCCCGATGGCCTCATTCATAACCCTTGAGGAACGCGCCATCGCGCCCGAGCTTAATCGCGAAAATCAAAGCCGATCTGTCGAAATTTCCGCCTCTCTTGGGCCTGATATGGCGCTCGGCGAGGCGCTGAGCGAGGTTGAACGCCTCGCCGAAGGTGTCATCGCCGAAAACAACGCCATCGTTCCGCTGGCCGAAGCGGCAACGCTGAACGAAACCAACTCTGGCATGTTCCTGACATTTGGCTTTGCAATCGTTGTTGTTCTTCTGGTTCTGGCGGCGCAGTTCGAAAGCTTCATTTCCGCCCTTGTCGTGATGGCCACTGTGCCCCTCGGACTTGCCTGTGCGATGATCGCGCTTTCGCTGACCGGGCTGAGCCTGAACGTCTATTCGCAAATCGGACTGGTCATGCTGATCGGGATCATGGCCAAGAACGGTATCCTGATTGTCGAATTTGCCAATCAGCTGCGCGACCGCGGTGCCTCGGTCTATGACGCGATCTACGATGCCTCGACGATCCGGCTGCGCCCCGTGATGATGACAATGATTTCAACGGTTCTGGGTGCGGTGCCGTTAACCCTGTCATCCGGTGCCGGAGCCGAAGCCCGCGAGGCGCTTGGATGGGTCATCGTGGGCGGTCTGGGGCTGGCGACGCTGTCGACGCTCTATATCACGCCTGTTGCCTATCTTCTGCTGGCGCGGTTTTCAAAGCCGCGCAGCGTGGAACAGCACCGCCTTGCCCGCGAAATGGCAGCGGCGGAAAGCACCTGACACAAGTCTGAACCGTGGCGTAGTGCCGCCTGCCTCAGACATCAGCCATGGCGACGGCAGGCTTGCCGCAAACCGCTTCGATATCACATCCAGCCGCGATCAGGATATCTTCGCGGAATTTCGGCGCGGTCAGTTGAACCCCAACCGGGCAGCTTCCGGTTTCCCCGGTTGCCACGGCAAGGGACGGCACCCCGACAACCGGTAGCCCGCGTTGGGTCAACTGTGCCTCGAAAACACGGGCAAAATCATCGGTGGAGCGCACGTCAAGCTGCTGCACAAATGGCAGTTCGCCAGACACCGGGCATATGAACAAGGGGTATTCCTGAAGGAACAAATCCCACTGCCGCATCAATCCCACCCGTGCCTGAAGCGCGCCCATAAGATCGGTAAAGCCGACCTCACCAGCATCCCGTGACATCTGGTCGAATACAAAGTTTGCATCTGGATCGGCTTCTTTTGCGATCATCGCCCGAGCCCCCAGTTGGGTATCGGCCATCCACAGGCAAGCATTGATAGCCGCCGCCTCGCGCATCGGGGGGCAGGTCACTTCGTCAACGGTCCAACCTGCCGAGCGGAGCACCTCGGCAGTTTTTTGCAGCGCCGCGCGAACCTCGTCAGCAACGGGCATCCCATCCGGCGCGATGGTGAGGGCCGCACGTTTCGCAAATGCCCGTGGCCCCACTGCGATTGGCACGTTCCATGGATCAAGCGGATTCGCCGCCGCCATCGCCGAAAGACCCAATTCGATATCGGCTATGCTCCTTGCGATGGGGCCGGACACGGCCATTACCTGCGCTCCGATATAGCGGTCCGCACCGCTTGCGTTATAGGCGGGCACCCGACCCAAGGTGGGCCGCAGCCCGTGCAACCCGCAGGCATAGGCGGGATAACGGATCGATCCCGCGATATCCGTGCCGTGCCCCAATGCACAAATCCCTGCCGCAACCGCCGCAGACGCGCCGCCGGACGATCCACCGGGTGTCAGGCCCGTGTCGCGGGGGTTCAGGGTCTGGCCGTGCAGGCCGTTGTTGGTGAACCAGCGCATTGAAAACGCTGGTGTATTGGTGCGCCCGACAATCACACCGCCCGCCTTGCGGATGTTGGAAACCACGGGGCTGTCATGATCGGCAATCAAGTGTTTCTGAATCGCAAGACCGTTGGTTGTGGCGTGGTCCTTTTGGTCAACGTTGACCTTGATCGTCACCGGAACCCCACACAAAACACCGGGATCGTCACCCCGCGCAATGGCAGCATCCACCTGCCCAGCAGCCTCCAGAGCGTCTGCCCGGCAATCCTGCACCACTGCGTTGATCTGCGGGTTCACCGCATCGAGCCTGTCCAGATGGGCCTTGGCCACTTCGGTGGCCGACATTTCACCGGACCGCACCGCCTCGGCGATTTCGGTCGCTGTCATCTGCCATATCTGGGTCATTGAGCCTCTCCCTGTGATCGCTCGGCATTCGTGGGCAACCTTTCCACCCGCTTGACCAAAAGTCGACACCGTTCCGCATGCACCCTGCCCGCCGTTGTCGTTTGCGCCTGTCGCCTCGTTCGCTATGGTCAGGCACCGACAGCAGAAAAGTGGACCGCAATGCCAATGCCAGACGATCAGTTTCTTATCATCGCGTTATTTGCGGTGATCTTCGTTCTGCTGGTCTGGGGAAGGTTGTGGTATGACCTCGTGGCTTTCTCAGCCCTGACACTGGGCGCGATGCTGGGCCTTGTGCCTTATGGCGAGGTATTTTCCGGCTTTGGGCATTCCGCCGTCGCGATCATCGCATTGGTGCTGATTGTCAGCCGTGGCCTGTCGTCGTCTGGTGCGGTGGAGCTGATCGCGGCCCGCGTGATTGACCCAGACCGTCCCCTGCCCTGGCATATCGCGATTATCGGTGCCGCGGGGGCGGTTTTGTCTGCGGTCATTAACAATGTGGCGGCTCTCGCTCTCTTGATGCCTTTGGATGTGGAGGCCGCACAAAAGGCCAAGCGCGCCGCCAGCCTGAGCCTCATGCCTCTGTCGTTCGCCACTATTCTGGGCGGCATGGTCACCCTGATCGGCACACCACCCAACATCGTCATTTCACAATATCGGCAGGACGTCATTGGCCAGCCATTTTCGATGTTCGACTTTGCCCCGGTCGGCCTGACCGTCGCCCTGGCCGGGATAGTGTTCGTTGCGGTGATCGGCTGGCGATTTCTACCTGACCGCAGCGCTATCAACGAACAGGGAAACGAATTTCGGCAGGGGCGCTATGTCGCCGAGCTCAAGGTCGGTGAAACCTCCGAAGACGAAGACATCACGGTTCAGTCGCTCTATCCGGCCGCTGATGATGCCGACGTGCATATCGTCGGCCTGATACGCCACGGCAAAAGGCGTCCGGGACTGGGACGAAACGAAACCCTTACACCGGGTGATTTTTTGGTTGTCGAAGGCGAACCCAAAGCCATCGAGGCGTTCATGGGCAAGGCGTCCTTGGCATTTGCGGGGTCCGAAAAACACGAAGGCGGCGTTTTGGCACCGGGCCTGACCCTCAAAGAAGCCATCGTCCCGGAAGATTCGAGGATCACCGGCAACACCGCCCGCGGTCTAAACCTGCTGCACAAGCATTCCGTGACCTTGCTGGGCGTATCCCGAGAGGGTCGCCGATTTCAGGATAGGGTGCGGTTGCTGAATATTCGGCCCGGCGATGTCCTCCTGCTGCTTGGCACACCCCGAAACGTTGAGGCCGCGACTGAATGGCTGGGCGTTCTGCCTATTGAAGGCCGCCACACCGAAGTGATCCAACGTGCCAAGGCAGGGCTGTCCATAGGGGTTTTCCTGCTGGCTGTGGGTCTTGCCGTTGCGGGGCTGTTTCCGCTGGCCGTGTCGCTGGCCGGGGCGGTCATCGCCTTTTTGCTGCTGGGCCTTGTCAGTGGTCGCGAAGTTTACCATTCGGTTGAGTGGAAGGTCATTGTCCTGTTGGCCAGCCTGATCCCCCTTGCCGAAGCATTCGAGCGCACTGGCGGGGCGGACCTTCTGGCCAGTCAGATCCTTGTGCTGACAGAAGGAAGCGCCCCATGGGTCAGCCTTGTGCTGGTCATGGTGGTGACGATGACGATGTCGGATTTTCTGAACAATGTGGCGACCACGTTGATTGCGGCTCCGGTCGCGCTGGCTGTAGCCGGATCTCTGGGCGCAAACCCCGACACATTCCTGATGGCAGTGGCCGTCGCGGCATCTTGCGCGTTTCTCACGCCGATCGGACACAAGAACAACACGATCATCCTCGGCCCCGGTGGTTACCGGTTCGCAGATTACTGGCGTATGGGCCTACCGTTGGAATTGCTGGTCATCGCGGTTTCGATTCCGGCGCTCTTGGTGTTCTGGCCGATCTGACCCGCGATGCCGGACTGTGGGACGGTTACTTACCTTTTCCCGCACCACCGGAAAACGCGTTCATCATCCCGGCGAACATGTCCATGTTCGATGAGGCCCCTTGTGTCCAGCTTTCCAGAACAGCCTCTGGGGAAAACTTGTCCACTTCGGATTTCATCTTTTCCTCGATGGATTTCAACCACTCTTCCTGCAACGCCTTTACATCGGGCAAGCCCATCATCTCGCGGGCTTCGGCGGGGGTGCAGTCTACGGAAATGTTGATCTTCACAGGATCTTCCTTTCATCCGGCTATGCTCACGAACGCCTCGCCACAGTGCAGCGCCCGCGCCCGCACATCAAGCCGCATCCACCCGACATGGGCAGCGATGCGCCCGAAAAACCTCCCGCGGCGCTTAACACAGGTGTTACTAACTCTCGTCAGGTCGGAAAATCTTCGCTAAGGTCGGCGGCAGTTGTAAGAAATTTTCAAACGTAGTGTTTCATGTTGACGAATAGGGAGGGGCAGATGGGGCTCCGATCACCTCAAATCGCAAACCCGATACAGGTTGCGCATCAGAACCCGGATGCCGGTGTTGTGGTGCTAAAATGGCTTGTCGGATTGGCATTCGCGTTGGCATTGATGGCAGCGCAGGCGGTTTCAGCCCAAGGGCGGGGACCGGGGCAAGACACCCGCCGCCTTGCCATGGTTGTGGGTAACGGCGCCTATGACGCGATGGCCCCGATTGACCACGCGACAGGCGACGCCCGCGATATTGCGACGGTGCTGGAACAACTTGGTTTTCAGGTTTCTCTTCTGATCAACAGTGACAGCCTGACCTTCAGCTCGGCCATGGCCAGTTTTTCCCATCGTGCCAAAGGGGCTGACACGGTCCTGTTCTACTTTGCCGGTCACGGTTTTCAGTTCGACGGCTCGAATTACCTCGTGCCCGTTGATGCACGCCTGTCCGATCTGGCCTCTGCCACCAAAGAAGCCGCCAATCTGGAAGAAACGCTTGCCCAACTGGCGGCGGGTGCCAAGCGCACGATCGTCCTGCTGGATGCGGGCTATGACATCCCACTGCCTCCCGGCATTCAAGGTTCGGCGCTTCGCGGATTGTCGGTGCCCGGTATCGGCGCCGAAACCTTTGTCGCCTATGCCAGCCAGCCCGGCGCTCCGATCCCCGCATCAAACAGTGCCGAAGCCTCGTTCACTCAGGCTTTGCGCGCCCATATGCCAACCACGGGCCAAACCCTGACAGATATGATCGCCGAAGCGCGCGGTCTTGTCCAACAGGCCACAACAGGCCAGCAGACCCCGTGGGAAAAATCCTCGCTCAGCGAGCCATTCTTTTTTGCCCCGTTCCGACCCAGCCCCGATGACATTCAGAAAGTCGCCGCAATGCCCGAGGCACAGCGCGCCTTTCTTCTGTCCATCTGGCGCGGACAAGGATCGACCCTGACCATCGACGCGCTGGAAGACCGCCTTGCCCGCGAAGCGGCCATAAAACCCGCGCCCACCCCTGTTGCGGCCCCCGCCGATCAGAGCGAACTGACCGAAGGTGTGCCCGAGGCGTTGTTGGAACGCATGATCCTTTCCATGACGGCAGTTCGGCTTGACCCGCTCATGGACAACCGCCGCAGACTGGTGGGGCGCGATATCACCGATCTGGCCAGCGCACTGCAAACCGAACTGAAACGTCTGGGCTGCTACCGCGCACGGGTCGACGGAACATGGGGCGGCGGATCACGCAACGCCTTGCGGCGCTTTATCAAGGCCTCAGGCGAAACCGGGATTACCGATCTCAAGCCAAGCGTTGTCACACTGGATATCCTGCTAGCCACCGAAGATGATGTTTGCGCGGCCCCCGTGGTGCGCCGCACCCCGGCCCCTGCCGCCAGTTCAGGCAGCAGCAGCCCGTCTGTTGCTGCCCCTGCACCGCAGGCAAGCGCACCCGCAGCGCCCACCGCTCCGGCAGCAACAGACGACACCACCCGCAGTCTTGGCCGGTCGTTGGGCAACGCTTTCCGATAGGGTCTGTTCCACAGGATTATCGCGAAGATTACCTGATTGTGGAGCGGATCCCGACCGTCACCGCACGACCGGCGGAAACCGTCATGGGCAGCCAACGCTCAACACCTTGGCAATTGCGTCTTAGCTTGTCTTGCTCAAGGCATCCTCTGGCCGTGAATTGCCCTGCCCCGCGCTTCGAAGTGCTGAAATTGCAAGTTTCAGGCTCTTTACAAGCGCTTCGGCGTGGCTGCTGGCCACGTGGATACGAAACTGGTCTTCGGTGTTGACCCTATAGAGCAGAACCCCGATCCCGAAGAGCAGTCTCGCAACAGATTTAGACTCTGCATCCAGACGCAATTCAGCCCCACGCTGAAGAACCTCGAACGCGCGATCGCCGCTGACATCAAACACCGAATAGGCGTCGCTGGCATCCGAAATTGCGCGTTGAGTGTCCTCTTGCCAGCCATCGGCCATGTCTGGACCATCAACCAGCAAGACGCGATCGCGCCTCAAGGATAGGGCATAGGGCGGCGTGGGCGCGATACCGGGCCAACCCACGATCGACCAATCAGCTTGCGAGAGAACCCGCGGACCCGAGATCAGCGTTTGCCGTGTCAGTTCAATGGGTGTCAACGCCACCCCATTTTCCGTGTGGCCAACCGTCAGTGCGGCTGGTGCGTCCCACTTATTGCTATCGTTACGCATTCAGGCGCGCTCCCTCAGGGTCAAATGCGCAAGGCGCACTGATCGTAGCCATCCGTGTTTCGCCCATGTGCCAGACAGAAATGCTCTCGCCCAGTCGCTCTGTGCCGTTTTCAACCAATGCAAGGGCGATGGGGTGACCCAAGGTCGGACTGTCATAGCTCGAGGTGACATAGCCAACCGACTGCAAAGGCGTACCTTCGACCAGATGGGCACCAGTGGGCAGTGCCTTGTCACCGACGCTCACGGTGAGCCCAACCAACATCTTGCGCCGCGCGCCATTGGCCTTGACGCTGTGCAGGCTGCGATCCCCGATAAACGCGACCTTCTTTTTTTGCCTCGGCACGCCAAAGCCCAGATCGTGCGGCATGGTTTCACCGTCGGTATCCTTGCCAATCATGATGTAACCCTTTTCAGCCCGCAGAATCGACAGGGCCTCCACACCGATCGGTGCCGCGCCGATACGCTCCCCCGCCGCGACAAGCGCCTGCCAAAGTTCGGCGGCTTTGCTGCGCCGGATCGACATTTCGTAACTGAGATCACCGGTAAAACTGACTCGGGCAACACGCAGCGGAGAGTGCGCAAAGCGCGTCTCGCGCATCGTCATATGTGGGAAAGCCGTCGGCGAAAGGTCCATATCCAACGCCAGATCGGTCAGGACCTCGCGCGCCTTCGGACCCGCGACGGTCAATGTTGCCCAATGATCTGTCAGGTCGTGGACAAAGATCCGGTCCGGGTCGTTACCGTCCTGCCGCCATGCCTCAAGATGGGTGCGCACGCTGCCCACATGGCTGGAGGAACAGGAAATCACGAAACGGTTGCGATCCAGCCGCGCGATCACCCCGTCATCCATCACGATGCCGCCTTCGGTCAGCATGAATCCATAACGGATATGGCCGGGCTTCAGCGTACTGATGGTGTTGTAGTAGATGAAATCGACAAAGGCTTCGGCGTCCGGCCCTATCACCTCAATCTTGCCCAGAGGAGATGCATCAAATAGGCCTGCCGCGTTGCGCGCGGTCAGAATCTCTTGTCGGATGTGCGCCTTTGCGTCGCCAGTTCCATACCAGCCGGGACGCAACCAGCCGCCGTATTCTCCCAGTGCCGCACCGATTTCGCGATGCTCCTGCTCTAGTGCCAGACGTTTGAGAGGATGCCAAAGCTGCTTTTCGTGGTGCCCGTGATAAAGTTCGATCGGCACCGGCACGAAAGGCGGGCGGAAGGTTGTGGTGCCGACTTCGGGCAAGGGGCGCCCCTGAACCGCAGCCATGGCAGCCAGCCCTGCCATGTTCGATGTCTTGCCCTGATCCGAGGCCATTCCAAGCGTGGTATAGCGCTTCAAATGCTCGACCGAGACATAATTTTCCCGGGCCGCCAATTCGACATCCTTAAGCGTCACGTCATGTTGAAAATCGATCCATTGCCGCCCCTTGCTGCCCGGTTCGGGCCATAGCGGCGTCAACTTGTAACGTGACGGTATGGCATCAGCCGGAACGCCAGATCCGGCGGCGCGGGCTTCGGCAAGGGCCGCGTCCAGATCGAACGTGCCGCCCGCTGCGCCAATAGCTACCATGCCCTCGGGGGCCGCGCCGGGCAGGAACGCCTGACGTTCGGTGCACCAATCCAGCTTGCCACCCGCATGACGCCACAGGTGGACCAGGGGCGTCATCCCGCCAGAGACGAGAAGCGTATCGACCTTGTGGCTATTTCGGCCTTGCGCAACACACCTGACCTGCTTTCGGCCCAAGGCGCAGATCGCCCCATCCGCCGGGTTCAACCGGACAACTTCTGCGCCGGCCTCGGCCAACATCGCCAGCTTGTCATCCGCAAGGGAGTTGTTGGACAACACCCCGATCCTTTTGCCGACAAGGACAGCATAGCGCGCCAGATATTCGCAGGCTGCATCAATGGTCATCACGCCGGGAAGGTCGTTTGATGCAAATGTGACCGGCCTATCCAAAGCGCCTGTTGCCAAAATGATCCGCGCGGCACGCATCCGATGCAGGCGCGGCGCAGTTCCGAATGGACCGTTTTGTACGAGGCCGACCATGCGATGATCGAAGATACCAAAGGCAGTGGTCGCCGTCAGGATACGACCACCCGCGGCTTCGATTGCATGGGCTTCACTGGCCACCCAGTCGCGCGGGGCAAAATCTTCGACCCCGGCAAGCTGGTGCACACCGCCGCCCAGAACCGGTTTGTCATCGACCAAGACGACATTCTGCCCCCCTTCGGCAGCAGCGCGGGCCGCAGCAAGGCCCGCAGCCCCGCCACCAATCACAAGGGTTTCGCAATGGTCGTGGACCTGATCCGCACAATAATCCTCCAGCACATTACGGCTGATATCACCCAGTCCCGCCATCTTGCGGATCATGGGTTCAAACAGGTGCCAGTCTGGCCACATGAAGGTCTTGTAATAGAACCCCGCACCAAGCCACCGGTGAAACAGGTCAAGCCCGCCCTTGATGTCAAACCGGGCCGACGGCCATGCGTTCACCGCCCGGGCCTGCATTCCATCCTCGAGCGGCGTCGTCGTCGCCGGACAATTTGGCAAGCTGCGCCCGTTCAGCGTTACACCCATGATCGCATTCGGATCGTCGACCCAAGCCCCAAGCGGCCCGCGCGGGCGGTGATACTTGAAACTGCGGCCCATAACGCGCACGCCATTTGCCAGCAGCGCCGAGGCAAGCGTGTCCCCTTCAAACCCCTGATAGGCAGTCCCGTCAAAGGTAAAACGCAGCGGTTTTCCAAGGTCGATCAGGGCGGCCCGTGTCGTGCGGTGAGAGGTCATTCTGCGCCCTCTCTGAGTGATCCGCTGCCCACCACTTCCATCGAAACGCTGTCCCGCTCCATCACGAACAGTTCCGAACAGGTCAGGTGCATCCAGACTTCGCGCACGGGGCCTTTCTCGTTGCGTTGTGCATAAAGATAAGTGGCCCAGTCGGGTGCGGCCACCTCTTGGGTCGTGTCCGGCCGTTCCTTCCCGAGTTCTCCGGCAAAGTGGAACTCGGTTTCGTTTCGGGGGCCGCAGAACGGGCAGGGAAATATCTGCATGAACCTCTCCTAATGCGCGATGCCCGAAGCGGCACCTTCGTCAATCAGATGACCCGTTTCAAATCGCGCGAGGTCAAAGGGACGGCTGATTTCGTGGTGCTGGCCGGTGGCAAGGATATGGGCGAACAGGTATCCACCCGCCGGAATTGCCTTGAACCCGCCAGTTCCCCAACCGCAATTGAGGTACAACCCGTCAAGGCCCGATGGCCCAAGGATCGGTGAGCTGTCAGGCGTGACATCCACGATGCCGGCCCAGTGGCGCAGGAGTTTCACCGAGGCCAGCGCAGGCATCATTTCCACCAGTCCCGCCAGCACTGTTTCCTGCACCGGCATGTTGCCACGCTGCCCGTATGAAGGGATACGATCCAACCCGCCGCCAATCACCAGCCCGCCCTTGTCCGATTGGCTAATGTAGGTGCCAAAAGGTGGGCAGAGGACCACTGTATCCAAGACCGGCTTCAGCGGTTCCGACACGAACGCCTGCAGGGCATAGGAGGTGATCGGCAAATCACGCGTGGCCATCCCCGCAATAACCGAGGAGTGCCCGGCCACTGCCGCGCCAACGATGCCTGCCCGGATATCACCTTGTGACGTGTGCACCCCGACACATCGCCCAGCCTCGACGATCAGGCCCAGGACCTCGCAATTCTGGATGATATCAACGCCAAGCGCATCGGCGGCCCGCGCATAGCCCCAAGCCACCGCATCATGTCGCCCTGTGCCGGCGCGTGGCTGAAGAACACCCCCGTGAATCGGATAGCGCATATCCGGGCCAAAGTTCAGAAGGGGTGCCATTTTGCGAACCTGATCGCGATCCAGAAACTCAGCATCCACACCATTGAGCCGCATTGCGTTCACCTGACGCGCCGCCATCTCCATCTCGGGCTCGGAATGCGCGGTGACGATCATCCCGCGCTGCGAAAACATGATGTTGTAATTCAGCTCCCGCGACAATTTCTCGTAGAGCCGCACCGACAGGTCATAAAGTGCTGCACTTTCTGGATAAAAATAGTTGGACCGGATCACCGTAGTGTTTCGTCCTGTGTTACCGCCGCCCAGCCAGCCCTTTTCTACCACCGCGACATTGGTTACACCGTGGTTCTTGGCCAGATAATATGCCGTCGCCAGCCCATGCCCCCCCGCGCCAATAATCACCGCATCATAGGCAGGTTTGGGCTGCGGGCTGCGCCATGCCTGACCCCAACCGGAATGCCCGCGAAGCCCCTCGCGCAACAGACGGAAAGCGGAATAGCGGGTCATCGCGGGTTCAGCCCTTGGGCAAAGGCGCGAAAATCGGCAACAATCTTGGCGTCCGGTTCAATCCCCGTAAAGCCGCGCAGGTAGCCTTCGAGCCGTGCCATACGGGCATCCATAGGTTCACGCAGTTCTAACGCGTGATAGCCAAGCTGCATGAAATAGAGGATGCGCGCACGGGTGTCGGCATCTTCTTCAGAATAGCCATGGCGTTCGAACATCGCCGTGACCGCCTTCAGGCGCGCAGCATCGGCTCCGTCGATGCGCTGGCGCACGGCCCCATCGCGGCGTGACCATTCTCGAACCGCGAAATCAAGGCCACGATCGAACAGATCGGGATCAATAAAGCAGCGAAAGAAATTGCACACGCCTTCTGTAATCGAAATGGCGGGCGCTTGGACCATTTCTATTATGGTGCGCGTGTTGCGGTCTTCCCAATCGTCCAGCAGTTCGTCAAGTAGGTGCTTACGGCTTTTGAAATAGCCGTAAAAGCTGGAGCGCGACACGTCGAGCCGGATGCCAAGCGCAAGGACCTTTACCTCTGCGACGCCTTCACTGACCAAGACGTCCCTCGCCACGTTCAACCAATCCTCGCGCGTGACCTTGATGTGCCCGACAAGGGGGTCTTTGTCGGGATCGTCGCGGTGTAACAGGGGGGTGACGCGTTCTATCATGTCAACTCTCCGGCGGGGCACCACCTTCGGCGGTGCGCTTTTCGATGAAGGCGCGCAAGGCCTCAACGCGGGCACCATCAAGGTCCGGGCGCTTGTCTGCGGCAAGGATATCCTTCCAGACAGCTGTGGCGCGGGTACTGGCATCTTTGGCACCGCGCTCTGTCCACGTACCGAAATTGGCATAGTCATGCACGACGGGTTCGTAAAACTCAGTATTATAGCGTTCCATTGTCTGGGTTGTCGCAAAGAAATGGCCGCTTGGGTCGACCTCGCTGATCGCTGTTTCGAAACCGATTTCATCCTGTTGCGCGGATTTGCCTGCACAAAGTTCGGCAATCATGTTGAGAACCTCGACATCGGTAATCAGTTTTTCGTAGGACAGGCTCAGCCCCCCTTCGAGCCACCCCGCCGAATGGATGATGATCGACGCGCCGGCCAACAGGCACCCCCAAAGCCCCAACTGGTTTTCGTTCGCTGCCTGCACATCATTGAGGTTCGCGGCTGAGCCCGCAGCTGACCGCCACGGCAAACCCAGAAACCGCGCAAGCTGCCCGGCGGCAAGGCTGGCCTGAAAATGTGTCGGCGTGCCAAGAGCAGGCGCGCCGGATTTCATGTCGACGTTCGACGTGAAGGTGCCATAGCAGATCGGTGCCCCCGCACGGACGAGCTGATTGAGCGTGATCGAAGCCAGAACCTCGGCATGGCTAAGGGTAATGGCCCCGGCAACCGTGATCGGTGCCATCGCCCCCATCAGGGTAAATGGCGTAACGATCGGCATTTGACCGTGTCGGGCAAAATCGATCAACCCCTGCGCCATGGGGATATCAAGAGTGCGCGGGCTGTTGGTATTGATGATCGTGTAGCAATGCGGATTAGCCTCGAAATCCGCGTCTGCCAGCCCGCGAAAATCCTTCAGCATTTCGAAGCTGTCCATGACCTGCGGCGTTCCCCGGGAAAAGATGAACGGGAACTTGTCTGTCAGGGTCAGTTGCGCCTCGGTCGTGAAATAATGGCGCACATGGGTTGGAATATCCTGCGGTTCCACCAAGGGCGACACCATTTGGAACACATCGAAATGGTGGGTAATCTGTGTCAGTTCGCGGAAATCCCGACCGGTGCCCGGACGACGCCCGCGTTCCAGATCGGTGGCATGAGGACAGCCAGCACCGGGCTGGAAGCTCAGACAGCCCAACTCCATCTTGATGTCGCGCGTCCGCGCGCCCGCCATACAGTTGATGGACTTGGGCGCTGACGCCACCGCCGCCTCGACCATATCGCGCCCGATATAGACCATTTGGCTATCTTCATCGACGCGCGCACCCCCCTTGGCGAATATCTTGCGCGCCTCGGGCAGCAGAACCTTGACCCCAAGCTCCTGAAGAATGCGCAGGGCCGTTTGGTGCATGTTCGCAATCTCGTCATCCGAGAATACGGACATTGTCGGGAACGGGTTTCGCAACTGGCTATAGT
This sequence comes from Alphaproteobacteria bacterium, assembly GCA_030425395.1. GTDB lineage: Bacteria > Pseudomonadota > Alphaproteobacteria > Rhodobacterales > Rhodobacteraceae > JAUIAS01. The sequence goes on from JAUIAS010000025.1 coordinate 44,250, forward strand.
TCACAACCCGCTTGGAAACCGACGGCGATCCATCGCCGCGCCCCCGCCGCCGTTTGGCCCTCAGCTCTGCCGTGGGTTCAATCGTCATGCCCTGCCCCGCATTGCTTTGCCTTCCGGATCATATGGAGAAGGCGCAATCACCCGAGCGGTTCGTTCCGCCCCCACGATATGGGTCGACAATTCGGTACCGACGGCACTTGCAGAACGGTCGATCATGGCCATGGCCAGTGACTTGCCCACCGTGTGGCCATAGCCGCCCGAGGTCACAAAACCGACCAGCGCGCCATCTTGCCAGACTGGCTCGTAACCGCTGGCATCCGCATCTGTTGCGTCGATTTCCAGCGTCACCACGATCTTGTCCGGGCCTGCGCCATCCCGCTCGGCGAGGGCTGCGTCCCGTCCGATGAAATCGCTCTTTGACCAATCGATCCAGCGATCCATACCCGTCTGTGCCGGAGTGTAGCCCTGGGTGAATTCCGCGCTCCAGATGCCAAAACTCTTTTCCAACCGCAGGCTCAGCAGCGCGTTAAAGCCAACTTCCTTGATACCAAGCTCTGCGCCCGCTGCCAGCAGCGTCTCTCGCAGGGTGATGTGTTCTGCCGCCGAGCAATGGATTTCATACCCGAGTTCCCCCGAAACGGACAACCGCCCGACCTTGGCTCGGATCAATTCTATATCGAAGGCTCCACAGCCCATGAATGGCAAGCCGGCAATCGGACCATCCGTCAGCTTTTCCAGAACCTTCAGGCTGTTGGGTCCGGACAGTGAGAACCCGACGGTTTCATCCGAGATATCGCGCACAGTCACTCCATCAGCCATGTGGTCATGGAACCAGCGCATGTGCCATTCCCGCAGGTAATAGCTGCCCATGATCCACCATGTGCCATCGCCCCAGTTGAACACGGTCAGATCACCCTTGAGCTTGCCCTGAGGCGAAAGCATCGGGGCCAACCGCGCGCGGCCCGGCGCAGGCAATTTGGACGCCATGACCCGATCCAGCCAAGCCTCGGCTTCGGGTCCGGACACCTCGAACCGCGAAAACGCGGTGATGTCGAGCAAGCCAACCGCGTCGCGCACAGCCTTGCATTCAGAGGCAACGATATCATGCGCATTGGACCGTTTCAGCGTCGGCGTTTCCACGAAATCCTCGTCCGGCGCAAAATAGAGTGGCTGTTCAAGCCCCCAGCTTGCCCCCCAGCGACAACCCGCGGCGGTCATGTCGGAATAAGCTGGGGCCCGTTTCAGGGGGCGACCTGCTGGCAACTGTTCGTTGGGATAGGTCATCACGAAACGCCGGGTATAAAACTGCCCGGTGGTCTGCTTGATGAATTCCTTGTTCTCTGCGTATGGGCCGAAACGCGCGACATCCATGCCGAATACATCGGCTTCGGGTTCGCCGTGGATCATCCATTCAGCCAGAGATTTTCCGACACCGCCGCCTTGCAGGAAGCCCGCCATCACGCCACAGGCGCACCAATAGCCGGGTTTGCCGCGCACCGGGCCAACCAGCGGGTTGCCATCTGGCGCAAAGGTGAAGGCACCATTGACCCATGTCTTGACTCCGACGGTCTGCAAGGCCGGGTAGCGCTCGAACCCAAGGGTCAGTTCTTTTTCAATCCGGTCGGGATCTTCTTGCTGGAGCTCGAACCCATACTCCCAGGGCGCACCATCCATCATCCAATGCTCATGGTCGATTTCGTAGATGCCCAGAAGCATGCCCTGCTGGTCTTGCCGCATATAGGTAAAACCTTCCAGATCGACGGTCAGCGGCATTTCCTTATCCAGCGCAGCCACCTCGGGGATGGTGTCCGAGATCAGGTAGTGGTGGTTGAGAGGCGAGACCGGCAATTCGATCCCGGCCATGCGCCCGACCTGCTTGGCCCACAGACCCGCAGCGTTGACAACATGTTCTGTATGGATCGTTCCTTTCTCGGTGACCACATCCCAGCCGTCCTTGGTTTGCACCAGTTCAAGGACGCGGTTGTGCTCGATCACTTCGGCACCATGCTTCTTGGCCGCGCCCGCATACGCGTGCACCGTGCCGGTCGTGTCGACATATCCTTCGCGGTCTGCATACATGCCGCCCAGAATGCCATGGGTCGACATAAGCGGGTTCAACTCTCCGGCTTCCTTCGCCGTGATCAGGTGCACATCGTCGATCCCGATGGACTGGAATGTGCGATAGGCCGACTGCAGCCATTCCCACCGGTCGGGTGTCCCGGCCAACGTCATGCCGCCCGTCATATGCATGCCAACCGATTGACCCGATTCTTTTTCGATCTCTGACAACAAGTCGATGGTATAGGCCTGCAACGAAGCGATGTTGGGGTCCGCATTCAACGCATGAAACCCACCTGCCGCGTGCCAGCTCGACCCGGCGGTCAGCACATTACGTTCGATCAGGCAAACGTCCTTCCAGCCGAATTTTGCCAAATGATACAAGACCGAAACGCCGACAACGCCGCCCCCGATCACCACCGCCTGACAGTGTGACTTCATGCGTTTTCTCCCTGATCCCGCGCTGTGTTTAACGTTCCGGTGATTCACAGCTTGCGTATTAGACACTATTGTCTTTTAGTTGAAATCACGGCTGGACACAAATGTCCAACGCAATCTGCTCAACGCTATAACTGGTCATGTTTCAATGACCAAAACGACAGAGAGACGAAGATGACCACCGAAATCCACCACCCTGCGGTAGAGATGTACGCCGCTGAATATCGCGCCGGACAACTGTCACGCCGCGAATTTCTTTCGCGGGCGACCATGCTTGGTGTCAGCGCCGCCGCAGCCTATGGCCTGATCGGCGTGACCATGCCCGGCGTCGCACATGCTGCCGCGTCCAAAGGCGGCACATTGCGTGTGAACATGGAAACCAAGGCCATGAAGGAACCGCGCCTTTGGGATTGGACGGAATACGCCAATTTCTGCCGGGGTTGGCTGGATTACCTGACCCTGTTCAACCGCGACGGCAGCGTCACCGGTGGGCTTGTCGAAAGCTGGACAGCAAATGACAAAGCAACGCAGTACACGCTCAACCTGCGCCGGGGCGTCAAGTGGAACAACGGCGATGAATTCACCGCAGAAGACGTGCTCCATAACTTTATGCTCTGGGCCGATGGCAACGTCGAAGGCAATTCGATGGCGTCACGCGTCGCGGCGCTTCAGGACGACACAACCAAAAAACTCCGTGACGGAGCTGTTGTGGCCATCGACGACCACACAGTTCAGCTCAATCTCAATGCATCTGACATCAGCATCATGGCAGCCCTTTCAGATTACCCTGCCGCGGTCGTGCACCGCAGCTTTGAAGGCGGCGATCCGGTTGCCAGCCCGATCGGCACCGGAGCCTACCTGCCCGAAAGCTATGAGGTCGGGGTAAAGGCGGTGCTTGTGCGCAACACGGACCATGACTACTGGCGCGAAGGGGGCTGGCTGGAGAGTTATTGTCAAATCTGGTGTCCAAGCGACCCTCATGCGGCGGCTTGATCTGTGTTTGATGGCTTGATGCCGTTGACGAAGTCGACGCCTTGGATGAC
>JAUIAS010000026.1 GCA_030425395.1 Alphaproteobacteria bacterium
GACCAGTTCGTGGTTTTGTACTTTGTGGGGTGCCAACTACTCATGCCCCCCAGCTATCATGCTGGATTCATACAGTGAATCCCCGAAGCGATTTGTGCAACAAAGCCCTTCGTAGGGGCCCAACTGCTCATGCCTCCCAGCTATCACGCTGGATTCATGCAGTGAATCCCCCGCGTAGTTGTGCAACAAAGCCAGCTGGAGACCCAGAGGAACTTGGTTTTTGAACAGGTTCCGAAAAGTGTAAACGTGCACTTCGCCCAAAAAGCCGAATCTTTCGAACTGGGAAATCATTCAAATTCTACCTTTAACGTGACTGATTGGTTCTCAGTGTTCGCAAAGATAGAGGAGTCTGCGGGGAAATCAATCAAAAGCTGCATGCGAGTGAGCATTGCGAAATACCACTGGAGCTGATCTCTCTGGCTACATAAAGTTCACTTTGAGTGTCGTCTTCAAGCCCACTGTTTTCTGTCTTTTGCATGTGTGGCGAACGACGGCAATACGTGCTGAGTCGCAGTATAGTGAATTGGAGGCAAGGACCGGTCCGGGCCGAAGCGCCAGCATTTCTGCACGGTAGGCTGCTTGCTGGGCGCATTTCAAGCTTCACCTTGGCCTCGCCTCGCCCGATAAGCATCATAATCAAACTGCTCCCAGACATGCATCCGGCCCTTCTGCCGTGCATCTGCCAACCAAAGCTTCTTTCGTACGCCTTCCGTTTCCAAGGCTTCGTAGGCTCCGCCGGAAAATTTGGGCCAGTCGATGGCTAAGCCTTGTTTGACCATTTCTGCGGAGAGGTCGCGGCCGTCGGGTAGGTAGCATTTGCCGACGGTGCGCCCGTAGCTGTCAACGTCTGTGATCTCGGTCCGCACTGTGTGACCTTTGCACAAAGACACAAGCGCCCATTTGGCCTTCTTGCCGTACGGATGGTCAATTTCTGGCGCGTCGATCCCGAACAGGCGTATTTGGGTCTTGTTGATCACGATGGTGTCGCCGTCCACTATGCGCGCGCGGCCTTCGATCACTTGCGGTTTGTCTAGGTGCGTCGCGCCTTCGGTTTTGAATGGTTGCGGCGGCTTTCGCTTTTGTGGCGTCTGACTGCGTATGGTTGTCGTGAAGGCTGGTTCGGGGAGCTTTTTCTGTGGCTTCGCGTCCCGTTTTCTGCCGCTTTTGAGCAGAAGAAATATCAGGGCGCATACCCCCAATACGATGACCAAGCCTTCCACCGAAAATTCTCCTGAACTGCAATTTGATCAGCAGGTTTGCACGCGAAAGGAGAGTCGGCAAGCTGTCCGACGCCGAAAAGCTTGTTCCAAGATACATTTCTGCAAAATTTTTGGGGATTGGCGGCGGCGGTGCGTGCCGGAAAGCGGCGGAGAGCCGTTTAGAAGGCGGGCAGGATCGCCGCTAAGCAAAATTGTGGGGCACACTGCGGCGCGATTGTGTTGCGTAGCCCCTGAGCCGCTCTTTTTGCGGCCTTTGCTGACTAAGAAGTTTTCGCTGCCCCTAGCCCTGTTTCTCCGGAGACATTATGGATCGGAGGAGAAGCAGGGCGGCGTTATCTCCCCTCTATTCTTGTCTGGATATGCACTTAGTGACAGCTCTGACAAAATTTCCCTCATTTTGAGTGGATCAAAGCGCCGCTTCAGAAAATGCACTCCAAGTCAAAGGCAATTCCGCCGAAGTTTGAAGGCTCGAACGCTTTCAAATGCGCAAGTGATGTAAATGTCACTTTTGCATATATGCAGTTAGTGACAGGAACTAGCGGATTTCTCCAAATCAGCTTCCAGAATCTTGTTACACGAATCCAGTCAAGTTAGATTCCTCCATAACGGTTTGCATGGTCCCTTGGCCATTCACCAAAACTAGGTGCGCAAACGAAACTTTGTTTCGGGAGGATCAGTTCTTTATGGCTGGATTGACCATTGAGCAAAAGGCTTTGCGGGCGCTGATCGCTTTCGAACGTGCTGGGAGGTCGGTCAGACGTGTCACTCTGGAAGGGCGCAAGATTGAACTTGTGCTCTCCTCTGAAGCCGAGGTGGATGAGTTCGAGAGGATAGAAATGCGTCATGACAAAGCGTGAGCTTCCCAAGCATGTCTACCGCCAGCGCAACGGGATTTACTTCCAGCGGCGCGGCTGGCCGTCGCGCAAGTTTCAAAGCGAGTTTGGAACCGCTGAATTCTGGAAGGAATATGCGGATATTCTCGCGGGCAGGGCGGAGCCTAAGCGGATCAATGTCCGGAACTTCTCGGCGCTGATCCGAAACTACCGTCAGTCGCCGCGCTATAAACGGCTCAAGCCTCGGACTGCTCTGGATTATGACAAGTATCTCGATTTCTTCCTGTCGATCATGGCGGATGCCAATCCGGCAAACATGAAGCGGAAAGATGTGATCCGGCTTCGTGATGCCAATGCCGAAAAACCCTACTTCGCGAATTATTCTTTGCGTGTCCTGCGCGTTGTCATGGAGCATTGCGTCGATCTGGGTTGGACTGACAGCAATCCGGCCAAGGGCGTTTCGGAATTGAAAACCGAAAAGCAGGAGCGGGAGCCGTGGCCGCAAGAGCTTCTGCAAGCCTATCGGGATGCGTGTCCGTTAGGGACGCGGGAACGGCTGATCATGGAGCTTTGCGTCGGCACGGGCCAACGCATCGGCGATGTTCTCGAAATGCGCTGGTCCGATATTCAGGACGGAGGCTTTGTGATCCGGCAAAATAAGACCGGCAAGGAACTGTGGGTGCCGATCCTGCCCGAGCTTCAAGCGGCCCTGAGTGCCGCCAGTCGGCATTCGGTGTTCATTCTGACCAATGAACGCGGAATCAATCGCTGGTCCTATCGCGGGGCTTCACAGGCCGTTCGCAATGTGCGGGAACGCATTGGCGCGGAGCGGTACGATATTCATAGCTGGCGCTATAACGCGGCGTGTGAACTGGTCGAGGCAGGATGTAGCGACGATCTGGTCGCCTCGGTTACGGGACAAAGTCCCGCGATGGTGCTGCATTACACGAAGAAGGTACGCCAGAAGGTGCGGGCGATTGAGGCGCAACGAAAGCGGTCTGGAAAATAAGGCGCTCAGGCCTCACATAAATTCAAAGTGAGTTGCTTTGTGTTGCGGGGCGTCATGATCGATTTTGTCGGATCGCTTATTGTTGGATTGTTTGGCGCACTCGCGGGCTTTGCCGTTCTGTATTTTCTCGTGTGGCTGGCTATCCTTCTTCCATCTGAAATGGCGCGTGAAAGAAGGCGCGATCCTACGGTTTGGGTGCTCATTTCGATTGTGGGCAGTCCACCGCTTGCCATTCTGCTTCTCATTGCTCTTGGAAAAGCTCCACCGAACGGGGTTTGAACCGTCATTCGTGGAGCGTTCTGGGCCAATCGGAGAACAGAACAAAAACAGAATGTTTAGACGTTTGTTTAGACGCGGCGGGGCCGGTCTGCTTGACGTTCTGCTAAGTCATTGAAAACATTTGGAGGCGAGTACCGGAATCGAACCGGTGTACACGGATTTGCAATCCGCTGCGTCACCACTCCGCCAACTCGCCGCCGATGGTGTTGCGTTCGATTAGCCGATCTGTCGCAGGGCTGCAAGGGGTTCATGGGCACAAACCCTGTGGCCTGCCGTTGCCCGCGCGGCGCGGATGTGGCAAAGCCTGTTTAGGAAGCTGACCGGAAGAGTAGAGACATGACAGACTACGCCGCCCGCCGCCGGATGATGGTCGATACGCAGGTGCGTCCCTCGGACGTGACCAAGTTCCCAATCATCGACGCCATGCTGAACATTCCACGCGAGTTGTTCGTGCCAGATCAGGCCCGAGAAGCCGCTTATGCCGAGGAGCATATCGCTCTGGATGGCGGACGCGTGGTGCTTGATGCGCGAACCCTGGCCAAGATGCTGGATGCGCTGGAAATCGGATCCGAGGATCTGGTTCTCGATATCGGGGCCGGGCTTGGATATTCGTCTGCCGTCATCGCAAGGATGGCGCAGGCCGTTGTGATGGTCGAGGAAGACGAGACCATGGCCGGTGAGGCGCAAACCGCGCTGTCCGGGGCCGGGGTCGACAACGTGATTGTCCAGACCGGCGCGTTGGGCGAAGGGGCCTCCGAACACGGGCCTTACGACGTGATCATCGTCGAGGGTGGCGTGGAACGCCTGCCGGACGCGATCGAGGCGCAGCTCAAGGACGGTGGCCGTATTGCCTGTATTTTCGTCACCGGCAATCTGGGCGAAGTTCGCACGGGCCTCAAGATTGACGGAGCCATATCGTGGCGCTATGCCTTCAATACGGCTGCGCCGGTTCTGCCCGGCTTTGTGGCTGAACGCGAATTTTCGTTGTAAGGAAAAGGGTTGCTCTGGATCGGGCACCCTTTGATGAACCGGACCGCGCCAAAGCGCGACGGGGCGGTGCAGGAGGGTGCCAGATGCAGAAGTTGAACCGCCGTTGGGTAAAGGCCGCGATATTGGTTGTCGCGGTGCTGGCTGCTCCGGTGTCCGCGCAGGCAGAAAGTCTGGCCAGTGCATTGTCCGGGGCCTATCAGTCCAGCGGTCTGCTGGAACAGAACCGGGCCGTGCTCAGGGCCGCTGACGAAGATGTTGCAACCGCCGTCAGCCTGCTGCGGCCTGTGATTGATTTTGCCACTTCCGCCACGCGCAGTTTCAGTGATGTGCGCACCAATGGCGTGCTGGTGTCGTCGCGCAGTTCGACCCTGTCGCTGGGCGTAACGATGAGCCTTTTGCTGTTTGACAATGGCGCATCCAAGCTGGGTGTTCAGGCGGCCAAGGAAACGGTTCTGGCCACGCGGGCGGCATTGCTGGGCGTGGAACAGGCGGTGCTGCTGCGCGCGGTTGCTGCCCATATGAACGTGATCCGCGAAACCGAGGTTGTCGCCTTGCGCGAAAACAACGTGCGGGTGATTACCCAGGAATTGCGCGCGGCGCGTGATCGCTTTTCGGTTGGTGAGGTGACGCGCACCGATGTGGCGCTTGCCGAATCACGCCTTGCGGAGGCGCGCAGCAATCTTGTTGCGGCGCAGGGCAACCTGATGAACCAGCAGGAAGAATATCTGGCTGTCGTGGGGCGCCGTCCCGGCGCGTTGACGCAGCCGCCGGGTTTGCCCACCACGCCCGCATCGGTTGATGCGGCCAAAGCCGTTGCGTTGCGCAATCATCCTGATGTGATCCAACTGCAGCACAGTGTGGCCGCGGCAGAATTGGCCGTCTTGCGGGCCGAGGCCGCGATGGGACCGACCGTGCGGTTGAACGGATCGGTCAGCGTGAATGACAATCTGGGCAACACCAACGGAACAGGCGCGTCGTCGCTGGGCGTGACCTTCAATCAGCGGATTTATCAGGGTGGGGCGGTTGCGTCGGGTATGCGTCGGGCGATGGCCCAACGGGATGCGACCCGTGCGCAGCTTTTGACGGTGCAGCAAGGCGTGGCCCAGGCTGCGGCAAATGCCTATGTCCGTCTTGAAGTGGCCCGCGCAACGATTGAGGCGACCGATCGCCGGATCGCAGCGGCGCAAGTGGCATTTCGTGGCGTGCGCGAAGAGGCGTCCCTTGGCGCGCGCACCACTCTTGATGTCCTCGATGCTGAACAAGAGCTTTTGGATGCGCAGGGCGCGCGCATCGCAGCGCAAGCCGAACAATTCATTGCCGCGTATCAGCTGCTTTCGGCGCAGGGTCTATTGACCGCGCAGCGGCTGGGGTTGGGGGTGCAGATTTATGACCCGGCCGCCTATTACAACATGGTCGAAGGGGCCCCTGCGTTCCGCAGCTCGCAGGGACAGAAGCTGGACAGGGTGTTGCGCAGGTTGAACAAAGACTGACAATTTTTTGTTTCTATTGTGAGAATCTCTTGCCGCGGCTAAACTCCGCGCGGGGCAAGAGTGGTGTTATGATATGTCTGATCCTGTGACCAAAGCGCAAATTGAGGATGTTCTGTCCTCGATCCGGCGCCTTGTTTCCGAAGATTCCCGTCAGCCGATGCGCCGGAGTGGCTTGGATGCCGCGCCGGAACGACCCCCGTCTCCTGATCACGCCAGCGCCGAGAAGCTGGTTCTCACGCCCTCTCTGCGCGTGGCAGACCCTGTTGCAACGGACCGGGACGAGGATCGCGATGCGCAAGAGGCCGAAGCCGCGTTTTCCGAAGTATTTGATGAAGATGTTGCTGATTTCATTGAGATTACGCCCGATCTGGAAGAAGACCGGCCAAGTGGCGAAGTCATAGAGATCGCACCTGAAATAGAGGATGATTCCGCGTTCGAGGCAGAACTGGAATTCGAAGACGACGGCGGTGAACTCGATGATGGATCGCCGGATCAGGATGTAGAAGAAGATATCGTCGCTGACATCGAAGATGCCGCGCCAGAAGAGGCGACTGAACTGGATGCCGAGGGGGAGGATATCGGCGAAGGGGCCGCTCCTTGGACCGATCCCGATGCGACCCTGTTCGAGGCGGCAGGTGTTACCGTTCCTTCCGAACATGCGGACGATCAGGGTGGGGAAACGGCTGATGAAACCCTGACGCGCAAGGTTGCGCAGCTGGAAAGAATGATTTCCGGTCAGGATGAAGCCTGGGAGCCGGATGGGGTGCAGGCCGGAGATGACTATTCCGGCACCGAAGTTGAGTCTATGACTTGGGAGGACGCGTCGCCCGAAACCGAGAGCACGGCCCAGACCACCCGCACACCACTGCGCGCGGTGCCGTCAATCCATGATGATCCGGATACTGACAGTGATGAGGGCGAACCTGTCTCAGCGGCGATGCAGGGTCTTGAAGATGCGGTTCTGGACGAGGCAGCCTTGCGCGAACTGGTCGCGGATATTGTTCGCGAAGAACTCCAAGGCGTATTGGGCGAACGGATCACCCGTAATGTGCGCAAGCTGGTCCGGCGGGAAATCCACCGCGCCCTGTCTATTCAGGATCTTGACTGAAACCACAGGTTTCGCGTCCGAAGTTTTTGTTCCGCAACGAAAAAGCGCGCCCCCCAGAGGCGCGCTTTTTCATTTTTTGCTGGCGGCCTAAAGATCAGGCGGCTTCAGCTTGTTGGGCGGCGTTGCGACGCTCGCTTTCTTCGCGCGACAGCGCAACGGAGGTCCGCACACCGCGGCCCACGAATTCCATCAGACCATTCACCACCCGTTCGTTCGGGTCGATTCCGGCGCAGCTCAGCACTTCGCGCCCATCGCGCGACCGGGCCCAGCGTGCAATCTGCTCGGGTCCATTGCCATATTTCTTGTCGTCGGCGATGGCGTCATCAAGCGCGGCAAGCACAACAGCCGCAAAAAGTTTACGTGCACGATTGCCTTGTTCATTGTTAAAGGCAGTGCCGTCAACGAAATCTTGCATCTCGTTTCCCTTGTTTTTCTTGCTCTTGCAATTTTGGCGTGAAGCTCCTTATGACCTATTAAGGTCGATTCGGATACACCATAAATTCATGCCTCGTATGTGTTCAGCGCATGGCTCGCTGCGGGTGCAGCACGACATATCGTTGGGTAGACAGGTGCTCACCCGCGATATATAGGCGGCACAGTCTTTTTTTCAATCTTTGTAGCAGGGTTTCCTCATGCCCAAGATCAACGGTAACGAAATTCGTCCCGGCAACGTGCTGGAACATGACGGTGGCCTGTGGGCCGCGGTCAAAGTGGACCATGTAAAGCCCGGCAAGGGCGGTGCCTTTGCACAGGTCGAGATGCGCAATCTGCGCAACGGCTCCAAGCTTAACGAACGTTTTCGCAGCGCGGACAAGGTCGAGCGGGTGCGCCTTGAGCAAAAGGATCAGCAGTTCCTTTATGAATCCGACGGCATGTTGGTGTTCATGGACGCCGAAACCTATGAGCAGATCGAATTGCCTGCGGATATTCTGGGCGATCGGCGTCCGTTCCTTCAGGACGGGATGACCATTGTCGTGGAATTCCACGAAGAAGAAGCGTTGAACGCAACGCTGCCCCAGAAGGTGACCTGCAAGATCGTCGAGACCGAGCCGGTGGTCAAAGGTCAGACGGCGGCGAACTCGTTCAAACCCGCCATACTGGACAATGGCGTCAAAGTCATGGTGCCGCCGTTTGTCGGTCAGGATGAGATGATCGTCGTGAACACCGAAACGATGGAATATTCCGAACGCGCTTGATGCGTGCCTTTGGACAACGACCCGATTCCGCCACTCCGCCGCCCCATCCGGGCGGCGGTTTGCGTTTAAAGGTCGGGATTTCGGGAGGGTTCGTCGGATTTGCAGTTTTTGCAAATCGAAACAATTTTTCCAGAATATCAGAATAGTTTTGCCGAGTTTGCAAAAGTTTGCAGGTTTGAGTTGGAAATTCTGCAAATTTCTTGCGGTATTGTGACGCTACGTCGACTTCTCCCCTTGCCCGATGGCCTTTCGCTTTCTTACACGCAGGGCATCAAGGTGAGGAGAAAACCGGAATGTCATACGCCGACGTCTACGCTTCGTGGAAAGCCGACCCCGAAAATTTCTGGATGGAGGCTGCCAAGGCCATCGACTGGGTCGAAGCCCCAACCCGCGCGCTGACCGATAAGGGCGACCACCTTTACGAATGGTTCAAGGACGGCAAGGTCAATACCTGCTGGAATGCTGTGGACCGTCATGTGGCCAACGGGCGCGGCGAACAGGCTGCGATCATCCATGACAGCCCGATCACCGGAACAAAGACGACGATCACCTACGCCGAACTCCAGGACCGTGTCGCGCGACTGGCCGGTGCGCTGCGGGCCAAGGGTGTCGAAAAGGGCGACCGCGTCATTATCTATATGCCGATGGTTGCCGAAGCCCTTGAGGCGATGCTTGCCTGTTCGCGCCTCGGGGCGATCCATTCGGTCGTGTTCGGCGGGTTTGCCGCAAACGAACTGGCCGTGCGCATCGACGATTGCCAACCCAAGGCGATCATCGCCGCGTCCTGCGGATTGGAGCCGGGACGCGTGGTGCATTACAAACCGCTTTTGGATGGTGCGATTGAGATCGCCAAGTCCAAACCTGAATTTACCGTTATCCTGCAACGCGAACAGGAAATCGCGGAGCTCAAGGACGGGTATGATTTCGACTGGCACGCCGTCCAGCAAGGTGTCGAGCCTGCCGAATGCGTTCCGGTGGAAGGCGACCACCCCGCCTATATCCTTTACACCTCCGGCACAACTGGCGCACCCAAGGGCGTCGTACGTCCGACAGGCGGGCATCTGGTCGCGCTGAACTGGACGATGAAGAACATCTATAACGTCGATCCCGGCGATGTGTTCTGGGCGGCCTCGGATGTGGGCTGGGTCGTGGGCCATTCCTATATCTGCTATGGGCCGCTGATCCATGGCAACACCACGATTGTGTTCGAAGGCAAGCCCGTCGGCACCCCCGACGCAGGTACCTTCTGGCGGGTAATTACCGAACACAAGGTGCGGTCCTTCTTTACCGCACCGACGGCAATCCGGGCGGTCAAACGTGACGACCCCAAGGGCGAACTTCTGGCCGACTATGATCTGTCGCATCTCAAGGCGATCTATCTTGCCGGGGAACGCGCCGATCCGGACACCATTGAATGGACCCAGAAGGTCACGGCCAAGCCGGTTTATGACCATTGGTGGCAAACCGAAACGGGCTGGACCATTGCCGGGATGCCTGCCGGGATCGAAGAAATGCCGGTCAAGATCGGGTCGCCCTCGGTGCCGATGCCCGGTTACGACGTGCAAATTCTGGACGAAGCGGGCCACCCGATGAAGCCGGGCGAACTGGGGGCGATCGCGGTCAAGCTGCCGCTGCCTCCGGGCACGTTGCCCACGCTGTGGAACGCCGAGGCACGGTTCAAGAAAAGCTATCTCAATACCTTCCCCGGATTTTACGAAACCGGCGATGCGGGCATGATCGACGAGGACGGCTATCTCTATATCATGGCGCGGACCGATGACGTGATCAACGTGGCCGGGCACCGCCTGTCCACCGGCGGTATGGAAGAGGTTCTTGCCGCGCACCCTGATGTTGCCGAATGCGCCGTGATCGGGGTTGCCGATGCGCTCAAGGGGCAGATGCCGGTCGGGTTCCTGTGCCTGTCCAAGGGTGTGAACCGCCCCCATGACGAAATCACGTCCGAGGTTGTCAAACTGGTGCGTGAAAAGATCGGCCCGGTGGCGGCGTTCAAGCTGGCCGTGGTGGTGGATCGCCTGCCCAAGACCCGCTCGGGCAAGATCCTGCGTGCCACTATGGTCAAGATCGCTGACAACGAAGACTTCAAGATGCCCGCAACCATCGACGATCCCGCGATCCTCGATGAAATTCGTGAAGCATTGCAAACAATCGGGTATGCTCAGTCCTGAACCATTGGTTTCAGGTGAAAAGGGGCATCCGTGACGATCAATCGCCGTGCGGCTGAAACAGAGGCCCTGTCCGCGTGGATCACGCGGCAGGGCATCGAAGGCGGAGCCTTCGACGGATTTCTCGAAGACCTGTGCACCCGGCTGGTTGACGCCGGCGTGCCGCTCATACGCATGAACCTTTCCATGCGGGCGCTGCACCCTGAAATCGGGGCTTTTGCCTACCGTTGGAAACGCAAGACGGGCATGATCCGCGAAGATTATGCCCGCGCTTCGGTTGCTGTTACGGGATGGGACCAAAGCCCGCTCAAGGTTCTGGTCGAGGGGCCGGACACGGAAATCCGGTATGCCTTGCATAGCCAGAAGGGGCCGATGCCGTTCCCGATGTTCGATGAACTGGTGGACATGGGCGCGACCGATTACTTTGCCCAGCAGTTGCCAATGTCCCGTTGGCAAGGCTCAACGGAGCAGGACCGCACCACTGACAACGGAATGCTCGTGTCATGGACGTCCGACGGCCCGAACGGGTTTTCCGAGCACGATCTCGACGTTCTGCGGGGGCTGTTGCCTTCGTTGGGTCTGGCGCTCAAGAGCACCGCAAATTACACCACTGCGCGCGATCTTCTGGGCGTCTACCTGGGGGGCGATGCCGGTGCGCGGGTTATGTCGGGCGACATCTTGCGCGGCTCTCTCGACAAGATTCGCTGCGCCATTTTGTATTTCGACTTGCAGGGGTTCACCCGGCTTTCCGAAGCCCTGCCACCGGAAACGCTGATCGAGATGCTGAACGCATATTTTGGCGAAGTGGTCGAGATCGTGGAACGCCACGGCGGCAACGTGCTGAAATTCATGGGTGACGGGCTGCTGGCGATCTTTTCCGAAGTTGGAGACGGGGCCAGCAGGTTGGCCGCGCTGGACGCGGTGGTTGAGATGCGCGCGGCGATGACCGACATCAATGAACGCCGTGCGGCGGATGGCCTGTCCGTCACGGGGTTCAATGCCGCGCTGCACGCGGGGGAGGTGCTTTACGGCAATATCGGCGGGACAACGCGGCTCGACTTTACTGTTATCGGCCCTGCGGTAAATGCCGCTGCCCGAATTCTGGGCATGTGCAACGGGCTTGATCAAAACATCCTTGTGTCCTCGATCGTGGCCAAACCTGCATTGGACGCGCGTCCGGCGCTGGTATCATTGGGTCAATACCGTCTGCGGGGTGTTGCCGACCGGGTCGAGCTGTTTGCCATCGACTAGTCGCGCCATGCTTTTTGTCTTGGCAAGCGACTTGCCCCGCGCTTAGGCTTGGCCGGGGAGAAGTTAACATGACAAATGACCTTTGGCGTCTCGACGCCTCCGATATCGTGTCCGGAATCGCAGCCGGGAAGTTTTCGGCCACTGACGTGACAGAAGCCGCTCTGGCCCGGATGGAGACCGCCAACCCGGATCTGAACGCGGTTGTCGTTCCATTGGCCGAAGACGCCCGAGAGACCGCCCGCGCTCTGGATGCGTCGGACGCCCCCAAGGGGCCGCTGCACGGCGTGCCGGTCACGATCAAGATCAATGTGGATCAAAAGGGGCAGGCGTCCTCGAACGGGGTTGTTGCGCTCAAGGATCTGATAGCGCCGGATGATGCGCCGCTTGTCGCCAACCTGCGGCGTGCGGGTGCGGTGATCATCGGGCGCACGAACACGCCCGAATTTTCCTTTCGGGCCGATACGGATAATCCGATCTTTGGTCGCACGCATAATCCGTGGGGCCGGCACGTGTCGCCGGGTGGATCATCGGGGGGCGCGGGATCGGCTGTCATGGCGGGGATTGGCGCGCTGGCCCACGGTAACGACATCGGCGGCAGTCTGAGGTTTCCCGCGGCTGCCAATGGCGCGGTTACGGTCAAGCCCGGACTGGGACGGGTTCCCGCGTGGAACCCAAGCCAATCCGCTGAACGCGGCCTGCTGGCGCAATCCATGTCGGTGCAGGGGATCATTGCGCGCCGTGCCCGCGATCTGCACCTGTCGATGCCGGTGATGGTGCAACCCGACGCGCGCGATCCCTTTCACGTGCCTTTGCCATGGCGGGGTCCCGAAGAAGACGGCCCGATCCGCGTGGCGGTTACGCGCAACACATTCGAATTTGACCTTCACCCCGAAGTGTCCGCCGCCATAACGACGGCGGCCGATGCGCTGTCGGATGCGGGCTATGCCGTGGAAGAGGTGGAGCCTCCCCTCGTACGCGAAGCCGGAATGGTCGGATATCGCGCCCTGATGGGAGAGATGCGGGCGATCATGGAAGGCGACATCCGCGCCTATGGATCGGACACGATCAGCGCCATTTTTGACGAATATTTTGCCCAGTTCACCCCCTATGAGGGGGCCGAACTGTTGCGGGTGATGGCCAAACGCACCCATTACGCGCGCGAATGGTCGCTGTTTCAGGAAACCTATCCTCTGGTTTTGACACCGTTCCTGCCGCAGCCCTTCTTCCGCCCGGACCGCGATACCGAAGGGGCCGACGGCGTGCGCGAGGTTCTGGGCACCGCGCTTTATTCCTATTCGATGAACTTCATGGGATTGCCCGCAGGCTGTATGCCAACGCGCATCTCGGAACTGCCGCAGGGCACGCAGCCCACCAGCGTGCAAATCGTCGGGCGGCGCTGGCGCGAGGATCTGATCGTGGATGCGATGCAGGCAATCGAAGCACGCGGACCTTCCGTGCCGGAAACGCTCTGGGCGCGGATGGAAGGGCAAGGGTAGGGCGCGCGCGCCCTATCCGTAATGGTCCACCGGAGTTCCGGCGATGGCGGCCATGTTCAGCAATCCGCGCGCGGTGATCGACGGTGTCACGATATGCGCGCGGTTGCCCATTCCCATCAGGATAGGCCCGACCTCAAGCCCGCCACCCTTCATCTTGAGAATGTTACGCACGCCGCTTGCCGCGTCGGAATTGGCAAATACAAGGACATTCGCGATCCCGCGCATCCGGTTGCCGGGAAAGACCCTGTCGCGCATTTCCTGATCAAACGCGGCATCAATGTGCATCTCGCCCTCATAGCAGAAGTTGCGCGGCTCGGAATCCAGAATATCAAGAACGGCGCGCATCTTGCGCCCGGTTTCACAATCCAGATTGCCGAACTGCGAATGCGAACACAGCGCGATATTCGGCTCTAGCCCAAAGCGGCGCACATGCCGCGCGGCCCCCAGCACGCTTTCGGCGATCTGTTCGGGGGTCGGTTCGGGGTGGACTTGTGTATCGGCGATAAACAGTGGGCCGTCTTCCAGAATCATGAGCGACAGCGCGGCAACGGGGTGCAGACCACCAGTGCCCAGAACCTGCTGGACATAGTTGAGGTGCCACAGGAACTGACCGAATGTGCCACAGATCAGGCTGTCGGCTTCGCCGCGTTGCACCATGACCGCGCCAATCGCGGTGGTGTTCGTGCGCATGATGGCGCGCGCCAGATCCGGAGTGACGCCGCGCCGGGCCATGATGGCGTGATAGCTGCCCCAGTAATCGCGATACCTTGGGTCGTTTTCGGGGTTCACGATCTCGAAATCCTTGCCGGGCCGGATCTTGAGCCCGAAGCGTTCACAGCGCCTCTCGATAACTTCGGGGCGCCCGATCAGGATCGGCATTTCGGTGGTTTCTTCCAAAATTCCTTGGGATGCGCGCAGGACGCGTTCGTCTTCGCCCTCGGCAAAGACAATCCGGCGCGATGCGGTGCGGGCGGCCTCGAACACCGGGCGCATCAAGAGCGCGGATTTGAACACCGATCCATCCAGCGTTTGCTTGTAGGCGGCCAGATCGTCGATAGGGCGCGCAGCGACGCCGGTTTCCATCGCCGCGCGGGCCACCGCAGAGGACACCACGCCGACAAGGCGAGGATCGAACGGCTTGGGGATCAGGTAATCGGGGCCAAAGGTCAACTGTTCGCCGCGATAGGCGGCGGCCGCCTCGGCCGAGGTGGTCGCGCGGGCCAGTTCCGCGATCCCGTCGATACAGGCCAGCTGCATTTCGTCGTTGATTTCGGAGGCCCCCACATCCAGCGCCCCGCGAAAGATAAACGGAAAGCACAGCACGTTGTTGACCTGATTGGGAAAATCACTGCGCCCTGTGGCGATGATTGCATCCGGTGCCACCTCTCGGGCGAGATCGGGCAAAATTTCGGGCGTCGGGTTGGCCAGCGCAAAGATGATCGGGCGTTTTGCCATTCTGGCGACCATTTCAGGCTTGAGGACATTCGGTCCCGACAGGCCCAGGAACAGGTCCGCGTCGTCGATCACATCGTCCAGCGTGCGCTTGTCCGACGCCTGCGCATAGGCGGCCTTTTGCGGGTTCATGTCGATTTCGCGGCCCTCATGGACCAGACCGTGCACGTCGCAAAGCCAGACATTTTCACGCCGCACACCCATCTTGAGCAACATGTTCAGGCAGGCGATGCCAGCAGCCCCGCCCCCGGTCGAGACGATCTTGATATCTTCGAACCGTTTGCCCGAGACATGCAGCGCGTTCTTGGCCGCGGCCCCCACAACGATGGCCGTGCCGTGCTGATCGTCGTGGAACACGGGGATGTTCATCCGCTCGCGGCAGAGTTTTTCAACGATAAAACAATCGGGTGCCTTGATGTCTTCCAGATTGATCGCGCCAAAGGTCGGTTCAAGCGCGCAGACGATATCGGCCAGCTTTTCGGGGTCGGATTCGTTCAATTCGATGTCGAAACAGTCGATGTTGGCGAATTTCTTGAACAGGACCGCCTTGCCTTCCATCACCGGTTTTGAGGCAAGAGCGCCGATATTGCCCAGCCCCAGAACCGCTGATCCGTTTGTGACCACCGCAACAAGATTGCCGCGCGCGGTGTATCGTGCGGCGTTGGCGGCGTCGGTCTTGATCTCGATGCAGGCCTCGGCCACCCCCGGCGAATAGGCGCGGGCCAGATCGCGGCCATTGGCCATCGGCTTGGTCGCGCGAATTTCCAGCTTACCCGGTTTGGGGTGCTCGTGATAAAAAAGGGCGGCCTGACGGAAGGCATCTGAGTCGGACATGAAAGCTCCTTTGGTAATAGTTTAGCATTAAACTAATCTGTGTGGCGGTGCAAATGCCCTGTCGCCGCAGGGCCTGTGGCCGGCTCTTGCAAAATGCGGCGCGCTTGCGCAGGCTCTGCCGCAAAGGAGACCCGACCCCATGAGCGATCAATTGGCCAATACTGTCGCCGAAATCCGGCTGCCCACGCAGGAGCTGCGCGACGATATCCCGTTTTTCACCAAGAAGCTGGGGATGCGCATGGATATGATCTATCCCGCTGATGACCCGGCGATTGCGGTTTTTTCGGGTTATGGATTGCGCCTGAGGGTTGAAAAGGGCGCGTCAGAGCCGCCCGGAACCATCTGCATTCGCAGCGACGATCCCGATGCCGTTGCCGATGGCGCGCGCGTCCTGACCGCGCCGAATGGCACCCGCATCGAAATCAGCGAACGCAACCCGCCTCTGGTGATGCCGCAGACCGCGCATAGCTTTGTCATTCGCAAGCTGGCCGATCAGGCCCCGTGGATCATTGGGCGCGCTGGAATGCACTATCGCGATCTGATCCCGGACCGTCTGGGCGGCTCCATCATTGCCAGCCATATCCGCATCCCCGATGGCGGGCCGGTGCCTGATATGGTGCATTATCACACCGTCGGTTTTCAGCTGATCTTTTGTTATCGGGGGTGGGTGGATCTTGTTTATGAAGATCAGGGCGAACCATTCCGCCTGCACGCGGGCAACTGTGTAATCCAACCACCGGAAATCCGTCATCGGGTGCTGTTTGCCTCGGACAATCTTGAGGTGATCGAAATCGGCGTGCCAGCCGAACACGTTACGACTATTGATCACGACATGACGCTGCCAAATGGACCCGCCAATCCCGACCGGGTGTTTTCGGGCCAGCGGTTCGTGCATCACAAACAGGACCAAGCGACATGGTCGGACTTCCGTCTTCCCGGCTACCAGAGCCGTGACACAACCATTGCCGACAACACCGCCAACGTTGCGGGCGTGCATGTTGTCAAGCGCGGGCAGGGTGCCCCGGCGTGGACCAGCCATGACGCGGACATCCATTTCACCTTTGTCATGGACGGGCATGTCACCCTCGAAGGCGACGGGCGCGAACCTTATCGGCTGGAACCCGGCGAAGCATTCGTGGTGCCGCCGGGCATGAAAACCCGGCTCAGTGATCCCAGCGACGATATCGAGCTTCTCGAAGTGTCCCTGCCGGGGCGGTTTGACACCAAGGTGTGGGAATAGGTCATGAGCAGCGATTTGAAAAAGGCCGCTTTGGCGGTGCGGGAACGGGCCTATGCGCCCTATTCGAACTTTCTCGTTGGGGCCGCCCTGCGTGGGCCAGAGGGCGCTATTCATGTTGGATGCAACGTTGAAAACGTGGCCTTTCCCCAAGGCACATGTGCCGAAGCGGGGGCCATTGCCGCGATGATCGCGGCGGGCGACCGTGCCTTGACCGAAGTCTATGTCGTGGCAGACAGCCCCACACCTGTCACGCCCTGCGGCGGGTGTCGGCAGAAACTGGCAGAGTTTGGTAACGGCGACGTTTTGGTTACCATGGGCAACTTGTCAGGCGATGAGATGACCATGACGCTTGCCGACCTTTTGCCCGGAACCTTCGGCAAGGCCCACATGGGCAAATGAGCGACGCACGCGCCATTATTGCAGCCTTGCGGCGGGGCGAAACACCGGCAGAGGTTGACCTTGCTTGGTTTGCCCAAGGGTTGGCGGACGGGTCGGTCAGCGATGCGCAGGCGGGGGCCTTTGCGATGGCCGTTTGCCTGCGCGGACTAAGCGAGACAGGGCGCGCGGCGCTGACACGGGCCATGCGCGACAGCGGCCGGGTGATGCAGTGGCACCTTGATGGGCCGGTGATCGACAAGCATTCCACCGGCGGGGTTGGAGATTGTGTCAGTCTGGTTCTGGCTCCGGCGCTGGCGGCCTGCGGCGGCTATGTCCCGATGATATCGGGGCGCGGGCTTGGGCACACGGGCGGCACGCTGGACAAGCTTGAATCCATTCCCGGCGTCGCCACGCAAGTTTCCGAAGAGCAGTTGAACACCATTCTGCGGCGCGCGGGCTGCGCGATTGTCGGGGCCACGGGCGATATCGCGCCCGCCGACCGGCGGCTTTATGCGATCCGCGACGTGACCGCGACGGTCGAAAGCCTTGATCTGATCACCGCCTCGATCCTGTCCAAGAAACTGGCCGCCGCGCCGGATGCCTTGGTTCTGGACGTCAAGGTCGGCACGGGCGCGTTCATGAAAACAGCCGAAGAAGCCCGCGCGTTGGCGCAGGCCTTGACCGGCACGGCGCAGGCTGCGGGATGTCCCACGCGGGCGCTTGTCACGGATATGAACCAGCCTCTGGTGCCCAGCCTTGGCAATGCGCTGGAGGTTGCCGAAGTCATGCGCGTTCTGACCGGGTTGCAAGCCGGGCCACTGGTTGAGATTTGCGCGGCGCTGGGCGGCACATTGCTGGCGCTGGAGGGGATCGCCAAGGATGAGGCCGATGGCGCGCGTCAGATACGTGCCGCAATCGACGACGGGCGCGCGGCGGATCATTTCGCGCGCATGATTGCGGCTCAGGGCGGGCCGCTGCGCTTTGTCGAGGACTGGCCGCGCTTCCTGCCCGAAGCGACCGTCATCCGCGAGGTGACTGCCCCTCACTCGGGATATATTGCGGCCATCGACGGTGAGGCGCTGGGTCTTGCTGTTGTGGCGCTGGGCGGGGGACGTCAGGTTGAAACCGACGCGGTTGATCCCGCCGTGGGCCTGTCGTCGGTCCTGCCATCAGGGGAAAGGGTGGAAAAGGGGCAGGCGATCTTGCGAATTCACGCAGCCCGCGAAGCGGCGGCGTCCCGCGCCGCCAGAGCGGTGCAATCGGCGATCACGATCACCGAAGCCCCCCCGGCCTTGCCGCCACTAGTGCATGAACGGATCGGGTGATGGGGCGCGCGTTTCTTATCGTGATGGATTCCGTTGGGATCGGAGGCGCACCGGATGCCGACCGGTATTTCAATGGCGATCTGCCCGACACGGGTGCCAATACGCTGGCCCATATTGCGGACGCTGTGCGCGCGACCGAGCCGCTTTGCCTGCCGGTTCTGTCGGCGCTGGGGCTGGGCCGCGCGGTCACGCTGGCCTCGGGGGTGCGGGTGCCGGAACTGGAGGTTGCCACCGCCACAGGCCTTTGGGGCGCGGGCACCGAGATATCTGCGGGCAAGGATACGCCGTCAGGACATTGGGAATTGGCCGGATTGCCGGTGCCATGGGACTGGACCTATTTTCCTGACAGCGTGCCGTCCTTTCCCGACGATCTCGTGGCGCGGGTCTGCGCCTTGGCGGGGACGGACAGCATTCTTGGCAACTGTCACGCCTCGGGCACAGAGATCATCGCCCGCCACGGACAGGCCCACATGCGCACAGGTTGGCCCATTTGTTACACATCAGCCGACAGCGTGTTCCAGATCGCCGCGCATGAAGACACGTTTGGCCTTGAGAGGCTGCTGCGGCTGTGTGCCGATCTGGCGCCTGTGCTGCATGACATGAAGGTGGGCCGGGTCATCGCGCGCCCCTTTGTCGGCACGCCGGAGCAGGGCTTTTCCCGCACCGCAAACCGCCACGATTATGCAATCGAGCCGCCCGCGCCGGTGCTGATGGATCATGTGCAGGCCGCAGGCAGACGGGTGCACGCGGTGGGCAAGATCGGTGACATCTTTTCGATGCGCGGGATTGACGATGTCACCCGCGGCAGCGATGCCAAACTGATGGACGATCTTCTGGACCTGATGGCGGATGCCGAAGGGGGCAGCCTGACCTTTGCCAATTTTGTGGAGTTTGACAGCCTTTACGGCCACCGCCGCGACCCTGACGGATACGCCCGTGCGCTGGAACGCTTTGATACCGGGATGTCCCGCGTGCTTGCGGCCGCGCGCGACGGGGATCTGATCGTGATTACGGCTGATCACGGCAACGATCCGACTTGGCCGGGCACGGATCATACCCGCGAACGGGTGCCGGTTCTGGTCCATCTGGCGGGTGCGGGAACAAAATCCGGCAGCCTTGGCAAAGTGTCCCTTGCGGATGTGGGGGCCAGTGTGGCGGCGCATCTGGGCGTTGTCATGCCGGGACCGGGGCAGAGCTTTTTGTAGCCATTTGCCGCGCCGGTCTTGCGGTGTCCCGTGGGGGCAGGCACAACAGGACCCAACAAGACAGACAGATGCGGCGACGAGGATACCATGGACAATCTGACAATCGTGAAACACCCGCTGGTTCAGCACAAACTGACACTGATGCGCGACAAATCCACGCCGACGGCGGTTTTCCGTCAGCTGCTGCGCGAGATCAGCCAGTTTCTTGCCTATGAAATCACACGCGAATTGCCGATGACCACCAAGGCCATCGAAACCCCGATCGAAGCCATGGACGCGCCCACCCTCGCCGGCAAGAAGCTGGCACTGGTTTCAATTCTGCGTGCAGGCAACGGGATGCTTGATGGCGTGCTTGAACTGGTTCCCTCTGCGCGCGTCGGATTTGTCGGTTTGTATCGGGACGAGGAAACCCTGAAACCGGTGCAATATTACTTCAAGGCCCCCGAAAGCCTTGAGAACCGTCTGGTCATCGCGGTCGATCCGATGCTGGCGACCGGGAATTCCTCGGCCGCCGCGATTGACCTTCTCAAGCAGCAGGGTGCCAACAACATCCGCTTCCTGTGTCTGCTGGCGGCACCCGAAGGTGTGGCGCGCATGCAGGAAGCCCATCCCGATGTTCCGATCGTGACGGCTGCGCTGGATCGGGAACTGAACGACAAGGGCTATATCCTGCCCGGTCTGGGCGATGCGGGCGACAGAATGTTCGGCACAAAATAAGGTTCAGGCACCGCTTTACTAAGGGCGGGATATTGGGCATTCTCCCCCTATATCTTGTGGGGGATGTTATGCGTTTAACCAGAGTAGTGGCGGTCGGCGTCATTGTATCGAGCGTCGCGTTGACCGTGGCGAATGCCCAGATAAACCGGGACATGACCGTCCCCGCAGAGTTTCCGCCATCAAGCTTTGAAGGCGTGCAATATGTGGACAGTCGCGGGTGTATCTATATCCGTGCCGGTTTTGATGGGGCGGTCACATGGGTGCCGCGTATGACCCGATCCCGCGAGGTGATGTGCGGGGCACAACCTTCGCTTTCAGCCGGTGAGCGGCGGTCGGTGGCACAGGCTCCTGCCTCGACCGGAGGGGCTGTCCAGATTGTCCCCGATCAAATGCCTGACGGATCACCGGTGACCGCACAAGCGTCCGGAACCGGGATACCGCCCGCAGTTGCGACGACACCCGCGCCAAGAGCAACGGCTGCGGCGCGTCCTGCGCCCACGCCGCGTCAGATCCCGCGCGTTACCTCCCAGCCCGCGCCACGCGCGGTGGAGACGTTGCCGCGTATCGTTCCCTCGGTTCCCGTGACAGCGCCCGCCCCGGTGCGCAGCACGGCCCCAATGCGCACCATCGCATCGGCACCATCGCCGCGGCAGGCACCTGTTCTGGCCCCCGTGGCCCAGCCACGGGTTCAGCAGCAACAGCCCGTGCAGTTGGCGCAGGCGGCAACGGGGTCTTATGGGGGGTGCGTTGGCGCAACCCCGCTGAGCACCCAGTATCTGCAACTGCGTCAGCCCGGTTCTGTTCGGTGTGGCCCACAGGCGATTCCCCCGGTCGGCAAGGGGCTTCAGAACCGCACTCCCGAGGGCGGTGTCATTCCCTATTTCCCCGGTCAGGGAGGTATTCCCGGTCAACAGATTTATCCGGGGCAACAAATCTATCCGGGGCAACAGATCGTGCCCGGCGTGCCTTCGGGAACAGCACCCGGCTATAACTATATCTACAATGGTGCGGCACCTTTGATCATCGGCGGTGTCGGACCGGGCGCAGGCCAGCAGATCATCATGCCGAGCCATGTCTATGCCGAACGCGCCGAAGCCTATGACGTGCGCGTTCCGGCGGGATACGAAACCGCGTGGGACGATGGCCGCCTGAACCCGTATCGTGCGGCACAGACCGTCAACGGGATCGCCGCAACCGAACAGATCTGGACCAACACCGTTCCGCGTCGCCTGATCAGCGACCGGGCCTCCGGCAGCCGCACCGCGCCGGTGATCGTGGGGCAAGGTCGCCTGCGCGCGCCAGCCTATGACCGGGCTCCGGCGTCTCTCGCGGTTGCGGCCAACCGCCCCGGCACCGTGATCATTTCCACGCGCAACGCCAACACCGCCTCGCGGGTCGCCGCCAAATCCGAGGCGCGCAACCTGCAACAGGCAACCCCCGTCGTGTCCGAGCCGCGCTATGTCCAGGCAGGCACCTTTGTGACGGACAGCAATGCCCGCGCCGCGGCCATGCAACTGGCCGCCCGCAGCAAGCAGCCGGTGCGTCTTGGCACACTGGTTCGCGGGGGCGCGCAGTATCGCATTGTCGTGATGGGGCCGTTCGTCAACGATGCGGATATCTCTGATGCGCTGGGCACCGCGAGACAGGCCGGATACCCCGACGCCTATGTGCGCTGATCCGGGGGTGCGCCGGATTGGCGTTCACCTTTCGCAGATTGACTGAAGAATGATCCAATAGCGGTCGGGCAACACCGGTTCGGTGGTCTGTCCGGCCATCGGATCAGCCTCGATCAGGCCAAGCGTGGTTTCCCCTGTCACATCCAGCGCGCGGGCATAGGGCGTGCTGCGGATACCAGTCGCGCGAAACGCTTCAAGAAGCGCGTCCTGAGGCGCTTCGGGGCGCTCTTGTGTCATCAGCAGTTCGGCATAGGCGTCCAACACGGTCGCGGGGATTTCCCCGGTTGTCAGCAACCGGAAGGATGCCATCGGTCCTGACGCCTGCAACAGCGCGGCAAGGGGATCCACGTCGCGTTTACGCACGGCTTCGGCAAGAATGAAGCCCGCGGCAACGTCCGGTTCCTCCCAATCCTCGACCAGCGCCCGATTGAGAACGGTAATGCCGCCGGGCAGGCTCAGGCTCATCCGTGTGCCGCCGGGGACAATCACCAGATCACCCGCGCCGGTGCGTTGGGCAAGCCGCGCCACCGCGCTTGCGGCGGCGGGGGGGGTGCAGGCTGGGCCGGTGACCCGCTCGATCCGGTCACGCAGAGACCGCCCCAGCGCCAGCCGGGTGGTTTCGGGCACGACCGAAACAGTATGGCGCATCAACGCTTCGGGCAGCCAGAACACGGCAAGGGCCGCGACGGCCGCGACCGAGAACAGAACCGACAGAATGCGCAGCCGCCCCGGATGCGGGCGGCCACGGGAAATGGCGCTGCGCAGGGGTTCGATGGCCTTGATCATCTGGGCTTCGTCTTCGGCAAGCTCCAGCGTCTCGTTGGTGTCGCCATCCGGAAAATAGATTGCCGGCGTCTCGCCGGGGTTGGCCCGTTCCACCGCCGGTAACGACCAGTGGGTAAGCGGCTGATCTTTCATGTCCGTGATGATGAGCGTGGCCTCACCGATTGAAACAACGACTTCGCGCCGCTGGGTCTCGGGGTCTGGGCGCCAAAGGCCAGTGGCCTCAAGACGTTGATATTTCTTGAGAGCTGTCATGTTGTCCCGAGTGCCCGGCCTGTATTGTTTTGCGGCACGATACCGCATCGCAGCAAGGCCGGGCAAGGGGGCGTGAGAGGGGGCGATCCGGGCTCAGATCACCATGCTGAAGGCGATCCCAGACACAACCGCACCGACAAAACCCAAACCCAGATAGGCGGCAAAGACCCGCGCGTGCACAAGCGACCAGACCGCAGCCATCGCGGGTATCGAACTGACCGCGCCTGCGACCATAAAGGCCAATGCGGCACCCTGGGTCATGCCCTGATCGACCAGCCCCGCCAACAGCGGTGGGGCAACATAGCTGTTGAGGTAGGCAGGCATACCCACCAGCGCGGAAATCACGATTGGGCCAATGCCTTCGCCACCGACGGTGCCCGCGATCATGCTGGCCGGGACATAGGTCACGAGAAGCGCCTCAAGCGCATAGGCCAGCGCCAGCCATTTGATCAGAAACAGGGCGTTTTCGCGGAATTCGGTGCCGAACCTTTGCCTGCGCGTGGCGTCTTGCCAAAAGGCCCAGTGGGGCTTGCCGGTAAACGGGGATGGTCCGCAACCGCAGCAACCCGATGTGCTGACCGACTTGAGGATGCTCGCCGTGCTACCGGCCGGGATGACGAGCCGGATTGCAAAACCGCCGAACAGCCCCAGCGCCACCGCCGCGACCGCCTTGGCAATGGCAAAAGGCCAACCAAGCGCCGCCGCTGTGATCAGCAGGGTGGGCGGGTCAATCAATGGTGAGGACAACCAGAACGCCATGACCGCCGATATCGGTGCCCCGAGTGCCAGAAGGCCCGCAATAAAGGGGATCACTTCGCATGAACAGAAAGGCGCCAGCCCACCAAACAGCGCGGCCAACACAATCATTCGGGTTTCGCGCCCCTTGAAGGCGTCCGCAATCATCGCTTCGGCTCCGGCAGCTTTGAGAAACGCGACCAGCAAAACGGCAAACAGGATATAGGGCAGGGTGTTCAGTAACGCCTTTATCGCAAATACCGTGACATCCGTGAATTGTGCGGAGTCGAGAAGAGCCACCAGAAGCGGGACCGCAATGACCACGGACCACGGCGTCAGAAGCCATTTGCGCAGCGTTTCCGCCAAGGCGGGATTTGGTTCAGGCCGGGAAAGGTCAGCCATGCGAGGTCTCCTGTTTCGTGGAGTCGACACAGCATTCCACAAGGATGAACTGCGCCAGTGTTTCTAGGTGGTCGAACCGGGCCCGCGTGATAACCGAGCGGCCGGATTTTTCCTGTGCGATCAGGCCGGCATCGGCCATCTGACGCAGGTGGTGGGCCAGCGTTGACGCAGCGATGCCGGTACGCGTCTGGATATCGCCGACGCGCAGCCCCGGACGGCCAGCACGGACAAGGCAGCGCAGCACGGCAAGCCGTGCTTCCGATCCCATTGCGGAAAACCCTTGTGCGGCGGTTGTTTCGTCCATGGCATCCTCATGATTCGATAAAACTAGTTTTATGGTGATAATTGAGCCAAGGCAAGGAGCCACACGCGATCCCGTGTGTCGCAGGGCACCGATAGGTTCAGGGATGCCTTAAAGCGACGCGGCCAGCCTGCGCAGCTCAAACTTCTGGATTTTGCCCGTGGATGTCTTGGGGAGCTCGCGGAAAACCACTTTCTTGGGGGTTTTGAACCCGGCGAGGGTCTCGCGACAAAAGGCGATGAGGTCCGCCTCGGTTGGGGCGGTGCCGGGCTTGGCTTCGATAAAGGCGCAGGGAACCTCGCCCCATTTCTCATCCGGTTTGGCGACCACGGCCGCCAACAGAACATCGGGATGGCCCATCAAAACGCCTTCGACCTCAACCGACGAGATATTCTCGCCGCCCGAAATGATGATGTCCTTGGCCCGGTCGGCGATCTGCATATGGCCGTCGGGATGATGCAGGGCGATATCGCCGGAATGGAAGTACCCGCCCTTGAACGCCTCGGCGGTGGCGTCCGGGTTCTTGAGATACCCTTTCATCACGCCATTGCCGCGAAACACGATTTCGCCTTGTGCAACGCCATCGCGGGGGATTTCGTCCATGTTGCTTTCGACGACGGTGATCCGTTCCATAAATGGCATGGCCACGCCCTGCCGGGCCTTCTTGGCGGCACGTGCATTCTCGTCGAGATCATCCCATTCGCTTTTCCAGTAGCATTCCGTGGCCGGTCCATAGGTTTCGGTCAGCCCGTAGACCTGCGTGATATTGAACCCCATGGGTTCGATCTTTGCCAGCGTGGCCGGGGCGGGCGGGGCACCTGCGGTGAAGACCTCGACGATGTGATCGAATGCGCGCCGGTCTTGTTCAGGGGCATTGACCAAGGCGTTCAGAACGATCGGCGCGCCGCCGAAATGGGTGACTTTCTCATCCGCGATGGCGTCAAAGATCGCCTTGGCCGTGATATCGCGACAGCATACCACCGTGCCACCAATCATCGGCATCATCCAAGTGTGGCACCATCCGTTGCAATGGAACAACGGCACGATCGTCAGATACCGGGGATGCAGAACCAGCCGCCAGGAAATGACCTGACCCATCGCGTTCAGATAGGCGCCGCGATGATGATAGACGACGCCCTTGGGCCGCCCCGTGGTGCCCGAGGTATAGTTCAGCGCGATGCTTTCCCATTCGTCCTGCGGCATGACCCATACAAAATCGGGATCGCCTTTGGCTATGAAATCTTCATAGGTGGTGTGCCGCCCCGTGGCGGGAAAGCCCGCCGCTTCGTCGGGAACCTCGATCAACAGGGGTGGCGTGTCCTGTCTGGCCACGGCGGCCTCGGCAAGGTTGATGAACTGCGTATCTGCCAGCACGATGCGCGCTTCTCCGTGACCCAGGATATAGGCCACGGTCTCCAGATCCAGACGGGTGTTGATCGTATTGAGGACCGCGCCACAGGCAGGCACGCCGAAATGCGCTTCGGCCTGGGCGGGGATGTTTGGCATCAGCGTCGCGACCACATCGCCAGACCGGATGCCCGCGCCGGTCAGCGCGCTGGCAAGCTGCGAGCAGCGCGCGTGGTATTCGGCATAGGTCTTGCGATGCGCGCCATAGACGACGGCGGGATGCTCCCCGAATATCTCTTTGGCGCGGTTCAGCCCCGATAAAGGCGTGAGCGGCACGAAATTGGCCGCGCATTTGTCCAGACCGGTTTCATCAGCCATCCAGCCCATGCACATCCCCTCCAAAATTCCACGCATTTTTTGCGTAACTTGTCGCGTTTGGACGCGAATAATGCTTTGGCCGGGGGGCAAAGAAAAGGCCCATGATGACAGATATCCCCACCCGCCCGATGACGGCCGCGATCGTGATGGTTTGCGCCATGCTGATTATCGGTGTGATCGACAACGTAATCCCGCTTCTGGCAAGCGAGATTGGCCTGTGGCAATTCCACTTTGTGCGCGCCTTCATGGCGGTGCCGCTGGTTCTGTCGCTGTCGTTCTTCGGGCTGGGCACCGCATGGCCCCGCCGACTTTGGCCGGTTGTGCTGCGCAGTGTGCTGATCGCGGTGTCGATGATGTTCTATTTCACCGCGCTGGCGATCTTGCCCATCGCACAGGCCTTGGCGGGGCTGTTCACGTCGCCCATTTTCATCCTGTTGATCACGGCGCTTTTCCTGCGCACCTCTGTGGGGCCGTGGCGGTATCTGGCGGTCGCGGTCGGGTTTGCGGGCATTCTGTGCGTGTTGCAGCCCGATCCGTCGAATTTCGATATGCGCATTTTGCTGCCGGTCGCCGGTGGGTTCTTTTATGCACTGTCTGCGATGGTCACCCGGAGCCTGTGCGCGCAGGAAAGCACGGTTGCCCTGCTTTTGGGAATGTGGCTGACGCTGTGGGCAATGGGCGCCGTGGGGTTGGCGCTGTTGGGCGTGTGGCCGCAAGAGGCCGCTCCGGGGCCGGATGGGTTCTTCTGGCGCGGCTGGGTCTGGCCGATGTGGGACTCCCTGCCATGGGTCATCGTGCAGGTGATCGGATCGGTGGCCGGGGTGTTCCTGATCATCAAGGCGTATCAACTGGGCGAGCCGTCTTATGTGGCCGTGTTTGAATATTCGGTGATGATCTTCGGTCCCGTGTTCGGTCTGATCGCCGTTGGCCATGCCATCGGGCCGTGGCAAATCGGGGGCATTGCCCTTATCATTGTGGCGGGCTCCATCATTGCCCTGCGCAGCAGCAAGGACGACCAGACGTGATCATCAGCCCCGGGCGCGGTTATGTGTTTGTGCACATCCCCAAAACAGGGGGCACCGCGCTTTCGGTGGCGTTGGAGGCGCGGGCCAAGAAAGATGACATCCTGATCGGGGACACGCCCAAGGCGATCCGGCGTCGCAAACGGCTCAAGGGGTTGACCACGCGGGGGCGGTTGTGGAAACACAGCACTCTGGCCGATATCGACGGGCTGTTGCCGGCAGGCCAGCTTGAAACGTTGTATGCATTTACGTTGGTGCGCAACCCGTGGGACCGAATGGTCAGCTATTACCACTGGCTGCGCGCGCAATCCTTTGACCATCCGGCGGTGCGTTTGGCGGCTACGGTGGATTTCGAAGCCTTTGTCCTCGATCCCACGACCGGAGCCTCGATGCAGGCCGCCCCGGTGGCGTCCTACATGCGGCTGGCGTCCGGGGTGGTGAAATGTGACGCCTATATCCGGTTGGAACATTTCGAACAGGACGCAGGCCCGCTGTTCGATCATCTGGGGTTTTCCCTGACGCTGGAACGGCACAATGCATCGGCGCGCGCGCGCGGGTATCATGACTATTACACAGCACAGAGTCGCGATGCGGTTGCGCGGTGCTGCGCGCAGGACATTTCGCAATTCGGATACGCCTTTGACTGATCCCGTCCGGGGATTCGTGCAATTCAGTCAATCCAGAGCGTAATTTTTCGCAAAACAAAGGGCCGTGCGAGGGCGTTTGTTTTGCAATTTTGCAAAATAAGGCCAAAAACGCCGGATTGCTCCACATTTGGAAACAGTGGCGCCAAAATGCCTTGAAGTTGGCCCGGTCCCGCCATGGCAGGGTGCCAAGTCTGCCTTGCTTACCCCCTGCTGCCACAGGGTTCACCGATGGGATAGACATGCTCAAATGGATAGATGAGCCAGAGGAAGTGACCACGACCAGCCAGGGGCTTGGTCCCGCCCCGGAAGAGTCGCTGATTACTGCCCTCACGGGCTTTGTTCATGGCACCATGGTCTTTACTCAGGATGGATGGACGCCGGTTGAACGGGTCTGTGTCGGTGAAACCCTGCTGACGTTCGATAACGGAATGCAAACCGTTGTGGATATTCAGCGAGAACGCAGCGGGGGGCATTGGACTGCCTCATCGCGGCCGGTGTTCGTGCCGCAAGGTGTTTTGGAGAACGACGAAGAACTCTGGCTGATGCCAGATCAGGGCGTTCTCTGGGAAACCCCCGAAGACATCGCCGCCGATCCCTTTGTGGTCCTGCCCGCCCAGAGCCTTGCGCGGTTCCGGGGGATGTCGCGGCGTTTGCCGGATGATTTTCACGGGGTCACGATCCTGACCTTCAAGAAGGACGAGATCGTTCAGGTTCAGGGCGGCGCGTGGCTGCATTGCCCGCACCCGCGACCGGTGTTTGATTTTGACGCGCATGGGCCGGATCCCTACCGCTGCCTGAGTGTCGCGGATGCGCGGGCTGTTCTGGAACGATCTGTTCACTAGGCCCATGCCAGACATGATAAAGCCGCCGGGTTTTGGCCCGGCGGCTTTCTTGTTGTCAAAAGGCGGGATCGGGATCAGGCCGCAGCAACCTCAGGTGCAAAGCGTTCGTAGAACGTGTCGCCGTTTTCTGCCATCTCCCGCAGGAGCGGCGGGCAGGCAAAGCGGTCGCCGAACTTGGCCTGAAGCTGATCGCAGCGTTCCGCAGCCCAAGGTGCCCCCACGATATCAAGCCAGCTGAACGGACCGCCTGACCAAGGGGCAAAGCCCCAGCCCAGAATCGCGCCCACGTCGCCTTCGCGGATGTCTTCCAGAACGCCCGCTTCCAGCGCCCGCACGGCTTCGAGAACCTGACTGAACAGCAGGCGGTGTTGCACCTCGATCAGATCCGGCTGCTCTTCGAGAAGCGGGAACTTGTCATTGAACCCTTTCCAGTATCCAAGACGCTTGCCCTTGTCGTCATAGTCAAAGAACCCGGCATTGGATTTGCGCCCCAGTCGGCCTTCATCCACCATCCAGAAGGTCACATCATCAGCGATGGATTTCGGATAGGCATTGCCCATCGCCGCCATCGTCGCCTTGGCGATCTTGGCCCCGAGATCGAGAGAGGTTTCATCGACAAGCTGAATCGGTCCCACTGGGAAGCCCAGCATCTGCGCTGCATGGTCGATCAAGGGACGTGCCACACCTTCGCCAGCCATCATCACGCCCTCGTTGATATAGGGAATGATGCAGCGGTTGGCATAGAAGAACCGTTCGTCGTTGACCACGATCGGCGTCTTGCGGATCTGGCGCACATAATCCAGCGCCTTTGCCACGGCGCGCGGGCCGGTTTCGCGGCCCTTGATGATCTCCACCAGTGCCATCTTTTCGACCGGCGAAAAGAAATGGATGCCAATGAACTGTTCTGGGCGCGACGACGCCTTGGCCAGATCGGTGATCGGCAGGGTCGATGTGTTGGATGCAAAAATGCAATCCTCGGGAATGACCGCCTCGACCTTTTGTGTCATCTCGGCTTTTACGGCCGGGTCTTCAAACACCGCTTCGATGATCAGGTCGCAGCCCTTGAGCGCATCGAGATCCGGCGTCGCGGTGATGCGCGCCAGCATTCCCTCTTTCTTTTCGGCTGTAACCTTGCCGCGCTTCATACCCTTGTCGAGATAGGTCTCGGTATAGGCTTTGCCCTTGTCCGCTGCCGCCTGATCGCGGTCGATCAGCACCACTTCCATACCTGCCTGTGCAGAAACAAGCGCGATGCCCGCACCCATCATACCCGCACCAAGCACGCCGATCTTGCTGACCCGTTGATCGGGGACATCCTGCGGACGCACGGCCCCTTTCTCAAGCGCCTCTTTGTTGACAAACAGCGATTGCATCATTGCCCCCGAGGACGGGTTGAGCAGCACATTGGTGAACCAGCGCGCTTCGATCCGCAGCGCGGTGTCGAAATCGACCAGTGCGCCCTCGTAAACCGCGCTGAGCAATGCTTTGGGCGCGGGGAAGGCACCAGATGTCTTGCCGTTGACCATTGCGGCAGCGCCGACAAACGTCATGAATCCGGCCGGATGATAGGGCGCGCCGCCGGGCATCTTGTAGCCCTTTGCGTCCCAAGGCTTGACCAGATCGGCGTCAGAGGCATTCAGCACCCATTCCCGCGCCGCCGCGAGCGGATCGGCAACAACTTCGTCGACCAGACCCGCGCTCTTGGCCTTGGCCGGGGGAACCAGCTTGCCTTCGAGAAGGAAGGGCGATGCCCCCATCGCGCCCAGTTTGCGCACAAGCCGCGTGGTGCCGCCCGCGCCGGGGAAGATCCCGAGAAGGATCTCCGGCAGTCCAATACGCGCCTTGGGATCGTCGGCTACAAAAATGCGGTGCGTGGCCAGCGGCAATTCCAGCCCGATACCGGCGGCGGTGCCGGGCAGGGCGGCGGCAACCGGTTTGCCGCCCTTCTTGGTCTTGGGGTCCATGCCCGCCAGTTCGATCTTGCGCAGCAGCTGGTGCGTTTGCATGATTCCTTCGAACAGACCGCGTGCCGGGTCATCCCCCGCAACGGTTTTCATCCGGGCCAAAAGGTTGAGATCCATGCCACCGGCAAACGACCCTTCCTTGCCACTGGTGATCACGATGCCCTTGATGGCCTCATCGGCCAGAGCGTCGTCGATGCACTCGTTGAGTTGCTGAAGCCCGTCAAAGGACATCACGTTCATGGACTTGCCCGGCACATCCCATGTCAGGATGGCCACGCCGTCGTCGTGTTTGGTAAGAGTGAATTCGGTCATATCAGTATCCGTCGTATCCTGTTCCATCAAAGAGCCGCCGCGCGCCTGCGTGGGGGCGGGCGGGTCGCCGTATCAGACGCGTTCGATGATCGTCGCGGCCCCCATGCCAGAGGCAATGCACAGCGTCGCCAGACCGGTTTCCTTGTCGCTGCGTTCAAGCTCATCGAGAAGGGTGCCGATAATGATCGCGCCGGTCGCGCCCAGCGGGTGGCCCATCGCGATGGAGCCGCCGTTGACGTTCACCTTGGCCGGATCGACGTCAAACGCCTGCTGGAAGCGCAGAACAACTGCGGCAAACGCCTCGTTGACCTCGAACAGGTCGATATCGCCGATCTTCATTCCATGGTCGGCAAGGATCTTTTCCGTCACAGGCACCGGGCCGGTCAGCATGATGGTGGGATCGGTTCCGATCTTGGCGGTGGCGCGGATGCGCGCGCGCGGCTTGAGCCCCCACTTTTCGCCGAATTCCTTGTTGCCGATCAGCACGGCGGCCGATCCGTCCACGATGCCCGAGGAATTGCCCGCATGGTGAATATGGTTGATGCGCTCAAGCTCCGGGTAGCGCAGCATGGCCACCTTGTCGAAACCGGGCATCTGTTCACCCATCATCTGGAAAGACGCGTTCAGCGATCCCAGCGACTGCATATCGGTGGCCGGACGCATGTATTCGTCGTGATCCAGAATGGGCAGGCCGTTCTGGTCGCGCACGGTGATCACCGATTTGGCAAAGCGGTTGTCGTCCCATGCCGCTTTGGCGCGACGCTGCGATTCAACAGCCAGCGCATCGGCCTGATCGCGGGTAAACCCGTATTTGGTCGCGATGATGTCGGCGCTGATGCCTTGGGGCACGAAATACTGGTCCATGGCCACGGACGGATCTGCGGCAACGGCGGCCCCGTCCGAGCCCATCGCAACGCGGCCCATCATCTCGACTCCGCCCGCGATATAGCCGTCACCGGCACCGCCGCGCACCTGGTTGGCGGCCAGATTCACCGCTTCCATGCCGGAGGCGCAGAACCGGTTGATGGCCAGACCCGGAATGCGTTCGTCCAGATCGGAGGCCAGCACCGCGGACCGGGCCAGGCAGCCGCCCTGTTCCATCACCTGGGTGACGTTGCCCCAGATCACATCCTCAACGGCGTGGCCGCTCAGATTGTTGCGTTCCTTCAGCGCGTTCAGCGTCAGGGCGGACAGGCGCAGCGATGTGACCTCGTGCAGGGCACCGTCCTTTCGGCCCTTGCCGCGTGGTGTGCGCACCGCGTCGTAGATAAAGGCGTCGGTCATGGGATGATCCTTCTTGGTTCGTGTCTGTGTGTTCGTGTTCATGGGACGGAGGCTGGGAACGCGACTAAGCGCGGTCGGATGGCCGTCCCGGCATCAGGTCATAGGGGTGCTGCCACCCCGGCAGGGCCGCGATACTGTCGAGCCAGCGGTCAATCTGTGGCCATTCCGCCCGGTCAAAGCCAAATGGTTCGGGATAATAGAGATAGCCGCAGCACGAGAAATCGGCGTTGGTGGGCCCGTCGCCCACGATCCAGTCACGGCCGGCAAGATGGGTGTCAAGAACCGCATAGGCGGCCTTGAGACGGCCCTGGTTGAAGCCGATGACTTCGGCCGGGCGCTTGTCCTCGGGCAGGAAGTTCATCAGGAACCGGGTCATCCCGGCCATGGAACTGAGCTTGTGATTGTCCCACAGAACCCAGCGCAGCACCTCGCGGCGTTCCTGGGCGTCCTTGCCGCCGAACTTGCCCGATTTTTCCGAGATATAGTCCTGAATGACGCCCGACTGGGTCAGCGTCAGGTCACCGTCTTCAAGAACAGGGGCTTCGCCCATCACGCTGATCTCGGCCCGGAACTCCGGCGCGCGGGTTGCGCCGCCGAAGAAATCGACAAAGATCGGTTCCCAGTCGAGCCCCGACAAAGCAAGCGGCAGTGCCGCCTTGTAGGAATTTCCGCTTTCGCCAAAGCAATGCAGTTTCATGGTCATGGTGTGCTCGCCCCTCCCGTGGCGATTTGGGCCTGTGACGGAGCGGGGGTTTCACACCCCCGCACCCCCGTGGAGTATTTTCGGCCAGAAGAAGACACTGGATCGCAGTAACGCGATGTTAACCGGTCTTGGTCAGTCTCAGCGGTGCGGTACAGGCTGGAGAGCCGATGACCGCGCCGGGAGAAGCCCTGCCGCCCCGTTCGCTGAATACGGCGTTCCGGGTGGCGGGGTGGATCGTCAAAGAGCGCCGGGGCCCCCTTCTTCCGGCCCCAAATACTCCCGCCGGAGGCGTCCCCAAGTCTGAGCCGGTCGCCGCGGTCGCCGGGGTGCGCCATCACAGCGACCTCGCGATCAGTTCTTTCATGATTTCGTTGGTGCCGCCGTAAATCCGCTGGACCCGCGCGTCGGCCCACATGTTGCCAATCGCATATTCGGCCATGAACCCGTAGCCGCCGTGCATTTGAAGGCAGGCATCCAGCACCTCGCCCTGGGTGTCCGTGCACCAGTATTTCGCCATTGCGGCCTTTTCCACGCTGAGCGTGCCGCGCGTGTGTTCGGCAATGCAATCGTCGAGAAAGCAGCGTGCCACGGTGGTCTTGGTCTGGCATTCGACGAGAGTGAAGCGTGTGTTCTGGAACTGGGTGAGCGGGCCTCCGAAGGCTTCGCGTTCCTTGCAATAGGCGATGGTCCGGGCCACTGCGCCCTCCATGGCCCCCACGGCACCGCAAGCGATGGCGAGGCGTTCCTGAGGGAGTTGCTGCATCATCTGGTAGAAGCCCTGACCTTCGGCACCGCCGAGGATATTTTCGGGCGGCACCGCGACATTGTCGAAGAACAGCTCGGACGTGTCGGCTGCGTGAAGGCCGACCTTTTCAAGGTTGCGTCCACGGGCAAAGCCGTCGGCACCATCGGTCTCCACCACAACCAGCGACACGCCCTTGGCCCCTTTTTCCGGATCGGTCTTTGCGGCGACGATGATCAGGTTGGCGTGCTGTCCGTTCGAAATGAACGTCTTTTGCCCCGAAAGCCGGTAGACATTGCCATCGCGCAGGGCGCGCGTCTTGATGTTTTGCACATCCGATCCGGTGGCCGGTTCGGTCATGGCCAGCGCGCCGACAATTTCGCCCGAGACCATCTTGGGCAGCCAGCGGGCTTTTTGTTCTTCGGTTCCGAAGGCGAGGATGTAATGCGCCACGATCGGACCGTGCACGGAATAGCCCCAGCTGGCCAGATTGGCGCGGCTGGATTCGATCATGATCGCGGCTTCGTGGCCGAAATCGCCGCCGGGCCCGCCGTATTCTTCGGGGATGGAGGGGCACAGCAGTCCGACCGCACCCGCCTGTTGCCAGGTGTCGCGGTCCATTTCACCGGCCTTGCGCCAGCGGTCGAAATGGGGGGACCATTCGCGTTCGATGAAGTTGGCCGTCAGATCCGCAATCATCCGGTGTTCGTCGGTCATCCAACTGGATGCTGTCGGTGCGAGCTGTGTCATGCGTCCCCCTCCCTGAGGGTTGTCAACGTTTGCGAGCGTCAAGGTCCGAGTTGAACAGACGAAGCCGCGCGGTGAGGTTTTCGTGGTGCATGACCGACGAAAAGTTCTCGAAAATGAACGACAGCGCCTCTCCCTCGTCGAGCCCGGCTTCCTGGGCGAATTGCCTGAGCCTGCGATAGCCGTCTTCCGTCATGGCGGCGGGAAAGCGGCGGGTGAGGCGGAAACGCTTGGGCATGTGGTCTCCCGGAGGGGCGTTGGGTCGGGGCGGGTCCGGTAACGGGCCGCGCAGGTTCGGGTAGGGTGGGCCAATCCGGCCCACCCGAAAGATCAGAAGTTTTCTGCGTCCAGCGCCATCACCGTGTCTGCGCCGCTTTCGATGCGCGACAGGTGCAGTGCCGTGGCAGGCAATTGCCTGACCATATAGTAGCGACCCGTGGTGATCTTTGTCTCGTAGAACGCCGCGTCAGAGTTGCCTTCGGCCAGCGCCGCGCGTGCCGATTTGGCCATCATCGCCCACATCAGGCCAAGGCAGACATGGCCGAACATATGCATGAAATCATAAGACCCAGAGAGCGCGTTATTCGGATTCTTCATGCCGTTTTGCATGAAGTACATGCCAGCCTGCTGGAGATCCTTGGACGCTTTCTTGAGGGGTTCGAGAAAGTCGCGGTCATAAGCCTCGTCCTGGCCCTGATTATCCTTGATGAAGGTTTTGACCAGATCAAAGAACGCCATCACATGCTTGCCGCCATCCTGCGCCAGCTTGCGCCCCACGAGGTCAAGGGCCTGAATGCCGTTGGCACCTTCGTAGATCATCGCGATACGGGCATCGCGGGTGAACTGGGACATGCCCCATTCTTCGATATAGCCGTGGCCGCCATAGACCTGCTGAGCCTGAACGGTCATGTCATAGCCCTGATCGCTGAGGAAGCCCTTGATCACAGGTGTCAGCAGAGACACCAGCCCATCGGCATCCGCGTCGCCCTTGCGGTGGGCGGCGTCGATCATCTGCGCGCCCCAGAGCATGAAGGCACGCGCGCCTTCGACAAAGGATTTCTGATCCATCAGGGACCGGCGGATATCGGGGTGCACGATCAGCGGATCGGCGGGCCCGTCGGGGTTTTTCGCGCCGGTCACATCGCGCCCCTGAAGGCGGTCCTTGGCATAGGCGAGCGCGTTCTGATAGGCGGCTTCGGCCTGAGCCAGCCCCTGCATCCCGACGCCAAGGCGGGCTTCGTTCATCATGGTGAACATAGCGCGCATGCCTTTGTGCTCTTCTCCGATCAGATAACCGGTCGCACCGTCGTAGTTCATCACGCAGGTCGAGTTGCCGTGGATACCCATCTTTTCTTCGATCTTGCCGACGGTGGCACCGTTGCGCGCGCCAAGGCTGCCGTCTTCGTTGACGAGGAATTTCGGAACGATGAACAGCGACACGCCCTTGATGCCTTCGGGACCGCCGGTGATCTTGGCAAGAACAAGGTGGATAATGTTGTCGGCAAGGTCATGTTCGCCGGCCGAAATAAAGATTTTCTGGCCAGTGATCTTGTAGGATCCGTCGTCTTGCGGTTCGGCCTTGGTGCGCATCATGCCCAGATCGGTGCCGCAATGGGGTTCGGTCAGGTTCATCGTGCCGGTCCATTCGCAGGACACCATCTTGGGCAGGAAGG
Source organism: Alphaproteobacteria bacterium (assembly GCA_030425395.1). Lineage (GTDB taxonomy): Bacteria > Pseudomonadota > Alphaproteobacteria > Rhodobacterales > Rhodobacteraceae > JAUIAS01. The sequence goes on from JAUIAS010000026.1 coordinate 36,020, forward strand.
TTGCCTTCTGGGCGTCGCTGCCATGGGCGAGGATCGCCGAGGCTGCACCATGGGTCAGGCCCTGATACATGGTGAATGCCTGATTGGCGGCGGAAAATAGTTCGCCCACGGCGGTGCCGATGACGACGGGCATGTTCTGGCCGCCGTATTCCTCGGGCATGTCCAGGCCGGGCCAGCCGCCTTCGCGGACTTTCTCGAACGCTTCCTTGAAGCCGGTGGGCGTATAGACCACACCGTTTTCCAATCGGCAGCCTTCTGTGTCGCCCACTGCATTGAGCGGGGTCAGGACTTCTGATGAAATCTTGCCTGCCTCATCGAGGATCGCGCCGGTGAAATCGGATTCAAGATCGCTGTATCCGGGGATGTCGCTCGACGAGATGTTGAGAACGTCGTGCAGAACAAATTGAATGTCCTTGGTGGGGGCGGTGTAAGTCGGCATCTTGGTCCTTTCAGGATGTCAGACAGGGAATTTCAATGGAGGGCGGGCAGAGGGCCGGATTATTCGGCCGCGTCCCGCAGATTCTTGGCGGATGACAGAACGCGCTCACCCCATTTGATCTGGTCGCGCAGTTCATCAATCGTCTGGGTCAGTTCATCGCGCTGGGCTTCCATATCGGCAAGGCGTTCGCGGGCGATGTCATAGGTGCGTTCAAGCTGGGTCTGTTGCTGGTCGCCCATATAGTAGAGGTCCAGAAGCTGGCGGATTTCCTCAAGGCTGAAGCCAAAACGCTTGCCGCGCAGGATCAGCTTGAGGCGCGCACGGTCGCGCTTGGTGAACAGGCGTTTCTGGCCTTCGCGCAGAGGAAAAAGAAGTTCCTTGGCTTCGTAAAACCGCAAGGTGCGCGGGGTTACGCCAAAGGCATCACACACCTGGCGGATTGTCATTGTTTCGGTGCTCATGGGGCTACTCTCGTGGTCAGTGTTAGCCAACATCTAGGTGATGTTTCGCTGTTTACAGCATGCGTGTGACGTTGACGTAAGCTGAACGTCGCGTCACTTTGAAAGTTGACGCGGTGTCACGGCACGTCAACCCCGCAAAATGCAATTTTTGCAGGTTTTCGGCAGCATCGCTCTTAGGAAAACAACGATCGGACATGCCGAACAATCGGGGTTCAGCGCGCGAAAGCGCCCGAATCCGGTCAGAAGTTCGCTTTTTTTGTCAGGTCAACGAAAGGGCGATCAGCTGATTGCCTGAAGCGTCTGCGCGCGCAGATCGGTCAATTCATCGAGCGCTTCTTGAAGCTGTTGCTGCTGTTCGATCAGGGCCGCCATCTGCCTGTCAGCCATTTCAACAAAGGCCTGCATTTGCGCGACAGTGCCTTCTTTTTCGTAGATCAGCAGCCACTGGCGGATTTCCTCCAACTGGAACCCGAACTTGCGCCCGCGCATGATCAGTTTCATCCTTGCGACATCGCGCGGCGCATAGAATCTGGCGCGGCCTTCGCGATCAGGCTGCAGAAGCTCGATGTATTCGTAGTAACGCAAGGTGCGTGGCGTTACGTCAAACTCCGCGCACATCTCTTTGAACGACAAGCGGTTTTCGGTCATGCAAGCCTCTCCCTGCGGCGCAGCGTATGCCGTTACGTTGGCAAGTGCAACTCCTGCCCTTGCCCTTTCGTTTGGATCAGGACCATAAAGACCGGATAGAAAGCCGGGGTAATTGCAAATGGTAGACAAGACCGCGATCGCACGCCAGTTCATCGAAGCGATCCCGCATTCGGGGGCGCTTGGCATGACTTTGACCGAGATGGGCGAAGGGGTGGCGGTGATCACCATGCCGTATGATACGCGCCTTGTCGGTGATCCGGAAACCGGGGTCATTCATGGCGGTGCGGTATCGGCGTTGATGGACACGTGCTGTGGTGCCGCGGTCATGAGCCACCCGGCCGCGCCGGCTGGCACGGCCACCATAGATCTGCGCATCGACTACATGCGCGCGGCCACACCCGGTCAGGCGATCACCACGCGGGCCACCTGTTATCATGTGACGCGTTCGGTTGCCTTTGTGCGTGCGGTGGCCACGGATGACGATTCCGATCGGCCCGTGGCAAGCGCCACAGGTGCCTTTACCGTGGAGGGCCGATAAGATGGCAAGACGCAGACCCGAACCGGTGCAGGTGATCAAGGAACGGCGCGACGGGGCGTTGAACGCGATGGTCGACAGCGTGCCCTATATCAAGTTCATGGGGATCAGTTTCGATCGACGGGGGGATGAGCTGACCGCGATTCTGTCTTATGATGACAAGCTGATCGGTAACCCGATGCTGCCCGCGCTGCACGGCGGTGTGACAGCGGCGTTTCTTGAGGTGACGGCGATCATCACGCTGAGCTGGGAATACCTGTGGGAAGATATCGAAGGCGGTGTCATTGATGTCGAGGCGATGGCCAAAGGCGATCTGCCCCGGATGCCCAAGACCATTGATTTTACCGTGGATTATCTCAGATCCGGCCTGCCACGCGATGCCTATGCCCGCGCTGTGGTCAGCCGGTCTGGCCGCCGGTACGCCAGTGTGCATGTCGCCGCCTGGCAGGATAACCGGCACCGGCATTTTGCGCAGGCAACCGGACATTTCCTGATGCCACAGCGCGACAAGGGCTGAGATGACGAACCCCGCCGCCGCCGAACCGATTACCCATCGGCGGGTGCTCAGGATTGCGTTGCCCATCATGCTGGCCAACATGACGGTGCCGCTTTTGGGGGCGGTGGATACTGGTGTTGTCGGTCAGATCCCCGATGCCGCGCCGATCGCGGCGGTCGGCGTGGGCGCGGTTGTTCTGTCTGCGATCTATTGGATATTCGGGTTCTTGCGCATGGGCACGGCGGGCTTGACCGCGCAGGCCGCAGGCGCAGGCCAATCGGGCGAGGTCGCGGCCCTGCTGATGCGGTCGCTGTTGATCGGGTTTACCGGCGGTCTGGTGCTGATGCTTTTGCAGGTGCCGATCTATTCTGCGGCCTTTGCCGTCAGCCCGGCCAGCGAAGAAGTCGAAGGTCTGGCGCGCGGATATATGCAAATCCGCATCTGGTCCGCGCCAGCGGCCATCGCGATCTATGGAATCAACGGCTGGCTGATTGCGCAGGAAAGAACGCGGGCGGTCTTGCTGCTGCAACTTTGGATGAACGGGCTGAACGTGGTTCTGGATCTGTGGTTCGTGCTGGGGCTTGGACTGGGTGTCGAGGGCGTGGCGCTGGCCACGTTCCTTGCTGAATGGTCCGGGCTGGCCTTCGGGCTGTGGTTGTGTCGCGCCGCATTCCGGCAATCGGCCTGGCGCGACTGGCCCCGTGTATTCGACCGCATCCGGCTGAAACGGATGGCCGTGGTCAACAGCGACATCCTGATCCGGTCCCTGCTGCTTCAGGCGATTTTTGTGAGCTTCCTGTTGTTGGGCGGGCGGTTCGGCGATGTAACCCTCGCGGCCAATCAGGTGCTTTTGCAGTTTGTCCACATCACTGGATATGCGCTGGACGGGTTCGCCTTTGCCGCCGAGGCCCTTGTGGGGCAGGCGTTTGGCGCGGGGGCGGTTGCGCGGTTGCGGCGCAGTGCGCTTCTGACGACGATTTGGGGTGGCGTCGTGGCGCTTGTAATGATGGCGGGGTTCTGGTGGCTTGGGCCGTGGATCATCGACCTCATGGCCAAGGATACAGCAGTGCAGGAGACCGCGCGCCTATACCTGCCATGGATGGTGGCGATGCCGCTGTTGCTTTTGGGGCTGGTGATGTTTGACGGAATCTTCATCGGCGCCACCCGGTCGGCAGACATGCGCAACATGATGGCGGTGTCGACGGCGATCTATTTCATTGCCGTATGGCTTCTGATGGATCCGCTGGGCAACCACGGGCTGTGGCTGGCGCTGGGGATTGCAAATGTGGCGCGCGGTGTGACGCTCGGGATGCGGTATCCGGCGTTGGAGCGCGCCGCGCAGAAAGAAGCCACCGCTCAGAGAGAGGCCGCCGCACGGCTGGCATGATCATAGTGACCTGACACGGCCATGCATTTGGCCATCCAGCGCGAAAAAACGTTGAAAGCGAGAATGAGGCCGAATTCAAGCTCGGACGCTTCCCGGCCGTCGCCTTTGGCCAGATGCCGGGATGAAACGAGGCACCGGTCGCTTGGGGGGGCTTGCTGGGTTTGGTCTTGGATTTTCCCGCGTTTTGTCGGCGATTTGTGCCGATCATACCGCGAACCTGCCGCCCGCACGCCCAACCCGCAAGGACCGCGCGTGCTGGTAATTTCAACGCCAATCCAGCAACCGGGCGGTCAGTCTTGTTCGGCGGGTTCGGGCGGATCGTCGTAAATCGCCCATCCCTTTTCACCTTGCGTGGTTGGCACGTCCGCTTCGCGAATATTCGCGCTCATGTATGCTTTGGCGATGAAATTGGCGGTGATCGGCGCGGTCAGGAACAGGAACAGCGTAATCAGGAGTTCATGGAACGACAGCTTGTCCTTGACCAGCAGGAAATAGAGCATGGAGGCAATCAGAACGCCGCCAACGCCAAGGGTTGTGGCCTTGGTGGGCGCGTGCAGGCGCTGCATTGTGTCCTTCAGCTTGACCAATCCGAACGACCCGACGAGGCCAAAAACCCCACTGATCACGAGAAAGGCCGAGATTGCGACTTCGGTCAGAATTTCCATGACACCCTCACTCGATGATATCGCCGCGCAGAAGAAAGCGGCAATAAGCTACGGTTGATACAAATCCGACCATGGCAACCAGCATTGCCGCTTCGTAATACATCGCGGTGCCCTTGAGGATACCAAACAGGATCAGCAAGGCGATGACGTTGATCACCATCGTATCAAGGCCCAGAATACGGTCTGCCGCGTCCGGCCCGCGCGCGATGCGCCACAGGTTGAAGACAAGCCCGATCCCGTAACAGCCGATCGCAAAATAAAGCGCCATGTAGATCATGCGAAAATCTCCTTGAGGCGACGTTCGTAGCGGTTCTTGATTTCGTCACGCACCGCGTCGGGATCGTCGGTGTGCAGGCAATGCACAAGGATTGCGCTGCCGTCCGCCGACAGGGTCGCCGAAACGGTCCCCGGTGTCATGGTGATCGTTCCCGCCAGCACCGTGATTGCTTCGGCCGAGGTCAGGTCAAGGGGAATGGTGATCCACTTGCTTTGCAGGCTGTCGGCGCGTTTGAACACGATCAGCATCGCAACCTGAACATTGGCCACAACGATATCCCAGAGCACGATCAGGAAATATCCCACGATGGCCACAGGATTGCGCAGAAGCGGCCTGTTGGGCCAATAGGGGGCGGTGATGAAGGGCACCACGATGCCCAGAAATCCGCCGAGGATGACATTGCCCAATGTGACCTTGTTGACCAGCCCAAGCCAGACCAGCGTCAGCACAACCGACAGGATGGGATGTGGAAAGAGACGTTTGATAAGCATGTCAGCCCTCCTCGCCGTTGCCAAGAACGCTCGAGACATAGCCCGCGCGATCAAAGAGCTGTGCGCTGGTGTCCTCAAGGAACCCGGTCAATGGCCCCGCAAAGATCGCCAGCGCGCCCAGACCGGCCACGCAGAAAGCCGCCGGTGCCACTTGTGCAAAGTCCGCCCGTTCGGCAGGGGCCGCATCGACCCCGGCGGTGCCCGGATCATCCACGTCGGCGGGAATGGCGGTCGATTTCCAGAACACCACGCTGCCTGCTCGTGCAAAGCCTACGATCACCACCAGCGATCCGACGAGGATCGCGGTCCAGCCCACGACCATCACATCCGGGCTGCGTAACACGTCCATGACAAGCAGTTTGCCCAGAAACCCGCTGAGCGGCGGCATACCCGCCATGGCGATGGCCGCGCCAAAGAACAGCGCGGCAAACAGGCCGTTCTGCGGGATCGGGGGCAGGGCGGTCAGCCCGTCATTGCGGCGTCGTTCGACCACCAGATCGGCCACAAGGAACAGGGCCGCTGCGGCAAAGGTCGAATGCACCAGATAATAGAGCGCCGCCGTCGTGGCTTCGGGGGTGAACATCGACACCGCCAGCATCAGGGTGCCCATCGACGCCAGCACCGAAAACGACACCAGTTGCAACAGGCGCCGTGCCCCAAGCACGCCAACGGCTCCAACCGCCAACGTGATAACGGCGGCGATAAACAACCAAGTATCGGGCATTCCTGCTGTTGCGGGAATGTCAGGTCCGAACACCACCGTGTGAATGCGCAGGATCGCATAGGCCCCGACCTTGGTCATGATTGCAAACAGTGCAGCGACCGGGGCAGGGGCGTTGGCATAGGTGCCCGGCAGCCAGAACTGCACTGGGAACAGCGCCGCCTTGACCGCAAAGACGATCATCAAAAGCATCGCGGCCACGCGCACGAGGGCGGCGTCCTCAACCGGCATGAGCGGCAGTTTCGCCGCCAGATCGGCGATGTTCAGCGTGCCGGTCGACGCATAAAGCGCCCCCAGAGCAAACAGAAACAGCGTTGATCCGGCAAGGTTGATGACCACATATTGCAGGCCCGCGCGCATCCTGTCGCGTCCGCCGCCGTGCATCATCAGCCCGTAAGAGGCGATCAGAAGAACTTCGAAAAAGACGAACAGGTTGAACACGTCACCCGTCAGGAACGCGCCACAGATGCCCATAAGCTGAAATTGAAACAGCGCGTGGAAGTGCCGCCCGCGATTGTCCCAGCCGGTCGCGATGGCGTGCAACAGCACGATCAACGCCAGCGAGGCGGTCAGCAGGATCATCAAAGCCGAAAGCCGGTCCAGAACCAGAACGATGCCAAATGGCGCGGGCCAGTCTCCAAGGTAGTAGACATGCGTCTGTCCACCCGCCGCCAGCGCCGCCAGACCCAGCGCGATGCCCAGCAACCCAAGGCTGCCCGCAACCGAGGCCGCGCGTGCCAGCGTGATATCGTGGCGCATGACGAATCCGATGATCGGTGCCAGCAGCGCGGGCAGAATCACAGGTGCGATAATCCAGTGGTTCATGCGTCGGTCCCCTGATCTTCGGTCATGTCGATTTCATCGCTGCCGGATTCGAAATAGGCCCCCAGCGCAACCATCACCAACAGGGCGGTCATCCCGAAGGAAATCACGATGGCCGTCAGCACAAGCGCTTGCGGCAACGGGTCGGTGTATTGCACATCTCCGTATTTGCTCAGGATCGGGGGCATGTTCACGGCCAGTCTGCCTGAGGCGAACAGGAACACGTTTACCGCATAAGACAGCAGCGCGAGGCCAAGAATGACGGGAAAGGCCCTGAGCCGCAGGACAAGGTAAACCCCTCCGGCGGTCAGGATGCCTATTGAACTGGCAACGACGATTTCCATGTCACTTGGCCTCCTGTTCGTTCTGGACCCGGTCAGCGGGGTCAAAATCCATGGGTTCAAGATTGACGGTTTCCCCGGCGGTGCGTGCCATGCGTGACAGGCTGTAAAGCATCAGCATCACCGAACCCAGAACCGCGAGGAACACGCCCAGATCGAACAGCGCCGCCGTGGCCAGTTCGAATTCCTCGATGGGTGGAATGTGGAAGTAATCAAAGCCGCTGGTCAGGAACGGCTTGCCCGCAAGCCACGCGCCTGCGCCGGTCAGCCCCGCAATCACCACGCCCCAGCCGATCATCGTGTGATATTCGATCTGCTGGCGGCGCTGGGTCCAGACAAAGCCAGAGGCCATGTATTGCATCAACAGAGCGATGGAGATCACCAGACCGGCGACGAAACCGCCACCCGGCTGGTTGTGACCGCGCAGGAAGATATAGACCCCGACCACAACCGCGATTGGCATCATCACCCGCGTCGCCACCACCATCATCAGCGGATGCCGATCCCGCGACCGGTCGCTGGACAGGTCCAGATTGCGCAACCGTCGCGCCGCCGGCCCGTTCAGAAGCGCGTCCATCATCGCGAAGATCGCGAGACCGGCAATGCCCAGCACGATGATTTCGCCGTAGGTGTCATAGCCCCGGAAATCCACAAGGATCACGTTGACAACATTGGTGCCTCCGCCGCCCGTCTTGGAATTGGCAAGGTGAAAGCCCGATATCGTGTCGATGTCGCGCAGCATGAAAACGTAGGCAAGCGATGCCGTCCCCAGTCCTGCAATCGCCGCGATCACGCCGTCGCGCAGGCGCAGCAAAGCGCCGCTTTCCTTGGGAGTTTGCTTGGGCAGGAAATGCAGCGCCAGCAACAAAAGCATGATGGTGACCGTCTCGACCGAAATCTGCGTCAGGGCAAGGTCGGGTGCCGACAGGTAGATGAACCCGCTCGAAATCATCAGGCCGATGATCCCGATGATCACCAAAGCGCGGAACCGGCTGCGATGCATGATCACGACAGAGCCCGTTGCCACCACCAGCAGGAACCAGCCAATCGCCACCACAGGTGGCACCGGCAGCAATTCGCGCGTCGGTGCGCTGATCCCGCCGCCGGACCACGCAACATAGCCTAGCGCCACGGTCGCCACGATAAAGATCGCCAGATACCGCGAAATCGCGCCGTTATGCGTGGCATCAGTCAGCCAGCGGGTTGCCGAAACGGCCCAGCCCATAAGGCGGTCGAATATGTTCTTGGCTTCCGGTCGCGGCATCACGGCCCAGACCCGATCCAGCGGGCGGTGGATCATCAGCAGCACGATCCCCCCGGCAACCGCCGCTATGGACATGAACAAGGCGGGGTTCACGCCGTGCCAGATCTTGAGATATCCGTCCTGCGGCACGCCTGTCACCGCGCTGGCGGCCATGTTGACGATCGGCGTTGCCAGAAACGGCATTACACCGATAGCGACCACGAGAACGCACAGCAGCGCCGGTGCCAGCCACATGCCCGCTGGCGGATCATGGGGATGATGCGGATAGTCATCGCGCACCGGCCCACCGAAAACGTGGAAAATGAAGCGCAGCGAATAAGCGACCGAGAACAGCGCGCCAAAGGTGGCCAGGGCCGGCACGATCCACGGGTTGCCCCACCAGACGGTATGGGTTGTCTCCTCAAGCATCATTTCCTTGGACAGAAAACCGTTGAACAGCGGAATGCCTGCCATCGACAGGGCCGCGACCGTGCCGATCAGGGCGGTTATCGGCATCAGCTTGGCCAAACCGCCCAGACGCTTGATATCCCGTGTGTGGGTTTCATGATCCACGATACCGGCCGTCATGAACAGCGCGGCCTTGAACGTCAGGTGATTGATGATGTGAAACACTGCCGCAACGGCGGCGGCCTCGGTTCCGAACCCGAGCAACATGGTCAACAGACCAAGATGGGACACGGTGGAAAATGCCAGAAGCGCCTTGAGATCATCCTTGAACAAGGCGATCACCGCGCCCAGAACCATGGTGACAAGTCCCGTAGTGGCCACGATATAGAACCACGCATCAGTGCCCGCCAGCGCGGGCCACATGCGCGCCATCAGGAAAACGCCGGCTTTGACCATGGTGGCCGAATGCAGATAGGCCGACACCGGGGTCGGGGCCGCCATTGCGTGAGGCAGCCAGAAATGGAACGGGAACTGCGCCGATTTGGTGAAGGCCCCGAGCAGGATCAGGATCAGAGCGGGCAGATACCATTCCGACGACTTGATCAGATCCCCCGCCGCCAGAATATCCGTGAGGTTATAGCTGCCCACGATATTGCCGAGGATCAACATACCCGCGATCATCGCCAGACCACCCGAACCGGTTACGGCCAAGGCCATGCGCGCACCCTGACGGCCTTCGGGCAGGTGCTTCCAATAGCCGATCAGAAGGAACGACGACAGCGAGGTCAATTCCCAGAAAATCAGCAGCAACAGAATGTTGTCGGACAAAACAATGCCCAGCATCGCGCCCTGAAACAGCAGAAGATAGGTATAGAACTGGCCCATCGGATCATCGCCCGACAGATAGAAGCGCGCATAGAGCGTGATCAGCAGGCCAACGCCGAGGATCATGGAGGCAAATAAAAGCCCCAACCCGTCCAGAAAGAAGCTTGCCGAAAGCCCGAGCTGCGGAAGCCACTCAAGCTCGGCCCGGACCACACCGCCGTCCATGACCTGGGGTGCAAGCGTCATCAGCATGACCAGAGCCAGAAGCGTCGGGATCGCGGTAAACGTGGCACAGGCGTTTCGGCCCGCCCGTATCATCACCCCGGGCACCAGGGCTCCGATGAATGGCAGCAAGGCAATAACGATCAGCAAGTGGACCTCCCCCGAATTACGCGCAGCCACAACGGCCAGTAGTTGTATTGACGGCAAATATGCCAAGTTGGTTAGAATGTTTAGCCGTTCTGGGCAAGTCGGCCCCAGACTGAGCCTAATGTGTAGTAAAATAGTTGGTTTTAAAGTGGCAAAAGCGCAATTTTACCCACGTTTGGGGCGGTCGCGCCGGAATTGAATAACCGGCAAGAATTCAGCGTATATATAGGCTCGCGCGCGAGGCCGCGATGCCATACGCATCTTCCCGCATGGCCGGTGTCGGGCAGCGGGAATCCCCCCGATTTCGAATCGCGAGGCCCGGTGACCGCCCGGATTGGAGCAGGAAGGGGTGCTGCGCACAGGGGGGCGGAGCATAGAAAAGCGTCAGCTTTCCCCGGTTTCAGTAATTTTTGTATTTTTTTGTGGTTGTTGGTGATTTTGTTGTTGCGGGTGTTTGCGAGTTTGCTTAGAAGCCCCTTCACCGGCGGCGCTGATGCGGTGCTGGTGGGGAACGGAGGGTGATGC
>JAUIAS010000069.1 GCA_030425395.1 Alphaproteobacteria bacterium
TCGCTGTTCTATCGCGAATGGGGCGAGACATGGGACGAATTCGAAGGTGCGGCGCAAGCGGCGCAGGATCTGGGGCTGCGGGTCTATCTTGGTCCGGCCTATCGCAGCGGCAACACCTATGTATCGAATACCGGCGAGATCGCCTTTCACTTTGACGAAGCGCGCGGGATGGCTGGCCTTGAACAGGCTCGCCGGTTTGCACAGACCTATGAAGGCCGCTGCGACGGTCTGATCCGGACCATGCTTGCCCCTGACCGGATCGAAACCTGCACCGCCGACTTGCTGCGAGCCAGCGCAGAAGCGTCACGCGACCTCGATATTCCGATCCGGCTGCATTGCTGTCAGTCGGCCCTAGAATACAACAGCGTTCTTCGCATGTATGGCAAAAGCCCGCCGGAATGGCTGCGTGATCTGGGATTTCTGTCGCCTCGTGCGATCCTGCCGCATCTGACTCATATCTCCGGGGCCAATGGCATTACCCATGATGCACCCGACCTCAATATTCTGGCAGACAGCGGTGCCGCGTTGGCGCATTGCCCCTTGGTGATGGCGCGTGGCGGGGCTGCATTGCGATCGTTTGGGGCGTATCGTGCGGCGGGTATGACCATCGGTATGGGGACCGACACCCATCCCCCCGACATGATCGCCAACATGCAGACCGGCCTACTGGCGGCCCGGATCGTCGAGACGGACCCGCAGGCCGTATCGGCGGCCGACATGTATGACGCGGCCACGCTGGGTGGTGCGCGGGCCCTAGGGCGGGACGATCTTGGCAGGCTATGCGCGGGTGCACGGGCCGATATCACCGTGATCGGGCTGGACGCTCCGGCGATGGGTCAGCGGATCGACCCGATCCAGACGATCCTTCTCAACGGGTCGGGACGTGATGTGCGCACGGTGGTGATCGACGGTCGTATCGTGATGCGTGACGGCGTCATTCCGGGTGTTGATCATGCGGCCATGCAGCGCCGCGCGCAGGACCAGTTTGATGGCATGGTGGCGCAATACCCCGATCGCACCTTTGGTCATCCGCCTTTGGAGGACATTTTCACGCCCAGCTATCCGCTGCGTTTTTCGGGACGGGCGGGCGATGATTTCGCCTAGCCAGACCCTTTGTTCGCCTTGCAAGGGTTGACGGTATGCGCGGGTTCCAATCCATGCTTGCGGGACGTTGCCGACCCCATGGTCGTGCCCCTGCCAGCACCTGTCAAATGTGGCCCTGTCAAATTCAGCCCAGTCAGATAAGTCCCGTCTGACAAATTCCGGGCCTTTGTCAAAAAAGGCATCCGACATGGCTGCACTTTTCCATTCGCGCGATTTATAGTTCACAATATAAGTAAATTCTCTTTGGCATTCGCTTCGGACCACGCGCCCTGCCGTGCCCCGCCCCGAACCTGCCACCTTGCGAAAGAAGACCGCGCCCCGATGCTTTCCAGCCTGCTTCTTGTTTGTCTCAGTCTGGGGGTCATCGGGGCCACCTTTGACGATGCAGTGATCTACACTGTGGCAGAATTCGTCGGGCTGACAGGGTTTCTTGCCCTGGAATTGCGGCGGATTTCCCATATGGCGCGGGCGCTGGTGTTCCTCAGCCTTGCCTTGCCCGCCTATGCATTTGCCAGCGGCAGCTTTGACGCAGATCTCACGCTCAGTGCGTTGCACAGGGGGGCGTATCTCGCGTTTTTTCTGACGTCGCTCAGCTTTCTTCAACATGCAGCGGGGCGGTCGCCGTTGATCCTGCGATCCGGTCAGGTTCTGGTGATGCAACCGCCGGGGCGGCGTTATCTGGTTCTGACCTTTGGGGCGGCGTTGTTCGGGATGCTCCTCAACCTTGGAACCGTTGGCCTGCTGGGCACCATGATCGCCAAGGCGGTCGGTCCCGGTGATGACGCGGAAAGCACCCGGATCGCCAATATCCGGCGCAAGCGCATGACGCTGGCCATGCTGCGGGGGTTCTGCGCGCTTCCAATGTGGTCGCCGATGACAATCACCATTGCCCTTGTCATCGCGGCCATCCCGAGCCTGAGCTGGGGTCAGATGGTGATCTATTCCGCGCCTATGACGGTGCTGTTCCTGTTGATCGGCTGGGGTTTGGACCGGAGCGGCTACGCGCGCGCACCGCTGCCTGATCAACCTCCGGCGCCGTCGCTTCTGAAGCTGTTGCCGCTTCTGACCATTGTGGTTCTGGTGCCCACCACGGCATTCGCGGCCTCGCAGGTTCTGGGCACGAACCTGATCACCGCGCTGTTGATCTGTATCCCGTTTTTGTCCTTTGGGTGGATTTTCATTCAGGAACGCGGTGCTCCCACCGCCGGCACGCTACGTAAAACCGCCGGGATCATGGGTCGGGATCTGTTGCCGTCGCTACCGAACATGCGCACGGAAATCGCGCTTTTTGCCTGTTCGGCATTCATCGGTGTGATGGTCACCGCTTCTGTGGACACGGTGCGGCTGGGCCATGCGATCATCGCGCTCGGACTGTCGGCGGATACGCTTTTGGTGTTGTCGGCGTGGCTGGTGTTCGGGCTGTCCCTGATGGGGATCAGCCCGATCATTTCGGTCACGATTCTGGCGGGCACCCTGCCCAACCTTGCCGCGCTTGAGATCAACGAAGTGGTGGTGGGGGTCATGCTTTTGACTGTCTGGACAATTTCGGTCAACGCGACACCCTTTTCCGCCGCCGTGCGCATGTCGGCGCGGTTGGTCACGGTTGAACCAACGCTTCTGGGCATGCGGTGGAATGGACTTTACTGTCTCATATCATTGGGAATTCTTTCGGTTTTCCTGCTGGTTGCCCAATGATCAAAGACAGGCCACTGTCCTGCTGCCCAAGGTGCCTAATGCGGTTGTGAACCCCTGCGCTGGCCGCTAGGCTTGGCTCTAGATGCCTCCCAATTCCCGCGCGCCCATGGATCGCGACCCAGATGAAAGGACCCCCAATGACCAAAATCCAAGCGGTCGTATGCCACGAACACGGACAGCCCATGCGCCTTGAGACTGTCACGCTGCGCGCGCCTGCGCTGGGAGAGATTGAAGTCCGCGTGGACGCGGTTGCCGTGTGCCATTCAGATATCTCGCTGTGGCAGGGCGGGTTCGGTGGTGCGCTTCCGGCGGTATTCGGGCACGAAGCTGCTGGCACCGTGACGGCCGTAGGTGACGGCGTGCGGGACTTTGCCGAAGGCGACAGCGTCATCGTCACGCTGATCCGCGCGTGCGGCACCTGCCCGAGCTGCGGATCGGGACACCCGACCGTTTGCGAAGCCCCCGGCGACGCCGCACAAGGCCCAATCGCTACAGAAACCGGCGATCCGGTTTGGCAGGCCCTGTTTGCCGGTGCGTTTGCCGAAAAGGTGGTTGTCGATCAAAGTCAGGTGGTCAAGATCCCCGCCGACATCCCCAAGGACGCGGCGTCCCTGATCGCCTGCGGCGTGATCACCGGCGTGGGGGCCGCGATCAACACCGCAAACATCCGTCCCGGTGACGATGTGGTCGTGATCGGGGCGGGCGGTGTCGGGCTGAACGCGGTGCAAGGCGCGCGCATCGCCGGTGCGCGGCGGATCGTGGCTGTGGACATGAACCCTGACAAACTCGACGTCGCCCGCGAGTTCGGCGCGACCCATGGCGTGTTGACCGAAGGCCGCCCGTTCAAGAAGGTCAAGGAAATCCTCGGCGGGCGCGGCGCGGATGCGGTTCTGGTTACTGTCGGCGTCGCGTCGGTCTATGATCTGGCACCGCGCTACCTTGCCAACCGGGGCAAGGTCGTGATGGTCGGCATGCCCCATTTCGGGGAAAACGCCACCTATTCACCGCTTGTGATGGCCGATGTCGGTCAGTCGATCCTCGGGTCCAAGATGGGCGATGTGGTGATCAAACGCGATGTGCCGTGGATGGTGGACCTTTATCAACAGGGTCGCTTGAAACTGGACGAGTTGATTTCAGGACGCTGGTCGCTGGATCAGGTGAACGAGGCGATTGCCGACACAATGTCGGGCAATGCCCGGCGCAACGTGATCGTTCTGGATCACGGCGATACGAAATAGTCCCGAAAGTGTTGCGCCCGGACATGTGTCCGGGCGATGGCTCGATACGTTTCGCGGCAGCGCCAAAGCCAGCTTTAGCCCTGATTGCGCCCGGACCAATGACGCGCGCCTGCTACGGCAACGGTGCCCAGATAGATCAGGTCGATCACCACCAAAAGCGTCCATGGGCTGGTAAAGATCACGCCGATCGCCACAACCAGCGCAAACATCAGCACACCGATCAGGCGGCGCGGCACGCGCAAAGTGCGCGGCGACGGCGTCGGAATGTTGGAGATCATCAACACCGCAACCAGACCCAGCCAAAGCGCCACCAGCAACGGCAGCTGTCCCGCCTCGACAATCCCCGCTTGCCCTGCAAACACAGGCATCAGGCCCAGCAGCGCACCCGCCGGGGCCGGCACGCCCTGGAAATAGGGCTTGGCTGGCACGTCTTCTTCATCCTCAACGACCTGCCCCCGCATCACGTTGAACCGCGCCAGCCGCAGACAGGTGGCCGCCGCGAATACCAGAACAAAGATCCAGCCGATGCTGCCCAGTTCCTGAAGATGGAACTGGTAAACCAGAATGCCCGGAGCCACGCCAAAACACAGAAAATCCGACAGCGAATCCAGCTCAGCACCAAAGCTCGACGTGGCATTCAGACGACGCGCAAAGAATCCGTCCAGCCCATCCATCAAGGCCGACAACAGGATCAGAACCAGCGCCAGCCAGAACCGGTCGTCCATCGCAAACCGGATCGACGTCAGGCCAAGACACATGCCCGACAGGGTGATCATATTGGGCACGATCATCGCCAGAGGCACGCGGTCGCGCACGTCTGCGTCGGGACGGTTGGGCGACTGGTCGGTCATTGTCCCTGCCCGGCCTGCGGTTGGCCAGCCTCGGAGGGTTCCGCGTTGGCCGATGCCTGCATGGATGCGATCACGGTTTCGCCTGCGATCATCGTCTGGCCCAACATGACCGTCGGCTCCATTCCGGCGGGCAGATAAATATCCAGCCGCGACCCAAAGCGGATCAGGCCAAAGCGTTCTCCCGTGGCCATCACGTCGCCTTCGTTGGTCCAGCACAAGATGCGCCGCGCGACAAGGCCCGCGATCTGCACCACGCCATAGCGTAGCCCATCGGGCGTTTCGACAGCCAGACCGTTGCGTTCGTTATCCTCGGATGCCTTGTCCATCGCCGCGTTCAGGAACTTGCCCGGCCGGTATGCCACCTTGGTGATCCGGCCCGCCAAGGGCAAACGGTTCACGTGGCAGTTGAACACAGACATGAACACGCAGACCCGCATCATCGGCGTATCGCCAAGCCCAAGCTCTGCCGGCGGCACCGCCGCCCCCATCAGCGACACGACACCGTCCGCAGGCGAAATCATCACCCCTCGCCGCTGTGGCGTCACCCGTTCGGGATCGCGAAAGAAATAGTAGACCCAGACGGTAATGCCGGTTCCGATCCATCCCAAGGGATCCCAGATCAGAAACAGCACAACAGTGATCGCCGCAGCGATTGCCACGAACTTGCGCCCCTCGGGGTGCATGGGTTTGACAAAGGTGGAAAGCATCGACACCGACATGGGCCGCCTCGCGTCTGGGAATGGTCTGTGCCTCCCTTATCCGCAACGGCGCGTCCATGCAAATGGCGATGTGTTGGCGCGGCCTCAGGTGATCCAACCCGTAGACAGTCTGGACACCCACTGAGGATGATTGGCGGCCTTGGCCATTTCGATCATCCTGCTCGGATCATAAGGTATGTGCCTGAACACCGTCGCCCATCCGCCAGTGGCCTTTTCGACCAACGCGTAAGATGCAGCACTCGTACCGGTCTGAACCACGTGATGTATCGGCGTGGTGCCCATATAGCCAGGACACCCGACACTGCCGGGATTCAATATGATACGACCATCTGGCAGATCCAAGCGGCGGGGAAGATGGGTATGACCACACAGCATCAGGCTGGCCTTGATCCCGGTCGCCTCGGAAGAAACCTCATCCCGGGATCTGAGAACAACGTCACCCAAGGGTGAAACCTTTTCCATCCAATACGTCGTATCGCTGCGTGGTGTCGGCTTTGTTGCACAAATCGGATGAGGTACGGACTTCCCCTTTCCCCAGACGGATTTAGCCTACGGGCTCTGTGACGGGTATGCCAAGAGCGGTGTAGCGATTGAGGACCGCGATGCGGATCTGGA
>JAUIAS010000027.1 GCA_030425395.1 Alphaproteobacteria bacterium
GTTCGGCAGGCTGAAGGATTGGCGGCGTGTGGCGACACGATACGACAGGTGTCCGAAAGTGTTCCTATCAGCCATCGCGCTTGCTGCACTCGTCATTTACTGGCTATGAGTCCTGACCCTAACGCCTTGGAATACCTGAAAACCGTGAACGCACGGGTTATCACTATTGACGGCCATCGACTTGTTGATCTGATGATTGAAGGTGGCGTTGGCGTGCGCGTCCGAAAGGTGTTCGAGCTCCACCGTGTCGACGAAGATTTTTTCTTGGAAGATTGAACAAGAAAGACCGATGGCAAACAAATGGAACATACCCGCATGGTTGGAAGAAGAAGTCCGCACACGTGACTTGGTTTGCGTTTACTGCCGTAAGGCGTTCACGTCCCCCAAGGTCTCGGCACGGTCCTCGCCAAGTTGGGAACATATAATCAACGATGCAGCGATTGTTACTAGGGAAAATATTGCCCTTTGCTGTCGTGGCTGTAACGCTAGCAAAGGGCAAAAACGTGTCTCGGATTGGTTGCTGTCACCGTATTGCATACAAAGGGGCATTACTGCGGAAACCGTCGCGCCTGTGATACAGAAGGCTATCCGTAATGGCGAGTAGTAATCGGTTTACAACTTTTCAAACCCCACTGCGTGCGCATCTTGGACATCGGTGCAAGTTGCAGCATCCGTCACTAAAGGCTCGAAGCGGTCATTGCGCTTCGAGCCCACTGTGGGTGTTCATCTGCGTCATTCACTGCAAAGGGCTGGCCGCCAATGGCGGGGCCTTTCCAGTGATATGAACCCGATCAGAGGTTGGGATAGAGCGGGAAGCGCGCGCAGAGTTCGGCGACTTCGGCGCGCACCTTGGCTTCGACGTCCGCGTTGCCGTCTTCGCCGTTGGCGGCCAGCCCGTCGACCACCTCGATAATCCAATCGGCGATCTGGCGGAACTCCGGTTCCATGAAGCCGCGCGTGGTGCCGGCGGGCGATCCAAGGCGGATGCCGCTGGTCACGGTTGGCTTTTCAGGGTCAAACGGAACGCCGTTCTTGTTGCAGGTGATATGCGCACGGCCCAGTGCCTTGTCCACGATATTGCCGGTCACGCCCTTGGGGCGCAGATCGACCAGAACGACATGGGTGTCGGTGCCGTGGGTCACGGTATCCAGGCCGCCCTTGATCAACTGATCGCTCAGGGCCTGCGCGTTCTTGATCACGTTGGCAATATAGTCCTTGAACTCGGGGCGCAGCGCTTCGCCGAAGGCAACCGCCTTTGCGGCGATCACATGCATCAGCGGGCCGCCCTGAATGCCGGGGAAAATGGCCGAGTTGAATTTCTTGGCCAGCGCCTCGTCATTGGTCAGGATCATGCCGCCGCGCGGGCCGCGCAGGGTCTTGTGCGTGGTGGTGGTGGCCACATGCGCATGCGGGAACGGCGATGGGTGCAGGCCAGCCGCAACCAGACCCGCGAAATGCGCCATGTCCACATGCAGATACGCCCCGACGCTGTCGGCGATTTCGCGCATCCGTGCGAAATCTATCTGGCGCGGAATGGCGGAGCCGCCGGCGATGATCATCTTGGGCTTGTGTTCCTCGGCCAGTGCCGCGACCTGATCATAGTCCAGCAGGTTGTCCTGCTTGCGCACGCCGTATTGAATGGCGTTGAACCACTTGCCCGACTGGTTCGGGGCGGCCCCGTGGGTCAGGTGGCCACCGGCATCAAGGCTCATGCCCAGAATGGTGTCGCCGGGTTTGAGCAGCGCCTGAAACACACCCTGATTAGCCTGGCTGCCCGAATTGGGCTGAACATTGGCAAAGCCGCAACCGAAGAGTTCCTTGGCCCGGTCAATCGCGAGGTTCTCGGCGATGTCGACATACTGGCACCCGCCATAGTAGCGCCGCCCGGGATAGCCCTCGGCATATTTGTTCGTCATCACGCTGCCCTGCGCTTCCATCACGGCGGCGGAGACAATGTTTTCCGAGGCGATCAGCTCGATCTCGTCGCGCTGACGGCCCAGTTCTGAACGGATCGCGCCGAACAGTTCGGCGTCGCGGGTTTCAAGGGACTCTGTGAAAAAGCCCGTATCACGGGGGGGGACAGTCATGGATGGTATCTCCGCTGTGCTGCGTGGAACTGGCGGCGTTCCTATCGGAAACACGGGCGGTGGAAAAGGCCGATATACGACGATTTTCCGGGGCGCTGCGTCAAGGCTGGCCTTTGGCGGCAACATATGTTTGTTTCGGAACATAACGTATCGGGTCGGAAACCTGCGCCATGGCACTCAAGATCGCTTTTCTGGCAAGCCCCGCCCCGGTGGCGCAAACCGCCCGCGCGGCGTTGATCGGGCGGTATGGCAATTGCGCACCCGAAGACGCGGGCGTGATCGTGGCGCTTGGCGGGGACGGGTTCATGCTGCAAACGCTCCACGCGACACAGCACCTGCCCGCGCCGGTTTACGGGATGAACCGGGGCACCATCGGCTTTCTGATGAACGAATATAACGAAAGCGATCTGCCCGCGCGTCTGGACGTGGCGCAGGAAGAGGTCATCAATCCCCTGTCGATGACAGCTCAGGATCAGGCCGGAACCATGCACCGCGCGCTGGCCATCAACGAAGTCTCGTTGCTGCGCGCAGGCCCGCAGGCGGCCAAGCTGCGGATCACCGTCGACGACCGGCTGCGTCTTCAGGAACTGGTCTGCGACGGGGCGCTGGTGGCGACCCCGGCGGGATCAACCGCCTACAACTATTCGGCCCACGGCCCGATCTTGCCCATCGGATCGGATGTGCTGGCGCTGACGGCGGTCGCGGCATTTCGCCCCCGGCGCTGGCGGGGCGCGCTTTTGCCAAAGACCGCAAAGGTGCGCTTTGATGTGCTCGAGCCGGACAAACGCCCGGTCATGGCCGAAGGCGATTCGGTCTCGTTTGCCGATATTGATTGGGTGGAGATCCGCTCAGAACCCAGTATCGCCCACCGCATCCTGTTCGATCCGGGCCACGGTCTGGAAGAACGCCTCATCGCCGAGCAGTTCAGCTGAGACAAAGGCGCCCCGCTGCGCGGGGCATTGTCATGGGTGATGCGCCGTGCCTTGCACGCCGCAGGGGCTGCGTCCAGCGGGCGCGGATCAAGCCGGCAAAGTGCCTGCGTTGAGGTTCGGCAAACGGGCCCCCCGTCTTCTGGTCCGAAATACTCCGGTGAAAGGCGCGCAAGGCGCGGCGGGTGGCAAGGGGGGGCAGAGCCCCCTAGCCACCCTGAAACCGTTTGCGGCGCTCCCGGATGGCCGCGTCGGCCTCTGCCGTTCCGTCATGGAACGAGCCGAAGAACTTGTCCCACGGAATCTCGAGCGAGCCATAATTGCATTCGAAATACCGGTGGTGCATCTGGTGGTGAAAGGTGCCCAGTCGCATCCGGTTCTTGTCGGCGACCAACACGCCTTCGAACCCGGTATGCGTGGTTGCGGCGGTCAGCGCGTAATATTGCAAGTGATACAGGATGTGCACCGGACCGGCGGGAATGACGAAATGCACCAGCACCGACCCAAGGAAAAGCAGGTGTTCCACCGGATGCATCGACAGACCCGACCACGGGCCGACATTGATATTGCGGTGATGCAGGGCGTGGATATGGCGATACAGGAACGGCACATGCAAAAGCCGGTGTATCCAGTAGAAATAAAAGCTTTCCCAGATCGGGATCACGAGGAACAGGGCAATGAACCAGACCGGGTTGTCCGACCATGAGATCACCGGGGCATATCCGTTGGCCATCGCCCAGAACAACAGCGCCTCATAGCCTGTCCAGATGGTCACGCCGCTGGCAAGCGTCCAGAACATGTTGTCGCGCACCTGACCGCCAAGGGTGAACTGGCGTCCGTTGCGCATCAGCGGGCGCGGATCGTATTTGAGCTTTTGTCCCTGTTTGGAGAAGCTGTAGAAATACAGATGCAGCCCGCCCGCAACCGCGATCATCAGGATCAGGTTGCGCGCGTAGATCTCCAGCACCCAACCGGCGGCAAAGCTGCGGGTTTCCTCCAGCGGCGGCTGAAACCATGTGACCGTGATCAGCGCAAGGCCAACGATGATCAGGCGTTCGGTGATCAGGAACCATGAATTCCAGATCCAGCGCAGCATATCCATCGGTCTGGGGGGCCAGGCAAAGAACGGTGACACGCGCAGCGGCACCGGAGGTGTATGGTGCCAACCTTTCAGGGGGGAGCGTTGCATTGGCGTTTCTCCGTCTGGTCTCGGCGTCATTGTCAGAGCCTGCGTGCGATGTTGGCAATTCCCGCGCGCGGTGGCAAGACTGCGCCCGATTGCAGGCCGCAACGCAACGGATGCGTGGCAACTGGCACGGCAGAGCGAAAGGAACAGGGGATGCTGGCAAGCGCGGTTTCGGGGTTTTCCCTAGGTCTGGGGCTTATTCTCGCCATCGGGTCGCAGAATGCCTTTGTGCTGCGGCAAGGGTTGCGGGCGCAGCATGTTGTCTGGGTCTGTCTGGTTTGCGCGGTTTCCGACGCGATTCTGATCGCGGCGGGGGTGTTTGGCTTTGGGGCGTTGGCGCAGGCTGTTCCGGGGTTTGAGACGGCGATGCGCTATGGCGGGGCAGCGTTTCTGCTGTGGTATGGCGCGCGCAGTTTCCGCGCGGCATGGCGCGGCGGGGATGCGTTGCGCGCGGGTGGCGATGGCGGTTCCGGGCTGGGCGCGGCCGTGATGACGGCGCTGGCGCTGACCTGGCTCAATCCACATGTGTATCTGGATACGGTGGTTTTGCTGGGATCGGTATCGGCCCAATATCCCTATCCCACGGCGTTTGCGGCAGGAGCGATGACGGCCAGCGTGGTGTTCTTCTTTTCGCTGGGCTTCGGGGCGCGGTTGCTTGCGCCGTTCTTTGCGAAGCCTTCGGCCTGGCGGGCGCTGGATCTGGTGGTTGGTGCGACGATGTGGACGATCGCCGTAAAACTAATTGTCATGTGAAGGGTTGCGCCTCGTGCATCTAAGGGTGTTCATAGACATATGCAAAACCCCGAACAGCATCGCCCTCTTCTCGGAATATTCTGGATGCTCGTCACCGGCCTGTCGTTTGTTGCCGTCACGGCGCTGGTCAAGGTCATGGGCAAGGGCATGCCCCCGGCAGAGGCCGCGTTCATCCGTTATGCAATGGGGCTGGTCTTTGTGATGCCGGTGCTCAGGACGCTGGTGGACGCGCATCTGACCGCGCGGCTTTGGGGGTTGTTCGCGGTGCGCGGGTTCCTGCACGCGATCGGTGTCATTCTGTGGTTCTTTGCGATGACCCGCATCCCGTTGGCCGAGGTGACGGCGATGAACTACCTCGCGCCGGTCTATGTCACCATCGGGGCCGCGCTGTTTCTGGGGGAAAAACTGGCGGCGCGGCGCATTCTGGCTGTGGTGGCCGCTTTGGTCGGGGCGGCAATCATCCTGCGTCCGGGATTTCGCGATCTGAGCCTCGGGCACGCGGCGATGCTGGTCAATGCGGTCGTCTTTGCGGTGTCCTACATGGTGGCCAAGGTATTGGTCGATGAGGCCAAGCCAAGCCTTGTGGTGGCGATGTTGTCCATCTGGGTCACGATTGCGCTGGCGCCGTTTGCGATGGCCGATTGGGTCACGCCGACATGGCGGGAGCTGGCCATCCTGTTCGGGGTGGCGTGTTTTGCCACGGCGGGCCATTTTTCGATGACCTTGGCGTTTCGCGCGGCACCGCTGACGGTGACGCAGCCGGTCACGTTCTTGCAACTGGTATGGGCCACGGCGCTGGGCGCTCTGTTTTTTGCCGAACCGGTGGATATCTTCGTGGTGCTGGGCGGCACGGTGATCCTGTCGGCGGTGACCTTCATCACATGGCGCGAAGCGGTTCTGCGTCGGCAGCCAATCACGCCGCCGACACCGGCGACCAAGCTCTAGCCGCGCGGATTGACCAGCCGGGACAGGATGCTTGAGGGCTGGACCTGTCCGATCACCACACCGTTTTGCGTAATGGCAACGGGGCGGGTTTGGCGCGCGGCCAGCGCCATGACATCCTTGATCTGCGTGTTGTAGGGCAGGCTGCCGCGGGCGGTTCCGTCCGCCGGCTCCATCACGTCATGCGCGCGCAGAACGCCCAAGGGGTTCATGTGGGCGACGAAATCCGCCACGTAATCCGTCGCGGGGTTGGTAAAGATATCCTGCGGCGTGCCGCATTGCACGATGCGCCCGCCTTCCATGATGGCGATGCGGTTGCCGATCTTGAAGGCTTCGTCCAGATCGTGGCTGACAAAGACAATCGTGCGCTTCAGCGTTTGTTGCAGTTCAAGAAGTTCATCCTGCAACCGGGTGCGGATCAGAGGATCAAGCGCGCTGAAGGGTTCGTCCATCAACAGGATGGGGGCCTCGGTCGCAAAGGCGCGGGCAAGGCCCACGCGCTGTTGCATGCCGCCGGACAGTTCGCCCACCTTGCGTTCGGCCCAGTCAGACAGGCCAACAAGTGAGAGCTGGGTATCGACACGGTCCTGACGTTCGGGCTTGGCTATGCCAGCCAGTTCCAGACCCAGCCCGACATTTTCGCGCACGGTGCGCCACGGCAGCAGGCCGAATTGTTGAAACACCATTGCGACGTGGTTGGCGCGCAACCGGCGCAGGGTGGCGGCGTCGGCGTGGGTGACGTCCACCAGTTGATCGCCATCCCACACCCGCGCCGTGCCGCGCACAACCGGATTGAGTCCGTTGACCGCGCGCAGCAGCGTGGATTTTCCCGATCCCGACAACCCCATGAGAACGAGGATCTCGCCCTGGGCCACGGTCAGCGAACAGTTGTGCACACCCAGAACCTGTCCGCAGGCCTCCTGAACCTCGGGGCGGGACTGGCCCTTGTCCATGAGGGGCAGGGCCTTTTCCGGGCGGTCGCCAAACACGATTGAGACATTGTCGAACTCGACCGCGATGCCTGCAGGGGTTTCAGGATCGGTTACAGGTGTCATCAGTCACGCTCCTTGCGCAGCATCCGGTCGAGCATGATCGCCACGACCACAATCACGATCCCGGATTCAAAGCCAAGCGCAGTGTTGACCGAATTCAGCGCCCTGACCACCGGCACGCCCAGCCCGTCGGCCCCAACAAGGGCTGCGATCACCACCATGGACAGCGACAGCATGATCGTCTGGTTCAGCCCGGTCATGATCTGCGGCATCGCATAGGGCAGTTCGACCTTCCACAGGGTCTGGCGCGGGGTTGCGCCAAACGCCTGCGCCGCCTCAAGCAGGGGTTGCGGCGTTGAAGCGATGCCAAGCTGGGTCAGGCGGATTGGGGCGGGCAGCACAAAGATCACCGTGGCGATCAGGCCGGGCACCATGCCGATGCCGAAAAACACGATCGCGGGGATCAGATAGACAAAGGTGGGCAGGGTCTGCATCAGGTCGAGCACAGGCCGCATCGCCGCGTAGAGCCGGGGCCGGTGCGCCGCCGCAATGCCGATGGGCACTCCGATCCCCATACACACCACACAGGCCGACAGAACCAGCGTGAGGCTTTCGGTGGTTTCCTCCCAATAGCCCTGATTGAGGATGAACAGGAATCCGACCACCACCAGAACCGCAGGCGCGATGCGCCGTTGCAGCCCATAGGTCATTGCCGCGAATACTCCGATGATGAACAGCGGGTGCGGCGTCTGCAAGACCCACAGGATGGCATCAATGAGCCACTCCAACGCGATGGACATGCCTTCGAACAGAACCGAAAAGTTGTCCTGCAACCAATCGAACATCCCCGCCGCCCATTTGCCGATGGGGATCTTGTTGTCTGTCAGCCAGTCCATTTTGTTCGCCTTGTCCAAGGTCACGAGGTGCGGGCAGCGTTTCCGCTCCGTTCAGCGCAGCACCGGATGGAAGGATCAAACCGGGGTGCGCCGGGATGGCCCCGCCTGAGAGGCGGGGCCACTGCCGATTACTTCAGCGCGCCCATAACGGCGGCCTTTGCGTCGCCGCCGTCCATGGTGGTCACGCCGTCAAGCCATGCGTCCAGAACGTTGGTGTTGGCCGCAAGCCATGCGGTCGCGGCGTCGCTCGGGTCTTCGCCGTCATTCAGGATCGCGCCCATGATCTCGTTTTCCATGGCCAGCGTGAATTCCAGATTGCTCAGCAATTTGCCGACGTTCGGGCATTCGTTCACATATCCCGCGCGGGTGTTGGTATAGACCGTTGCCCCGCCGAGGTTCGGGCCGAACCAGTCATCGCCGCCGGTCAGGTAGGTCAGGTCATAATTGGCGTTCATCGGGTGCGGTTCCCAGGCCAGGAACACGATGGGTTCGTCGCGCTTTACCGAACGGCCAACCTGCGCCAGCATCCCCTGTTCCGAGCTTTCCTTGACCTCGAAACCGGTCAGCCCAAAGGCATCGGCGGCGATCATGTCCATGATCAGGCGGTTGCCGTCATTGCCCGGCTCAATGCCGTAGATGGTCGAATCCAGCGCGTCACTCTGTGCGGCGATATCGGCGAAATCCTTGATCCCAAGCCCGGCACCGACCGCATTGGTGGCCAAGGTGTATTTTGCGCCTTCAAGGTTGGCACGCACCGTGTCGACGGTGCCCGCGTCGCGGTAAGGCGCGATATCGGCCTCCATCGTGGGCATCCAGTTGCCCAGGAAAACGTCGATATCGCCCGCCGCCATCGACGTATAGGTCACAGGCACCGACAGCACCTTGATATCGGTTTCATATCCCAGCGCGTCCAGAACGACGGTGGTGGCCGCCGTGGTGGCGGTGATGTCGGTCCAGCCCACGTCCGAAAACGTGACGGTGTTGCACTCGGCCGCCAGAGCAGGCGTTGCCGCCACGATGGCCAGTGCGGAAAGCGTGGTCTTGATGGTCATGAATATTCTCCCGTTGATCAGTGACATTTCTTTCTTGATTGACTAGTCAATAAAGCGAAATTAGCGTTTACGCAAACATCGACTTGTCAGGATACCCCAATGCCCAAGGTCGGAATGGAGCCTATCAGGCGCAGCGCGCTGGTCAAAGCCACGATTTCCGAGATCGGGGCGGCGGGGACGTTGGATGTATCGGTCAGCCGCATTGCCCGCGCCGCGGGCATGTCCAGCGCGCTGGCGCATCACTATTTCGGGTCCAAGGAACAGATGCTTGTGGCGGCGATGCGCCATATCCTCACCATTTTCGGGGCCGAGGTGCGCGGTGCCATGCAGATGGCGCACACCCCGCAATCGCGCATCGAGGCCATCGTGCGAGCCTCGTTTTCATCACAGAACTTCCGGGCGGAAACCACCGCCGCATGGCTGCATTTCTATCTTCAGGCGCAAAGCTCGGAACCAACGCGAAAGCTGCTGACAATCTATCATCACCGCTTGCGGTCGAATCTTGTGGCGAATTTCCGACCGCTTGTGGCGGATCCCGAAACCGCGGCCGAAACCATTGGATCGCTGATTGACGGGGTCTATCTGCGTCAGGTGCTGCGGCCCGAGGCGATGCCCAAGGCGCAGGCCGTCGATTTGGTTCTGGCTGCCGTTCACCGTCTTATTACCGAAGGACAATCGCACCGATGACATCGCCCAATATCCTGATTCTGATGGTGGATCAGCTCAACGGGACGTTGTTTCCCGATGGCCCGGCTGAGTGGTTGCATACGCCCAATCTGGATCGGTTGGCCGCGCAATCCGTGCGGTTTGCCAATTCCTATACCGCCTCGCCGCTTTGCGCGCCGGGGCGGGCGGCCTTCATGACGGGGCAATTGCCTTCGGGCACCGGGGTCTATGACAACGCGGCCGAGTTTCGCAGCGATCTGCCGACCTATGCCCACCATCTGCGCCGGGCGGGATACCGCACCTGCCTGTCGGGCAAGATGCATTTCGTCGGCCCTGACCAGTTGCACGGGTTCGAGGAACGTCTGACGACGGATATCTACCCCGCCGATTTTGGCTGGACCCCGGATTACCGCAAACCCGGCGAACGCATCGACTGGTGGTATCACAACATGGGATCGGTCACTGGCGCCGGTGTGGCCGAGATTTCCAACCAGATGGAATACGACGACGAGGTCGCCCATCACGCCCGGATGAAGCTTTATGATCTGGCCCGGGCCAAGGACACGCGTCCGTGGTGCCTGACCGTCAGCTTTACCCATCCCCATGATCCCTATGTCGCGCGGCGCAAATACTGGGATTTGTACGAGGATTGTGAACACTTGTCCCCGCGCGTGGCGGCGATGGATTATGACGATCACGACGCCCACTCAAAGCGCATCTTTGACGCCAATGACTGGCGCGGTTTTGACATCACCGAGGACGATATCAACCGATCGCGCCGGGCCTACTTTGCCAATATCTCATATCTCGATGACAAGATCGGAGAGTTGCTGCAAACCCTTGAGGACAACCGGCAAGAAGCCATCGTTGTGTTCGTATCCGATCATGGTGACATGCTGGGCGAACGCGGGTTGTGGTTCAAAATGTCCTTCTTTGAGGGCTCTGCACGGGTGCCGCTGATGATCCGCGCACCGGGATTGGAACCCGCGCGCATCGACGATCCCGTGTCCACGATCGACCTGTGCCCGACGCTGTGCGAACTGGCCGGGGTCAGCATGCAAGACGTGATGCCCTGGACCACCGGTCAGAGCCTTGTGCCCACCGCCACAGGCACCCCGCGCACCCACCCGGTGGCCATGGAATACGCCGCCGAGGCCTCTTATGCGCCGCTGGTGGCATTGCGGTCGGGCAAGTGGAAATACACGCGCTGCGCGCTTGATCCTGAACAGTTGTTCGACCTTGAGGCCGACCCTGATGAATTGACCAACCTTGCTGCCGATCCTGCCCATGCGGAAATGCTGGCCGGATTTCGTGCGCAGGCTGACGAAAGATGGGATCTGGACCGGTTCGATGCCGAGGTGCGCGCCAGTCAGGCGCGGCGCTGGGTCGTTTATGAGGCGCTGCGGCAGGGCGGGTATTATCCGTGGGATTACCAGCCGCTGCAAAAGGCGTCGGAACGGTTCATGCGCAATCACATGGATCTGAATGATGTCGAGGAAAGCCAACGTTTCCCCCGTGGCGAATAGCGGGCACGTGGGACGTTTCGTAACCCGAACACCCGCAAGCCCGAATGCTGGTGAACCCGAAGGCCGCCGTCTGGTGGCGCAAGACGTGCAAGGATAGGCAATGGAAGCGGATTATGTGATTGTCGGCGCCGGCAGCGCGGGCTGCGCCATGGCGTATCGGTTGTCCGAGGCGGGGGCCTCGGTGCTGGTGATTGAATACGGCGGCACAGATTGGGGGCCGCTCATCCAGATGCCGGCGGCGCTCAGCTATCCGATGAACATGTCGCTTTATGACTGGGGGTATCGGTCCGAGCCGGAACCGCACATGAACAACCGCCGCATGGCCTGTCCGCGCGGCAAGGTGATCGGCGGGTCGTCGTCGATCAACGGGATGGTCTATGTCCGTGGTCACGCGCTGGATTATGACCATTGGGACGAGAGCGGCGCGCACGGATGGTCCTATGCGGATGTGCTGCCGTATTTCAAACGCATGGAAAGCTGGGACAGTCGCGGCCATGGCGGCGATGCGGATTGGCGCGGGGCGTCCGGGCCGCTGCATGTCACCCGTGGTCCGCGCGAAAACCCGCTGTTCACGGCCTTTGTCGAGGCGGGCAAACAAGCCGGATACGAGGCGACCAGCGATTACAACGGGGAAAAGCAGGAAGGCTTTGGCCCGATGGAACAGACCGTCCACAAGGGGCGGCGCTGGTCGGCGGCCAATGCGTATCTGCGGCCCGCTCTGAAGCGGCCCAACTGCGATCTGGTGCGCGGGTTGGTGCAGCGTGTGGCGATCGAGGACGGGCGCGCCACCGGGGTCGTGCTGGATGGCGGGCGCATGGTCCATGCCCGCCGGGAGGTGATCCTCGCGGCATCGTCGATTAATTCGCCCAAGATCCTGATGTTGTCGGGAATCGGTCCTGCCGCCCATCTGGCCGAACACGGAATTGACGTGGTGGCCGACCGCCCCGGCGTTGGGGGCAATCTGCAGGATCACCTTGAGCTTTACGTTCAGATGGCCTCGAAACAGCCGATCACGCTTTATAAACACTGGAACCTGATCTCCAAGGCGGCCATCGGGGCGCAGTGGCTGTTCCGCAAGACCGGGCTGGGCGCGTCGAACCAGTTCGAGAGCGCGGGGTTCATACGGTCGCGTGCCGGGGTGCCTTATCCCGATATCCAATATCATTTCCTGCCGATCGCGGTGCGCTATGACGGGCAGGCGGCGGCCGAAGGGCACGGCTTTCAGGCCCATGTCGGCCCGATGCGGTCAAAATCGCGGGGGCGGGTGTCTCTGCGGTCGGCCGATCCGGGGGCGGCCCCGGTGATCCGGTTCAACTATATGTCCCATCCCGATGATTGGGAGGAGTTCCGCACCTGCATCCGTCTGACCCGCGAGATATTCGCCCAGCCCGCGTTCGAGCCGTTCGTCAAGCATGAGATCCAGCCCGGCGCGGATGTGCAAAGCGATGCCGAGATCGACGCGTTTATCGCCGAACACGCCGAAAGCGCCTACCACCCCTGCGGCACCTGCCGGATGGGGCGGCGCGATGATCCGGACGCGGTTGTCGATCCCGAGGGGCGCGTGATCGGCGTGGACGGTCTGCGCGTGGCCGACAGTTCGATCTTTCCGCGCATTACCAATGGCAACCTGAACGGGCCATCCATTCTGGTGGGGGAGAAGATGTCCGACCACATTCTGGGACGTGATCCGCTGCCAAAGGATAACGCGCGCCCGTGGGTGCATCCGGAGTGGGAGACCGCACAGAGGTAGACCCGGCAAGGTCGGACGCCGCGCGCGCGATCCGGCGTTGGTTCGGGGCGCTTCAAGCTGCGTTAACCTTTGTGTCGCGGGTGGCTTGATATCCCGGCCTGCGACGAACATTTTAACGAAATGTTAAGAATTTGTGCTCTCTTCGTTCTCCTGTCTCTCCCTCTTGCCGCGCTTGCTGATCCGGCGGGACGTGTGCGTGTCATTGATGGCGATACGTTCGAGGTTGGCGGCGAAACCGTGCGATTGTTCGGGATCGACGCGGTGGAAACCGAACAGACCTGCCAGACCGAGGCCGGGCAGGCATGGGCGTGCGGTGCATGGATCACCGATGAGGTGCGCAGCCGCTATCAGGGGCACCGCGCAACCTGCACGACCCGCGATGTGGATCGGTATGGGCGCATCGTGGCGACCTGTCAGATCGACGGGCGCGACGTCGGGCGGGCGCTGGTGCGCGATGGGTTGGCCTTTGCCTACCGCCGCTATTCGATGCGGTATGATCTGGACGAAAAAGGTGCCGCGATTGCCCGCCGGGGGCTGCATGACCATCTGGTTCAGCGTCCGGCAGAATTCCGCAGGACCGGAACACCGCCGCCACCCGCACAAACCGCAACGGATTGCGTGATAAAGGGCAATATTTCGTCCAAGGGGACCCGCATCTATCACGTGCCGGGGCAGGAACACTACGGCCGCACCCGGATCAACACGGGCAAGGGGGAACGCTGGTTCTGCACCGAAGCCGACGCCCGCGCCGCAGGGTGGCGGCGGGCGAAAAACTGACGCGCAGTGACGTAACACCCGCCAAACGCGACGTGTGCCGGGGACGCGTCACACCCGAGCCGTGCCACGAAAAACACAGATGCGCGGGCCGCTTTGCGGCTGTTCCGCGCGGGGATTGAACGGCCCGGGCCAGTCCTGCGCGCGGCCATGCCTCTTTCCGTCCATCTACCCGAAAAAATGATGCGTTTGACATGCGTCAATGACGGGGGGTCGGGGCGGGCCTAGTCTTTGATCAACACAACAAGGAGAGACCACATATGTCGCATACCCCTCATGAACTGGCTGCTGAATTTCCCGAAATGGCGGAACGCATTGCGGCCCTGAAGGGATCGGATGCGCATTTTGCCAGATTGGCGGATGAGTATCACGAAGTGAACCGCGCGGTGCATCGCGCCGAAACGCTTGTTGAACCGATTGATCAGGGTGCCGAAACCGATCTGCGCAAGAAGCGCGCGGCGCTCAAGGACGAAATCTGGTCGATGCTTCAGGCCGCCGCCTGACGGCGTCAGTCCACGTCATAAGGCAGGACGCCGCGCGTGTTCATGTCGATCCTGAGTTGCCGTTCCAGCGGCGGAACGGATCGTTGATGACATGTGCGGCGTTCGCATATCCGGCAGGAAATTCCGATCGGTTCAAAGGCGCTCGCGTTGCTGACGTCCAGCGTATCGGCGTAGACGAGCGACCCTGCGTGCTTGACCTCGCAGCCCAAGGCGATGGCGTAACGGCGCACCGGCGCGCCATATGAGCCGCCAGGCTTGGACACATCCCGCGCCAGACTGATATAGCGGATGCCGTCCGGCGTTTCGGCCAGTTGCCTGAGAAACCGGCCCGGCGTTTCAAAGGCGCGGTGCACGTTCCACAGCGGGCAGGCCCCGCCGAATCGTGCGAATTGCAACCGGGTGGCGGAATGCCGTTTGGTGATCGTTCCCGCCTGATCCACCCGCACGAAGAAGAAGGGCACGCCCTTGGCTCCGGGGCGTTGCAACGTTGACAGGCGGTGCGCGACCTGTTCGACCGAGGCCCCGAAGCGACGGCCCAGAACCTCAAGATCGTGGCGGCAGTCCTGTGCCGCGGACAGGAACGCGCCATAGGGCATCATCGCGGCGCCGGCAAAGTAATTGGCCAGACCGACCTTGGCGATGGCGCGGGCTGCGTCGCTTTGGAAGCGGGCGAAATCCAGCGTTGCTTCGAGCAGCTTGTCCTGTGACAGCAGTGCCAGTTGCAACAGCAATTGAAACACCTGCGTTTCGGGTGTCGGGCGCAGCGACAGGCGCAGGGTGTTGGTTTCTGTGTCGAACACGCGTGTCGGTCCGGCATCCACCCATTCAACCCGAACCCCCATGCGCGACAGGCGGTCAATCGCGGCCTCGCGGATATCGCCTTGGCTGGCTTGGGCCGCAAAGTTTTCGGCGGCCCGGTCAACCGCGTCGATGTAGTTGTCGCAATAGTGGAAGAAATCGCGCACCTCGTCCCATGGGCTGGTCTGGCTGCGCGCATCCTCGCGGCCAAGCGCCTCGTCCAGCGATGCGAGCCTTTCATGGGTCTGACGGTAGGCGCGGTGCAGTTCGATAAAGGCGCGCGCCAAGGCGGGGGCGTTCGATGCCGTCAACCGCATGTCCGCCAGTGGTGGCATGGTGTCGGCAAAGATCGGATCGGCCAGTGCTTCGCGCATGTCGGACACCAGACGTTCGCTGTCCCCGGTGCTGAGCTCGGTCACGTCAATCCCGAATTCCTGCGCCAGAGCGAGAACCACGGATGTGCTGACCGGGCGATTGTTATTTTCCATTTGGTTGAGGTAGGGCAGGGACACGCCCAGTTTCCCGGCAAAGTCCTTTTGGGTCAGGCCCATGCGCGTGCGCATCTCGCGGAGTTTGGCCCCTGCGTAAAGTTTCTGGGTTGCCATCGGACACCTTTGCAAATTTCGGCCGGTCGCCCCGGATCTTTGCAAACCTGCCCCGCAAAGCTCACATGGTCAATCTGCGTTCGCGCAGGACGACAAGAGCGATGAATACGACACTGGCCGCTGCCGTCAGGAACATGATCCAAAGCAATGGGTTCGGTCCGGTTTCGATGGTCAGCATCATTCCGGCGATCGCGCTGAGCGCGGCACCGCCCCCCAGCATGATTGACCCCGCCAGCCCAGAAGCGGACCCGGCCAGATGCGGGCGCACCGACATTGATCCTGACGTGGCGCTGGGCAGCGCCATGCCGTTGCCGATCCCCACAAGGGCCATCAAACCGAAGAAGCTGTTGACCCCACCGATCCCGACAATGAACAGCAGAAGGGACAGCCCCGCCCCGAGGGTATTGAGCGTGCAGCCCCAGAACACCATTTTGTTGATCCCGAAGTGGGTGGCGAACCGACCGGACACGACATTGCCAATGAAATAGCCAATGGCCGGGACGCCAAAGTAGAATCCCAGTGTCGCGCTATCGAGGCCAAAAACATGTGATCCGACAAACGGTGCCCCGCCGAGATACGCAAAAAATGTGCCTGACGTGGTCGCCGATGCGAGCGAATAGCCCCAGAACCGGGGCGATTTCAGCAATTCGCCGTATTGGCGGAACTGCTGTGCCAGCGTCAGGCCGGAGGCCACGGCCGTTTCGCCGAAATCCAGCCATGTCAGCGCAAAGGCCACAAGCGCCAGTGCGAACATGAGCCAGAAGGTTGATTGCCACCCGAAGGCCTCGCCAAGGACGCCGCCGATGGCCGGGCTGATCATTGGGACAACGGCCATGCCTGCCGTCACATAGCCGATCATCGAGGCTGCCTTGTCGGCTGGAAAGATATCGCGCACCGATGCCCGGCTCAGAACCAATGCCACGGCGACGACGGCCTGGCTCATGCGGAAGAAGAGAAATGCCTCGACCGACCGGGCCATGATGCATCCCAGTGTGGCCAGTGCAAACAGGCAGATGCCCCAGAGCAACACGGGCCGCCGCCCGATATTGTCCGAGATCGGTCCGATCAGGATCTGCAAGCCTGCCATCACCAGCAAATAGACCGCCACGGCCAGTTGTATGATCCGGTAGTCCGCATCGAAATAGTCCGCCATCGCCGGAAGGCTGGGCAGGAAGATGTTCATCGTCAGCGCCGACAGCCCGGTCAGAAAGATCAGCGTAAAGATGTGCGGTGGGCTGGTTCGCTTCAGAAATCGTGGGGGGCTGTGATGCGACATGATCCAAGACCTAGGATCGGCGCGCGGCAATGTCCATTAGATCACCTGTTAATTAGCAAATTTTCATTTTGCTGATCTTTGTTGGCAGAATGTTTGCAAATTTGCCGAAATATGCTTTGGTCGCGGCCCGTCTCAGCCTATAACGCGCCAAACCAAAAAGGGGACCCGTCCATGAAAGATATCCTGACCGAGCTCGAAGACCGTCGCGGCGCGGCCCGTCTTGGCGGAGGCCAGAAGCGGATCGACGCCCAGCACGGGCGCGGCAAGCTCACGGCGCGCGAACGTATCGACCTGCTGCTTGATGAGGGCAGTTTCGAGGAATTCGATATGTTCGTCACCCATCGCTGCACCGATTTCGGCATGGAAAAGCAAAAGCCCGCAGGGGACGGCGTTGTCACCGGCTGGGGCACGGTCAACGGGCGGCAGGTCTATGTCTTTTCGCAGGACTTCACCGTTCTGGGCGGGTCGGTTTCTGCGACCCACGCGATGAAGATCTGCAAGATCATGGATATGGCCGTTGAAAACGGTGCCCCGGTTATCGGCATCAACGATTCGGGCGGCGCGCGTATTCAGGAGGGCGTAGATTCGCTCGCCGGTTACGGCGAGGTGTTCCAGCGCAACATCATGGCCAGCGGCGTTGTTCCGCAGATTTCGGTTATCACCGGCCCCTGTGCAGGTGGTGCGGTCTATTCGCCCGCGATGACGGATTTCATTTTCATGGTGCGCGACAGTTCCTACATGTTCGTGACCGGCCCTGACGTGGTCAAGACCGTGACCAACGAAGTCGTCACCGCCGAAGAACTGGGCGGGGCCTCCACCCATACCAAGAAATCCTCGGTCGCCGACGGAGCCTTTGAAAACGACGTGGAGGCGATGGCCGAAGTGCGCCGCCTTGTTGATTTTCTGCCCGCCAACAATCGCGAAAAACCCCCGGTGCGTCCGTTCTTTGACGATCCCAACCGGGTAGAGATGTCGCTGGATACGCTGATTCCGGAGAACCCGAACCAGCCCTACGACATGAAGGAATTGATCCTCAAGCTCGCGGATGAGGGCGATTTTTACGAAATTCAGGAAGATTTCGCCAAGAACATCATCACCGGTTTTATCCGGCTCGAAGGGCGCACCGTGGGTGTTGTGGCCAACCAGCCGATGGTTCTGGCCGGGTGTCTGGATATCGATTCCAGCCGCAAGGCCGCACGGTTCGTGCGGTTCTGCGATTGCTTTGAAATTCCGATCCTGACGCTGGTTGACGTGCCGGGATTCCTGCCGGGCACCAAGCAGGAATATGACGGTGTCATCAAGCACGGCGCCAAGCTTCTGTTTGCTTATGGCGAAGCCACCGTGCCAAAGGTGACGGTGATCACCCGCAAGGCCTATGGCGGGGCTTATGTTGTGATGTCGTCCAAGCATCTGCGCGGCGATTTCAACTATGCGTGGCCCACTTCTGAGGTTGCGGTGATGGGCGCCAAGGGCGCGACCGAGATCATCCATCGGGCTGATTTGGGCGATCCTGAAAAGATCGCGGCGCACGCCAAGGATTACGAGGACCGGTTTGCCAACCCATTCGTGGCGGCGGAGCGCGGGTTCATCGACGAGGTGATCATGCCCCATTCGACGCGCCGCCGGGTCGCCCGCGCCTTTGCTTCGCTGCGCAACAAGAAAGCGCAGATGCCGTGGAAAAAGCACGACAATATCCCGCTGTGATCCATGGCTGACCGCTGGCATATCCTGCGCGAGGGCGGCGTTCTGACGCTTTCGCGGCACCTTCCGCCACGATTTGATGTGATGGCGGAAACGGTCCTGCCGCGCGCCAATGCGCGCAGGCTGGCCCATCAGGTGCGTCAGGATATGTGGCGGGCCTTGCGCAATTTGCGGGGGTTTTCCCCCGTGGTTCGGGTGTCTGATGGCCCTGATCATATGACAATTACGGCAGGCGGTCGCGTGACCGGGAATGCGCCTGCCGGCACGGGGGCCTTGATTGCGGCGGTGCTTGAGGCACCGGCCAATCGGGCGCGTTGGGTGCGGCACGCGGGGGAGGCGTATTGAGATGACACAATTGTGGAAAAATCAGGCGTTCTGCATTTCCCATGCCGACGATGGCAAGTTTGCCGGAGCGGGCCTGCGTCCGTTTTTCGAATATCGCGATCTGGGCATTCGTGCTGCCACCGGCGGTGCCTATGGAGCCCATGTCATCCGCGCCGTTCCGGGCATGGAAAGCCCGGCGGTCTGGCACACCCACGATCTGGATTTCCAGATGGTCTATGTCACAAAGGGGTGGGTTGTCTTTGAATACGAAGGGCAGGGCGAACAGATCCTGCGCGAAGGATCCTGCGTCTTGCAACCGCCCGGTATCAAACACCGGGAGGTGCGCCATTCCGACGATCTGGAGTTGATCGAGATCATCAGCCCGGCGGAGTTTGCCACCCATGAGGCGGACGCGCCATGAGCTTGGGACACGCCCTCAAGGTGGCATTGGCCGCGCTGTGGGACGGACCTGCGTCAAACAGGTTGACGTTGCGTCGCCCTTGTGGTGATTTGCACGCAACCCGGAACGGGCACGCTGGCGCTTGCGCTGCATCGCCCACTCCGCATGCCTCGGGCATGCGACAAGTCACCCCGGCGGGAGGAGCCCGCCACAAACGGGGCCGGGGTGGCTTGAGGATTATTCCTGTCATGGTCGCACTTGGGCTGACAGGGCCTGCGCTGGCCGCTGGTGGCCCATCGCTGCCATCCGGGCAGGACGTGTCGCTGATCGAGGTGATCGAGGATACCGCCCCCGGCGCGCTTTGGCTGCGGCTGCGGTTTCTGGCACCCGCGATCGCGCGTGAAACCGGCACTGTCAGCAGTGAGGCCGCCAATACGGATATGGAGGTTCTGTGTAAGGAATTCGCGGTTCCCTACATAGCCGAACATGGCCTGACACCCGATCGTGTTGTTGTGTCGCTGTCGGATCGGCCGGTGCCTTTCGGGCAGTCCAATGCCGAGGCAACCCAGTTTTTCGATGTCTTTCGTGTCGAAAACGATGTCTGTATCTGGGAGGCTTTCTAATGCAAACACAACATCTTGCGGAACACAGTAAAGGTGATTGCCCGATTGCGACTTTGGCGTCACAACCAACCGCTGTGCGGGGGTTTGCGTATCTTTCCCATGCTGAATCCTGTATCATGCTGGCGCTGCGGGCAGTCGCGCGCGGCGCATTGAGGTGGGGGACGGCCCGGTCGCAACATCCGGTCCGGCCAATCACAAACGTCAGGAGTCAAGGATGTCGAAGAGCATCAAGTTCATCACCCTGCTCGGCTTCGTGGTCACCGTCGCGGCATGCGGCGGCGGTCAGCCCGCGCAGGAAGAATACGTGGTCATTGAACCCGAGCCGATCTCGGTCGAGCCGGTCTATACCGGCAAATACAAGTAAGATTGTTGCAGGGCGGGCCGTGCGGTCTGCCCTGCATCCCCTGCACCGCCTTTGCATAACGGAGGTGCAGCCATGCTGAAGCATCGCGGTTTCCCGTCGCGGCTTCCCGGGACGGATTTCCAATTCACCATCCGGCGTGCCAATCCGCGTGGAATCACCCCGATTACCCGGCGCGAACGCTTTGCCGACCGGCGCCCGCCCGACCGGCGCGCGGATGCCGGTTTCATGCAGGCGTTGTGGGACCATTTCGGGGATGAGCCCTTTGAACGGGGCAATCTCGATGCCGGGCGGCTGAGCTGGCTGTTCGGTCGCGAGGTCGTTGCCGTGGATGACCCGTTCGATCCCGAAAGCTATGACGCATTGCTGCGCATCGACGTAAACGTGGCGCGCGTGAACTTTCCCGAAGTGTTTGGCGATGACTGAACCGGCCGGCACATACGCGCCCCGGATCGGCGGAATTCTGCAAGCGGGATCGCGATTTCGGCATATGCCCGCGCAGTCTGCCGTGGCGCGGGGTTCGCGCTTGGATCGGGCCGCGCAGCGTGTCACCGTTGAGGTGGCAGATATGCCTTGGCCCGTAGTCTCGCACCTGCCGGGTCTGATCCGTACCCTTACCCTTTCCGGGCGTGTCGGGGCACCGTCCCGCACGCCCGGATTTTTTACTTTTTCCAAGGAAAATCAATGCTTTCGGCGGTCTTCCGCGCATTTTTCGCGGGATGCCGCGCGATCCTTGAATGATCGGCTGAGCGGCCCAACGTCTGTAGGTGTAAACCTGACCGGACAGAGGGAGAACGCATCATGTTCCGTTCCAGACTTGTCATTGCGGCGGCTCTCGTCGCAGGGCTTTCGGCTTGCGGCGACACGCCCGGCGAACAGGCCCTTTTCGGTGCGGGCGCTGGCGCAGGTGCCGCGGCCGTATTCAACGGCGATCTTGTCACAGGGGCGGCTGTCGGTGCCGCTGGCAACGTCATCTACTGCAAACAACACCCCAATCGCTGCTGATCGGAACGGGCGCTTCGGCGTCTGCCGGATCGGCTCCGCTTCATCGCGGCATAGGGCGCGCGCCGGATACGGCCTGCGCCCTTCGTCGTGTTCCACTTTCTCCCAGACAAAGGACCATCCATGTTCAAGAAGATCCTGATCGCGAACCGGGGCGAAATCGCCTGCCGCGTCATCAAGACGGCCCGCAAGATGGGGATTGCCACCGTGGCGATCTATTCTGACGCGGACAAGCAGGCCCTGCATGTTCAGATGGCTGACGAAGCGGTTCACATCGGCCCGCCGCCTGCGAACCAGTCGTATATCGTCATCGACAAGGTGATGGAGGCGATCAAGCAGACAGGTGCCGAAGCGGTTCACCCCGGATACGGGTTCCTGTCCGAGAACAGCAAATTCGCCGAGGCGCTGGAAGACGCGGGCGTCGCATTCGTCGGCCCCCCCAAGGGCGCGATCGAGGCGATGGGCGACAAGATCACGTCCAAGAAAATCGCTCAGGAAGCCCAGGTCAGCACCGTGCCGGGTTACATGGGGTTGATCGAGGACGCGGAAGATGCGGTCAAGATCAGTAACGAGGTCGGCTATCCTGTGATGATCAAGGCATCGGCCGGTGGCGGCGGCAAGGGGATGCGCATTGCGTGGAACGATCAGGAAGCGCGCGAGGGTTTCCAGTCGTCCAAGAACGAAGCGGCAAATTCCTTCGGGGATGACCGGATCTTTATCGAGAAATTCGTGACCCAGCCACGCCACATCGAAATTCAGGTTCTGTGCGACGCGCATGGCAACGGCGTCTATCTGGGCGAGCGCGAATGTTCGATCCAGCGCCGCAACCAGAAAGTTGTCGAAGAGGCTCCGTCGCCTTTCCTTGACGAGGATACCCGCCGCGCGATGGGTGAACAGGCCGTGGCGCTTGCCAAGGCCGTTGGATATGCCAGCGCGGGCACCGTGGAATTCATTGTGGACGGCGAAAAGAATTTCTACTTTCTGGAAATGAACACCCGTCTTCAGGTGGAGCATCCGGTGACCGAGCTGATCACCGGTGTTGATCTTGTCGAACAGATGATCCGCGTTGCCAATGGCGAACCGCTGACGATCACGCAGGACGATGTGAAGCTGAACGGCTGGGCCATTGAAAACCGTCTTTATGCCGAAGACCCCTATCGCGGCTTCCTGCCGTCGATTGGTCGTCTGACCCGTTATCGTCCGCCAGAAGAGGTGGCCGCCGGGCCGCTTCTGGACAATGACAAATGGCAAGGCGATGCGCCGTCCGGTGCCTGCGCCGTGCGCAACGATACCGGCGTCTATGAAGGCGGCGAAATCAGCATGTATTATGACCCGATGATCGCCAAGCTGTGCACATGGGCCCCGACCCGTGAGGCCGCGATCGAGGCGATGCGCGTGGCGCTCGACAGCTTTGAGGTCGAAGGCATCGGCCACAACCTGCCGTTCCTGTCGGCGGTGATGGATCATCCGATCTTTATCGCGGGTGAAATGACAACCGCCTTTATCGAAGAACAATACCCCGACGGCTTTAACGGTGTCAGCCTGCCCGAAGGCGATCTGCGCCGGGTTGCGG
Organism: Alphaproteobacteria bacterium; assembly: GCA_030425395.1. Classification (GTDB taxonomy): domain Bacteria; phylum Pseudomonadota; class Alphaproteobacteria; order Rhodobacterales; family Rhodobacteraceae; genus JAUIAS01. The sequence continues at coordinate 22,720 of JAUIAS010000027.1, forward strand.
CCGCTTGTGCGGCGATGCACCGGGTGGGTGAAATCCGCCGGGCGCGCGTTTCGGGCCGCATGGACAACCACGAACGCAAGGTCGGCACCGATTGGGTGGTGACGCTGCAGGGCGTCCGCCACGAAGTCACCATCGACGCCGATCACGACGGGGCGAACGTGCGCTTCTCAGATGGCAGCGATCTGCGTGTGACCAGTGACTGGACCCCCGGTCAGCCGCTTGCCACGCTTGACGTGGATGGTGCGCCTCTGGTTCTCAAGATCGGCAAGATCCCCGGCGGTTTCCGGGTGCGCACCCGTGGCGCGGATATCAAGGTCCATGTCCGCACACCGCGTCAGGCCGAACTGGCCGAACTGATGCCGGAAAAGTTGCCGCCCGATACTTCCAAGATGCTGCTTTGCCCGATGCCCGGCCTGATCGTGAAGGTCGATGTGGAAGTCGGTCAGGAGGTCCAGGAAGGTCAGGCGCTGTGCACAGTCGAGGCGATGAAGATGGAAAACATCCTGCGCGCCGAAAAGAAGGGCATCGTGTCCAAGATCAACGCGGCCGCAGGTGACAGCCTCGCGGTGGACGACGTGATCATGGAATTCGAATGATCTGATGGTCGCGGAGGTTGCTGGCATCCCTGTTCAGATCTGGCAAGCAGGCATCGCAGGATCTGTGGTGGCTGCGGGCTGGATGGTCAATGGATGGAGCAACCGCCGCGATGCAGAACGCTTGAGGCTGATCCGTCAGGCTGACGCTCTCAAGGCCCTGCGCGCCGAGATATCCGCGTTTGTCAGACGGCTTTACACGGCAAATATGTCAGAGACCGCACCGGCCAAGCAGCCGGTGCCGCAGGTCAGTAGCCCGGACGCGGACCCGTTTGGCCAGCAATCGGCGCAGGGGATTTAGGCGTGGTTGTCATGGTCATTCCTCAGAAACGTGCCTTGGTTAACGACACTAGCCGTAATATTTGGCAAAGAAGCGCCCTGCGCCATTTTGGCGTCGGCTCGGTGGGTGATCATGGGTCGGCGCTTGTTCGTTCGCGGATTTCGCGTTGCCGGATGGGCATCTTGTCGATGGTGCGGGAAATTTCCCGCACGCTCCATGGGAATGGCTTGCGCAAGGAAATCTGGCCGTCCTTGCCGGCGATCACCAGCATGAACCCGCGCGGGCGCAGCTTTTGGCGCAGCGGTGAGCGGTCGGCGGGGTTGGTGTCGGTCAGGACCACGACATCACGCAGGACCAATTCGTCCGAACGCTCCAGCAGCATCTCCATCTGTTCTATAAAGGCGGGATCATTGGGGCTGTCGGCAAAAACGATCACCGGACGGTGCGTCCAGTGGAATGTCTCCAGATTGTCATCCCCGGCGGGGCGGAACAGCGGTATTTCAGCGTCAGCGGCACCGTCGGTTTCGGATGACGCCGCGGGCGCGGCGGTGGCCGCGACCCCGGTCAGCAGAGCAGCAAGCAGGGCAAGCAATCGTGTCATTGTGTCTCCTTCACCGTTCCATATAGGCGCGGCGAGCCCGGAGGCGAAGTGTCACGCGGCGACGGATGGTCGATTTATTGATTTTGACCCGGCGCAGGGCAGGGTGCAAGCCATCCCTGCAGCCGGTCACGAACCCAAACACTTTCGGCGCGGCGATGCCGCCGCCGCCGGATCAATGACGGACAAAAGGATTACGATATGACATCGAAAACCGAAAACTGGCGGGCGCTCGCGGAAAAGGAACTGCGTGGCAAGCCTGTCGAGGATCTGACCTGGAACACGCTGGAAGGCATCCCGGTAAAGCCGCTTTATACCGAAGAGGATACCGCCGATCTGCCGCATATGGGCACGATCCCCGGCGAAGGCCCGTTTGTGCGCGGGGTCAAGGCCACGATGTATGCGGGCCGCCCGTGGACCATCCGCCAATATGCGGGTTTTTCCACCGCCGAAGAATCCAACGCCTTCTACCGCCGCAATCTGGCTGCGGGGCAGCAGGGCGTGTCGGTGGCTTTCGATCTCGCCACGCACCGCGGCTATGACAGCGACCACCCTCGTGTTGAGGGCGATGTTGGCAAGGCCGGTGTCGCCATCGACAGCGTCGAGGATATGAAGATCCTGTTTGACGGTATCCCGCTGGACAAGGTGTCGGTGTCTATGACGATGAACGGCGCGGTGATCCCGATCCTGGCGTCCTTTATCGTCACCGGCGAAGAGCAGGGCCACGACAAAAGCGTTCTGGCAGGCACCATCCAGAACGATATTCTCAAGGAATTCATGGTCCGCAACACCTATATTTATCCGCCGGAACCTTCGATGCGGATCATTGCGGATATCATTGAGTACACCTCCAGCGAGATGCCCAAGTTCAACTCGATCTCGATTTCCGGCTACCACATGCAGGAAGCCGGCGCGAACCTTGTGCAGGAGCTGGCCTTTACCCTTGCGGACGGGCGCGAATACGTGCGCGCGGCGCTGGAACGCGGGATGGACGTGGACAAGTTCGCTGGTCGCCTGTCGTTCTTTTTTGCCATCGGCATGAATTTCTTCATGGAGGCGGCCAAGCTGCGCGCGGCGCGTCTGCTGTGGCACCGCATCATGTCCGAGTTCGAGCCCCAGAACCCCAAGTCCCTGATGCTGCGCACGCATTGCCAGACGTCGGGCGTATCGTTGCAGGAACAAGACCCCTATAACAACGTCATCCGCACCGCCTATGAAGCGATGAGCGCGGTTCTGGGCGGCACGCAGTCGCTGCACACCAACGCCTTGGACGAAGCGATCGCGCTGCCCACGGATTTCAGTGCCCGGATTGCGCGCAACACGCAGTTGATCCTTCAGGAAGAAACCGGGGTGACCAACGTCGTCGATCCGCTGGCCGGGTCCTATTACGTCGAGAGCCTGACCCACCAGTTGGCCGAAGACGCGTGGAAGCTGATCGGCGAGATCGAGGAAATGGGCGGCATGACCAAGGCCGTGGCATCGGGCATGCCCAAGCTGCGGATCGAGGAAACCGCCGCCACCCGTCAGGCGATGATCGACCGTGGCCAGGAAGTCATCGTCGGCGTCAACAAATACCGCAAGGACAAGGAAGACCCGATCGACATTCTCGATGTGGACAACGTCAAGGTGCGCGAATCCCAGATCGCGCGGCTGGAGCGTATCCGCGCCGAGCGTGACGATGCCGCCTGCACCGCGGCCCTTGATGAACTGGCGCGCCGCGCCAAGGAGGGCGGGAACCTTCTGGAAGCGGCGGTCGAAGCCGCCCGCGCCCGCGCATCCGTAGGAGAGATCAGCATGGCCATGGAAAAGGAATTCGGACGGCACCGCGCCGAGGTCAAGACTTTGGCCGGGGTTTATGGCAAGGCCTATGAGGGCGACGAAGGCTTTGCCGCTATCCAGAAATCGGTTGAGGATTTCGCCGAAGAGGATGGCCGCCGCCCGCGTATGCTGGTGGTCAAGATGGGGCAGGACGGTCACGATCGGGGGGCCAAGGTGATCGCCACGGCCTTTGCCGATATCGGGTTTGACGTGGATGTGGGCCCGCTGTTCCAGACCCCTGAAGAAGCAGCGCAGGACGCCATCGACAATGACGTTCACGTGATCGGCATTTCCAGTCAGGCAGCAGGCCACAAGACGCTGGCTCCGAAGCTGGTCGAGGAACTCAAGGCGCAGGGCGCGGGGGATATCATCGTGATCTGCGGCGGGGTCATCCCGCAGCAGGATTATGAGTTCCTGTTCAACAGCGGTGTAAAGGCGATCTTTGGCCCCGGCACCAATATCCCGGACGCCGCCGAGAATATCCTCGGCCTGATCCGCGCCGCCCGAAAGTAAGCGCGGATCCGGGCCGGTCACCCCGGACCGCGGAGGGATGTGGGCACACCGGACGGGCGCACACCTGACGGGGGCGGGGGGCTCTGCCCCCCGGCTGCCCTGTGGGCAGCTCCCCCCGGGATATTTTCAGCAAGAGAAAAAGGGGCGTGCCGCATCGGGAGATGGGGCGCGCCTTTTTCGTTATGGGGTGTTTTTTGGTGGGTCAGGCGCTTTGGGTGATCAGGGTGTGGATCAGTGTTCGCAGCCAGATATGTTGCGCCGAGCGGTGGTTGAGCGCGGTCCATGCGGTGTGGATGGTGATCGAAGTGGGCACCGGGCAGGCGGTGATATGAATGGACTGGCCCAGAACGCGGGACAGGCGATGCGGCACCGTGCCCACAAGATCGGAACCGGCGACCAGCGATTCCAGCCCGGCGGGGCTGGGAACACGCAGGGCCACCCGCAGGTCGTGGCCCATCTCTGCGAGAACGGTGATGTAACGGGATGTCCAGCGGCCCCCATAGGTGACCAGAACATGATCAAGGTGCAGGTAGGTGGCGAGGCTGAGCGGTTCCCTGGCCGCAGGGTGGGCCGGGTCCATCACGCAGGCGTAGGTTTCCTCGTATAGTGGGCGGCTGTGCAGGAGTGGGCCGTCGCGGTCGATCGGACCGATGAGCAGATCGGCTTCGCCGTCGAGGAGTCGTTGCGGGCCGGTGCCGCCGGCATCAACGATATTGAGTGTGATGCCGGGTGCACGGGCGCGCAGGGCATGCACGATACCGGGCAGCCAGAGAGCCCTTTCATAGTAATTGCACGCAATGGAAAATGTGCCCGACGCCGTCGCGGGATCAAAGGCCGGGGGGTGGGCCATTTGCCGGTAGGAGGCAATCAGGTGGCGGGTGTCTTCCACGATCTTGTCGCAGCGCGCCGTGGGGTGGATGGATCGCCCCTGCCGCGCAAAGAGCGGATCGCCGAACACGTGGCGCAGCTTGTCTATGGCATAGCTGACGGCGGATTGGGTCAAGCCCAGCTCATCGGCGGCGCGGGTAAAGGATCGCAGGGAATGCACCCTCTCCAGAAGCCGAAGGGTGCGAAAGTCGATGCTCAGCGGATCGATACCGGGATCGTTGGGGGTGGTCATGCTGTCACAATCCATCAAAAAATTCGATGCTATATATCTATTCGATCATATTGCCGGATGAAACGGTCCTTGGCACAGTGGGATTTCAAGGATGGACAGGGAGGGGGCACCATGGGTTTGGCACCGGTGGATGACACGATCACATTGGCGCAGTTGGCGCGTGATCCTTATTCAATCTATCGCCGTTTGCGCCACGAGGCACCGATTTGCAGCGTGCCGGCGACCCGGCGGATATTCCTGACCAAGGCGCGTCATACCAAGATGGCCAAGGAAAACCCCGAGCTTTACAGTTCGGACGACCCGGTCACGCCGATGCAGCGGGCCTTTCAGGCGCACACGCTGATGCGCAAGGACGGGCTTGAGCATCGTCAGGAACGTATGGCGATGCACAAGTCGTTTTCGCCCAAGGTGATCAAGTCCGATTGGGGTGATCTGTATCGCAAGATCGCGTCCGACTACATTGACAGGCTGCCGCGTGGCGAAACCGTCGATCTGTTCACCGAACTATGCGGGCCGGTCGCCGCACGCATTCTGGCGCATATCCTCGGGCTGGATGAGGCGAGCGACGCGGACATGATGCGGTGGTCTCAGACCCTGATCAACGGGGCGGGAAATTTCGGGTTCGAGGATGAACCCTTTGCGCTCAGCGATGCCGCGAACGCCGAGATGAACGCCTATTTCGATTCCATCGTGCCGCGTCATCTGGCAGAGCCGAACAATTCGGCCCTGTCGGTCATGGTCAATGCGCCGAACCCGATCCCCAAGAGCCAGATCTATGCCAATATCAAGATTGCCATTGGCGGCGGCATCAACGAACCGCGCGATGCGCTGGCGACGATCGTCTATGGCCTGCTGACCAACCCCGATCAACTGGAGGAAGTGCGTCGCACCGGTGCATGGGTCGATGCGTTTGAGGAAGGGGTACGCTGGGTGGCACCAATCCAGGCGTCGTCGCGGCGGGTAACCCAGACCCATGAGATCGACGGGATCGAGGTGCCGGAAGGGGTCACGCTTATGACGATACAGGCTTCGGCCTGCCATGACGAGGATCTGTTCGAGAACGGGCATCTTTATAACGTGTTCCGCAAAAAGGCTCCGCATCAGGCCTTTGGGACCGGCCCACACCATTGTTCGGGCGCGCAGGTTGCCCGCAAGACATTGGGCGAGGTGATGTTGCCGATGCTATTTGAGCGGTTTCCGAACATGGCGCTCGCCTCGGCTGAGGATGTTGTCTGGCACGGGTTCGGGTTTCGCGGGCCGCTGAACCTGCCGGTCACGCTCAACTAACGCCAAGAGCCGCGGCAGGCGGTCTTGCCTGTCGCCAGAAATAAACGGGAGGAACGATATGAAACCGATCAAGACAATGATGGCGGGCGCGCTGTGCACCTTAGGCCTTGCCACGGGGTTCGCCACGGGGATCGTTGCGGGGGCACCGGCGGCGTCGGCGCAGGAGGTCACGCTCAGCCTGCATCAGATGCTGCCGCCGCAGGCTTCGGTGCCGCGCGAAATTCTCGTGCCATGGATGGAAAAGGTCGCGGCCGAATCCGGTGGCCGGATCCAGATCGACCATTATCCGTCGATGCAGCTTGGCGGTGTGCCGCCCGAGCTCTTCGATCAGGCGGTGGACGGGTTGGCCGACATCATCTGGACAGTGGTCGGCTATACGCCGGGACGGTTCCCGAGCACCGAGGTTTTTGAACTGCCGTTCATGGTCGAAGATGCGCGTGCGGCCTCTTGTGCCTATTGGAAGATGTACGAAACCCGCATGCGTGACACCGAATTCGCCGATGTGCACATGCTGGGCACGTGGGTGCACGGTCCGGGTGCGTTCCACACCAACGCGCCGGTCAGGACACCGGCGGATCTGCAGGGCATGAAAATCAGGGGCGGCTCGCGGCTTGTGAACCAGTTGCTTGAACGTGCCGGGGCAGAGCCGATCGGGATGCCTGTGCCTGCGGTGTCCGAGGCCTTGTCCAAGGGGGTTCTGGACGGAACCACGATTCCATGGGAAGTGACCGCGCCGCTCAAGGTGCCGGAGCTGGTCAGCAACCATACGGAATTCGAAGGTCCGGCGCTCTATACCCTGACCTTTGTGCTGGCGATGAACAAGGACAGCTACGACGCCTTGCCTGATGATCTCAAGACGGTGATCGACAACAATTCTGGTCTGGAATTTTCGGTCTTTGCCGGCGGCACACAGGCAGACGCGGATATTCCCGCGCGCGCAAAGGCAGAGGGGATGGGCAACAATATCATAACCATTTCCTCGGAGGACGCCAAGGAATGGCGCGATCTTGTGGCACCCATCTATGACACTTGGGTGAGCGATCTGGAGGGCAAGGGGCTCGACGGTCAGGCATTGATTGATGAGGCGCGCGGCTTGATGCAAGGCAGCTGCAAGGGGGCCACAGGCGCGCTCTAAGCGCGTCAACCGGGGGCCTTGAGGCTCCGGTTTTACGCAGCGCAGGAAAAACGGGTTGCGGGGGCGTGGTTCCTCGCATCCTGCCTGGTGAATTTTCTTGAACCGATTCTGGCAGTTTTCGCTTTTCCCGGCGGCGTGTTCGGGTCAAGTTCCCGGTATGTTGGAATTGGATCACATCGCCGTTGCAGGCGAAACGCTGGAAGAGGCCGTCGCATTGGTTGAGGCTGCTTTGGGGGTCGCGATGGGCCCCGGAGGGCAACACGCGACGTTTGGCACTTACAACCGGTTGCTGGGGCTGGAAAACGGGCTGTATCTGGAGGCGATCGCGATTGATCCCTCGGCCCCGCCGCCGGGGCGCGCGCGCTGGTTTGATCTGGACCGGTTCGCAGGTGTGCCGCGGCTGACCAACTGGATTTGCCGCACCGATGATCTGGCCGGGGCTGTGCAGTCCCTGCCGGGATCTGGCGAAGCGGTGGCCTTGGCGCGGGGGGATTTGCGCTGGCAGATGGCCGTGCCCCCGGATGGCGTGCTGCCGTTCGACAATCTGTCGCCCGCGATCATCCGTTGGCAGGGCGATCTGCATCCGGCGTCGATGCTGGCGGCTTCGGGGTGCAGCCTTGCACGGCTGGTCATCGCGCATCCTCAGGCCGATGTCTTGTCGGCGCGGCTGGCCCCGGTGTTGACCGATGCCCGTGTTGTGATCGAAGCCGGTTCCCCGGCCATGATGGCAGAGTTTGACACGCCCGGCGGTCGCCGGGTGCTGCGGTGACACCGTGCTGACGTTGCGCGCGGCGCGCATGGAAGATGCGGCGGCCATCTGTGCCGTGGCCAATCCGATCATTCGCGACACGCTGGTCACCTTCACCACGACGGAACGCCACGAAGACGAAATGGTGCGGGCGATTGCGGCCGCAGAGGGGGCGTTTTTCGTGGCCGAAACGGCGCAGGGTGTCCAAGGCTATGCCACGTATTTTCCGTTTCGCAGCGGGCCCGGCTATGCGCATACGCGCGAACATACCATTCTGCTTGCCCCGTCCTTGCGCGGGGCGGGGGCCGGGCGGCGTCTCATGGGGGCGCTTGAGGCGCATGCACGGGCGGCGGGCGTTCATGTTCTGGTGGCTGGGGTCAGCGGGTCAAACCCCGCTGGCCGTGCCTTTCATGCCGCGATCGGATTTGACGAGGCGGGGGTGATGGCGCAGGTCGGGTTCAAGTTCGGACAATGGCATGACCTTGTGTTGATGCAGAAAATCCTGTGATTGCAGGCTGACACCGGTGCGCACAGTGTGCGGCGCATGTCCGAGGAACGAAAAACCGGTTCCCACTTTTTCGCGACATGCTTTAGGGTGCCGTTATGTCGATCTGGTCCCGTATATCCGAGGCGATCTCGGCGTTGGCCAAAGGCGCAAGCCTCGCCACCGTCTTTGATCAGCTGCGCAGCCCGCCCGAGCGCAGCGTCGCGTTCACCATTGCGGTCATTGCGCTGGGCGCAAAGATGGCCAAGGCCGATGGCCGCGTCACCCGTGACGAGGTGTCCGCCTTCCGCGAGGTGTTCCAGATTGCGCGCGCCGATGAGGCAGGCGCGGCGCGGGTGTTCAATCTGGCCCGGCAGGACGTTGCCGGATATCGTGAATATGCCGCCCGCATCGGACGCATGTTCCAGGATGACCGCGAAATGCTGTGTGGGTTGCTGGAGGGGTTGTTTCACATCGCTTTGGCCGATGGCGAATACCATCCCGGCGAGGACCGTTTTCTTGAGGATGTCGCCGAGGATTTCGGCCTGAGCGAGGGACAGTTTCGCGCCCTGCGCGCCCGGTTCGCGCCGGATATGGCCGATCCCTATTCGGTGCTGGGGGTCAGCCCCGATACCGACCCCGCCGAGATCCGCAAGGTCTGGCGGCAACTTGTGCGCGATACCCACCCCGATGCGATGATCGCGCGGGGGTTGCCGGAAGAGGCGGTCAAGCTGGCCGAAAAACGAATGATCGCGATCAACCGGGCCTGGGACGACATCAACGAAGGTGCCTGACCGATTTCCGGGAACGCGTCGATTCGAAGAAGATCGGGGCATTGTTGCGGCAATCGGCGGCGCGCTTTCTCCAATTTGCCCGAAATGAGACCAAAAACGCACACAGTCCTGAGGCATCACCGGGACAGTAAGAACAGTCTTTGGGCTTGGCGCGGGTCAGGAGTATATCGGTGAACATGCAGACGATGATGAAACCCGTTTCAGCGGTTACAGATGATTTGGCGCGGATCGAGGTGCTTGCCGGTGTCTCTATCGTGATCCCGACCTATCGCGAGGCCGAGAATATTCCTCTGATCCTGAATCGGATCGACCAATTGCGCCAGTTGCATAACCTCACCATCGAGGTGCTGTTCATGGATGACAACAGCGGCGATGGCAGCGTCGAGGCGGTTGAGGCGGCAGGATATGACTGGGCGCGGATCATCGTGCGCACTCAGGATCGTGGGTTGTCGCAATCGGTGATCGACGGGTTCCGCAACGCGCGGTATCCGGTTCTGGTGTGCATGGATTGCGATTTGTCGCATCCGGTGGACGTGATCCCGCAGATGGTTCTGGCGCTGGCCACGGGGCAGCAGTTCGTGCTCGGGTCGCGCTATGTTCCCGGCGGGTCAACCGACGATGACTGGGGCATTTTCCGGTATCTCAACAGCCGCGTGGCGACTTGGCTGGCGCGGCCGCTGACCCGTGTAAAAGACCCGATGTCGGGCTTTTTCGCGCTGCGCCGCGACGATTTTCTCAAGGCGGATGAATTGAATCCGGTGGGCTACAAGGTGGCGCTTGAGCTGATCGTGAAATGTGGCTTTGACAACGTGGCCGAGGTGCCGATCCATTTCAGCGACCGCGCCCTTGGGGAAAGCAAACTGACGCTGCGCGAACAGTTGAAATACATCAAGCATCTGCGCCGTCTGTATATCCACAAGTTTTCCAACGCGATGTATCTGCTTCAGTTCCTTGTCGTGGGGGCCTCCGGGGTGGTTGTGAACCTCGCCACGCTGTCGCTTTTGCTCATGGCAGGGCTGCCTGCGGCGGCCTGTCTGGCGGGGGGGATTGCCACCAGCGTGGTGACGAATTTCCTGCTGAACCGGCGCTTTACCTTTTCTTATGCGCGTGACCGCAACATCTGGAAGCAATTCGTGGGCTTTGTCACGGTGTCATCGCTGGGGATTGCCGTGAATTACGGTGTGGCGCTTTCTGTGGCGGGGACGGCCCTTGCCCAAGGCCGGTTCGGGTTGCACATGTCCGCGTTGGCGGGGATCGCTTGCGGGATGCTCTTCAACTATCTTGGAAACCGGTATGTCATCTTTCGCAAGACCCACATGCGCTGAGCAGGCGGGGGCCGAAACATGAGAGGAGCCCCACCGGTGAGATCGCACGATCAGGACGTTTTGGCCCGTATGCGGGCGCAACCCACCGGACCGGCCGATCCGCTGCGCGCGGCCGATTGGGCCTTTGTCATCATACTGATGCTCTTTGCGCTGCTGTTTCGGGTCAACGCGATTGGTGCGCCATCGCTTTGGGCCGACGAAGGCGCATCACTGGCTTTTGCGGGGATGGACTGGGGCACGCTCTGGGGTGTGCTGCCCACGGTTGAGACGAACCCGCCGCTCTATTACGCGATTCTCAAGCTCTGGACGGGCATTGCAGGCACATCCGAGGCGATGCTGCGCCTGCCCGGTGCGTTGGCAGGGGCGTTGGCTGCGGGGGCCATGTTTCTTGCCGGGCACAGGTTCTTTGGCCGGGGCGCGGGGATCATTGCCGGTGCGGTGGTGGCGCTTTCTGCGGTTCAGGTGGCCCACGCGCAAGAGGCCCGCGCCTTTGCCATGGTCAGCGCGCTTGTCGCGGTGGCGCTCTGGCTGATTGCGGTGGCGGTGGAACGGATCGTTCAGGGCCGCGCACGGGGCGGTGTTCTTGTGGCGCTGGGTCTGGTTCTGGGATTGCTGCCGAACATTCATTATTCGGGCTTTTTCGTCATTCTGGTGCTGGCGGCATTTGTTCTGGTCTTGCTGGGACTGCATCGCCGCCTTGGGCTGTGCGCGTTGGGCAATATGGCCTTGGTCGCCGTGGTGGCGGGCGTGGTCGCGGCACCGCCGATCTGGTGGACATTGGGGCATCTGTCGTCGGGTGAAAATCCGGTTGGCTGGCTTGGGCCGCCGGGGTTCTGGGACGCAAAATACGTTTTTCATCAGACATTCGGGGCCAAGCACCTGTCCTTTGCCGCGCCCGAAGCCTTGGGCGACATGCGCGCGGCCAAGATCGCCTCGCCGCGACGGCTGGTCGAAGGGACGCTATTCGTGATCTGTGCCATCGGTGTGATTGCCGCTCTGCGCCTGCGCGATCGGACGGTTCCGGCGCTGGTGGTGGCGCTGGGGGTGATCGTGGCGCTGTTTTTCGGGGTCAGCCAGGTAAAGCCCATCCTGCTTGAACGCACGGTGATCTTTGCGGTGCCCTTTATCGCGCTGATCGCCGGGGCTGGTGTCATGGCGATGCGCGATGCGCGGATCGTCTTTCCTGCGGCGCTGATCGTGCTGGTGGGGCAGGGGGCAAACCTTGCCGCCTATTACCCGCAGGCCGAAAAGGAAAACTGGCGCGACGCTGTCGTGGCGATGCAGGCGGGCCACGGGGACGGCGATGCCCTCGTGTTTGCCTCAGGACCATTCCTGCCGGTCAGCGTGTCATCGGTGCCTCTGCTGCGCTATTACTGGAGCGGACCTGAACCCGAGACGATGATCACCTTGCCCGCCGAAAACGCGCGACGCCTGTATCGGCTTGGTCTGCTGGCCGATCCGGGGCTGCGCGACGTGGACATGGGGGCCTTTTGTCCCGTGATGGGAAAGGCATCGGCGGCGCTGGTTCTGTCGCGGTTTCCCGAACAGGCGGATGCGCTGCGCGATCCATTGCGCGCCATCGGCGGGCAGATCGGCAGGGCGGACCGCTTTGGCCTGATTGGCGTCACCCGCTGGGATGGGCTGGACTGTCCCTGAGAAAGGCGGCGCATATGCGGATAGCCACATACAATATCGAATGGTTCAACGCGCTTTTTGACGATGACGACCAGTTGCGCGCCGATGACGGGTGGTCGGCGCGCTATAACATCACGCGCGCCGCGCAGGCCGAAGCCGTGGCCAAGGTTCTGATTGCACTCAATGCGGACGCATTGATGATCGTCGAGGCCCCGGACGCCAACCTCCGCCGGGACGCAGTGCGCGCGCTGGAGGGGTTTGCCGCCGCATTCGGTCTGCGCCAGTCGCGCGCGGCAATCGGTTATGTCAACGACACCCAGCAAGAGATCGTTCTTTTGTATGATCCCAGCCGGATCGAAGCCACACACGACCCCCGGCAAAGCGCCACCGCCCCCCGGTTTGACGGCAAATTCCATATCGACCTTGATATCGACGCCAATCGCGACGTGGTGCAATTTTCCAAGCCTCCGCTGGAACTGGCCGTGACCACGGCGGGAGGGCGCCGGTTGCGCCTGATCGGCACCCATCTGAAATCCAAAGCCCCCCATGGCGCGCGCGGGCGCGACGCCGTCATGCGCATGGCGATTGCCAACCGGCGCAAACAACTCGCGCAGGCGATCTGGCTGCGCGGGCGCATTGACGATCATCTGGCTGACGGTGACAGCCTGATCGTGCTGGGCGATCTCAACGATGGTCCAGGTCTGGATGAATATGAAAACCTGTTCGGGCGATCCTCGGTCGAGATCATCCTTGGCGGCGAGGGGGATGGCCCGTTTCTCTTTGATCCCCATGCGCGGCAGGCGTTGCAAAGGCGCATTGCGGCGGCCCCCACATCGGCGCGCTTCTTTATCCCGGCGCAGGATCGCTGGCTCGAGGCGCTTCTGGACTATGTGATGTTGTCGCCCGATCTGGTGCGCGACACGGCCCCCCGCTGGCGCATCTGGCATCCATTCAATGATCCTGCCTGTTATGAGGATCCTGAATTGCGCGCGGCGCTCCTGACGGCGTCGGACCACTTTCCGGTGTCGGTCGATCTTTCACTCTGACAGGGGGATCCCTATATTGAGTGCATGAAACAGTTCGCGACCTTGCTGGTAATGCTGACGCTTGCGTCCCCTGTGGCGGCGCAGGACGATGACAACCGCGGCCTTATGGAACGCGGTCTTGGCATGTTCATGGAAGGGCTGCGCGGTGAAATGGGCGAGAGCCTTGAGGGCTTGCAGGGCTGGGTCGATCAGGCCGCGCCCGCGATGCGCGATTTCCTGCGCGAAATGGGCCCGGCTTTTGCCGAACTGGCCGATGAGATCAAGGATTGGTCCGCCTATCACCCGCCGGAAATCCTGCCAAACGGGGATATCATTATCCGCCGCAAGACCCCCGATCCGGTGCAGGACACGCCCCAAGGGCAAACCGACATCTGACGCTAGATCAGACGCACCCGGACTTCGGCCTCAAGGGATGCTGCCAAGGACGCCAGCCGCGCCTGTGCGACTTCGCCGAACAGGGGTTCGGCGGCTTTGGGAATGAGCAATTCGAGTTCGCGCTTGCGGGGAAACCAGCGAAACTTGCCGAATTCCGCGTCGTTCTGCATCCAGAACATTGCGCCAAAGCGCAGCGCCTTGCCCAGAATTTCCGCCTGTTTCTGGGACTCCGGGTCGATCAGGTCATAAAGTTCTTCGAAATGTGTCCCTTCGCGCCGGTTGCGATACCGGTGCAGCAATGCCAGCCCGAGAAACACCCGTTCTGAATGCTTGAGCCCGCCCAGATTGGCGCGGGTGGCGTTGTCGAAACAGGTTTCGGCCCGGTAATCGGGGTGCGCGCGCCAACTGACGTCATGCAGCAGGCAGGCCGCTTCGACGATCCGCAGCCGCGCCGGGCCTGCAGACTTGAACAGCGGATAGACAAATTCAAACAGCGTGGCTCCGAACCCCGGAAGGCGGGCGTCTTTTGCCTCGGCAAAGCGGCACGCCTCGATCAGGGGGTCGCGATCGCGCAATTCCTGGGGCATCTGTTCGTAAAGCATGCCTTCGCGGATGCCATAGCTGGACACCGCGATATCCTTGGGCTTGAAGGTGCGCACCAGGCGTTTCAGCACCTCGATCGCCAATGGAACAAGAGACATGCGTGCGCTTGACACGCCACAGGCCGCGCGCAGATTTTCCGGATCGTGGCTGGCGATGTAATCGGCGGTTTCGCGAACGGATTTGGCCGACATGCGGTATTCGTGCTGCACGTGCAGCGGATAGCCGCGCCGCTCCATGTCGATGCGCGCGATGGCCCGCCACGATCCGCCAACCAGAAACAGGCGGTCCCGCTGTGGCCCCATCTCGGCGGCAAGCTGTTCCAGAACCTGTTTGATATGGGCCTTGCGGCCCTTCTTGCCGCCCTTGACGGATTGCAGCTTGAGCGGCCCGAGGTTCGATGTCACCCGGTTGCCGACGCGGCCATCGCGGATTTCGGCCAGCTCCATCGACGATCCGCCGATATCGCACACCAGCCCATAAGATCCGGGCCAGCCCAGAAGAACGCCCTGCGCCGACAGGCGGGCCTCTTCCTTGCCGTCGATGATCCAGATTTTCAGGCCGGTCGCTTCGAGCACGTCCTGACAAAACGCGGGGCCATCCTCGGCATCGCGCACTGCGGCGGTGGCCACGGCACTGAGCGTGGGCAACCCCATGCTTTGGCCCAAAAGCTGAAATCGCTTGATCGCGGCAAGGGCGCGTTTGCGGCCTTCGGGGTTCAAACGGCCGGTTTGTCCCACGCCCGCACCCAGTGCGCACATGATCTTTTCGTTGTAGAAATAGGCCGGGCTGCGCGCGGCCCCGTCAAACACGACCATACGGACCGAGTTCGAGCCGACGTCGATCACCCCCACCCGCGACAGGGCGTGACTGTCGGTGTCGTCAAAAAGCCTGCGCCCGAAAGGCACCCAGTCTTGCATTGTCATGTCCTGTTCGGCGGGCATTGGTGTCCGGTCCTTGCGGGGTCTTGGCGATCTTCGGGCAACATGTGTCACATGCAGGGTATGGTCAACGCTCAGTCGTCGCCATGGGTCAATTGAGGCACATCCGATGCGCCGGCTGTTCCCCGCCCCGAGAGCGACGGGTTTTCCATGAAGAAACGATGACAGTTGAACGCGAATTCGCCCTCGGGCCACGTTGCACGTTCGAATGCGCCGTCTGGCTTCATCACCCAGCTTTGCGCCACGTCGGCCAGATTTGCGGCCATGATCTGGCTGACGATCTGGGCCTTGACCGTGGGGTTCAGGATTTCGATCAACGTCTCGACCCGGCGGTTCAGGTTGCGCCCCATCCAGTCGGCGGAGGAAATGAACACCCGCGCCTTGCGCGATGGCAGATCATGGCCGTTGCCGAAACACACGATCCGCGAATGTTCAAGGAACCGGCCGACCACGGATTTCACGCGGATATTCTCGCTCAGCCCCTTGATGCCGGGACGCAGGCCACTGATGCCGCGCAGCACGAGGCTGATCTTTACCCCTGCCTGACTGGCTGCATAAAGGGCGTCGATCACTTCGCTGTCGACAAGGCTGTTCATCTTGGCCCAGATCGCCGCAGGCCGTCCTTCGCGGGCATGGGCGCTTTCGGCTTCGATCATCTCAAGCAGCTTGGGCTTGAGCGTGATCGGCGAAATCGCGAGGTTTTCCAGCTTTTCGGGCTGGGCATATCCGGACAGGTAATTGAACACCTTGGTCGCATCGCGCCCCAGCGCCTGATCGCAGGTGAACAGGCTGACATCGGTATAGATACGCGCCGTGATCGGGTGGTAATTTCCGGTGCCGTAATGGGTATAGGTGACAAGGTTGTCGCCTTCGCGGCGCACCACGGTGGAAATCTTGGCGTGGGTCTTGAGATCAAGGAACCCGTAAACCACATGCGCGCCCGCCCGTTCCAGCCGCCGCGACTGGCGGATATTGGCGGCCTCGTCGAAGCGTGCCTTCAATTCCACCAGCGCAGTGACCGATTTCCCATCCTCGGCAGCCTCGCACAGGGCTTCGACGATGGGGGAGTATTTCGACGTCCGGTAGAGCGTCTGCTTGATCGCCACCACATCGGGATCGCGGGCGGCCTGTTGCAGGAAGCGAACCACCATGTCGAAGGTTTCATAGGGGTGGTGCAGCAACATGTCCTTTTGTCGGATCGCCGCGAACATGTCGCCTTCGTGATCCTGCACCCGTTCGGGCACGCGGGGGGTAAACACGGGCCACAACAGGTCGGGCCGTTCCTCCAGCACGAGTTCGCTCAGGTCGGATGCCCCGATCATGCCGTCGACCTCGACCACCTCTGCCTCGGTGACGTCCAGTTCGTCCATGATCAACGCCTTGAGTTTGGCGGGTGCCCCTGCCGAATGGGTCATGCGCACCACTTCGCCCCGCCGCCGCCGCTTGAGCGCGACTTCGAATTCCCGAACCAGATCTTCGGCCTCTTCCTCGACTTCAAGATCGCTGTCGCGCAGCACCCGGAATGAAAAATGATTGCGCATCCGGTAACCGGGAAACAGGTGGTGTAGCTGTAGCAGGAGCAGTTCTTCCAATGGCAGGAACCGGATGCTGCCATCCTTGTCGGGCAGGCGGATGAATCGCGACACCTGCGCCGGGATCGGCAACAACGCCTGAAGGGTGCGCTTGTCCTTCTTGCGCTCAAGCTGAAGCGCCAGCGAATAGCCGGTGTTCGGGATGAAGGGGAACGGGTGTGCCGGGTCGATCGCCAGCGGCGACAGAACAGCAAACACCCGGTTCAGGAACACATCGTCCAGATGCGCGCGGTCGGCTTCGTCCAGCCCGTCAGAGGTGAGAACGCTGATGCCTTGCGCCTCCATTTCGATCTTGAGCTCGACAAGCACATTCTGCTGCGCCTGCATCAGGCGCCGGGCGTTTTCATTGATCAGAACCAGTTGCCCGGCAGGCGTCAGCCCATCTGCGGCAGGGGTGGTGTTGCCCGCCCGGGCCAATTCACGAAGCCCGGCAACGCGCACGGTATAGAATTCATCAAGGTTATTAGCCGAAATCGACAGGAACCGCAGCCGTTCCAACAAGGGAACACGGGGGTTTTCTGCCTCTTCCAGAACCCGCCAGTTGAACCCCAGCCAACTGAGCTCCCTATTATAAAACCGGCCCGGCCCGCTTGGGTCCAGATCGGTCATTTCGACAGGTTCGGGAAACGGGCTCTTGAGGAAATCTGCTTGGATCATGGGCTGCAATCTTGCCGGGGGTGAAAGGGGTGTGCGCCCAACCTACGCCTCTGTGTCCTCCGCGCCAAGGTGGCGCGCAACAAAGGCACGGGTCAGGGCGCGCCTTTCTGTCAGCGCGGCCCGGTCCAGCCGTGCGACAATGTCCTGAGCGGCGCAAAAGGATCGTTCCATCCGGCCCACGAGGTAGGGGATCACGTCTGGCCGGGGGGTGACCTGACGATCGGCGAACAGCTTGGCCAGAACCGCGGCCAACAGCGCATCGTCGGGGTTTTCCAGAACCGCGGCTGGTGCCCCTTCCATGCGGCTTTGCAGGTCGGCGAGGCTCAGCCCCCAGCGGCGCGGCACCTCGCGTCCGGTCACCAGCAGGGGATGCCCCCGCGCCAGACACATGTTGTGCAGGTGAAACAGGGCGTCTTGGGCGGCGCTGTCCGCCGCGATGGCGGGGACGTCTTCAACGGCCACGGCCCCCTCGGCAAGCGTCTGGATATCCTCATTGCCAAGGTGGCCCGCCGCCACGATGCGCCCGCCGGTCTGTGCCGCCCAGACATGGGCCAGATGCGTCTTGCCCGATCCCGCCGGGCCGCACAGCGCCAGCTTGCCCTGTGGCCACGGGCCTTGTTCGACCATGGCCAGCGCCACGGCATTGGACGGGGCCACGAGGAAATCGTCACGCCCGAGGGCCGCCCGCGCGGGCAAGTCAAAGCTCAGTTGTTCGGCCATTACTCAGATTCTCGGTCCGACAATCCGCGATACAGGCGGCTTTGCGTGTATTGCGAGACGCCAAAGCGCGTCAGAACCCCCAGCGCCGCCGCCACGGGCACCGCAACCAGCATCCCCACGAACCCGAAAAGCGTGCCGAACACCGACAGCGCAAAGATGAGCCAGACCGGATGCAGGCCCACCGAACTGCCCACAAGGCGCGGAGTGAGAATGTTGCCCTCGATCACCTGTCCCAGCACAAAGATCCCGGCCACCAGCCCCAGCGACACCCAGTCGCCCCAGAACTGGAACAGCCCCAGCCCGATGGCCAGTGCGCCACCGATCAGTGCGCCCAGATAGGGGATAAAGGTGATCAGCCCGGCGATGAACCCAACCACCAGCCCGAATTGCAGCCCCACCAGCATCAGGGCAATGGCGTAATAGGCCCCAAGGATCAGGCATACCGTGCCCATCCCGCGAATGAATGACGCCAGCGTCGCGTCGATCTCGGACGCCAGCCGTCGCACCACGGGTGCATGATCGCGCGGCAAAAGCCCGTCAATGCGTTCGACCATCCGGTCCCAGTCCAGCAGCATGTAGATCGACACCACCGGCACCACGACGATCAGCACCACGATGTTGATCACCGTCATCGCCGAGCCAAGCACCGAATTGAGCAACTCGCCCCCCCGGCTCTGGACCAGTTCGCCCAGAGTGGTCAGCGTGCGTCGCACCGTCGATCCATCGTCCAGCAACGACGGGAATTGTTCGGTCAGAAAACTCTGAAGGTTGCGGGCCAGTTGCGGCGCGATGTTAAAGAGCTGCACCGCCTGATTGATCAGCGACGGCACCACCAGAAGCGCCATGATCACAAAGATCAGCAGGCATACAAAAGCGATCACCGTCGTTGCCGCTGTTCGGCCCAGACCCATCCGTTCCAGACGGTCGGCCACCGGATCGAGGAAATAGGCAATCGCCCCGCCCAGCACAAAGGGCAGCAGAACATCGCCCATGAACCACAGCGCCAGCACGAGCACCGCCGCAGCGATCCCCCAATACCGCACCTGATCCCTGACCGGCAAAGCCATCTGTCCCTCCGACGTTCGATCCTATGTCGCCCGTGACGGCGCGGGTTTCAAGGGGGAAGGGCAAACAGCCCCCCACCCATCCGGTGCCCATCTGTGGCCCATCCGCGCGCCGGTCAACCGGGGGCGCGTCACATCCAAGCTGTGCAGCGAAAATGAACCGACGCGCTTTGCCTCCACACTTGACATAGCCGACGCGCGCGGGGGCGATCCGACATTTTTTCAGGGCGCTTTATGCCAGCCAAGCCCTTCTGACCAATGTTCGGTGCGCATCGTCAGCCAAATCGCCGCCGCATAGGGGCGCGTCTTGCCAGAGGCAAGCCACGACACAAGGCCGATACGCGGGCCGCTGCGCGGCTGTTCCGCGCGGGGCGTTATTCCTCCGGCTTTGGGGGCGGCACATACCCGTCCGGATCATCCCGCCATTCGCGCCATTCGGCGTCGAAACTGTGCGTTTCATAGTCGGGCAATTCCCAAACCGGCCAATGCGCCGGTCTTGGGATGTCTTTGGGCAAGGTCACGCTGGCATCGCCGAACATCGAATTGATTTGTTCGGCGCTGATCGGCACGCCTGTATGATCCACCCGCCTCAAAGCAGCCGAGGAAAGATCGGCTTTTGCGAGTGATGTGTTTTCATCCATCCGCGCGCCGCTGAGGTCTGCCCCTTCGATCCGCGTGTTCCAGAGGATCGCCCCTTCCATCTGCGCGCCGCTGAGGTTCGCCCCTTCCATCCGCGTGTGCCAGAGGAACGTCCCTTCGATCCGCGCGCCGCGGAGGACCGCCCCTTCGATCCGCGCGCCGACGAGGATTGCCCCTTCCATCCGCGCGTTGCGCAGTCCCGCTCCTTCCATCCGCGCGTCGCTCAGACTCGTCCCTTCCATCCGCGCGCCGGCGAGGATTGCCCCTTCCATCCGCGCGCCGGCGAGGATTGCCCCTTCCATCCGCGCGAAACTGAGGTCCGTTCCTTCCATCCGCGCGTTGCGCAGTCCCGCTCCTTCCATCCGTGTGCCAGTGAGAAGCGCGCCGGAAAAGACCGCGTCAGAGCCATCTGGGCGTTTGGCGGACAAATCCGCGCCTTGCAGGTTTGCGCCGCGCAGGTCCAACCGGTATCCCGAATACGCCGCCGATGTGTCTTGCCAGTTATGAAAACCCTCCGTGAACACCGCAATTTCTTCTTTTCGGTGAGTCTGGACCAAGCCCAGATCGGGCAGGCGCGGGCAGGGAATGTCAAATGGCCAGACCGTGTCACGGGTGGGCGGGGCGGGCCACGCGGCCTCAACCCGCCGCTGGTCCGGCGTGCGCCGCCCCAATACATGCAAAGCCTGCGCAATGTCCGGGCGGGGCTTTGGCAGTCCGAACGCCCATTTACTTGCCTTTCCACCGAATCCCATTTCCCCAAAGCGTTCCTGACGCAGCTTGTGCCGCGCCGCCTTTTCCTCGGCGCTCGCGTCATCGGCCAAAGGCTCCCACTCCGGCTCCGGAAAATCCTCTGGCGGTCTCGCCTTGGAGTTTTCCCGCACATAGGCGCACAAAATCTCCATCACGCGCACATGGTCGCGGCCATTGTCATAGATCGTGCTGTCCTGTGCGATGCGTTCCAGCGACAGGATCGCGCCGATGCGGACTTCGATGTTCGGCTCTGTGGTTTCCTGCGTCTGGTCGCCCACGATTTTCTTGACCGTCTTCTCCGCCCCCAGCTGTTCAACGGCTTTGTTGATCCGGTCGGTAATGTGGCCTTCTTTCTGATACCGGACGGTCTGGTATTTCAGAAAGGTGCCCCAGATCACAAACGGCGCGCCGAGCATTGCGGCGATCAGGGCACCCGCGCCGAGGTTGATGCTTTGGGCCTCGGTGTTCAGGGATGGGAAGAGCGTCTTCAAGATCACCGCAAATGCGGCGAGCAATGCCATTGCAAAGAGCAAAAGAACCATAAACGCAAGAAACCCGCCCAAGAACCGCGACACGCGCCAGTTCGGCGCGTTGCTGATCCCCAACCAATCAAGAAGGTCCTGAGGCTTCTCCGACTTCATCATTAACCATCCGTTTACCCAAGTTACTCAACCGTTGCACATTTCCCCGCGGGGAAATACCCCCTTGCGTGTGCGGCAACGGTGGCTTGCCTGAGCAATCCCAACCGGATAGGGAAGGGGCCGTCCCACCGCACGAGGTTTTCCATGCGTTTGTCCCGTTATTTCCTGCCCGTCCTCAAGGAGACCCCCTCCGAGGCGCAGATTGTCAGCCATCGTCTCATGCTCCGCGCGGGCATGATCAAGCAGCAGGCCGCCGGCATCTATTCGTGGCTGCCGCTGGGCTTTAAGGTTCTGCGCAAGATCGAAGCGATCGTGCACGAAGAACAGATCCGCGCGGGGCATATCCCGATGCTGATGCCGACGCTGCAATCGGCCGATCTGTGGAAACAGTCGGGGCGGTATGACGCCTACGGGCCGGAAATGCTGCGGCTGACCGACCGGCACGGGCGCGACATGCTCTATGGTCCCACGAACGAAGAGATGATCACCGAGATCGTCGGAACCTATGTCAGCTCCTACAAGGCGCTGCCGCTGACGCTGTATCACATTCAGTGGAAATTCCGCGACGAGGTCCGCCCCCGGTTCGGCGTGATGCGCGGGCGCGAATTCTACATGAAGGACGGCTATAATTTCGACCTGACCAAAGAGGATGCGTTGCACGCCTATAACCGCCATCTGGTCAGCTATCTGCGCACCTATGAACGCATGGGCCTGCAAGCCATCCCGATGCGCGCCGACAGCGGACCCATCGGCGGGGATTACACGCATGAGTTTCTCGTGTTGGCCGAAACCGGTGAATCCGAGGTGTTCTATGATGCCGCGATCACCGAGCTGAAATTCGGTGACCGCGAGATTGACTATGACAACCGGGAAGAATGCCAGGGCGTGCTCGAGGAGTTCACCTCGCGCTATGCGCGCACCGATGAAACCCACGACGAGACCGCGTTTGCAGAAATCCCGGAAGATCGCCGCCGCACCGCGCGCGGGATCGAGGTGGGGCAGATCTTTTATTTCGGGACAGAGTATTCCGAAAAGATGGGTGCGGTCGTGCAAGGCCCGGACGGCAAACAGGTGCCGCTGCATATGGGCAGCCACGGCATCGGCGTGAGCCGTCTTTTGGGGGCCATCATCGAGGCCAGCCATGATGACAAGGGCATCATCTGGCCCGAAGGCGTGACACCTTTCCATTGCGGGATCGTTAACCTCAAGCAAGGCGATGCGGCGGCGGATGCGGCGTGTCAGGGGCTCTATGATGCGCTCACCAAGGCCGGGCTGGAACCGCTCTATGACGATCGGGACGAACGCGCGGGCGGCAAATTTGCCACGATGGACCTGATCGGCCTGCCGTGGCGGATCACCGTAGGGCCGCGCGGGCTCAAGAACGGTGTGGTGGAACTGACCTCGCGGCGCACTGGGGAAAGTCAGGAACTGTCGCCCGAAGAGGCGGTCAAGCGGGTCATCGAAATCTATGCCCCACATCACGACCATCTGCGCGACGAACAACCAATGGCCGGCCGTTCCTTTCACACTTGGGTCTAAATCTCTGTAAACTATGCAGTAAATGACTTATCCACAGGCAGTCGTGCTTCCACGGCTGCCTGTTTGGCGTCCAAGCCCCGCAGGTATCTGCGGGGTTTTTTGCGTGCTGACCTTGTTTTCCCTAATGTGGATAAAATTCCCCTAACACGCGCATCCTGATCTGAGGCAGATCAGAAACAGGCGATAGC
>JAUIAS010000028.1 GCA_030425395.1 Alphaproteobacteria bacterium
CCAGATCCGCATCGCGGTCCTCAATCGCTACACCGCTCTTGGCATACCCGTCACAGAGCCCGTAGGCTAAATCCGTCTGGGGAAAGGGGAAGTCCGTACCTCATCCGATTTGTGCAACAAAGCCCTGCTCACATCCAAAAAGGACAAGTTCGAGATCACCCACGGCCTTGATGCGGGGGCGGATGACTACCTGACCAAGCCTGTGGATCCGGACGAATTGCGCGCTCGGATCGCTGCAGGTGAACGGATCCTTGAGATGGAGCGCCAGCTCAGCGAAAAAAACCGCCTGATTTCAGAGGCGCTTGACACCGTTCAAACACTATACGACCGGATTGACCAAGATTTGGTGCAGGCGCGCAAAATCCAGAAATCCCTGGTGCCAGAGCTCAATCTTGCGGTTGGGGCGTCACATATCAATCTGCTTCTTAATCCGTGCGGGCATATCGGCGGTGACCTGTCGGGCATGTTTGCGCCCGATGTGCGCCATGTGGCGTTCTACAACATCGACGTGTCTGGCCATGGCATAACATCTGCTTTGATGACCGCCCGTCTCGGCAGCTATCTCAGTGGGCGATATCTGGATCAGAACGTTGGGATCGAACGCAGTTTCGGAAACGCGCCTGCGCTCAGGCAACCACGAGACGTTGCCGATTTATTGAACGCACGTCTCTTGGCGGATTCCGGGGCGGATCAGTACTTTACAATGATTTATGCCATTGCGGATCTGGCGACCGGGTCCGTCCGCATGGTTCAGGCGGGCCATCCTCATGCGATCCTGATCCGCGCGGACGGAGAGATCGAACAAATCGGAGATGGCGGAATGCCTGTCGGGTTAATCGACGGTGCCCGTTTTGACCAAGTGGAATTCACCCTTAGCCCCGGTGATCGGTTGTTGTTGCATTCTGATGGTTTCACCGAATGTCCCGTGGCCGGTGGAGGGTTTCTGGATGACGACGGCCTGATCGACATGCTGCAGTCAATGCGCCATGTTCCGGATGGGCGTGCATTGCTTGACCGGCTGTATTCCGACCTGCGCGCCCGGATGGAGCCCGGTATGCCGTTGGAGGATGACGTCTCGGCGACCTTGTTTACGTTTGGTGCCTAAGCGAGGCCATCCAACATTGCGACGAAGGCCCGATCACCCGCATTGCCAAGGCCCCGAACCGCCGCATCGGGCGGCATCCAAACGATGCTGTGGTGCGGTTCGGAAGGATCGCCAAGCTGCAACGCGGGGCGTGCAAGATAGATGGTGCAGAGCTTTTCCGCCCAAAGATCGTATTCCGGCATGAACACGAACCGCCGGAACGCCCCAACGCGCCGCGGAGCGGAAATTGACCAACCGGTTTCTTCGAATACCTCGCGGTGAAGCGCGCGCAAGGGGGATTCGCCCGGATCAATCCCGCCGCCAGGCAGCTGAAGATCGGGTTTCGGTTCGTGCTGCATCGTCAGCAAAAGCTGTCCGCCCCGCGGCAGGATCGCATAGGCACCGGGCCGCAACCGATAGCGGTGATGGCGCGATGGGATTTCTCCGTATCGCCGGATCATTGAGTCTGCTCTCTTTGCACTTGGGATTAGTCTCCTATATAGGCCGGGTATGCCAAGCGGCGACGCCGAAGGAAACCCCATGACACTCGCATCGAAAATCGCGTGGGACGATACCGTCCTGCCCTTCCAGTTGGATGCCACGGACATGCGCGGGCGCATTGCGCGCCTCGATACTGTTCTCAGCGGTATTCTTGAGCAGCACAATTATCCCCCGCAAGTCGAAGCGCTTGTGGCGGAAATGGCTTTGTTGACAGCGTTGATCGGACAGACGGTCAAACTCCGTTGGAAGCTATCGCTGCAAGTCCAGACCAATGGCGCGGTGCGAATGATTGCCACCGATTACTATGCCCCCGAAAAGGACGGCGAACCGGCGCGAATCCGCGCTTATGCCAGCTTTGACGCGGATAGGATCGGCGAAGGCAGCCCGTTTGAGCAATTGGGCGGCGGGTATTTCGCAATCCTGATTGATCAGGGTGAAGGCATGGCCCCCTATCAGGGCATCACGCCTCTGGCCGGTGGATCGCTGAGCAGCTGTGCCGAGGCGTATTTTGCACAGTCCGAGCAGCTTCCGACGCGGTTTCAGCTTCGTTTTGGCATGTCGAGCGAGCCAGGCGTCGAAGCACATTGGCGCGCCGGGGGCATCATGTTGCAGCACATGCCCAAGGCATCGCCATTTGTTGCAAACCAGGATGGGTCCGGCGACGTTCTGAGCGCTTCTGATTTGGTCGACGGTGACGAGGAAGAGAACTGGAACCGGGTCAACATACTGTTGAATACGTTGGAAGAAATGGAGTTGATCGGCCCCAAGGTGCCGCCCACCGAAGTGTTGGTGCGCCTGTTCCACGAGGAACAGCCCCGCGTTTTCGATGCGCAGGGAGTGGCATTCGGGTGCAGCTGTTCCGAGGATCGCGTACGCCAAAGCCTGTCGATCTATTCGGCCAAGGACATTGAAAAGATGACAACAGACCAAGGTCGCGTGACCGCGGATTGCCAGTTCTGCGGGGCTCACTACGATCTTGATCCGGCGACGGTTGGTTTTGAAGCGGGGTCTCCCGATGGTGATGCAGAGGCTTGAGGCACGATTGCTTGCGGCGCTGGACAGCGCCGGTGCCGGGTCATCGGATTTCGATCTGAACCCTGATTTCGCGCTGCCCGAAGGCCGGGTCTTGCGACCGGCGGGTGTTCTTGTTGCGATTGACGTGACCGCCCGCGAGCCACGGGTGATGCTGACCAAGCGGTCATCGCGGCTCAAGCATCATCCGGGGCAAATCGCGTTTGCCGGTGGCAAGCAGGATCCCGAAGATGTCGACGTTATCGCCGCTGCCCTGCGCGAAGCGTGGGAAGAGGTGGGATTGCCGCATGGCCATGCGCGCGTGTTGGGCACGTTGCCCAGCCACGAGACCGTGACCGGCTTTGACGTGACACCCGTTTTGGCCTTGATTGAAAAGCAGTTCGATTACGCGCCCGAAACCGATGAGGTCGATGAGGTTTTCGAGGTGCCCTTGTCCTTTCTTCTCGATGAAGGGAACTACCGGATTGAGGCGCGGCGCTGGCGTGGGCATCGGCGGCACTATTTCACTGTCCCATGGGGGCCTTATTACATTTGGGGTGCGACCGCGCGAATTCTGCGCGGGTTGGCCGCGCGGATAGGCCAATGACAAGGCTGCAGGGCACCTGGATTACTGCGGCGGCGGCCCAGGGCGCGGCAGCGATGCTCGAAAACGCGGGATTTCTTGCCTTGTTTGTAGGCGGATGCGTGCGGAACGATCTTCTTGGTGTGCCAGCCAGCGATCTTGATCTGTCGACAGATGCCCGACCCGATGATGTGATGCGGTTGGCCAAGGCGTCGGGCATTCGCGTGGTGCCCACAGGAATAGACCACGGGACCGTAACGCTTGTCCTTGATGGCGTGCCCGTGGAAACCACGACGTTTCGCAAAGATATCCAGACCGACGGGCGGCACGCTGTTGTTGCGTTTGCTGATCGTGTCGAAGAAGACGCTGCCCGTCGTGATTTCACGATGAATGCGCTTTATGCGGATGCGCGGGGTCAGGTGTTTGATCCATTGGGAAGCGGGATATCTGATCTGGCTGCGCGTCATGTGCGGTTTATCGGTGACGCATCTGCGCGCCTGCGCGAAGACTATTTGCGCGCGCTTCGGTTCTTTCGGTTTCACGCATGGTACGGCGATGCGACCGAAGGCCCGGATGCAGACGCTGTTGCTGCCATTGCTGGCGATCTCGAAGGGCTGTCGCGTCTGTCGCGGGAAAGGGTCGGGGCCGAGGTATGCAAGCTTTTGTTGGCCCCTGATCCGGCACCATCAGTAGCGACGATGCGGCAAGCGGGGGTTTTGACCGCGGTTTTGCCGGGGGCGGACGATCGGGCATTGGCACCGCTGGTTCACCTTGAAGATGGGCGCGCACCGGATGCAATCCGTAGGTTGGCGGCGATTTGCGCGGGCGCGGCCCCTGATCTGCGACTGTCAAAGGCACAAATGCGCAGGCTTGATTTGTTGCGCGATGCGGTCGGATCAGGCGAAGCCGCCGCTGTTCTGGGCTATCGGCATGGGGCTGATCTGGCGGTAGACGTGCTTTTGTTGCGCGCGGCCCTGTTGGAACAGCCTATGCCGCCAGACTTCGAAAACTTGGCCAAACGCGGCGCTGCGGCGCGGTTTCCCGTGGTTGCTGCTGACTTGATGCCCGCCTATTCAGGTGCGGCGCTGGGCGCACGATTGCGCGGATTGGAAGACGCGTGGATCGCATCCGATTTCACATTGGATCGCTCGGCCCTTTTGTCCTTGCCGTGAGGGCGCTGTTTTCCCGGCGGTGAACGCGCTATATCCAACGGCAAGCGATCTTTGCTTCCCTTGCCTGCGATGTGTTTGTGTTGTTCAAATTTTTTGAAAATCTGGTCGATCCTTACGTTCCATACGAAGAACGCGACAAACCGCCGACGCGGCTCGGCCCATTTATGATGGAATATGCGCGCCCGTTCCGCCGGGTGTTTATGATCACCGGTCTGATGTCCATCGTTGTGGCCGCTATCGAGGTCTGGTTGATCTTTTACATGGGCCGGATCGTTGATCTTTTGGCGGTTGGGCCTGTCGGATTCATGGAAAACCATGGGTTTGAACTGATGGCGGTGGCGGCTTTCATTCTGGTGCTTCGGCCATTGCTACAGGCAGTGGATGTGGCCTTGCTGAACAACGCGGTGTTGCCGAACTTCGGCACGTTGATCCGATGGCGCGCTCACAAGCACGTGCTTCGGCAATCGGTGGGATGGTTTGAAAACGATTTTGCCGGACGCATTGCCAACAGGATCATGCAGACGCCGCCTGCCGCGGGCGAGGTGGTGTTTCAGGTCTTTGACGCCATTTCCTTTTCTTTGGCCTACCTGATCGGGGCGGCAATCCTTCTCTCGGTTGCCGATCCGCGTTTGATGTTGCCGCTGCTGATCTGGTTCGGGCTATATGGCTGCCTTGTGCTTTGGACAGTGCGCCGGATCGGCCCGGCCTCGAAAGAGGCATCAGACGCGCGGTCGGCTGTGACCGGGCGCGTTGTCGACAGTTATACCAATATCCATTCGGTCAAGATGTTCGCCCATCACGACCGCGAGCTTGAATATGCCCAAGAGGCGATTGAACGTTCGCGCACCACCTTTCAGAAGGAAATGCGGATTTTCACCCTTATGGATCTGGCTCTGGTCACGTTGAACGGCTTGCTGATCGTGGGCGTTGTCGGTTGGGCGATCCTCTTGTGGGTCGATGCGTCGGCATCTGTGGGGATCGTGGCGGCGGCGACGGCATTGACGCTGAGGCTGAATGCGATGACCGGGTGGATCATGTGGGCGTTGACCTCATTCTTTCGTCAGTTGGGGGTCGTTGCCGAAGGGATGGAAACGATTGCTCAGCCCATTGATCTGGTTGATGGCCCGGACGCCCAACCATTGGTATTGACCGAGGGCAAGATCGAGATCGACGCCGTATCGCATCACTATGGTCGCGACACCGGTGGGCTGGATCGGGTTAGCCTGACAATCCGGCCGGGCGAAAAAGTGGGCCTCATCGGGCGGTCGGGGGCCGGAAAGTCAACGTTGGTCAAGCTGTTGCTGCGGTTCTATGACGTAGAACAGGGGCGCATTCTGATTGATGGGCAGGACATTCGCGACATCACACAGGACAGTTTGCGCAGCAACATCGGCATGGTGCAGCAGGACAGTTCGCTTTTGCACCGGTCTGTGCGCGACAACATCCTTTATGGGCGTCCCGATGCGACCGAGGCCGAGATGAAAGAGGCCGCGCGTCAGGCAGAGGCGGATGAATTTATCCAAACTCTCGAGGATCCAGAGGGCCGCGTGGGATATGACGCCCATGTTGGGGAACGGGGTGTCAAGCTGAGCGGTGGCCAAAGACAGCGGGTGACGCTGGCGCGGGTGATCCTCAAGAATGCGCCGATCCTGTTGCTGGACGAAGCAACAAGCGCGCTGGATAGCGAAGTCGAAGCCGCAATACAGGAAACGCTGTATGGTATGATGGAGGGCAAGACGGTGATCGCCATCGCGCACCGCCTGTCAACGATTGCCCGCATGGACCGTATTCTGGTGCTGGACGATGGCCACATCGTCGAAGAAGGCACACATTCCGCGCTTTTGGCCAAGGGCGGGCTATATTCCGCGTTCTGGGATCGTCAATCTGGCGGTTTTATCGGAACGCAAGAGGCCACGGAATGAGATTTGCCTTTCTGATCGACGCATTTCGCCCCGCAGACGGACCGCCGCCAACCCGGATGGGCGCTTTTATGGTCTGGTGTCTTTCGGGGGCATGGCCGGTTCTTTTCCTTGCGGCGATGTTTTCGGCGATGGCGGGCGCGATGGAGGCAGGCACGGCGCTGATCCTTGGGCTGGTGGTGGACACGGTTATAGGCAACGGTCCCGATGCGATCTTTGACGCGCCGAATTTGGTGGTGATCGTAGGCGCGGTCGTCTTTTTCCTGTTGGTCCGCCCCATTTTGTTCGGTTTATCATCGGCGTCGAATTCCATTCTCGTTCAACCGAATACAAACCCGTTGGTCCTGTCGCGGTTGCATCGCTGGACGCTTGGTCAATCGGTGACATTCTTTGACGACGATTTCGCCGGTCGCATCGCCCAGAAACAAATGCAGACCGCGCGCGCGGTGACCGATGTTGTGACCGAGGTGATCAACGTTGTTGCCTTTGCGCTGGCATCGTTGGTCGGGTCGATTGTGCTGTTGGCCGCAATTGACGGCTGGGTCGCGGTGGCATTCATTGTTTGGCTTGTCGGATATTTTGCTGTCATCCGTTTGTTCCTGCCGCGTGTTCGCGCACGATCAGGTGCCCGTGCAGGGGCGCGGGCGATGGTATCGGGGCAGGTGGTCGATACGATCACCAACATCAAGACCGTAAAGTTGTTTGCCCATGCCGATCACGAAGATCGCGCCGCGCTGGGCGCGATGGAGCAGTTCCGGCGCAGGGCAGTGGAATTCGGATATGTCGCGGCTGGCTTCAGGTTCGCCCTGATGTTCCTTGCGGGCGTTTTGCCGGTGTTGTTGATGGGCAGCACCCTGTTGTTGTGGCGCGATGGCGGGGCCAGCGAGGGCGATATCGTGGCTGCCGGGGCGGTGTCGATCCGCATCGCGCAGATGACGGGCTGGGTCAGCTTCACGTTGATGGCGATTTATTCCAACGTGGGCGAGATCGAAGACGGAATGAAAACCCTGACCCATCCGGTCCGTAACGACGATGCTCCGGGTGCGCCGGACCTTGCTGTTGATGGCGGCAGGATCAGCTTTGAAAACGTATCTTTTCGCTATGGCCGCCAGGGCGGGGGAATTGATGATATTTCCCTGACCATCCATCCCGGTGAAAAACTGGGGATAGTCGGCGCTTCGGGCGCGGGCAAGTCCACGCTGGTGGCGTTGCTGTTGCGGCTTTATGCGCCGGAAGCAGGCCGGATTACGATTGACGGTCAACCCATTGACGAGGTGACACAGGAAAGCTTGCGACGACAGATCGGAATGGTCACGCAGGAAACCGCGATGTTCAACCGGTCGGCCCGGGACAATATCAAATATGGCCGCCCCGATGCCGACGACGACGCGATTTCCATTGCCGCGCAAAAGGCCGAAGCGGATGAATTCATAACGGGATTACGGGATCATCTGGGGCGTGAAGGTTATGACGCACACCTTGGCGAACGCGGTGTGAAGCTGAGCGGTGGACAACGGCAGCGCATCGCGTTGGCGCGCGCGATCCTCAAGGATGCGCCGATCCTTGTTCTGGACGAAGCCACAAGTGCTCTGGACAGTGAAGTCGAAGCCGCGATCCAGTCAGCCCTGCACAGGGTGATGGAGGGCAAGACGGTGCTGGCCATTGCGCACCGGTTGTCCACCTTGGCCGAGATGAACCGTATCATCGTCATGGACGAAGGGCGCATCGTGGAAGCCGGCACACATAATGAATTGCGCGCGCTTGGTGGGCTTTATGCTCAATACTGGGATCGGCAATCCGGCGGATTCATTCGGGCGCGGGCGGCGGAATGATCTTTTCGCGCCTGACGGCTGCGGCTATCAGGGCAGTATGACAACCTATCAAATCGAACGCTTGGGCATGCAGGGGGACGGGATCGCGTCCGGCCCTGTCTATGTCCCGCGTGCCCTACCCGGTGAGGTCGCGACCGGCACCCTATCGGGCCAGAGCTTGACCGATGTGCGTATTGAAACGCCGTCGGACGACCGCGTGAAACCCCCGTGTCCGCATTACAAGGGATGTGGCGGGTGCCAGTTACAACACGCTTCTGACGCGTTTGTAGCGGATTGGAAGCAGGATGCCGTCCGCCGTGCCCTGTCAGCCCAAGGGATCGACGCCGTATTCAGGCCAATCGCCACGTCGCCATCCCACAGCCGCCGCCGCGCCACCTTTGCGGCGCGACGGACCAAGAAGGGCACGACGGTGGGCTTTCATGGGCGCGCGTCTGATACCATAGTGCCTGTGCCCGATTGCCACTTGCTGGACGCAGGGTTGAAGCCGGGTCTGGATCTTGCCCACGCATTGGCGGCCACGGGTGCAAGCCGCAAGGCAACCCTTAGCGTTCATTGCACGCTGAGCAGCGGCGGCCTGGATGTCATGGTCAGCGGTGGCAAGCCACTGGATGGCCCCTTGCGAGTGATCCTCGGGGGGTTGGCAGAAGACCATAGATTGACCCGGCTGGTGTGGGAGGACGAGCCAATCGCCCAGCGCACGCCGCCCCGTCAGGACTTTGATGGAATCGCGGTTGTCCCGCCGCCGGGGGCATTTCTTCAGGCAACCGAACATGGGGAGACCGCATTGCGCGCGGGCGTGAATGAGGTGACCCAAGGAGCGGGCAGGATCATTGATCTGTTTGCCGGGTGCGGCACCTTTGCCCTGCCACTTGCGCGGGACGCGCAGGTGCATGCCGTCGAGGGTAGCGCCGCGATGATCGAGGCGCTGGACCATGGCTGGCGTAATGCGCAGGGGCTCAAACAGGTGACGACCGAGGTCCGCGATCTGTTCCGTAATCCGCTGATGGCCGAAGATCTGACCCGATATGACGCTGCCGTTATCGACCCGCCGCGCGCGGGCGCGCAGGCGCAGGTGGAAACGCTGGCCAAATCCGGGATACCGGCGATTGCCTTTGTTTCCTGTAATCCGGTGACCTTTGCCCGCGAGGCGCGTGTTCTGATTGATGCCGGGTATCATCTGCATCATGTGCAGGTGGTGGATCAGTTCCGTTGGTCCCCTCATATCGAACTTGTCGCTGCTTTCGGTTTGGATAAGAAGAGCGAAACCTAGCCCAAGGAGCCTCCAACCCATGCAACTTCGCGAAAGACTTGCCGATTGGCTCAGCAAGCCAGCCGTCAGCAATTTCATTATCGGCGTCATTCTGGTGAATGCTGTGCTGCTTGGAATGGAAACGTCGGACACGATCATGTCGCGCGTGGGTGGGGTGATCCACCTGTTGGATAACCTGTGCCTTGCGATTTTCGTGATCGAACTGGCGGCCAAGCTGTTCGCGCTGGGCCCGCGTTTCTTTCGTAGCGGATGGAATATCTTTGATTTCGTGATCGTTGGCATTGCCCTTGTTCCAGCGGCTCAGGGCCTTTCGGTGTTGCGGGCGTTGCGGATTTTGCGGGTGATGCGGGTGATTTCCGTCGCGCCAAGCCTGCGCCGCGTGGTCGAAGGCTTTGTGACGGCCCTTCCCGGTATGGGAAGCGTTTTTCTGCTTATGGGGATCATCTTTTATATCGGGTCGGTGATGGCGACCAAGCTCTTTGGCGATACGTTCCCCGATTGGTTCGGAACGCTGGGATATTCGGCGTATTCATTGTTCCAGATCATGACGCTGGAAAGCTGGTCCATGGGGATCGTGCGCCCAGTGATGGAAATCTATCCCTATGCGTGGGCGTTCTTTGTCCCGTTCATCATGATGACGACTTTTGCGGTGGTGAACCTGCTTGTTGGTTTGATCGTGAATTCCATGCAGGATGCCCATTCTGCCGATGAAGGCGAAAGAACCGATGCGTATCGCGACGAGGTTCTGGCCCGGCTGACTGCAATCGAAGCCCGGTTGCAAGATGCTCCGAAAGCCACCAAGGAAGACGCCGCGAAAAAGTGATTTTGACCACTGGCGAGGCTGGTGTAGGACACCGGAAAACAAGATCGAGGCAGGCAATATCTTGAAACGCAGAACATTCACATTGCTGGGGCTGGGCTCCATGGCTCTTGCGGGGTGTGGAATAGGCACCGCGCCGAGGGTGCGCCGCTATAACGGGCCAGAGGTGACCTCGATTGTCGTCAACAAGGGTGCGCGCAAGATGTATCTGCTGCACAACGAAACAGTGCTGCGCGAATACAAGGTCGATCTGGGGTTTGCACCGACAGGCCACAAACGCATAGAAGGCGATGGCAAGACACCGGAAGGCACTTACCGGATTGATCGCCACAATCCCAATTCACAGTTTCATCTGTCGGTAGGGATTTCCTATCCCAACACGCAGGATCGCATGGCCGCCAAGGCCATGGGTAAAAGTCCGGGTGGCGATATCTTTATTCACGGGCAGCCCAATCGCCAGAAGGTCAAAGGGCCAGATTGGACAGCAGGGTGCATCGCTGTAAGTAACCAAGAAATCGAAGAAATTTACGCGATGGTGAACAAGGGCACGATCATCACTATTCGGCCGTAGGCTCCAAACCGGCCGAGTTGCCCAAAGGCGTGCCCATCACGAGGGTCCACCAGATTTTACCGTTGGGTTCCTGAAACCACGCGAAGCCCATTTCGCTGGCGCGTTGTTCCAAAATGACGGCACGCGTTGTGGGTGTTTCCATCCATGCGGCCAGCGTTTCGGTTTCTGTCTCGTAGGTTTCCGAGATCACTTCGCCCAGCAGTTCGCCCAGGTATCCGACCCGGCGCACCCGATCCAGCGGGGAAGACCCGTCCGACCCAAAGTGCCACGGGCGGTTCTGAACCGACATATCCCGCGAATGGGTGGCCGCCGCGGCGTTCAGCTTGGCGTCAAGTTCGACTGCCCCGCGACCCGATGCCTGACGCAGTGCGTTCACCGAATCAAGCATGCGGAACTGCAGTTTGGCGGTGTCATTGGGCTTGATCCTGTAAACCTTGGGCAGCGGTTTGCCATCGGTGCCGATCTGTGGCGGTGTTTGGGTCGTCTCGCACGCGGCAAGGCCAAGACCGGCAATCAGCAGAACAGAAATCAAGCGGAACATGAGGAACCCTCCCAAAGAGACAGCACAGGCAATATCGTGGAGCCTTGCAGTATTCAAACCCACAAATCTGTCATCTGATCTGCTCTCAATGGTTTGAATTGCGATTGAGGCTTTCCGGCACTAGGGTTTGGAGCCGATCGAGCACGATTTGAAAAGGGAAAATCCCATGAAGCAAGCACCCGGCACGCCGACGCGGCGTGGATTCATTGCTGGGGCTGCGTCTTTGGTGGCCAGCCCGGCGTTTGCCCAAAGCTATAACTCCGCTGCAACGACAGAAGTAGAGCGGGACCTGTCCCAATCCGTCCGACGCAATATCTCGAGCTTTCGATCCATGGACTGGCGACCGTTCTTTGACACCCTGCGGAATGGTGCCGTTCTTGTCGATATATCGTCACGCGCGCTGCATTTCTGGAGCGAGGATGGCGCGACCTACAAACTTTATCCTTCTTCCGTTCCATTGACCGAAGACCTCACCCGACGTGGCCGCACATCCGTGGTGCGCAAGGTCGAGGGGCCCAGCTGGCGCCCGACGCCGGCCATGCTGGAACGGAATCCCGAATGGCCATCCTATATTCCGCCGGGACCAGAAAACCCTCTGGGCACGCACGCTCTTTATCTTGGGTGGACATATTACCGAATCCACGGCACCCACGACACACGCAAGATCGGGCGTCGTTCTTCGAATGGATGCGTCGGGCTTTATAACGAACACATCGCAGAGCTGTTCGCGATGACCAAAGTAGGCACACAAGTGTTGCTAATATGACGACATTATGCGCTTCCACGGGGGAAGTTTGGTAAACGGTAATTGCAATCGCTTGGAAATGCGGATTAGAAAAAACTACGAGGTAAGTCTAAGATGCATGGCCCAATTTTTGCGCCGTGCAATTACTGGAGGTTAACATGAAGAAACTCGTTCTCGCCGCTGCGCTCTCCGCTGCTGCTTCGACCGCATTCGCCGGCAACCTGTCGGAGCCGGTTGTAGAAGCACCCGTGATCGTTGAAGAAGCATCCAGCTCCTCTTCGGGCATCCTGCTTCCGCTGCTGCTGCTGGTCGTCGTGGCCGCTGCTGTTGCAAACGACTGATATTCTCACCTTGTGAGAAGAAAAAGGCGGTGGAGTTTTCCACCGCCTTTTTTCGTGTTTCGATGTCTGCCGTGGCTCCGGGTCAACCCAGCCATCCCTTGAGGTTGTCCTGGATAACGGCGGACAGCGCGGCGATATGGGCATCGTCATCGTTGAGACAGGGGATATAGGTAAATTCCTCGCCGCCTGCTTCTTCAAAGCTCTCCTTGATCTCTTCGTTGATCTCTTCAAGCGTTTCGATGCAATCGGCTGAAAAGGCGGGGGCGCAGACCGCGATATTCTTTTTGCCGCCTTCCGCGAGGCGTGCGACTTCTTCCACGGTATAGGGCTGCAACCATTCTTCGGGACCAAAGCGGGATTGGAAGGTGGTGGTGATGTCTGTATCCGCCCATCCCAGCCGTTCCTTGAGAAGCCGCGTCGTTTTCTGGCACTGGCAGTGATAAGGATCGCCTTCCATCAGGTATCGTTGTGGGACGCCGTGATAGGAACACACCAGAATGTCTGGTTTCTTCTCAAGCCCTGCGTAGGCTCTTTCGACCGATTTGGCGAGCGCGTCGATATAGAGCGGATGGGCAAAATATGGCTCTACGGTGCGGGTGGTGGGCTGCCATTTTTCTTCCATCAGTGCGCGAAAGAATTGATCATTGGCTGTGGCGGACGTCGCACCCGCGTAGTGGGGATAAAGCGGGAAGAACAAGATCTTGGTGCATCCGGCTTCGACCATGGCGCGGACCTTGGATTTGGTCGATGGGTTGCCATAGCGCATACAAAAATCAACCATGACGTCATCGCCATAGAGATCGTGCATGGATTGCTTGATCTTGGCGGTTTGCTGTTTGGTGATGGTCATCAGCGGGCTTTCGTTGTCCGCTTCGTTCCAGATGGATCGATAGGCCGCGCCGGAAGTGAACGGGCGCTTGGTCAGGATAACCAGTTGCAGCAACGGCTGCCACAGCCACGCGCTGTAGTCGATGACGCGCTTGTCAGACAGGAATTCGTTCAAATACCGGCGCATCGACCAGTAGTCGTGATTGTCCGGCGTTCCCAGATTTGCAAGGAGGATACCCACCTTGGCCGCCGGAACCGGCGGGTGATCTGCGGGCGCATGTGCGGGGCAGGTGGCCGTCTTGGTCGTGTCGAGCATCATCGGATCCGATTTTTTGGCAGGATTTGCGACGAGATAACCGCTTTTCGGCGTTCGTCAATCAATCAGCTTGGTTTCTTTGGTATTCAGCGCGTCCGAAAGGCGTTCCATCGCCGAACCGGGACGCAGCGGTTTGGGTTGCGACGCAGCCGGTGCCCATCCGGTAAGGGTGACAAGCTCAAAGCTTGCGCGAATGCGCCCACAGTCACCGGGGAAGCTGGCGCGATATATCTCATTGGCGCTCTCAAAGAGAGATCGGCGGGTTGTCCTGCGCACGCGTTCGGCCAGTGCATTGGTTTCGCCCATCGCGCGCAAATCATGCATCAGATGAAACACATCGCGGTATTCCGCTGAAATCGTGTTGCTGTCGGCGACTGGGAGGGCAAGGTTGGCACGTTGCAACAGCGCCCCGGAATCCCGGATATCCGCCATCGGCAACACGCGCGGAGACAGCCCGCCGTAAATCTGAATTTCTGCTTCGGCCAGCGCTGCGCGCAGTTCGGCCAGTGTTTGACCGCCGAGGCTGACCGACAGGAACAGTCCGTCTTCGCGCAGAGCGCGGCGGCATTGGATGATCTGGCCCACGGGATCATTCGCCCAATGCAGGCAAAACCCATGAACCACCAGATCATGCGAACCGACTTCGAGATCAAGGATTTCGTTGTCGTTGACGATGCGCGCATCGGGCAGGATTTTGCGCCATTGATCGGGGAACGGCGTCACCACAGCGGGTGATAGAAAGGTTCTGTTAACCATTTCAAGGCGATCCTGAACTTCATCTATTACGGCATCGTTCAGGAAATGCGTTTCAACCCGCGCGCGGGCGCGGTGCCGCAGCAGGGTGGATCGGTCAATCAAGGGAGAAGCGCCAGTCATGAGCGCAAGCTAGTCTGATGCATGAGGGATTTCAAACGGCGCTTTCGGTTCTGTTTCCGCCGGCCTGTCTGGCTTGCGGCGAAATCGTGGACAGCACCAATGCGCTATGTGGTCCATGTTGGCGGGACACACCGTTTATCGGTGGCGTATGCTGTGACATGTGCGGCATCCCGCAGCACGGTCCGCGCGATCCGGACGCGGCCATTGTGTGTGATGACTGCTTGCGGCACCCGCGCAACTGGGCATCGGGGCGTGCGGCGCTGATCTATCGTGACAAGGGCCGCAGGATTGTTCTGAGCCTTAAACACGGCGACCGCCATGATATTGCGCGGATGGCGGGGCTTTGGATGGTTCGGGCGATTTCCGATATTCTGACGCCCGATACTCTTCTTGTGCCGGTCCCGTTGCACTGGACACGATTTTTCCGGCGCACGTTCAATCAATCGGCATTGCTCGCACAGGCGATGGCGCAGCAATCGACATGCGAGGTGTTGCCAGATGCATTGCGGCGGCGGGTGCGGACGGCATCGCTGGATCATTCCAGCCCAAGCGAGCGAATGCATATTTTGCGCCAAACCATGGAAGCCAGCGCCAAGGGGAAAATCCAGATAGGTGGCCGCCATATTGTCATTGTGGATGATGTGATGACATCGGGCGCCACCTTTTTTGAGGCAACCCGCGCCTGTTTGGATGCAGGTGCGGCAAAGGTGTCCGTGGTAGCACTGGCGCGCGCGGCCAAGACGCCCTAGGTTTATGGAAACGGAATATTTTGTCCCGGGATCCAAATTCATGCCGAATGTTGAAATCTACACCTCCCCGCTGTGCGGCTTTTGCCACGCGGCCAAACGCTTGTTGAACCAGAAGGGCGTCACCTTTTCCGAGATTGATGTCTGGGCCGCACCTGATCGTAAACCCGAGATGATGGAACGTGCCGGGGGACGGCATACAGTTCCGCAAATCTTTATCGGAGATGTGCACGTAGGCGGCTGCGATGAGCTTTATGCGCTCGAGCGCGCGGGCAAGCTTGATCCGATGTTGAGCTGATCATGAAAGGGGCGCTGCTTCAGCTGACCTCTTCTGACGATCCTGCCGCAAACCGCGCGCAGGTGATCGCTGATTTGGCGCACGCGGCGGGCTTGGGGGCGCAGTTTGTCCTGACGCCGGAAGTGACCAACTGTGTGTCTAGCAGCAGAGCCCGGCAGCAAGATGTGCTGTGCCAAGAGGCAGATGACGAAACGCTTCGCGCCATTCGCGCCGCTGCGGCGGAAAACGGTCTGACCGTTCTTATCGGGTCGCTGGCCTTGAAAACCGATGATGCGGACGGGCGGTTTGCCAACCGATCATTCCTGATCGGATCCGGCGGCGATATTCTGGCGCGATACGACAAGATTCATATGTTCGACGTGCAGGTATCAGCGGAAGAAACCTATCGCGAATCGGCGGGCTATCGCCCGGGTGATCGAGCGGTCGTGGCTTCGACGCCCTGGGGAATGTTGGGCCTGACGATTTGCTACGATATCCGGTTCCCCATGCTTTATCAGCGCCTCGCGCTCAACGGTGCCACGATGATCAGCGTGCCGTCGGCGTTTTCGCCTGTTACCGGGGTCGCCCATTGGGAAAGTCTTCTGCGCGCACGGGCGATTGAAACCGGTTGTTTCATCCTGGCCCCTGCACAGACCGGCACGCACCCGACATCGGGCGGCAAAGCGCGCAAGACGCACGGGCACAGTATGGTTGTGTCGCCCTGGGGCGAGGTTGTTCTGGATGCAGGCACCGAAGCGGGCGTTTTCATGTTTGAGATCGACACCGACGCCGTCGCCGAGGCCCGCGCCAAAGTGCCATCCCTGACCCATATCCGGGAATTTGGCGGCCCGACATGAGCGAAGATACCAAAGCCATCGCGGTTGCCCTGTTCAGTGAAATCATCACCACCGACCAGTTGTTGCGCAACAGGTTGTCCAAGGCCATGCCCAAGGGCATGGAACTGTCACACTTCTCAGTGCTTAATCATCTCGATTTTGTGGCCGACGAACGCACGCCAGCGCAGCTCGCCAAAGTGTTTCATGTCACGCGCGGGGCGATGACCAATACGTTGAGCAAGCTGGAATGGGCCGGGTATGTGCATATCCGGCCTGATTGGGATGATGCGCGCCGCAAGCTGGTTGCGATCAGCCCCGCAGGCCGCCGCGCACGAGAACAGGCAATTTCCGCCATTTCGCCCATGATCGGTGAAGTGGTTGAAAAACTTGGCGAAGATCGTGTCCGCTCGGCCCTCCCGGTGCTGCGCGGGTTACGGACGGTCATGGACCGAAGTTGATCGGGGTCAGGCGGGTTTAAGGGACGTGGTCACGTAGTTCACGCTGAGGTCACGGCTGGACAGTCGCCATGCCCATGTCACGGGGTTAAAGACAAACCCCTTGCGATCAACTGGATTCATTCCCGCCTGTGTCAGCAATTCGAACAATTCATCGGGTGTGATGAACTTGGACCATTCATGTGTGCCCTTGGGCAGCCAGCGCATCACATATTCCGCCCCGACGATGGCCATAGCAAAGCTCTTGGGGTTTCTGTTGATCGTCGAACAGATGTGCAGCCCGCCCGGTTTGAGCAACTGACGGCATGCGGTGAGATAGGCCAACGGGTCGGCCACGTGTTCGACGACCTCCATGTTGAGGACGACATCGAATTGTTCACCCGCTTCGGCCATCGCTTCGGCCGTGGTGTGGCGATAATCCACTGTCAGGCCGGATTGTTCGGCATGGACCTGCGCCACGGGGATGTTGCGTTCTGCGGCGTCAGCACCCACGACCGTGGCACCAAGACGCGCCATCGGTTCGCACAAAAGGCCGCCGCCGCACCCGATATCGAGTATTCTCAACCCGGCAAAAGGTGAGTCGCCCGAAAGATCACGATCGAATTCCCCGGCAATCTGGGACGTGATATAGTCCAGCCGACAAGGGTTCAGCATGTGCAGAGGCTTGAATTTTCCTTTGGGATCCCACCATTCTGCGGCCATCGCTTCGAATTTTGCGATCTCCGAGGGGTCAACGGTGGTTTGTTGGCCTTGCATTCCTGTCTCCATGTGCTTTTTTTGCGCTTCCTTCTATATAGGGCAGTAATGGACAAGTTCCCGGACCAAAAGCGCGCAGTTCAGTATCTTTACCCGCCGAGCGATCCGTTCGATCAGCGGATGATGGATGTTGGCCAAGGGCATCAAATTTATGTCGAACAATGCGGCAACCCCAAGGGAATCCCCGTGGTGGTGCTGCATGGTGGCCCCGGTGGCGGGTGCAGCCCGGCGATGCGGCGATATTTCGATCCAGAGATTTTTCGGGTGATTCTATTCGATCAGCGTGGCTGTGGCCGGTCGCGGCCTCATGCGGCAGTTGCCAACAACACGACTTGGCATCTGGTCGAGGATATCGAGCATATACGTCGGGCGCTGGATATTCCGGCCTGGGTTGTCTTTGGCGGAAGCTGGGGCGCGACACTGTCGCTTGTTTATGCACAGACGCATCCGGAACACGTGACCAATATTGTCCTTCGGGGCGTATTCCTGATGACGCAGGAAGAATTGCAGTGGTTCTATGGCGGTGGTGCCGGGAAATTCTGGCCCGAGGTGTGGGAACGATTCACGAAACTGATCCCCGAGGACGAGCATGACGATCTGATCGCGGCCTATCACCGGCGGTTGTTCAGCGGTGATCTTTCGCAGGAAATTCAGTTTGCGCGCGCATGGTCCTCTTGGGAAAACGCGCTGGCCTCGATTTATTCCAGCGGTTCAGCGGGCGAAGGTCCGGGGGATTACGCGCGCGCTTTTGCTCGGCTCGAGAACCATTACTTCATCAACGGTGGCTTTCTTGAATTCGATGGCCAAATTCTGGCGCAGATGGATCGGATCGCGCATATCAACGGCGTGATCGTTCAGGGGCGCTATGACATGATCTGCCCGCCGGTGTCCGCCTACAAGTTGTCCGAACGTTGGCCCAATGCGTCTTTGCGTATGGTGCGCAATGCAGGTCATGCCCTTTCCGAACCGGGTATCAGTGCAGAATTGGTGCGTGCGATGGATCAAATCGGTGAGGCGATGCAATGACCGGCCGTATCGACCGACGCGCCTTGTTTACATCCGGTGCCGCGGCGGCTCTTCTTTCTGCTACAGGGCTATCGGCGCAGGCCGGTCCACGCCACGGTGGACGGTTGCGGATTGCTGTGCCACGCGACGGCCAAAGCCTTGAATTGATCATGCGCGCCGCCGTTTTCGATACCCTGACCGAGGTTGGCGCAGACGGTGCGTTGCGTGGTGAACTGGCGACGGAATGGCGGGTGGACGCCGATTCAAGGTCTTGGGAGTTTGATCTGCGGCGCGATGCGATGTTCCACGATGGCCGCCACATGACAGCGGAGGACGTGGTCGAATCGCTGACGATTTCGCGACAGGATCTGATTGTTACGGCGGTTTCGAAGTGGACGGTTCGCATTGATACCGATCTTCCGCTGGGTGATCTGCCGCTGATACTTGCCGATCCTGCGCTGGCCATTCGGCCCGCGGGCAACTTGGATGAAAGGATCGGCACCGGTCTTTATCATGTCTCGTCTTATACAGACGGGCGCGGGTTCATCGG
Organism: Alphaproteobacteria bacterium; assembly: GCA_030425395.1. Lineage (GTDB taxonomy): Bacteria > Pseudomonadota > Alphaproteobacteria > Rhodobacterales > Rhodobacteraceae > JAUIAS01. The sequence goes on from JAUIAS010000028.1 coordinate 19,036, forward strand.
AAAACGTTGTGCGGCGCATTACAAGGATGGTCGCGCGGGGTGGTTTGAGACCGTCGAAGTTGCTGTGATCCCCGATGCAGCTGTCCGTGCAGAAGCTTTGCGCGAAGGGTATGTCGACGTGGCCCAGCTGCCCGAGCCATCGGGTCTTGCCGCGCGATCTGACCTTTTCCTTTATCCGGACGCTGCGCGGATCGAACTGGCAGCGCGGGCAGGGCTGGCCCGACCACGTCTGATCGGGGGGCGGCTGCCACTGGATGACGGGCGAATCTCCGAACGATGGTGGATGCTCTGAGGGCCAATTTCGGGGTGCCTGAACTTCTGCTTGCAGACTCGCTTCGTCGCGCGTATATCCCGCCTCAACAGCGGCGCGTCGGGTCCTGCCTGAGGCTCCACCGGATTTAACGACGGGCCGCGCGCCCGTTTTTTTGTGTTTGGACCAATGTCGAACGACCTTATAGCCAAAGCCGCGATTGACCGCCGTCTGGCCGAGATCATAACCCCCGTCATCGAAGACTTGGGGTATGAGCTGGTCCGGGTGCGCCTGATGTCTGGCAAGGCAACAACGCTTCAGATCATGGCTGACCGTCCGAATGGTGGCATTGAGGTTGATGATTGTGCGGCGATTTCCAATGCCGTAAGCGCGATTCTGGATGTAGAAGACCCGGTTCTTGATGCCTATACCCTTGAGGTATCCAGCCCCGGCATCGACCGCCCTTTGACACGTTTGAAGGATTTCGAGACGTTCGAAGGATATGAAGCTAAGATTGAAACCGCCGACCTGATTGATGGCCGCCGCCGCTTCAAGGGGGAATTGGCCGGGATCGAAGACGACGAAGTCCTGATCAATATCGACGATCAGGGCGAACAGGTAACCATCGGCCTCAAGTTTGATTGGCTCAGCGATGCCAAGCTTGTTTTGACCGATGACCTGATTCAGGAAATGCTGCGCCAGAAGAAAGCTTCTGGTGCCATCAACGAAGATCAATTCGATGAGATCGTGACCGAAGGGTCCGAAGAGGAGTAACCATGGCCATTACCTCTGCCAACCAGCTAGAGCTTTTGCAGACCGCCGAAGCAGTGGCGCGCGAAAAGATGATCGACCCCGGTCTCGTGGTCGAAGCGATGGAAGAAAGCCTCGCCCGTGCCGCCAAGAGCCGCTACGGATCCGAGATGGATATCCGGGTCAGCATCGACCGCAAGACAGGCCGGGCGAAGTTCACCCGCGTGCGCACCGTGGTCGAAGAAGAGCTTCTTGAAAACTATCAGGCGGAAATGACTGTTGATCAGGCGCGCCAGTATATGGACGATCCCAAGGTCGGCGATCAGTTCGTGGAAGAGGTGCCGCCGGTTGAGCTTGGCCGGATTGCCGCACAATCCGCCAAGCAGGTGATTCTGCAGAAGGTGCGCGAAGCCGAGCGTGACCGCCAGTATGAGGAATTCAAGGACCGCGCCGGGTCGATCATCAATGGTTTGGTCAAGCGCGAAGAATACGGCAACGTCATCGTTGACGTTGGTTCGGGCGAAGCGATCCTGCGCCGGAACGAAAAGATTGGGCGCGAAGCCTATCGTCCCGGTGATCGTATCCGCGTCTATATCAAGGACGTGCGCCGCGAACCCCGCGGCCCGCAGATTTTCCTGTCGCGGACCGCGCCGGAATTCATGGCAGAACTGTTCAAGATGGAAGTGCCCGAAATTTATGATGGTATCATCGACATCAAGGCCGTCGCCCGTGATCCGGGCAGCCGTGCCAAGATTGCAGTGATTTCCTATGACGGGTCTATTGATCCCGTCGGGGCCTGTGTGGGTATGCGCGGCAGCCGGGTTCAGGCGGTTGTAAACGAACTGCAAGGCGAAAAGATCGACATCATCCCATGGGATGAGGACATGCCGACGTTCCTTGTGAACGCGCTTCAGCCTGCTGAGGTGTCCAAGGTTGTTCTTGACGAAGACGCCGAGCGGATTGAAGTTGTCGTGCCCGAAGAACAGCTAAGCCTTGCCATCGGCCGCCGGGGTCAGAACGTGCGCCTTGCATCGCAGCTTACCGGGCTTGATATCGACATCATGACCGAAGCCGAAGAAAGCGCCCGTCGCCAGAAGGAATTCGAGGAACGTACCGGTCTCTTCATGGAGACGCTGGACCTTGATGAATTCTTTGCGCAGTTGCTGGTGTCTGAAGGCTTCACCAACCTCGAAGAAGTCGCTTATGTCGAAGTTGACGAACTGTTGGTAATTGACGGTGTTGACGAAGCGACCGCACAGGAATTGCAGGCGCGTGCGCGTGACTATCTGGAGGCGCAGAACCGCACCGCGCTTGAAAACGCGCGGTCGCTTGGTGTCGAAGACAGTCTTGTCGAATTTGAAGGCCTGACCCCCCAGATGGTTGAGGCTCTGGCCAAGGACGGTGTCAAGACTCTGGAAGACTTCGCAACCTGCGCCGATTGGGAACTGGCGGGTGGCTGGACAACCGAAAATGGCGAACGCGTCAAGGATGACGGTTTGCTTGAACCTTTCGACGTGTCTCTGGAAGAAGCGCAACACATGGTTATGACCGCGCGCGTTCTGCTGGGCTGGGTCGATCCCACCGAATTCGAAACCGAAGAAGACGCTGATGCCGAAGCTGCAGACAGCGAAGAGGAGACCGGGGCCTGATTTAGGCCCCGGAGGTTCGCCATGGGTCGCGGAGGCGCATCCAAGGTTCGGGAAGACGGACCCGAACGCAAATGCATCGCCACGGGCGAGGCGCAGCCGCGCTATGGCCTGGTCCGGTTCGTCATGGGGCCGGATGGTCAGGTTGTCCCCGATATCGCCGGCAAACTGCCGGGTCGCGGCGTTTATGTCGCGTCCTCGCGCAATGCGCTGGATAAGGCCGTTTCCAAGAAACTCTTCGCGCGCGGCTTTAAACAGACGGTCACAGTACCGGACGGTCTGGTGGATATGGTGGAACAAGGTCTTGCCCGAAGGGTAGTGGACTTGATAAGTCTCGCGCGAAAGTCCGGGTCTGCTGTGTCCGGATACGAAAAATCCAAGGATTGGCTGGCCAAGGAAGTGGCCACAGTCCTGATTCAGGCGGTCGATGGATCAGGCCGCGGAAAATCGAAGCTGAGCACTCCGCATTATGGAACCTACATAGGTTGGCTGACGGCGGATGAGCTTGGAGTGGCTTTTGGCCGCGAAACTGTGGTACATGCGGCGCTCTCCTCTGGTGGACTCAGCGCACGTGTTGTAGAGGAAGCCCAACGCCTAAGGGGCCTGCGGCTTAAAACGGACGATGACAGGGGTCATCGGGAAGGAAAAAGAGCTTTATGAGCGATAGTGACGGCAAGAAGACATTGGGTTTGCGCAGTGGCGCGCGTCCGGGCAACGTGAAACAGAGTTTCAGCCACGGACGGACCAAGAATGTCGTGGTGGAAACCAAACGAAAGCGTGTGGTTGTCCCCAAGCCCGGAGCGGCCAAAAGCGGTGCTGGTGGTGGATTGGCTGGCGGTGATCCGTCGCGCCGTCCTGCCGGGATCTCCGATGCGGAAATGGAACGTCGCCTGAAGGCGTTGCAAGCCGCCAAGGCCCGCGAAACCGAAGAAGCCGCGCAGCGCGAGGCCGCCGAGAAGGCACGCGCAGAAGAACGCGAACGTCGTCGTGCCGAGGCCGAAGCAAAAGAGCGTGAACAACGCGAAGCCGAAGAAAAGGCCCGGCAGAAGGCGGAAGAAGAAGAACGCCGCCGTTCTGAAGCCGAGGCGGAAGCCAAGCTTGCCGCCGCCCGTGCAGAGGCTCCGGCCCCTGCACCCGCGCAAGAGGCCCGCGCACCCAAGGCCGCGCCTGCTGCAACACCGCCGCGCCGCGACCGCGAAGCAGATGATCGCAAGTCCCGCGCCAGCAAGGGCCGCGACGATGGTCGCCGGTCCGGCAAGCTGACGTTGAACCAGGCGCTTTCGGGCGGTGAAGGTGGTCGCCAACGCTCCATGGCCGCGATGAAGCGCAAGCAAGAGCGCGCGCGCCAGAAGGCTATGGGCGGAACGCAGGAGCGCGAAAAGGTTGTTCGCGAAGTCCGCCTGCCCGAAGCAATTGTGGTCTCCGAGCTTGCCAACCGTATGGCGGAACGCGTCGGTGCCGTGGTCAAGTCGCTTATGCAGATGGGCATGATGGTCACGCAGAACCAGACGATTGATGCCGATACTGCTGAACTCATCATCGAGGAATTCGGCCACAAGGTCGTGCGGGTCTCCGATGCGGATGTCGAAGACGTTATTCAGCAGGAGGAAGACAGGGAAGAAGATCTCAAGCCGCGTCCGCCTGTCATTACCGTGATGGGCCACGTCGACCACGGCAAGACGTCGCTTCTGGATGCGATCCGTAATGCCAAGGTTGTCTCTGGCGAAGCAGGTGGGATCACCCAGCATATCGGTGCTTATCAGGTCGAGGCTTCCGACGGCCAGATCCTGACGTTCCTCGATACGCCGGGCCACGCCGCATTTACGTCGATGCGGTCACGCGGTGCGCAGGTAACTGACATTGTTGTGCTGGTCGTTGCTGCAGATGACGCGGTGATGCCGCAGACCGTCGAAGCGATCAACCACGCCAAAGCGGCCAAGGTGCCGATGATCGTGGCAATCAACAAGATCGACAAACCTGCCGCCGATCCGATGCGCGTGCGCACCGCTCTGCTTCAGCACGAAGTGGTGGTTGAGCAGATGTCTGGTGATGTGCAGGATGTTGAAGTGTCTGCGATTACTGGTCAGGGGCTGGATCAACTGCTGGAAGCGATCGCGCTTCAGGCCGAGATCCTTGAACTCAAAGCCAATCCAGACAAGGCCGCACAGGGTGCCGTGATCGAGGCCAAGCTCGACGTGGGCCGTGGGCCGGTTGCGACGGTTCTGGTTGAAAACGGAACGCTGAACCAAGGCGACATCTTTGTTGTCGGGGAACAGTGGGGACGTGTTCGCGCCATGGAAAACGACCGTGGCGAACGTGTGAAAGTTGCCGGTCCGTCGGTTCCGGTTGAGGTTCTGGGCCTGAACGGCACGCCTGAGGCGGGTGACGTTCTCAACGTTGTTTCGACCGAAGCTCAGGCGCGCGAAATCGCCGAGTATCGCCACCAGGCGGCCAAAGACAAACGCGCGGCCGCAGGTGCAGCAACCACGCTCGATCAGCTTTTGGCAAAGGCCAAGGCGGATGAAAACGTGGCCGAGCTGCCCATTCTGGTCAAAGCCGATGTGCAAGGCTCTGCCGAGGCGATCGTTCAGGCGATGGAAAAGATTGGCAACGACGAAGTGCGCGTTCGCGTCCTTCACTCCGGTGTGGGTGCCATCACGGAAACCGATGTTGGTCTGGCAGAAGCATCTGGCGCGCCGATCATGGGCTTTAACGTTCGTGCGAACGCATCTGCGCGCAACACCGCCAACCAAAAGGGCGTTGAGATCCGGTATTATTCGGTAATCTACGACCTGGTTGACGACGTGAAAGCAGCGGCGAGCGGCCTTCTGTCCGCCGAAATCCGAGAGAATTTCATCGGGTATGCGCAAATCAAGGAAGTCTTCAAGGTGTCCAACGTCGGCAAGGTTGCCGGCTGTCTGGTTACAGAAGGCGTTGCACGCCGGTCCGCCGGTGTTCGCTTGCTGCGCGACAACGTGGTTATCCACGAAGGCACGCTCAAAACGCTCAAGCGCTTCAAGGATGAGGTTGCCGAGGTGCAGTCCGGTCAGGAATGCGGTATGGCGTTTGAAAATTATGATGATATCCGTCCCAACGACGTGATCGAAATCTTTGAACGCGAAGAAATCGAACGCAATCTCGACTGATCTCGGATCATCGTTCCAAAAACAAAGGGCAGCGCGACGCGCTGCCCTTTTTCCGTTCTTCATCTAGGTAGTTTCAGGCCACCTTGGTTCCGCAAACTGGCCTGCCAGCATAAACCGTTTTACCCACCTGGACGGCAATCTTTCCGTTTGGCAGACTTTTGACGAACGTTCCCTGAATCGACACGCAACTGCCGATCGTGATGGTTCGAAGCATGATACATCCCCTATTGCACACGATCTGAGAAACAATAGTGCAGAAATTGTTTCCAAAACATATACAGTTTTCACAAATTTCGAAAAAATTTCGCCGCTGTGTGAGGAGTCTGGGTGGAAACTCGCTTAGAGCCAATCCCTGAGGATTGGGATCAGGGGGATATCGGCTGGTGGCATCGGATAATCCCGCAGGGCGTTTGCACGAACCCATTTAAGGGTCTGACCCTCGCGCGCGATTGGGGTGCCTTCCCATTTGCGGCAGGCAAATAGCGGCATGAGAAGATGAAAATCGTCGTAACTGTGGCTGGCAAAGGTCAGCGGTGCCAGGCACGAAGACCATGTATTTATTCCTAGTTCTTCTTCCAACTCGCGGATCAGAGCGTTTTCCGGGGTTTCGTCTGGTTCGACCTTGCCACCGGGAAATTCCCATAGTCCGGCCATGGATTTACCTTCGGGTCTTTGGGCCAAAAGGACGCGACCATCCTTGTCGATCAAGGCCACCGCAGAAACCAATACGATTTTCATGATCGGTAATCCGCGTTGATTTCGATATATCCGTGGGTTAGATCGCAGGTCCAGACGGTCTTGTTGCCGTCCCCCAATCCAAGATCGACGCTGATCACGATGTCTTGTTTCTTCATGTGGGCGGCCGCGTCTTCCTCGCGGTAGGTTGGGCTGACCCATCCCTTTTCCGCGACCAGAACATCACCGAACCTGATCGACAGAAGATCGCGGTTTGCGGCAGCCCCGCTTTTGCCGATCGCCATGACGACGCGACCCCAATTTGGATCTTCACCTGCAATGGCGGTTTTCACGAGGGGGGAATTGGCAATCGCCATCGCATGAACATGGGCGTCTGCGTCGCTGGCTGCGCCGGTCACGCGGATTTCCACAAATTTCGTGGCCCCTTCACCGTCGCGCACAACCTGATGCGCCAGATCCCGCATGACGTCGTGAAGCGCGGCCTTGAACGCTTCGTTTCCGGTTGCATCCACTCCGGCAGCCCCTGTGGCAGCCAACATCAGGCTATCGGATGTCGATGTATCGCTATCCACCGTGATGGCATTGAACGTTACGTCTGTCAGCTCACCCAGCAACGTCTGCAAAGCGCCTTGGTCATAGGCAGCATCAGTGAAGATATACACAAGCATCGTTGCCATGTCGGGCGCGATCATGCCTGAACCTTTGGCGATACCGGCAATGCGCACCGTTTGCCCGCCGATATCAACATCTGCACAGGCCCCTTTGGCAAAGGTATCTGTCGTCATGATCGCGCGGGCCGCGGATTCGATTGCATCGGCGTTCTGGTCGGCATGCAGAGCGGCCATTTTTGCCATAATACGATCATGGGGCAGCGGTTCGCCGATCACACCAGTAGATGCGGTGAAAATCCGATCGACGGGAATATCCGTGATACCGGACAGGGCCGCCACAATTTCGGAAACCGAAGTTTCTCCGTAATGTCCTGTAAAAGCGTTGGAGTTTCCAGAGTTTACCAGAATCGCCGCGCGTTCGTCCGAAGCTTTTCCCAGCTTGGCCTGACAATCACGAACGGGAGCAGACCGTGTGGAGGACCGTGTAAACACTCCTGCAACCGTCGTTCCTGCCGACAGTTCGGTGAGCATGACGTCGGTGCGTCCTTGGTATTTCACCCCCGCGGCGGCAACCGCGAAGGTCACACCGGCAATGACGGGCAGATTGGGAAAGCGGTCGGGTGCCATCGGCGACACCTTGGTGATATTGGCCATAACTCAGTTTCCAAGAAGGTCCAGATTGCGGATGATATCCGTGGGAATTTCAGAAACATCCTTACGGTCAATTGTCGCCTTGGCAACGAGATTGGCAATGTGCGCCTCAACAGTGGTGCGTTGGATTTCAAGGGCCAGTTCGCGGCGGACCTCTTCGAGAGCAGGTGCCTCTACCGCACGGCGGTCATTGAGCTTGATCACATGCCAGCCGAATTGAGTTTTTACCGGCTCCGACACCGCACCTGGTTCAAGGGCGATGACCGCTTGTTCAAACTCGGGCACCATCTGACCTGTTCCGAACCAACCCAGTTCGCCACCGGAAGCTCCGGAAGGGCCTGTCGATTTTTCCTTAGCGGTTTCCGCAAAATCCGCGCCGCCTGCCAGATCGGCAATAATTGTCCTGGCTTCTTCTTCGGTCTCAACAAGAATATGCGAGGCGTTGTATTCCTCGCCTGCGGTTCCTGCGGCGTATTTTGCATCATACGCCGCGCGGAAGGCGTCTTCGGTCAATGCACCGGCGGTCACCGTTTCGATTTCCTCGCCTGCGATCAAAGACCGCCGTTCGTTTTCCAGCGACAACGTTACGCGCGCGGGCAGGTCACCATCAAAATTCTGGGCGAGGGCGCTTTGCTGCACCAGTTGATCGAGAATCCCCTGAAAAAGAATTTCAGTCGGATACTGCTGATACTGTTCGGGAAGGCTGGCGAATGCCACGATCATGTGCCCAATGGTGATATTCTGACCATTGACCGTGGCAACAACGGTTTCCGGTTTAGCGGTGTCTTCTGCCGCCACTGGCAGGGCGAATGCCGCTGCAATGGCAAGAACGGGCAGAAAAGAACGAAGATTGGGCATGCTTTGGTCCTTTGGGTTCACCGTTGCGTGGCACGGCGTTGACACTGTTTCCCCCGCCCCTTACATCGCAAAAGTGGCTTGGGCAGGGCCGTCTTTCAGCAACGTATCTACGGGCTGTGTTCAGGGCGGGCAAGACTGGCCCGATCACGAATACTCAGATCCGCTGGAGAAAGCATGTTGGGACTCGGAACAATCGCCAAAAAGGTCTTTGGGACCCCCAATGACCGCAAGATCAAGGCGACCCGACCGGTCATCGAAAAGATCAACGCGCTTGAGCCGGAATTCGAGGCGCTAAGCGATGAAGGCCTGAGGGAAAAGACAGCCGAGTTCAGGGAGCGCCACGCAAAGGGTGAATCTCTGGACGATCTGCTGCCCGAAGCGTTCGCCAACTGTCGCGAGGCCGCACGACGGGCCTTGGGCCTGCGGGCGTTTGACACGCAGTTGATGGGTGGCCTGTTCCTGCATCAGGGTAACATCTCCGAAATGAAGACAGGGGAAGGTAAAACTCTTGTCGCGACTTTCCCGGCTTATCTGAACGCACTGACGGGTAAGGGCGTGCACGTCGTTACCGTCAACGATTACCTTGCCAAGCGCGACAGTGAATGGATGGGCAAGGTTTTCGCGCTGTTGGGGATGACCACATCGTTCATTTTTTCGGGCATGAGCTCGGCAGACAAGATCGCGGGTTACCAATGTGACGTGGTCTATGGCACCAACAACGAATTCGGGTTCGATTATCTGCGCGATAATATGAAATCGGACCTCAAGGAGTTGTTCCAGCAAAACCATCATTTCGCCATCGTGGACGAAGTCGACAGTATTCTCGTCGATGAGGCCCGCACTCCGCTTATCATCTCTGGCCCTTCGCAGGATCGTTCGGATCTTTATGTCGCGGTGGATGCGCTGATCCCGCTACTTGACGAAAGCCATTATGAGATTGAGGAAAAGTCGCGTCAGGTGTCCTTTACCGATGATGGTAACGAGGCGCTTGAACAAAGCCTGCGACAGGCCGGGCTGTTGTCCGAGGACCAATCTCTTTACGATCCCGAAAGCACGACCATTGTGCACCACGTCAATCAGGGCCTGCGCGCGCACAAGCTGTTCCAGCGCGACAAGGATTACATCGTGCGTAGCGGCGAAATTGTCCTGATCGACGAATTTACTGGACGCATGATGCCCGGCCGCCGACTTTCAGAGGGACTGCACCAGGCGATCGAAGCCAAGGAAAAGGTCGCGATTCAGCCCGAGAACGTGACGCTTGCCAGCATCACATTCCAGAACTTCTTCCGGCTATATGACAAGTTGTCTGGGATGACCGGCACCGCCGTTACCGAGGCCGAAGAATTCATGGAGATCTACGGTCTTGGTGTGGTCGAAGTGCCGACCAATAGGCCCATCGCGCGTGTCGACGAAGACGACAAGGTTTACCGCACAGTCGCCGAGAAATATCAGGCGATGATCGAAGAGATCAAGATTTCGAACGCCAAGGGCCAACCAGTTCTTGTCGGCACGACATCCATCGAAAAATCTGAATTGCTGAGCCAGTTGCTCCAGAGGGAAGGCATTCCGCACAATGTCCTGAACGCGCGCCAGCATGAACAAGAGGCCCAGATCGTTGCCGATGCGGGCAAGTTTGGTGCCGTAACCATTGCAACCAACATGGCGGGTCGTGGCACCGACATTCAGTTGGGCGGTAACGTCGATCTCAAGGTTCTGGAAGCTTTGAATGCGGACCCGTCTGCGGAGCCTGACGCAGTGCGTGCCCGGATTGAAGCCGAGCATGCCGAGGAAAAGCGCAAGGTGATCGAAGCGGGTGGGCTGTTCGTTCTCGCGTCTGAACGTCACGAAAGCCGTCGGATCGACAATCAGCTTCGCGGTCGTTCCGGCCGTCAGGGCGATCCGGGCCGGTCCGCGTTCTATCTCAGCCTTGAAGACGACCTGATGCGCATCTTTGGGTCCGAACGCCTTGATAAGGTGTTGACCACTCTGGGCATGAAAGAAGGCGAAGCGATTGTGCACCCTTGGGTGAACAAATCCCTTGAGCGCGCGCAGGCCAAGGTCGAGGCGCGCAACTTTGACATGCGCAAACAGGTTCTCAAGTTTGACCACGTGATGAACGATCAACGCAAGCTGATCTTTGGCCAGCGGCGTGAAATCATGGCTGCAAAAGACCTGTCCGAGATCACAGCGGATATGCGGCACCAGTTCATTGAAGACGTCGTGACCCACCACATTCCGCCGAAAACCTACGCTGATCAGTGGGATTCTGAAGGTTTGGCAGAAGAAATTCGCGAAAAGCTAACGCTTGACCTGCCTGTCGTTGCTTGGGCCGACGAAGAGGGCGTGGATGACGAGGAAATCATTGAGCGTCTGATCAAGGCCAGCGATGAATTGATGGCCAAGAAAGCGGTCGATTTCGGACCGGAAAACCTGCGGAATATCGAAAAGCAGGTGTTGCTGAACACGATCGACACGAAATGGCGCGAACATCTGGTGACGCTTGAACATCTGCGGTCTGTTGTCAGCTTTCGCGGTTATGCGCAGCGTGATCCTCTGAATGAATACAAGTCAGAGGCCTTCCAGCTCTTTGAGGCGCTTCTTGATGGCTTGCGCGAAACCGTTACGCAGCAGCTTGCCATGATCCGGCCGCTGACCGAAGAAGAACAGCAGCAGATGTTGTTGCAGATGCAGCAACAGCAGCAAGCCATGCAACAGGCAGCCGCCGCGGATGCGCAAGACAAAACCCAAGAAGGCCCCGCCACCGGCGCGCCGGGCTTTGTCGAAGATGACCCGGCAACATGGGGTAATCCCGGCAGAAACGAGGCCTGTCCATGCGGATCCGGCAAGAAATTCAAGCATTGCCACGGAAGGCTTGCCTGAGAAACTGCCAAATTGACATCAATCATCGGTCATAAACTGGCCGTTATTGAATGGCATTCCGGTCCTGCTTGAAGGGTATCGGAGAAGGCTATGAGGTTGAAAAGGCAGCGTATCGTGATTGCGGTTGGCACTGGTATATCTGCCATGTGCATCGGGTTCTTCACGCATCTTGGAACCGCTGACGGGCGTCCGGCACCTACGCCTCCACGCTCTGTTGTGGCGCAATCCCCCATTGCGGTGCCAACTGCACCGGCTCCACTTAGTATTACCGATATCGCGTTGACCTCTGCGACACCGGATACGCTTGATAAGCCGCTTGCCACGGTCAAACCGACCAAGCTTGCTCAGGCGAGTGGGGTGACGGATGCTTTGCCCAGCACGCCTGCCGATCCCAACACGCCCCGTTTGGCCTGCGATGTAGATGCTGCTGCCGAAACCCGAGCAGGTGCGATGGTCGCGCTGAACGTTTCGGCACCTTGTTTCGCGAACGACCGGGTGATGATCCACCATAACGGAATGATGTTTACCGACGTGCTGGGCCAGAATGGAACCCTTGACCTGATGGTTCCGGCATTGGTGGAAAACGCAGTCTTCATCGTGCAGTTTCAGGGCGGTCAGGCAGCCATTGCGATGGCCGAGGTGCCCTCCGTTGTTTTCTATGACCGGGTCGCAGTGCAATGGACGGGTCAGGCAGGGTTCGAGCTTCACGCCCGCGAGTTCGGTGCAGGTTATGGCGAAGATGGTCACGTCTGGGCCGGTGCCGCGCGCGATGTATCGTCTGCGGCGATGGGCGACGCGGGCTTCCTGTCCGTGCTCGGGCGTAGCGATACGCATGAACCCCATATCGCGCAGGTCTATTCTTTCCCGGAACAGGCCGCATCGCGCAGCGGAACCATCTCGGTCAGCGTCGAAGCCGAAATCACGCAGGCAAATTGCGGCCGGAATGTCGGTGCGCAAACCTTTCACGTGCATCGTGGTGAGTTGAAGACCAGAGATTTGTCGATGACAATTCCGGGGTGCGACGCCACGGGTGATTTTCTGGTGTTGAATAATCTGATCGAAGACTTGAAGATCGCCGCGAAATAACTCGTGGATTTGGGGCGGTCCCATGGCTTTGCTACGTGCGGCGGTTTTCGCCGCACTTTCCCTTTTGCTTGGTGCGGTGAACGTCCTTGCACAGGATGTAACCCTGTCCTCTCAGGACGGGGATATTGAGATATCCGGCACGCTTCTTGGTTTTGATGGTCAGTTTTATCGGGTGGAAACCGTTTACGGTGAACTGACGGTGGATGGATCTGGGGTGCGATGCGAAGGTCCGGGATGTCCGAATCTAACGGATTTCGTGGCCGAGCTTCGATTTTCAGGCTCGTCTACGATGGGCGAAGTCCTTGTTCCGGCTCTGATCGAAGGTTTTGCCCTGCGCAGCGGGCTGATCGTTGAACGCGAAGACATTGACCCGGAAAGGTTTGATTATACGCTGCGGGATGGCCAAAGCGGTCGTCGTGTCGCCCGGCTTTTCTTTCGTGTTACGACGACGGACGAAGGCTTTGCGGATCTTCTGGCGAATGAGGCTGATATCGTCATGTCTCTGCGCGAGATTACCCAAGAGGAACGCGATCGCGCGCTTGAAGCCGGTTTGGGTGATTTGACAGGCGAAAACCGAAGCCGGGTTCTGGCGCTTGATGCGTTTGTTCCGGTGACTGCGGCAGGAAATCCATTGCGCAGTATTTCGCTGTCCGATCTGTCATTGGTTCTGTCCGGCGAGATTGACAACTGGTCCGCTCTGGGTGGGCCGGATGCGCCGATTTCGGTCCATATGCCGTCAGCCGCTTCCGGCCTCGCCCAGGCGGCCGAAAGGCGGCTGTTGACCCGCGTGGATCGTGTGATCTCGCCTAATGTGATCCGGCACAAACGGTCGAGCATGCTTGCGCGGGCGGTGGCCGTTGATCCGTTTGCCATCGGGATTGCCAGCTTTGCTGAAACAGACGCGACGCGCATGCTGACCTTGACGGGCGAGTGTGGTTTCAGCCTCGCGGCGACCCGGCGCACGATCAAGACTGAAGATTACCCGCTGACCTCGCCCATGTTTCTATACCTTCCGGCGCGCCGTTTGCCCAAGATTGGGCGCGATTTTCTGGCGTATATGCGCGGTCCGGCGGCACAGATTGTTATCCGCCGCGCGGGGTTTGTTGATCAGGCGGCCGAAGAAATCTCAATCAACGCGCAAGGGGATCGGTTCGCCAACGCCATTGCGGCGGCGGGAGACGATGTAAGCCTGAGCGATCTTCAGAACATGGTGCGCCAGTTGCATTCAATGGCACGTTTGACCACCACGTTCCGGTTTGAAACAGGGTCAGCGCGTTTGGATGCGCAGTCTCGTTCCAACGTGGAACAGTTTGCCCGCGCTCTTGAGTCAGGGGCATTCGATGCACGGCGGATCGTGTTCGCAGGCTTTTCTGATGGAGAAGGGCCGGCGGCCACCAATCGCAAGATCGCAGCCAAGCGCGCAGAAGCCGTGCGTGACGCGGTTCTGCGCATGGCGGAGACCCTGCCCAAAGATCGCGTAGTTTTGGACACCGTCGCTTTTGGAGAAGCCATGCCGATGGCCTGCGACGACAGCGCCTGGGGTGCACAGGTCAATCGTCGGGTGGAGGTCTGGTTGGAATGACGCCGCAGTTCAAAGCAGACCTTCAGAGCGAAAGCTGAGCTCGTTCGATTTTCCGATGATCAGATGATCATGCAGGGTGAGGCCAAGCGTTGAACAGGCGGTGGCTACCTGTCCGGTCATCGAAATATCCGCCTCGCTTGGGGTGGGATCACCCGAGGGGTGATTGTGGACAAGGATCAATGCAGAGGCATGAAGGTCGAGCGCCCGCTTGACGATTTCGCGCGGGTAGACCGGGACGTGGTCCACGGTGCCGCGCGCTTGCATTTCATCGGCAATCAGCCGGTTCTTGCGATCCAGAAACAAAATCCGAAACTGTTCGGTGGGCAGGTGGGACATAGTCGTGTGACAGTATTCCAGCAGCGCTGCCCAGCTTGAAATAACCGGTTTGTTCATCACGCGCCCCCGCGAAAGCCGTTGCGCAGCGGCCTCCACGAGTTTTAGTTCAGTGACAACCGCCGCCCCCACGCCTGTTACGGCCTGTAATTCGATCGGTGCAGCGGATACGACACGAGAAAAATCACCAAAACGCTCGATCAGATCATGGGCCAGTGGTTTTACGTCCTTGCGCGGAACCGCACGAAACAACACAAGCTCCAGGAGCTCATAATCCGGTAACGCATCCGCCCCGCCCGCCATAAACCGTTCGCGCAGTCGTTTTCTGTGATCCCGGATGTAGGAGGGCAATCTGCCCGCTGCAAATACCGGTTCGGGCGCGACTGCTTCATTGCTTTGAAAAAGCGGCAATACCCCGTCTTGAAATCCTGAAGGACCATGGCTCATGGTCTAGAAATTGGGGCCCATTTCTTAGCAAATGGTTAATGCGGCAGACAAAACTACGGTGGAGCTCTGACTGTAGATCTAAAGATAAGTGGCAATATCTTTCCGCTTCTCGACCTTATTTATACCCCACTTCGCGCTTAACTTGGCTACTGGGCGTGAACTCAACCCAAATGTGCGCGCTTGGTAACTCTTGAGAAAGGGGCTGATATGAGCATGGATACGGAAATTCTCTTGTTTCTTAACGGGTTCGTTGGGCAGTCTCACTATTTCGATAATGGTGTGAAGATGTTGGAGAATCCCATTCTAAAGGCGCTGCCTTTTGTCTTGGCCCTTGTCTATTTCTGGTTCAAGGAAGACGACGCACAAGCAGACCGCCGCCGAATGGTGTTGACCACGATCATCGTGTCGATGGTGGCGATTGCTGTTGGTCTTTTGATGGCTACAATCTTGCCAGATCGACTGCGTCCACTGCATGATCCGGATATTCAAATTCTGATGCCGCAGGGGCATACGGATGAAATCCTTAAAGGTTGGAGTTCAATGCCCAGCGATCATGCTGTGTACTTTGCTGCGATGTGCACATTCCTGGTTTGGATGAGCCGACCCATCGGCCTGTTTTTCTCGGTCTATGCGTTTTTGTTCGTGCTGTTGCCACGGGTGTATTTCGGTTGGCACTGGCCAACGGATATCCTCGTTGGCGCTCTGATAGGGATTACCGTTTCACTGATGCTGGCTCGACCCGTTTTGTGGATGATTAAACGCGCCCATCTTGTCGGCCAAATGCTTCGCTTGCCGCAATTTTCCTATCCGGCGCTGATCTTTGTGGCCTTCCAGATGGCGACAATGTTCGAATCGCTGCGTGACTTGCTGGGTGATCTGGTGCGCGCCGTGATCTGACCGCCTGTGAGAGGTCAAAAAAGATGGGCCGCCGGAAACCCGGCGGCCCGATCAGTTTCTCAGGTGGGTTCGCCTGTCAGCTGCGAACCAGTTTTTCGTAGGCTTCGGCAATCTCTCGGGTCAATGCGCCGACTTCAAAGGTGTAGTCGCCGATCTGGCCCACAGGGGTGACCTCGGCTGCGGTGCCGGTCAGCCAGCATTGTTCAAACCCTTCCATTTCTTCGGGCATGATGTGGCGTTCATTGACGGTAACGCCCCGCTCTTTGAGCATGTCGATTACGGTTTGGCGGGTCAGCCCGTTGAGAAAGCAATCCGGTTTGGGGGTGTGCACTTCGCCATCCTTGACGAAGAAGATGTTCGCGCCGGTCGCTTCTGCGACATAGCCACGATAATCCATGAACAGCGCGTCAGAGCACCCCTTGGCCTCTGCTGCATGTTTTGAGGTGGTGCAGATCATGTAGAGACCGGCAGCCTTGGCATGAACGGGGATGGTTTCCGGGCTTGGGCGTTTCCATTTGGAAATGTCCAGCTTGGCCCCCTTCATCTTGGCATCGCCATAGTAGGCACCCCATTCCCAGACAGCGATCGCCACATGCACGGGGTTGCGTGCCGAGGCGACGCCCATGTCTTCGCCCGCGCCACGCCAGGCAACAGGACGCACATAGGCGTCCGTCAGCCCGTTTGCGGCCAGAACAGCGGCCTTGGCCTCTTCCAGTTCATCAACGCTGTAAGGAATCTCAAAGTCCAGACACTTGGCGGAATAATGCAGCCGCTCGGAATGTTCGCGTGATTTGAAAATCTTGCCGTTGTAGGCGCGCTCACCTTCAAAGACAGAGCTGGCATAATGCAGCGCGTGAGTGAGGATATGCACATTTGCATCCCGCCAGTTGATCAGCTTGCCATCCATCCAGATCTGGCCGTCGCGGTCGTCGTAACCCGCCATGGGTATTCTCCTGAAAATTTGCGTTTATTGCGCATTAAAGTCCGAACCGGACATAAAGTTGCGTCAAATCTGGGATTCGTTACCTTTTCACTGTTGGAATGTCAATAACGCTGACTTATGCTCGACCTCAAATAGCCATTTCAAGGTGACAGGATCATGTCCGACAGGCCTTTGCCGTCCTATTCCAGCGACAATCTTTTGTTCCTGACGGATGAACAGTTGCGGCAGGGCATCGAAGCAATGTTCTTTGCCTATCGGGGGTTCACCGCAGATCCTGATCGTATCCTGTCCGATATCGGATATGGCCGAGCGCATCACCGGGCGATCCATTTCATCAAGCGCGCGCCGGGAACGACGGTCAATAATCTTCTGTCGATCCTCGGGGTCACCAAGCAATCCCTGAACCGGGTGCTGCGGACGCTGATAGAGAATGGCCTTGTCGAAAGCCGCGTGGGCGTTGCGGACAAACGCGAACGCCATCTGTTTCTGACTGAAAAGGGAGAAACACTGGAAAGCCGTCTGTCTGATGCACAGCGTGCCCGGATGCGTGCCGCCTACCGCGAGGCGGGGCCCGAGGCGGTGGCTGGCTTCCGTCAAGTGCTTGAGGCGATGATGGACAAGGAATTGCACCGTGCTTACGGGCGTCTGAAGGATGGCGGACAATGACAATGATCGACGCGCACCTTCTGATCGTGGATGACGACGAGCGCATTCGTGATCTTCTTAAGAAATATCTCCAGAGGAGCGGCTTTCTTGTCACGGCGGCGAGGGATGCTGCCCATGCACGGCGGGTGCTGTCGGGGCTGGATTTCGATATGATCATCATGGACGTGATGATGCCCGGTGAAGATGGCGTTTCGCTGACCCGCGCGCTGAGGGAGGATCGCGATACACCGATCCTGTTGCTCACCGCGAAGGGCGAAACGGAACATCGTATCGTTGGCCTTGAGGCCGGTGCCGATGATTACCTGACCAAACCGTTCGAGCCGAAAGAACTGCTGCTCAGGATTAACGCGATCCTTCGGCGTATGCCTGAACCTGAACCGGAGAATACCGCGCCCAAAATCCTGCACATGGGGCCGATCCGCTATGATGTGGATCGGGGTGAACTGTGGCGTGGTGATGCGCCCGTGCGCCTCACCGCAACAGAGAGCCAGCTCATGCGTATTTTTTCGGCTTCACCCGGTGAGGCGGTAACCCGCTCCAAGCTTGTCGAAGATCTGGGCCGCGATCGCGGGCAGGCGCAGGAGCGTGCTGTCGATGTGCAGATCACGCGACTGCGCCGCAAGCTTGAGGAAAACCCGAAGCAGCCGCGGTATCTGCAAACGGTACGCGGGTCAGGGTATATGCTCGCCACCGACTGACCAGATGCTCGGGCCGATTTGCTGGCCCTGTGCCTGCAACCAGAAAGAAAAAACGATCACCATGACAACTGCACTTGTGACCCATGCGGATTGCCTGCGGCATACCACGCCGGACGGACATCCGGAACGCACCGAACGTCTTGCACATGTTCTCCATGCGCTTGAACCGCTTGCCTTGCAGAAGGTGACTGCGCCCGAAGTCACGCGCGAGGCATTGTTGCGATGCCACCCCGAAACTTATGTAGATGCCATTCTGGCGCGTGAACCGTCGTCGGGCATTACCCAGATTGACGGGGATACATGGATGTCGCCGGGATCCGGGCGCGCGGCGCTTTTGGGGGCAGGAGCCGCGGTCAAGGCGGTTGATCTTGTCCTAGGCGGGCAGGTGGGCAATGCTTTCGCCGCAATCCGTCCGCCCGGACACCACGCGGAAAAGGAAACTCCGATGGGCTTCTGCCTGTTTGGAAATGCCGCGATAGCCGCAAAACATGCGCTTGGAGCACACGGGTTGCACCGCGTGGCGGTGGTTGATTTCGATGTCCATCACGGAAATGGGACGCAGGATATCCTGTGGGACGAGGACCGCGCGCTTGTCATCACATCGCAGCAGATGCCGCTGTGGCCGGGAACCGGTGCCGAAACGGAAACCGGTCCACACGATACGATCGTGAACGTTCCGCTGCCCCCTGACAGCGATGGTGCCGCTATGCGCAAAGCCTACATAGACAAGGTTTTCCCTCGCCTTGAGGCCTTTGCGCCCGAGCTGATCATCATTTCCGCTGGGTTTGACGCGCACCGGGACGATCCGCTGGCCCAGTTGAATTGGGACGAGGAAGACTTTGTTTGGCTGACGGCGGAACTCTGCGCCATTGCCGCTCGGACGTGTGGCGGGCGGGTGGTCTCGACCCTTGAAGGCGGTTATGATCTGACGGCCTTGGCGCAATGTGCCAAGGTGCACGTCCAGAAATTGATAGAGGCCGCGAAATGACCCAGACAAACGTATCCGATTTAAGCTTTGAACAGGCCATGCGCGAGCTTGAGAGTGTTGTGGACCAGCTTGAACGCGGGGATGTGCCTCTGGATCAGTCGATAAGCCTGTATGAGCGTGGTGCCATGCTCAAGAAGCGTTGTGAAGAGGCGTTGAAAGCCGCCGAAGAGAAAGTGGCGGCGATTACTCTTGATGGTGACGGCGAACCGACCGGGACAAAGCCTGTAGAGGGGCAGTAGCGAGGGATGAAACCCATTCCGACGATTGCGGTTCCGGTTGCACCCAGATTGCCGTTGCAGGCCGCCCTTGACCTCGCGCGCGCGCAGACGGATGACCATATAGCCGCCGAGATCGACCGACATGACGGCCAAATCGCCAAGGCGATGCGGTATGCCGTGCAGGGCGGAAAATGTATCCGTGGTTTCCTGGTCATGGAAAGCGCCCGACTGCACGGGGTGGGCTTGCAACAGTCCACGGCTGTTGCCGCTGCGATTGAATGCCTGCATGGCTATAGCCTTGTGCATGACGATTTGCCCTGCATGGACGATGACGATATGCGCCGTGGCCAACCGACAGTGCACCGCAAGTGGGATGAGGCGACCGCTGTTCTTGCCGGCGACGCGTTGCAGAGCCTGGCGTTCGAATTGGTGGCCGATAGCGGGCTTGCCGCGCAAGCCATTGTCGAACTGGTGTTGACCCTGTCGCGTGCGGCAGGAGTTGCGGGGATGGTCGGCGGACAGGCGATGGATATAGCGGCTGAAACAGCGCAAGAGCCTTTGACCATAGACGAAATCACCCGCTTGCAGGCGGGTAAGACCGGCGCGCTGATCACATGGTCGGCCTGCGCCGGTGCGCGGATGGCGGGGGAAAACACCGTTTTCCTCGAAGATTACGGCACCAATCTGGGGCTTGCCTTTCAGATATGGGATGACGTTCTGGACGTCGAAGGTGAAGCGCAGCTTGTTGGCAAGGCGGTGGGCAAGGATTCCGCCGCAGGCAAGGCAACCTTTGTTTCGCTTCTGGGGCTAGACGCTGCGAAACGACGCGCTACTGATCTGATAGAACAAGCCTGTGACGATCTCTCTCCTTATGGCGCTGAGGCAGAGACCTTGCGGGAAGCGGCACGCTTCGTTATCTCGCGCAGGAACTGAAGCCGCCCGAACCAAGGAGGCGCGCATGTCCGATACACCGAAAACACCGCTGCTGGATACCATCCGCAAGCCTGCCGACCTCAAACGGCTGAGTGATGCTCAGTTGCGGCAGGTGGCGGACGAACTGCGTGCGGAAACTGTTTCTGCGGTGTCGGTAACCGGCGGACATCTTGGGGCCGGGCTGGGCGTTGTTGAATTGACCGTCGCGCTTCATGCTGTTTTCGACACGCCTCGTGACAAGCTGATCTGGGACGTGGGCCATCAGTGTTATCCCCACAAGATATTGACCGAGCGGCGTGACCGCATTCGTACCCTGCGCCAAAAGGATGGACTAAGCGGATTCACCAAGCGTTCTGAATCTCCCTATGACCCGTTCGGGGCCGCACACAGCTCTACCTCCATTTCTGCGGCGCTGGGCTTTAGTGTCGCCCGTGATCTGGGTGGCGTGGTTCCCGAAGGGCTCGGCGATGCGATCGCCGTGATTGGCGATGGCTCCATGAGTGCGGGCATGGCGTTCGAAGCGATGAACAATGCGGGCCATCTGGGCAAACGCATGATCGTGATCCTGAATGACAACGACATGTCAATCGCACCTCCTGTCGGGGCTCTGAGCGCCTATCTCACCCGGTTGTATTCCGAAGCTCCGTTCCAGGATTTCACGGCGGCGGCCAAGGGGGCGATGTCTTTGTTGCCTGAACCCTTCCGCGAAGGTGCCAAGCGGGCCAAGGATATGCTCAAGGGTATGGCCATGGGCGGCACCCTGTTCGAGCAGTTGGGCTTTACGTATCTCGGCCCGGTGGACGGCCATGATTTGAGCCAGTTGCTGCCGTTGCTGCGGTCCGTGAAATCGCGGGCCACCGGGCCGATTCTGATCCATGCGTTGACCAAGAAGGGCAAGGGATACGCCCCTGCGGAACGGGCCCGGGACAAAGGCCACGCCACCGCGAAATTCGATGTCCTGACCGGCGAACAGAAAAAGGCCCCGTCCAACGCGCCCAGCTATACCCGGGTCTTTGCAGACAGCCTTCTGCGCGAGGCTGCGGATGACGACAAGATCGTCGCCGTAACAGCGGCGATGCCCGGCGGCACCGGGCTTGACCTGTTTGCGGAACGCTATCCCAGCCGTTGCTTTGATGTGGGGATCGCGGAACAGCATGGCGTGACCTTTTCCGCCGCGATGGCCGCAGGCGGGATGAAGCCTTTTTGCGCGATGTATTCCACGTTCCTGCAAAGGGGATATGATCAGGTTGTTCACGATGTGGCGATTCAGCGATTGCCGGTCCGCTTTGCGATTGATCGCGCCGGACTGGTGGGGGCTGATGGTGCGACACATGCGGGAAGCTATGATATCGCCTATCTGGCCAACCTTCCGGGTATGGTTGTGATGGCAGCTGCCGATGAGGCAGAATTGGTCCATATGGTGGCCACCGCCGCCGCGCATGACGATGGGCCGATTGCTTTCCGTTTTCCTCGTGGTGAAGGGGTTGGGGTGGACATGCCCGAACGTGGCGTCCCGCTGGAGATCGGCAAAGGCCGCCTGATCAGCGAGGGGAGCGGTGTGGCGTTGTTGTCGTTCGGCACCCGCTTGCAAGAGGTGCAAAAAGCCGCCGAGACGCTTGGAGCCAAAGGGATCACGCCTACGGTCGCTGATGCCCGCTTTGCCAAACCGCTGGACCGCGAGTTGATCTTGCGACTGGCGGCGGAGCATGAGGCCCTGATTACAATCGAGGAAGGGGCGGTTGGCGGCTTTGGCAGTCATGTCGCGCAGCTATTGGCAGAAGAGGGCGTATTTGACCGCGGGCTGAAGTTCCGCTCGATGGTGCTGCCCGATATCTTCATTGATCAATCAAGCCCGGCCGACATGTATGCCGTTGCGGGAATGAACGCCGAACATATCGAAGCCAAGGTTCTCGATGTGCTGGGTATCGCCAGAATTGACGAAAAACGCGCCTGATCAATCACGTTCTGCGGCGGCCAGTGCGGTCAGTCCTTCTCGGTAGGTTGTGTATTTCAAAACGACTCCCAGTTCATCCTTGATCCGGGTGTTTCGAACGCGTTTGCTTTCGGCGTAAAAGCTGCGCGCCATTGGCGTCATCTCGGCTTCTTCGAATGGCACCTCGGGCGGGACCGGAAGGCCCAGCAATTCGGCAGCAAAGGCAATCACGTCCTGAGGCGGAGCAGGATCATCGTCACAGACATTATAGGCGCACCCCGGGTTCGGACGTGCAATCGACGCGGCAAGAACCTGCGCGATGTCCTCTACATGGGTGCGACTGAACACTTGACCCTGTTTGATGATCCGCCGCGCAGTGCCGTTGCGCACCTTGGCAAAAGGGCCGCGCCCGGGCCCGTAGATTCCCGCAAGCCGGAAGATGTGCAGCGGCAGGTCAGGAATGGCGGCCCACTCTTTTTCGGCAGCCTTTCGCCACTTTCCGCGCCGTGTGGATGGGGCCAGCGGAGTGGTTTCATCCACCCAGCCCCCGCCATGATCCCCATAAACACCGGTGGTTGAGAGATAACCCACCCATTCCAGATGCGGTGCGCGCAGGGCAATCGCATCACGCAATTCCGCGAGGACCGGATCGCCAGTTTCGTTTGGGCCAACAGATGAAAGGATATGGGTCGCTCTGGACAGTGCGTGCCCGACATCCGGGCCGGGAAATCTGAGTGGTGTGGCCCCTGAGGCGCGAATCGCGGCGTCGCGTTCTTCGGTTCGGCTGGTGCCGGTCACGGTCCAGCCCTGCGTGGACAAAATGCGTGATAGCGCCTGCGCGCTGTAGCCATGTCCGAAGGAAATCAAATGCTTGGTCATTGGGATTGATCCCCTGATCGGAAGGGAAATTCAAGTGTTACAAAAAAACGTTGATCGGTTCTTTTCTGTAACATATATTGCAGGCAACGGTTTTGGAGGAGGCTGCATGTATTCCCAAGGATTGATCGGTGCCGACGGGCGCACGAATGAAACGCCCGAGTTTCTGGAACGGTTCCAGCGCCGCATTGATGCGGAAGAAAAGATTGAGCCAAACGACGAAATGCCGGAAGGCTATCGCCGGACGCTGGTTCGCCAGATCGGACAGCACGCCCACTCCGAGATTGTCGGTATGCTTCCGGAAGGTAACTGGATCACCCGTGCGCCGTCCCTGCGCCGCAAGGCGGCTTTGCTGGCCAAGGTGCAGGATGAAGGCGGGCATGGGCTCTACCTGTATTCGGCGGCCGAAACTCTGGGAGTCTCCCGCGAGGAGATGACCGAAGAATTGCTCGATGGGCGCGCCAAGTATTCGTCGATCTTCAATTACCCGACGCTGAGCTGGGCCGATATCGGCACCATCGGATGGCTGGTGGACGGTGCCGCCATCATGAACCAGATCCCGCTCTGCCGGTGCTCCTTTGGTCCCTATGCCCGCGCGATGATCCGCGTATGCAAGGAAGAAAGCTTTCACCAGCGTCAGGGATACGAGATCGTGATGACGCTGGCGCAAGGATCCCCCGAGCAAAAGGAAATGGCGCAGGACAGCCTGAACCGGTGGTGGTGGCCGTCCATCATGATGTTCGGCCCGCACGACGCCGACAGCCAGCACTCTGACCAGTCGATGACCTGGAAGATCAAGCGATTCTCGAACGACGAGCTGCGTCAGAAGTTCATCGACGCCACCGTGCCGCAGGCCGAATACCTTGGCCTGACCATCCCTGACCCGGACCTGAAATGGAACGAGGAAAAGGGTGGGTATGATCACGGGCCCATCGACTGGGATGAATTCTGGCGTGTGGTAAAGGGCCACGGCCCCATGGCCAAGGACCGCATCAAAGCGCGCAAGAAGGCGTGGGACGATGGCAAATGGGTCCGCGACGCCGCGCTGGCCCATGCGGAAAAGCGCCAAGCAAGAAAAATGGCCGCTGAATAAGGTCTGTGCGCTGGGGCGTGTCCCCGTTTGTGCCCCGCAATGGGCAAAATCAGGCGCGACGGGCCGGACCCGGCACCCTCAAGGGGTGCACATGAAAAGCGGCGGGGGGCCAGCCCCCCGCACCCCCCGGAGTATTTTTAGCCAGAAGAAGGAGTGGGCGCATGTCAGGTGAAGTGCCTCTTTGGGAAGTATTCATCCGTCCCCGCAATGGTCTCAGCCACAAGCATGTCGGGTCGATCCACGCCGCAGACGAAGTAATGGCGGTGCAAGCGGCGCGGGATGTCTATACCCGCCGCGGTGAAGGGAATTCGATCTGGGTGGTGCCGTCCAAGGCAATAACCGCCAGCGATCCCGCGCATGCGGACGAGAATTTTGAGCCGACGTCGGACAAGATCTATCGGCATCCGACATTCTACGACATCCCTGAAGAAGTGGGGCATATGTGATGGCCCTGTTCAACGCGGTTCTTGAGCTGGCAGATGATCATCTGGTCCTGGGGCATCGGATCAGCGAATGGTGCGGACATGCGCCGATGCTGGAGGAAGATCTGGCGATGCCGAACATGGCGCTCGATCTGATCGGGACGGCGCGCACGCTCTATGCTTATGCGGCTCAGCTTGAAGGTCAGGGACGTAGCGAGGACGATATGGCCTATCTGCGGGGCGAGCGGGAATACCGCAATCTGCTCTTGTGCGAACGGCCCAATGAGGACTTTGCCCATACGATGCTGCGGCAGTTATATTTCGCCGCTTTCATGCATCCCTATTGGCAGACAGCGCAGGCAAGCGGTGACGCCGTGATTGCCGGTGTTGCGGGCAAGGCGGTCAAGGAAATGGCTTATCATATCCGTCACGCGGGAGAATGGGTTGTGCGTCTGGGTGACGGGACCGAGGAAAGCGCACAACGGATGAAGGATGCCGTTGAGGCGTTGCACGCTTATACAGGTGAGCTTTTTGAGGCCGGTGCGACGCAAGACGTCGATGATTTGCCGGATCGCTCCGCCATTCGCGATCAGTGGGAAACCACGATTGACGATATTTTTGCACAAGCGGGTCTGTCGCGTCCCGTGGTGCAATTTCCCCAGCTTGGTGGTCGTGACGGGCGTCATGGTGAAGGATTGGGGCATTTGCTGGCCGAGATGCAATCGGTTTATCGCGCGCATCCGGGGGCCACGTGGTAGGCGTGATGGCAGATCCTGAGACCGCGCGCGCGTGGGCGGCGGCGGCGGCCGTGCCGGACCCTGAGGTTCCCTGTGTCACCGTGGCTGACCTGGGTATTTTGCGGGACGTTCGGTTGGAAGACAGCGTTGCCATTGCAAAGGTGACGCCAACCTATTCGGGGTGTCCGGCCACTTTGGCAATCGAGATGGCGATCGAGGTCGCATTGCGTGATGCCGGTTTTGACGCCCGGATCGAACGCGTCCTGTCGCCAGCATGGACCACCAACTGGATCACCGACGAGGGGCGCGAAAAGCTGCGAGCCTATGGTATTGCTCCGCCGCAGGACGGTACTGGATCCAAGATGGCCCTTTTTGGCGAAGTCACCGTGACCTGTCCAAGATGCGCCTCGACCAACACGGAAAAGCTGAGCGAGTTCGGCTCGACTGCCTGCAAGGCACAATACCGGTGCAGAGCCTGCGCCGAACCTTTTGATTATTTCAAGTGCATCTGAGGAGGCGCACATGTTCCATGATTTGAAAATCCTTGCTGTGCGCGCGGAAACAGCTGACGCGGTCGCAGTAAGCCTGGATGTGCCGGAAAATCTTGTGCCCAGTTTTGAGTGGCAACCGGGGCAGTATCTGACGCTGCGCGCTGATGTTTCGGGCGACGATGTGCGCCGGTCCTATTCGATTGCGAGCCAACCCGGAGAGCCGTTGACCGTTGGGATCAAGCGAGTCGAGGACGGTGTTTTTTCGTCTTTTGCCCAGACATTGCGCCCTGGTCAGACGCTGCGCGTGATGGCCCCTGAGGGGCGGTTTGTTTATCGCGGAGAAGAAGAAATCGTGCTCATTGCGGCGGGGTCAGGGATTACGCCGATGGTCGCGATCGCGGCCAAAGCGTTGGCGCAGGGTGCCCGGGTAACCTTGGTTTATGGGAACCGCCGGAC
>JAUIAS010000070.1 GCA_030425395.1 Alphaproteobacteria bacterium
ATTATGCGCCTGCAGCGAAAGTCCGGTCTGGCGGGCCGCACCGCAGAGATCAGGACTTGGACTCAATGGCCGGAAAGGGCCGACAGCGCCAATAGGAAAATAGTTGTTTACGCAAGATGCTCTACTCATCTGATAGGGGCTTCGAACCCTGTGCGTATCGTTCCTCCCGTAAATGGGCGGTGTCAGTATGGATACATAAGTCACCATCCACAAACTCTTTGAACAAAGGTTGCGACACCGGGTGCACAGAGGTCTGATACTTCCGGCTCAAACATCTCGTGAGGCTGCGCGGAAAGCATCCAAGGGATAACGACCTGAGGGTTCACCCCCATATCGACCATATATCGTGCGGTTAGCCGGTAGATTGGATCTTCGACTGGAAGCGCGTTGCCGTTGCCAGTGTAAATTTGGTGAAAACCGAGGCGGCTTGGCGAAGCCCAGAGCACGCGCCGTTCACCACCCATGAACACTAGTGGACAAGCTGAAAAGCAGTTCCCGTAGATTGTGGTGGACAGGCCGCGGGTTCGAATTTCATAACCGGCAAGCAACGCATCTCGAACGCTTCCGCCGCCGCTTCCCAGGGCAACTTCGGTGACTTCCGGGTTAGCGTCCAACTCGGCCTTCAACCGATTAAAGAATCCCGCTTCTATGTCGCCGTATACCAAGAGTGTCCGGTCATTTAGATCAAAGGCTGCGTTTGGCTGTGCGCTCTCCATAAAATGATTTGCGGGTATCCCCATCTCGCCAACACAATCGAGATTCCAGACGTTTATCCTTTCATCCCGGCTCATGCTGAGGGCGCGGCGCGCAGCAATCGTCCAGTTTTCCAATGAGATTGAGAACACAAGAAGGTCATGCGGATCACTGGTTGCATCCATAGGCGGATATTCCAGGGTCTCTATTTCCTTGATTGCCTCTACTTGCTTAAGCATCCGTCCAACTATCGCGCAAAGGTGCCTGTCAAACTGATATCCATTGTAGGCGGTACCGGCCCATGATGTGCCGCCCACCTCAACTGCGTAGTCGAAGTACTCTTTGGACGATTGCTCAACGCGCTGGATTGCGGTTTCCCAGCTCGTTCCTTGGGCTACCGAAGCGGTAGCGATTAGAAGTTGTAAGACAAGAACACATAAGAATTTACCCATTCAGTTACCAAAGCAAAAACGAAAGATCATTGCAAATAATTGATAAGTCGCAGCAAAATCCAACAGGAGCAAAGTCCTGCACAGGAGGCCTTGAGCACGATTGAAGTTACGCAGCCGCAGCGAATGACCGGTCTGGTGAAGCTGCAGCGCGGCGCTTGATATAGGGGTGAAGGTCGGCTCTGGGCCGTCCTCGTAAGTTTTCGCGCGGCTGTCGGCTCCGCCGCTTTCGTTTCGTGAGCCAGCGGGATTTGGACAAGCCAAACGCCCCTGGCCGTCAGGGTGAGGGCGCGGCCCTCCCCCTCGGGCAATGCGATTAGACAGGGCCGTGTCCTCGGCTGCGCCTGCGGGCCGCACCACCTCTGTCGAATCGCATTGCCTCGCCCCCTCCCGCGTTCGCCACGTGGCAGATCAGCAGGAACAGGCGGCTTCGCCGTCTGACCTGCAAATCAGCCCTGATTTTCCCAAAAGGAAGTCAGATCGACGCAACAGGCCACACGGGAAAAAATGGGGATTGGGTCAGTTTATGACGCAAAGGTCAAAGTCATCTGACGTTCGACATGGAGGAAGTGGCGGACCGAGGAGGATTCGAACCCCCGACCCCTTGATTCGTAGTCAAGTACTCTATCCAGCTGAGCTATCGGTCCACTGGGAGCAGCGTTTAGACTTAGCGCGCAGGGTTTGCAACCCCGAAATCCAACTAAATTGTCCCATCGCTCTTGGGCAGGCATATTGTGAAAACCGTGCCATCCGGGCCGGTCTGCGCCAGCTCCAGTTTGCCGCCGTGCCCGCGCAGCAATTCGGCGGCGATGGCCAGACCCAAGCCCGATCCACCCTTGCGCGCACCGCCCTGGAACGGCTGAAAAAGCTTGTCCCGCGCCCTTTCCGGCAGCCCCGGGCCTGTGTCGCAAACCTTGATCCACCAGGCCTGTTCGTCTTCATGTGCGGCAACGTTTATTTCGCCGGGCCGGTTGGTCGCCTCGAGCGCCTGTCGCGCATTGCGCACAAGATTGGACAGCACGCGATACAGCTGCTCGGGGTCCGCGCGCACGGTCATTTGCGCCGGGATGTCTTCGGAAAAGCTGATATCGCTCGCCACCGAGGCCAGCCGTTCGCTGTCGATCACATCCCCCACGAGATCAGCCAACCGAAGCACCGTCAGCGTTGGCGCGGGTTCTTCGGCCCGGCCAAACGCCAATGTGGATTCGCACAACGACACTGCCCGCCGGATTGAATTCACCAGCTTGGGGGCCATCCGCCGAACAGTGGGATCTTCGCTCATTTCTATGCGATCGGTGAACAGCTGCGCGCTGGTCAGAATGTTGCGCAGATCGTGGCTGACCTTGGCGACAGCCGCCCCCAATTGGGCCAGCCGTTCCTTTTGCTTCAGGGCGTGGGTCAGTTCCGTCTGAAGCTGAAGCAGCGCATCCTCCGCTTCGCGCAGTTCGCGGACAGCCGATGTCGGCTGAATTACCCGGCGCGCGTCTTCCGGTTCAGCAGCATAGCGCTGCATCGCCCCCACCACCCCCTTGATCGGTTTGACCAGAAGGATGCGCACAGCAAGAAACAAAAGAACCGCGGTAAAGATCGAAATGACCGCCGACAACCCCAAAACCCGCAAGCCGTATTCCAGCATGGCCTGCCGCAAGGGCGCAGTTTCCATGGTGATTTCTATCAAAAGCCCTGCGTCACGCACCGGCGCACCGATAACACGGATCACGCCGTTATCCCCTGCCGCGAGTTGCGCAAGCGCATCGCCGATCAATGTCACGGCCCCTGCGTCGCGCAAATCATATGTCGCCGCGATCGGGGACGGCAGTTGTGACGACAACATCAATTGCCGGGTTTCGTCACGCCGCAATACGATATTGAACACACCTGCGTTCTCGAGCAATTCAGCCTCAAGCGCGCCGTCGATCATATCATCGGCCAACAGAGCCAGCGATGCGATCTGGGCGCGCTCAAGCCTGTCGCGCAAATAGTCTTCGCGAAAGCGGGCCACTGACGGAACAAAGATCATGACCTCTGCCAACATGACAAAGATTGTGGTCAGGATCAGGAATCGCCCCGAAAGAGAATTGAGCATCGGAATGTGCACCCGCGTCAGGGTATCCACGCCTGAACCAGACGCACCACCCGTTTCACGGTAGGATTATCAAACAATCGCGGACTGAAATAGGCCCCCGCTGCACGTTTGTTTATCTCGCCTATGCTGGGGTATGGGCTGACCATGGCAGCGACTTGGGACATCTTGAGGCGGTTCGCGATGGCCAGCGACCATAGACCGATCAACTCCCCCGCCTGATGCCCGGCAATGGACACGCCCACCGGGCGTCCCTTGACCACCATGACTTTGATCAGGCCCTCGGTCACACGTTCGGCGATGGCGCGGTCATTGTGATGAAATTCAAAGCGTGCGACTTCGGCTTGGTCGCCATATTGTGCGCGGGCCTGCGCCTCGGTCAGGCCGACCTGCGCCAGTTCGGGATCGGTGTAGGTCGCCCACGGGATATGGGCCGTCTTGGCACGCGCGGGCAAAGCAAAGAGCAATGATCGGATGATCACCCCGGCGTGGTAGCCCGCTACATGAGTGAATTGCAGCCCCCCCGCCACATCGCCGATGGCATAGACCCGCCGGTTCGTTGTGCGCAGGCTGGCATCAACCTGTATACCGGTTCTGGTGGTTTCGATGCCAGCTTTCGGCAGGTCCAGCGTTTCGGTATTGGACTTCCGCCCCACCGCAACCAACAAATGCGATCCATCAAAGCTCTGCCCGTCTTCGGTCTTGACGCAAATATCGTCGCCTGCGGCCTCTACGCTGGCCACGGTGGCGTTTTCGACAATGGTCACCCCTTCCTTGCGCAACCTGTTCAAGACAATGGCCGCTGCTTCGGGGTCGTCCTTGCCCAGAGCCTTGGCCCCCTCGATCACGGTCACATCGCACCCCAGCCTCTGGTGCGCCTGGGCCATTTCCATCCCGATCGGCCCTCCGCCGATAATCAGCAGCCTACGCGGTGTGTCACGCAGATCGAACACGGTTTCATTGGTCAGATACGGAACGGTATCCAATCCCTTGATCGGCGGGACAAACGGACGCGAGCCTGTTGCAATAACAACGCGTCTCGCACGGATACGGATGTCTCCGGCCTGCACTTCGGTTGGTGACACGAACTTGCCGAATTCACGGATGACGCGGATGCCGAACCCTTCGAAACGTTCCTGACTATCCATTGGTTCTATCTGTGCCACGACATCAGCCACGTGATCCTTGGCCGCCGCATAATCCACCCCGCCGAGGGTCAGCGAAACGCCGAACCGGTCCGCATCGTGTACGGCGTGGGCCTTCTTGCCCGCGGCCAACAGCGCTTTGGATGGAACGCAGCCGAAGTTCAGGCAATCGCCACCCATCTTGTGCCCCTCCAACAGGACCACATCAGCCCCCATCTGGCTGGCCCCGGCCGCGACAGAAAGCCCCCCAGATCCGGCACCGATGACGAGGACGTCAGTCTTGATTGTTTCCATGGCTCAGATCCCTTCCTTGCCGCGCAACGCACGGATGACAATTGGCAGAGCCGCCAGAACGCTCAACCCCAGAATCGGCCCGATCACCTGCGGCGACCAGAACAAGCCCAGATCCGGTGTGCCGCCCTGATCAAACACCTCGCCGACCCCGACGCCGATCCACGTGAAAACCAACGCGCCCGGAACAATGCCCAGCGCGGTAGTCCACAAGTAATTCACAAAGCGCACACCGACGAGCGCAGGCAGCAGGTTTGCCACAAAAAACGGAACTGCAGGCACCAACCGCAGCAAGAACAGAACGCTCACCTCGTTTTCGCGCAGTCTTCGTTTCAACGCGCCAATGCGTCCGGTGGACGAATCAATTCGTGCAGCAAGGGCCTCGCCAAACCCCCAGCGCGCAGCCAGAAAGATCGCCGTTGCGCCGATCGTTGCCGATATCACGTTCATGGCTGTGCCGGCGACGAGCCCGAACAGGAACCCGCCCGTCACCGATGCCACCGTGGCCCCCGGCAGAGAGAACGTCACGATCAGGACATAGATACAGACGAAACCCAATGACATTGCCACATAGTTCGAATCGCGAAAGGCAATCAGCGCATCGCGGTTCGCCGCGAGCGTCTCGAAGCTCAGAACCCCGCGCAACTGGGAGGCCGCCAGAATTGCAACCAACCCCAGCATGACCATCACCGCAATCTTGCGCGGCGCTTGACGAGATTCCTGTTTCTCCGTTTCCGTCATCTTGTGGCCTTTCGTTCCTTCTTGGATCATAGATGCCAATTCGACCGGGCAGGCATAACCCCGATCACGCGCGCTTGATCCGAGGTGACACAAACCGTGACAAAAGCGGCCCAACAGGCCCAAACAGGGCCGGGTTGAAACACCGCGTCCAAATCTTGCGGGCAATTTGTTGCAAAACCCCCGTTTTTTTTGTCGCAAATGTTTGACTTGGTCCCAAAGCCGTTTTAGAGACCGGGCTTCGAATACCCCCCGGGAGCGAATCCGCGCCGATCCGGGCTGAATGATGGAGACGGAGCGATGAAACGCACCTTTCAACCCTCGAACCTGGTCCGCAAGCGTCGTCACGGCTTTCGTGCCCGCATGGCAACCAAAGCTGGCCGCAAGATCCTGAACGCCCGTCGCGCACGTGGCCGCAAGGAACTGAGCGCGTAATCGCGAGACCGCGTTCAAATGAACACGGAACCGCCGGTATCCCCGATGGAAGACCCTTGCGGTCTGCCTAGTGGGAAACC
>JAUIAS010000029.1 GCA_030425395.1 Alphaproteobacteria bacterium
CAAGGTCGCGCCACCTGCGCGCGAGCGTGTGTTCGCGGTCAACACGGATGTGGCCACGCTGGAAACGATTGCGCCGGTGCTGGACGTATTTGGCGAAGTTCAGAGCCGACGATCGCTGGAACTGCGACGCGCGGTCGGCGGACGTGTCGTGTTCCTCGCTCCGGCATTCGAGGAAGGCGGCACCGTGCTGGCCGGTGATCTTTTGTTGCGCGTTGATCAGGCGGATGCGCGGGCCGCG
The DNA here is from genome assembly GCA_030425395.1 of Alphaproteobacteria bacterium. Classification (GTDB taxonomy): domain Bacteria; phylum Pseudomonadota; class Alphaproteobacteria; order Rhodobacterales; family Rhodobacteraceae; genus JAUIAS01. The sequence continues at coordinate 239 of JAUIAS010000029.1, forward strand.
CTGGATCGGGCGCGGACCGATGTTGCGGATGCCGAAGCTGAACAGCGTGACGCAACCCGCGCCCTTGCGCTGGCGCGGGATGAATTGGTGGCGGCGCAAGATCAGGCCGATTTGCGGGTTCGCGCACAGCAGCGTCAGGTGGATTTGGCGGAACGGGGTGTCGGCACCGCCGCCGCGGTGGAGAATGCCGAATTGGCCGCCGTTTCAGCGCGGCAGGCGGTGCTGTCTCGCAGGCTGGCGCTGGCGCAGGCCGAGGCGCGGCTTGATCAGGCGGCAACGCGCCTGACCCGGATGGAGATCGCGGTGGCCGATGCTGAACGCACCTTGGCCGACACCGAGATGTTCGCGCCATTTGCTGGCACCCTGTCCGGTGTGTCCGTTGCCGAAGGGCGGCTGGTGTCCCAGAATGAGAAGTTGGCGCAATTGGTTGACGCAAATGCGCTGGAAGTGGTGTTCCGGGTCTCGACGGCCCAATACGCTCGCCTGATTGATGCCAATGGTGCCGTGCGCCCGGCCCCTGTGGCGGTGTTTCTGGAAGGCGCGGGAACCGGTCTGGCGGGGCAGGGCCTGCTCAGCCGGGACAGCGCCGGTGGGGGTGACTTGCGCACCGGCCGCTTGCTCTATGCCCGGTTGGATGAGGCGACAGGCTTCAAACCCGGCGATTTTGTTTCGGTTCGTGTGACCGAACCAGAAGTCAGCGGTGTCGCCCGGTTGCCCGCCACCGCCTACGGCGCGGATGGGGCGGTTCTGGTTCTGGGCGAAGACGACCGGCTTGAGGCCTTGCCGGTCAAGCTGATCCGCAGGCAGGGCGATACGGTTCTTGTGCGGGGGGACGGTCTTGCCGGCCGGCAGGTGGTGCGGTCGCGCACGCCGCTGTTGGGACCGGGGATCAAGGTACGCCCGATTGCCCCGGTGCAGGAGGGTGCAACGCTGGAACCCGTTGCGGAGGAATTTGTCGAACTGACCGATGAACGGCGCGCGCGGCTGGTCGCCTTTGTCGAAGGCAACAAGCGGATGCCCGATGAAATGCGCCAACGCATCCTGAGCCGACTAGCGGGCGACAAGGTTCCGGCCCAGTTGGTGAACCGCATCGAAGCGCGCATGGGGGGCTGACCGATGGCCTATGCCCAGACCGGCAGCGGCGGTGTTCTTTCCTACTTCACACGCCACCGAACCGCCGCGAACCTTCTGTTGATCGTGTTGTTGGTGTTTGGCTTGACCGCAGCTCCGAACATGCGCGCCCAGTTTTTCCCGGACGTCATTGTCGACACGGTCAGCGTCAGCACGGTTTGGGACGGGGCCGGCCCGGAAGATGTCGACAGCGCGATTGTACAGGTTCTTGAGCCGGCGCTGCTGGCCGTCGACGGTGTGGAATCCAGCAGTGCTTTTTCTCGTGAGGGCAGGGGCAGCATAACGCTGGACTTCGAACCCGGCTGGGACATGTCGCGTGCCGCCGAAGACGTGCAATCGGCCATTGACCAGATCACGACTCTCCCGGATGAAGCCGAAGATCCCATCGTGCGTCGTGGTGCATGGCGCGATCGGGTGACGGATGTCGTGTTGACGGGCCCGGTGGGGACGACGCAGCTTGCCCTGTTTGCCGATGAACTGGTCACGCGCCTGTTCGCCGCTGGGGTGACGCGCACCACGATCACCGGCGTTGTGGCCCCGCGCACAGTGGTCGAGGTGCCGTCCGCGCATTTGGTATCCTACGACGTTTCAATCTCTGCCATCGCGACGGCGATTGCCGAAGAGGTCGATTCGAACCCGGCGGGGGATGTGTCCGGGGCCAACGCCCGCGTGCGCACCGGTGTTGAAAAACGCGCGCCCGCAGACATTGCCGCGATAGTCTTGCGCGCCAACCCGGACGGATCGAACCTGACGGTGGGGGATGTGGCCACGATACGGGTCGAGGGCGTTGATCGTGCGCAAAGCCTCTTTGTGGCGGACAACCCCGCGATCACCGTCCGCGTGGACCGGTCGGACGCAGGCGATGCCATCGCCATTCAGCATCAGGTCGAAGACGTCGCCCGACAGATGGAAGCCAGCCTGCCGATGGGCGTCCAGATCGAGTTGATCCGCACCCGAGCCGAAGCGATCACCGGGCGTTTGAACATCCTTCTGGACAATGGCCTTATGGGCTTGGGTCTGGTTCTTGCGCTGTTGTTTCTGTTTCTCAATGCGCGCACGGCTTTCTGGGTGGCGGCGGGCATTCCCGCTGCGATGGCCGCTGCAATCGCGATCATGTATGTGGGCGGCGTGACCCTGAACATGGTCAGCCTGTTCGGTCTGATCATTACGCTGGGCATTGTGGTCGACGATGCAATTGTGGTGGGCGAACACGCCGATTTCCGGGCTAGGCGTTTGGGCGAGCCACCGGTTGTCGCCGCTGAAAATGCGGCGCGTGCCATGGCGATGCCGGTGTTCGCGGCGACCCTGACAACGGTCATCGCTTTCTTTGGTCTTGTTGCGGTTGGAGGGCGGTTTGGCGATCTGATCCGCGATATTCCCTATACGGTGATTGCGGTTCTATCCGCGTCGCTGATCGAATGTTTTCTGATCTTGCCGCATCACATGTCACATGCGCTGAAACACGCCGGGCAGGCCAAGTGGTATGATCTGCCCAGCCGGGTGGTAAACCGGGGCTTTGATTTCATGCGGGACCGGGCATTTCGGCCGTTGATGCGTGGGGTGGTGGCGGCGCGCTATGTCGTTCTGGCCGGGGTGATTGCCATCTTGGCCACTCAGATCGCGGGGTTCATCCGGGGCGATGTTCAGTGGCGGTTCTTCAATGCCCCTGAAATGGGCACCGTGACCGGCAATTTTGCCATGGTCGAAGGCGCAACCCGCGACGACACGCTGGCCATGATGCGGGAAATGCAGCGCGCGACCGAAGAACTGGGGCAGGAATACGAAGAGCGCCACGGACGTAACCCGATAGATTATGTGCTGGCCCAAATCGGCGCGAACGCGGGGCGCGGGCTGTCCGGCGTTGCATCCAAGGACAGCGACCTTCTTGGGGGGATTACCATCGAATTGATCGACGCCGACCTGCGTCCTTATTCCAGCTTTGCTTTCGTCGCCGAATTGCAGGATCGCGTGCGCCAACATCCACTGGCCGAAACCGTTACGTTTCGGGGATGGCGCTCGGGGCCGGGAGGCGATGCGCTGGATGTCGAATTCTATGGCGCGACGGTTCAGACCCTCAAGGACGCGAGCGAGGCTCTTCAAACCGCGCTGGCGCAATTTCCCGAGGTATCGGCGCTTCAGGATACATTGGCCTACGACAAGGAAGAACTGATCCTTGATTTGACGCCAACCGGTCAGGCTTTGGGCTTTTCCATTGATGCATTGGGTCGCGTGCTGCGCGCGCGTCTTGGCGGGCTTGAGGCAGCAACTTTTCCCGACGGGCCGCGTTCAGCCGAAATCCGGGTGGAACTGCCCCAAGGCGAACAGACCGCCGATTTCCTTGAACGGATGCTGATCAGAACGCCCACTGGCGATTATGTGCCGCTGGCCGATCTGGTCACCGTGACCCGACAGACGGGATTTTCCACTGTGCGCCGGGAAAACGGGCTGCGCGTGGTTTCGGTCACCGGTGATTTGTCCGAAGACGATCCGGCCCGCGCCGAAGAGATCATGACCATTCTCGAAACGGATATCCTGCCTCGGATCGCCAGCGAACAGCAGGTTGAATTCCGCCTGTCAGGACTCAGCGAACAGGAAAACGAATTCCTGTCGGATGCAATGACGGGGCTGGTGCTGTGTCTTACCGGGATCTACCTTGTGCTGTCCTGGATATTCTCAAGCTGGACGCGTCCGTTGGTCGTGATGGCGATCATTCCTTTCGGCTTGGTTGGAACCATATACGGCCATATCCTTTGGGACGTTCCGCTTAGCATGTTCACGGTGGTGGGGCTGTTGGGGATGACCGGGATCATCATCAACGATTCCATTGTTCTGGTGACGACCATTGACCAATACGCCGCTGACCGCGGGTTGGTGCCGTCTATCGTGGATGCGGCGGCGGACAGGTTGCGGCCGGTTCTTTTGACGACACTGACAACGGTTCTGGGACTGGCCCCCTTGCTATATGAACAATCCCAACAGGCGCAGTTTCTGAAGCCGACGGTGATCACGCTTGTCTATGGTCTGGGCTTTGGCATGTTCCTTGTCTTGCTGCTGGTGCCGGCTCTGGTTGCGATGCAACAGGATTTGGGCGCAAGATTGACTGGTCTGCGACGCGGGTTGGGGCACCGGCATCGGGGTATGCGGGTGTCGGTCCGGATCGCGGCGGCGGGATGTGCGGTTTGGTTGGCCACGACTGTCGGTCATGTTCTGGTTACCGGCGATCTTCTCCCGGCCCTAGCCGGATATTCCGGGCCCTTGTCATCGCTGACGCCGGGGCGCGCGGCATTTGCCATGTTTGCCGGTGGCGCAGCGATCTGGCTGATAGCGATGCAAATCGGGACAGGCGTGATCCTGAGACTGGGCCGCCGTTCCGCGCGAAGTTGAACTTACCCCGCGGAGCAGCCGTGGATTTCCACCGATTTTCCAGAACCGATCACGGTGATCGTCATCGCTGAGCGGTCAATCGCGATCATTCCGCCCTCGGGGTGCATCAGGTCGGCGTCGGCGACCAGAGTGCCCGAATCCCAATGGGTTGCGCTCTCGGATGACCAGAGCGACGGGTCGTTCGGTTCAAACACCACGGCCTCGCGCCCGTCTATGGGTGGCATGGCAACACGCGCCACAACACGCAGTCCACCGGCGACGGGGGACAATTCGCAGGAAGCTTTGGTAACCCCCGCTTCGGATTGCGAAAACGGAGCCTGGGCCATCGCGGCGGCAATCCGTGGGTCGCGGCCTGAAGTTTTGTCCAGATCCGCGGCAAAATTCAGCTCTGCGGGGATACACACATCCTTGCAGATCCCGAATTCGATACGGCCCGAGAGATGGATTTCCTGACCGGCCCTGCTTGGTGTGATCCGAAGCGGCAGAACCAGTTCATCCTTGTAGCCGATCGACCGCATCCCGTTCTGGTCAAACACGATCGGAGTGGGCCAGACGATCTCCACATTCCCCACATTGCGCGATCCCTGCCAGTCGAACAGCGGCGGGATACCCGCATCACCCGGCGCACGCCAATAGGTCTTCCAACCATCGGCAAGCCGAAGATGCAGCGCGGCTTGATGGTCGCCTTGTCTTAGCGGACCACCATCTAGAACCTCGATGCGGGCGAGATTTCCGTTCGTTAACCCATCGGCTGATGCGGGCAGGCCGCTGGCAAACAAAGACAGGGCCAAAGAGGGTGCCAAAACCAAAGAGCGGAACAGAGTCCGGGCCAGCGAAGGGCAGTGCGGGGCAAGTGGCAACAAATGCGTCATTCCATGTAAATGGCGCAGGGACCGCTGAAATCCAAGTCACATTCAGGATATCTTGCGTGACTGAATTATCACCCGGGTCGGTGATCGGTGTGGCCGCGCGGCCTTGAACTTGGTCGTGCGATTGCCCATCCTCAGGCAGGGACAGGCACCGAAGCCGGTTGCCATCGTCAAGGAAGGGACCACCGTGAACCTGACCGGAAACCTGTTGATCGCGATGCCCGGAATGGGCGACCCGAGGTTCGAACACTCGGTCGTTTTGATGTGCGATCACAGTGGCGACGGGGCTATGGGCCTGATCATCAACAAACCTCTTGCCGATCTGCGGTCCGGGGATCTGCTGGATCAATTGGATATCAGCAGCGCCCAGTCGGACGAACGGGTCTACTTTGGCGGGCCGGTGGAAACCGGGCGCGGCTTTGTTCTGCATGGGATTGATTATCGGTCACGACTGCAATCGCTTGTGATAGATGACACATTCGCAATGACCGCCACGATGGACATTCTTGAGGATGTAGCCGAGGGCAAAGGTCCGGCCGACACGATTATCGCGCTGGGGTATTCGGGATGGGGGCCGGGGCAACTCGAATCTGAAATCGCGCAGAACGCATGGCTTACGGCGGCGGCGGATCCGGCGCTTGTCTTTGCCACGCCGGACGCTGACAAGTGGTCGCGGGCACTGGTGGGTATCGGTGTTGATCCGCGTCTTTTGTCGTCAGAGGCAGGGCGCGCCTGAAGATCAGCTTTCGCGTGGCGCAGCAGCGCGACGCAAGCGATCATTGATCGCGCGGCCCAGACCCGTTTCGGGGATCGGTGCCACAGCAATGGGGGCTCCTGTCGCATCAAGGCGATGGAGATACTCGAATAGGTTTGCGGCAGCTTCTGCAAGGTCACCCGATTGCGACAGGTTGAGAGTGCCCGGTACATCGCCAAAGCCAAGCATGACTTCGTCGTTGGCCGCTTTGCGCGCGTTTAACCGCACTGCAGCACCGGGCGCGTAGTGCGATCCCATCTGGCCCGGTGCGTTCAACGTGTCGTTCTCGCCATGGCGGTGCAGAGAGGCGGCGAGGAGCGCCTCGACCCTTTCCGCTGAAATGCCACCTTCGCGCAGCAGCGTCACCTGCTGGTCGGATACCCCGAGAATTGTCGATTCCAATCCCACCGGGCAGGCACCGCCATCGACAATCGCGTCAATGCGCCCGGACAACCCATCCCGAACATGCGCGGGCCGGGTAGGGCTGATGCGCCCCGACGGGTTGGCCGACGGGGCAGCGACCGGCCCGTCAAACGCCGCCAAAAGCGCCCGCGCCACGGGATGGGCAGGCACACGAATGGCAACCGTCGGCAAACCCGCAGTGACCAGCGATGACAGACCGTGCCCGTCGCGCAAAGGTGCCACGATACTGAGTGGTCCCGGCCAGAACGCCGCTGCGATGCGATCGGTCGTTTCCGACCAGGCGATATAGCGCCGTGCGTGTTCGATGTCGGGCACATGAACGATCAGGGGGTTGAAGCTGGGCCGTCCCTTGGCTTCATAGATGGCGGCAACCGCTGTGCCGTTCCGGGCATCCGCTCCGAGCCCATAGACCGTCTCGGTCGGGAAGGCGACAAGCCCGCCCGCCCGCAGAATGCCGGCGGCCTGCGTTATTCCGTCATCGTCGGTGGCAATGATCCGTGTTGTGCTGTCCATGACCTCGTGACGCCGCGTTTTGGTTGCGAACTGGGCTTGAGTGCTTTTGGTATGAACCCACCCCGGGTGCAAGTGCGCCCGGAGGAAACCACACACGCGTTCCCGCCGACCTGGAGGCAAGCCATGCCCTATCGCGCCCCCGTTGCCGATTATCAGTTCATCTTTGACCATGTTGTTCGCCTCCGGCAAGCCACTGAGACAGAGAAGTTCGCCGAAGCGTCTTCTGACGTTGTTTCTGCGATTCTGAACGAAGCCGGGCGGATGGCCGAAGATGTTCTGGATCCCCTTCGGCGCAGTGGCGATCTGCATCCCTCCAAGCTGGAAAACGGTGTGGTTCGCACGCCGCCGGGCTTTGCCGAAGGCTGGAAGGCCATATCAGAAGGCGGCTGGCTGGCGACGTCGGCATCCGAAGAATTCGGCGGCATGGGTCTGCCCATGACGGTGACCACCGCGGTAAACGAATTCCAAAGCGGATCTTGCATCGCGATGAATGTCGCAACGTTGATGAACCAAGGCCAGATCGAGGCGTTGGAACACCACGCCAGCGATGAGATCAAGGCAATCTATCTGCCCAAACTGGTGTCGGGGGAATGGTCAGGCACGATGAACCTGACAGAGCCACAGGCCGGATCAGACGTTGGGGCGCTGTCCACCAAGGCAGAACCCAACGGTGACGGGACATATGCGATTACTGGCCAGAAAATCTATATCAGCTGGGGCGACAGCGACATGGTCGAGAATGTCAGCCACCTTGTTCTTGCCCGCCTGCCCGGGGCGGTCGCGGGAACAAAGGGGATCAGTCTGTTTCTTGTTCCCAAATACATCCCGGATGAAGACGGCAATCCCGGTGTGGCCAATGATCTTCGGGTCGTTTCGTTGGAACACAAGCTGGGTCTGCACGCGTCACCGACCTGTGTGATGCAGTATGACGGTGCAACCGGGTGGTTGATCGGCGCAGAAGGCGGCGGCATGGCGGCGATGTTCACGATGATGAACAATGCGCGGCTGGGCGTCGGCACACAAGGCGTGGGTGTGGCGGAAGGGGCCTACCAGCAGGCTTTGGCCTATGCTCTTGATCGCAAACAGGGCCGCACCGGAACCGACGCAGGCGTCATTGCCGATCATGCGGACGTTCGCAGGATGCTGATGACCATGAAAGCCGATATTTTCGCGGCGCGATCCATCGCCTTGTCCTGCGCCGTGGCCATCGACATGCAGCACGCCACCGGTCAGGCCGAATGGGCCGCGCGGGCGGCATTGCTGACCCCGATCAACAAGGCGTTCGGCACCGACGTTGGCAACGAAATCGCCAATACCGGTATTCAGGTGCATGGCGGCATGGGCTTTGTCGAAGAAACGGGGGCGGCTCAATTCGCCCGCGATGTGCGCGTCACCACGATTTATGAGGGCACCAACGGTATTCAGGCGATGGACCTTGTCGCGCGCAAGATGATGGACGGCGGCGAAGCGGCCTTTGGGTTGTTGGATGAGATCGAAGCCGAGATCGAGGCTATCAAGACCCGAGCGCCGGAACTTTCCGATCTGGCAGAACAGGTCTGGCAGGCATCTGAAACTCTGCGCGAAACCACCGAATGGATGGTGGCGCAGCGTGATCTGAACGATCGTTTCGCAGGGGCGGTTCCTTATTTGCGGGGATTTGCACGTGTGTTGGGTGGGTATTTCCACCTGCTGGCCGCTGCCGCCGCGCCGGGCACTGCGCGTGTGGCTCTCGCCAAGTTTTACATCACACGCATGTTGCCGGAACACGACGGGTTGCTGGTGCAGGCCCGCGCCGGGGCCGAAGGGCTCTATGCGCTCAGTTTTGATGATCTGGTGGCCTGAGGATGGACGGACATATGCAAGGGTTGCGGTATCCCTGGGAAACGCCACCCGAGGCAGGGCAAGCGATAGAAGTCGCCGATGGCGTGCTGTGGATGCGGCTGCCGCTGCCAATGCGGCTGGACCACGTCAACGTTTACGCGCTTGACGACGGGGATAGCTGGACGATCATCGACACTGGTTTCGATACCGGCAAGACCAAGAATATCTGGCAATCGTTGTTGCAGGGCCCGTTGGCCGGGAAACCGGTCGATCGTGTCATTGTCACGCATCATCACCCCGATCACATCGGGTTGGCGGGTTGGTTTCAACAGGAGTTCGGTAGTGAACTGGTGACCACCCGCACCGCGTGGTTGTTGGGCAGGATGCTGATGCTGGACAAGCAGACCGTGCTACCGCCGGAAACCATCGCATTCTATCGTTCTGCAGGCATGTCCGAGGAAATCCTGCAAAAACGCATGACGGAAAAGCCGTTCAATTTTGCAGATGTGGTTGCGGATTTGCCATTGGGTTTCACCCGGATCAAGCAGGATGACGTGATCCGCATAGCTGGGCGCGATTGGGACGTGCATATCGGAAACGGACACGCCCCGGAACACGCAACATTCTGGAGCCGCGATGACAATCTTGTAATTTCGGGGGATCAGATCCTGTCGTCGATCAGCCCGAACATCGGCGTTTATCCCACCGAACCCATGGCCGACCCTGTTGGCGAATGGCTGGAGGCCTGCGAACGTCTCTCGCTTCTCGCGCGAGACGATCAGCTTGTCCTTGGTGGGCACAAATTGCCGTTTACGGGGCTTCCGTTCCGGCTGCACCAACTGATTGAAAATCATCACGGCGCGCTCAAGCGATTGGTTGATTATCTTGATACACCCAAAAGCGCCGGGGATTGTTTTGCCCCGCTGTTCAAGCGCAAGATTGGTGAAACAGAATACGGTCTGGCTCTGGTCGAAGCGATTGCCCATGTCAGCCACCTCTATCAGGAAGGGCGCGCGACACGGGAACTGGACGCGGCAGGGACTTACCTTTACACGCGTTCGGGAACATAGTTTGATAATCCGGAGCGGTTGACGGGTTCCGCAAGCAGTTTGTCGCAGTCATGCGCTTGTGCGTTTTTGACGTCGTGACACCGCTGAGGGAATCCGCTAATCAGCCGTCCGAAACACGCGAACAGGAAGTATTCAGATGGCTGAACACAAGCACGGCGAAATGGACATCAAGACCCAGACCGAAACCTTTGACGGTTTCATGAAGTGGACCACCTACACTGTGGTTTTCCTTTTGGTTCTGGTCATTCTGATGGCGATCTTCATCACCTGATCCGGAACCGCCGCCGGTGCGTCGCTTGATCGTTCTTCTTGCCCTGCTTCTGGGGCTTGCTGCTTGTGCGGCTCCCGAATCCCATGTTGCGGATGAGGAAACGGTTGCACGTTTCAGTTATAGTGATCGCGAATCGCGTAGCCTGACGCTGTTTACTGTGCTCAGTAATCGCACGGATGCGGGCGCACACACCGGCCTTTTGATCAATGCATCACAGCGGGTTTTGTTCGATCCTGCGGGGTCGTTTTTTTACGAGCGCGCCCCGGAACAGAACGATCTGCTTTATGGCATCACCCCGGCTGTCGAAAAGGCGTATGTCGGCGCACATGCGCGCTCGACCTATCGGGTTGTGATTCAAACGCTTGAGGTCGATCCTCAGCAGGCAGAGGCCGCCTTTGCACTGGCCCGTGAGGCGGGCCCGGTGCCTTCGGCTTATTGCACAAACTCCACGTCGACGCTGTTGTCTCGCGTTCCGGGGTTCGAGAACATCAAAACGACCTTTTATCCCAAGGATTTGATGACTGAGTTCGGCAAGATACCGGGCGTGGTCACCACGACCTACCGCGAAGATGACAGCCCGGATTTGCAGCAGGCGTTAGAAAATCTGAACGAAAGCTGACAGGTCAGCCAATCACATAGAGCATCAGGTAAAGCGTTGCCGCACCGCACAGGACGGTGGCGATCACGTTCTTGAGCCATACGCCAACCGCTATGGTAACTGCTGCCGCTGTCAATCTTGCAGGATCGGGCGTGCCGCCGGTGGCATCGGGCCACAGCACCAGTGGTGCCACCAGAGCGGGCAATATAGCCACGGCGGTATAGCGCAGATGCCGCAGGACCCAGTCGGGCAACCTCCTGTTTCCGATCATGCCAAGGAAAAGGAACCGCAGCAGGAAACTGCCCAGACCCAGACCGAGGATTATGACCCAAAGCGCACCCCGGTCCAGACCGGCCAGCGCTCCGCTCATATCGCCATGCCCTTGCGTTCCATCCACAGCTCGGTCCGGGCACCCGCCATCATTCCGGCGGCCCCCGCAACGATCAGGCCAAGGTTGAATGGAATGCCCGCGCCCAGAAGGGCCACAACAATCGCCACCAGCGCTGCCACGACATGGGCCATGGTGCGCAGCATCGGCGTGACCAGCGCCAAAAAGGTGATCGGGACCGCAAAATCCAACGCATATGCTTCGGGAATTCGGGTGCCGATCAGTGCGCCCGCCAGCGTGCAGACATACCACAGCGGGCAGACCGGTGTGACGGTCCCCGCAAAGAACGCGATGCGGGCTCCCAATGTCATGTCGGGCTGCCGTTCATATTCTGCCATTGAGCAGGCAAAGGATTGATCCACCAGAAAATAGGCAATGATGGACCGTTTCCACATCGGGGCCGCCCCCAGATGCGGGGTCAGCGCGGCGGAATACATCGCCATGCGCAAATTAACCGCAAGGGCAGACGCCAACACGATGACTGTTGGCGCGCTGTCTTGCATCAATTGCAAAGCGGTGAACTGTGCTGCTCCTGCGATGACCATGATAGAAAACATCAAGGTTTCCACCACATCCAGACCGGCCTCTGTGGCAAGAACACCAAACAGAACGCCGATTGGCGAAACCACAAAGGTGAAAGGCAATCCAGCCGCAAAGCCCGACCAGAACGCTGATTTCGGAGTGGAGGAAGTCATGCAAAGCCCCTAAGTTACCACAGGTGACTATTGTTGATGGCGGAGGGATGCAATTGGGCAAACGGGAAGATACGGCGGATTACATCATTGCGCCTGATCCGGCAGCCCCGCGATTGACGCGGTCAATCGAAGGCACGGATCAGACCGGCGCATTGACCCGAATTTCCGTGGTCGAAGAACGTCCTCTGACGATATTCCTGAACAGTCAGGAAATCGTCACTGCGATGACCATCGGCGATTACCCGGAATATCTGGCGCTGGGCTTTCTGCGCAATCAGCACATGTTGCGCGACGATGATGTGATCACTGGCGTCGACTATGACGAGGAACTGGAAACGGTTGTGGTGCGCACGGAACGTGAGACGAGCTATGAAGAAAAGCTCAAGAAAAAGACGCGCACCAGCGGCTGCGCGGTCGGCACCGTTTTCGGCGACATGATGGACGGGCTGGATGCGGTCAAGCTTCCTGCCGCCGAATTGAAGACGTCATGGCTTTACAGCCTTTCGGCCAAGATCAACCGCACCCCGTCGCTTTATCTTGAGGCCGGTGCAATCCATGGTACCGTGCTGTGTCAGCAGGATCGCCCCTTGGTTTATATGGAAGATGTCGGACGCCATAACGCGGTGGACAAGATTTCCGGCTGGATGCTGCGCAACCAAAGCCGGGCAGACGACAAAATTCTCTATACCACTGGCCGCCTGACATCGGAAATGGTGATAAAGACCGCAATGATGGGTATCCCGGTGCTGGCATCGCGGTCTGGCTTTACCGCATGGGGGGTCGAAATCGCCCGCGAAGTGGGGCTAACGCTGATTGGGCGGATGCGCGGCCAGCGATTTGTGTGCCTGTCCGGGGAAGACCGTCTTGTCCGCGATGCCGATCCGGCCAAGGTCCCGGATGAGGACCGCAAGCATGGCCGCAAGAGCGCGGCACGCTGAGATGATGACGCAACCTTTCGGAGTGATCCTTGCCGGTGGCCTGTCGCGGCGCATGGGCGGTGGAGACAAGGGGCTTCTTGATCTCGGAGGGGCGACGATCCTTTCGCGTGTCATTGACCGGCTCGGACCGCAGGTGGATGGGCTGGCAATCAACGCAAATGGTGATCCTGCCCGTTTCAAAGACCGTGGCCTGCCTGTGGTGGCCGACAGTATTGGCGGCTTTGCCGGGCCGCTGGCCGGGGTGCTGGCAGGGTTGGATTGGGCCCGCGCCAACGGGGCAAGCAGTATCGTGACCGCAGCGGCGGATACCCCGTTCTTTCCGTGCGATCTGGTGCCTCGCCTCTTGCAAGCGGGCGAAGGCATGATGCATCCGTTGGTCCTTGCGGCGACGCGCGCCGAAGATGGACGCCTGAACCGGCACCCGACGTTTGGCCTTTGGCCGGTGGCGCTGGCGGATGATCTGCGTGCCGCACTCGCTGACGGGTTACGCAAGGTGGTGCTCTGGACCGATTCCCATGACGGACGAACCGTGGAATTTCCCACAGGTGGCATCGACCCGTTCTTTAACGTCAACACGCCTGACGACCTCGTCGCGGCGCAGGCAATGCTGAAAGGCACAGCATGAGAATTTACGGCGTCATCGGGTGGAAAAACGCGGGCAAGACCGGCCTTATGGAACGGCTTGTGACCGAGATCACTGCGCGCGGCTACCGGGTTTCCACGGTCAAACACGCCCATCACAGTTTTGACGTGGATCATCCGGGCCGCGATAGTTACCGTCACCGCGAGGCGGGTGCCACAGAAGTGCTGTTGGCGTCGCGCAATCGCTTTGCCTTGATGCATGAGCTGCGCGACGAAGACGAACCGGCGCTGAGCGATCTTCTGGCTCACCTCGCCCCTGTGGATATGGTTCTGATCGAAGGTTACAAACGCGATTCCCATCCAAAGATCGAAGCGTTTCGGGCGGAAACCAATAATCCCCTGATCGCCCCCAACGATCCGACCGTGCGCGCGGTTGCATCAGACGGACCGTTGGAACTTGATCGCCCGGTTTTCGATCTGAATGACACGCGCGCGATCGCAGATTTTATTTTGGCCGAGGTCGGGCTGACCTGATGACCTGACCGCATGGGCCGTGTCCCGAAGGGGCACTGCGCGTCCGGATCGACGACCCGAAGGAATGAAAGGGACCGCAGAATGATCACGCCGCCGCCGCTTCGCAACGATTGTTTTGCCCTGCCCGCAGGGGTGGACTGGACCCCGGTCGATGAAGCGTTGTCCCTGCTGCAGCGCCGTTTGTCTGCCGTCACTTCAGAAGAAACCGTGCCTCTTGATCAAGCGTTGGGCCGGGTGATTGCCCGCGACGTGGCCGCTGAACGATCAAACCCGCCACAACCCAACACCGCGGTGGATGGCTATGGCTTTGGCGGTGGTGTTGCCGAAGGCACCTACACGCTGCCCTTGATGCCGGGGCGCGCAGCCGCAGGAGTGCCCTTTGGCGGACCCGTCCCGGCGGGCAAGGCTGTCCGCGTGTTGACCGGCGCGGCGCTGCCCGATGGCGTCGATACGGTTGTTCTCGATGAAGATACCACCACCGACGGCCAGCACGTGGCCTTCCATGGTCCGCTCAAGCAAGGGGCGAACACCCGCAAGGCGGGCGAAGACGCTGCGCGCGGGGATGTCATTCTGACAGCCGGGCGCGTGTTGACGCCCGCAGATCTGGCCCTCGCCGCGGCGACTGGACTGGCGCAACTGCCCGTGCGCGAACGGCTCAGGGTGGCGGTCCTGTCAACCGGGGACGAAATTGTCGAACCGGGCGCGTCGGCTGGCCCGGGACAGATATTCGACGCCAATCGCCCGCTACTGCTGGCGATGCTGCACCGGATGGGGTTCGAGGCCCACGATATGGGGCGTGTGCCTGATGATCGTGAGCGGTTGCGCGAAACGCTCGACCGCGCGGCGGGCCAGTGCCACGCGATCCTGACCAGCGGGGGTGCCTCGGCAGGGGATGAAGATCACGTTTCGGCGTTGCTGCGTGACGCGGGTGCCATGCAGGAATGGCGGGTCGCCGTGAAGCCGGGCCGCCCGCTCGCATTGGGTATATGGCAGGGAACGCCGGTCTTTGGCCTGCCCGGAAACCCGGTGGCAGCGATGGTTTGCACGGCTGTTTTCGCAAGTCCTGCCCTGCATCTGCTCGCCGGGGCACATTGGACCAATCCGGTGGGCTTCGATATCCCGGCGGCCTTTGAAAAAAACAAGAAGGCTGGCCGCCGCGAGTTTCTGCGCGCCCGCGTCCGTGATGGCCGGGCCGAGGTTTTCAAATCCGAAGGATCGGGGCGGATCAGCGGCCTGAGTTGGGCCGATGGGCTTGTCGAACTTGGGGACGAGGCCTGTGACATCCGCACGGGTGACACGGTGCGCTATATCCCGTGGTCGTCCTTTGGCATCTGACCGGCACGAAAGGCGTTAACGCCGGACCGCCTCCGGCGGGGGTATTTGGCACGAGAAAGAAGCAGGCGCGCGGACCTGTCTTTCAAAGTGGTTTTCCCTTACCGCCATTATCCCCGTTGGTTCCCGAAAACGGGACGGGCAGAGCCCAGAATGTTTGTTTGTCGTTTGGTGCGGTCGTTCACTGTTCGTAAGGGTCTAGACTGTCTCGCAATCCGTCGCCCAAAAAGTTGAAGGCAAGAACGACGATGATGATCGGCAGCATGGGGATCGCGGTCCAAGGATAGATCTCGATTGATGCGAGGTTCTGTGCATCGTTCAGCATCACCCCCCAACTGACCGCCGGTGCCCGAAGACCCAGCCCAAGGAAGCTCAGCGCGGTTTCGCCCAGGATCATGGCCGGGATCGACAGGGTCGCCGAGGCAATGAGGTGGCTGACGAAATTTGGCAAAAGGTGACGCCGGATGACGCGCCCCGACGAGGCCCCCATCATTTCGGCGGCGCGCACGTATTCCTCTTCTCGCAGAGACAGGAATTTGGAGCGCACGGCGCGGGCCAGCCCGGGCCAATCCAGAATGCCCAGAATAAGAGATATGATAAAGAATACAGCGACCGGCCCCCAATTGGACGGAACCGCCGCGGACAGGGCCAGCCAAAGCGGAAGTTCTGGCAGCGACCGCAAAATTTCAATCGCACGCTGGATGATCCAATCGACCTTGCCACCGAAATAGCCGGCGATTGACCCAAAGCCGATGCCCAGAATGAAGGACACAGTGATCCCAATCAGGCCAACGGTCAGAGAAAGCTGAGCGCCATAGAGGATCCGGCTGAACACATCCCGGCCAAGCCGGTCCGACCCGAACAGAAAGATCGTGGCACCTTCCGGGGCACAGAACAGATGCCGGTCTGTCTTGATGATCCCTGCCAGGCGATAGCTGCCGCCGGTGCAGAAATATTCCAGCGGCATCGGCGTTGAGCGATCTTCTTCATAGCTCCAACGATAATTCTCCAGATCCGCAATCGCAGTGCGGGAATACACGTGTGGCCCCACGAACCGGCCTTCGTGGAAGAAATTCACCATTTGCGGCGGGGAATAGAGGTAATCGGCGTTGCGTTCGTTGGGCGTGTAGGGCGCGATAAAACCGGCAAAGGGCAGCATCAGGTAGGACAGCAGCAAAAACACGCCGGACAACAGGCCAAGGCGGTGGGTCTTGAATTTGCGCCAGACCAGCAGCCATCCGGGGGCGTCCATATCGGCGCGTTCAAGGCGCTGCAGGTCGTCTTGCGGGTCATATGGGGCGTCGTCGACGTAGCGACCATCGGGAAGTCTGGTCATTGGTCGCGCCCTCCATATCGAATCCGGGGATCAAGAAGCATCAGCAGCAGATCCGATATCATTGTCCCCACCAGCGTGAGGAAGGCCACGAACATCAATACAAACCCGGCGAGGAACTGGTCCTGGCTTTTCAACGCGGCGAGAAGGGCGGGACCGATTGTTTGCAGCCCCAGAACCACCGATACAAGAACCGAGCCCGAGACCATTGCCGGAAGCAGGTTTCCGATGTCGGCCACAAACGGGTTGAAGGCCATGCGAAGGGGATACTTGGTCAGCATTCTCGCCGGGCTTAATCCCTTGGCGCGGGCAGTTTCCACATAGGGTTTGCCCAATTCATCCAGAAGGTTGGCCCTCAGACGTTGCATCATCGCTGCGGCACCGGATGTGCCGATCACAAAGGTCGGGACAATCAGGTGGATCAGGATGGATTTCACCTTTGGCCAGCTCATCGGCTCACCCTCAAATTGCGGGTCCATGAGGCCGCCGATGGGCAGACCAAGGTATTTGTGCCCGTAATAGAACAGCATCAGCGCCAGTAGAAAGTTCGGTGTGGCCAGCCCGAGATAGCCGACAAAGGCGGCGGAATAATCCACCCAGCTTTTGGATCGGGCCGCCGCCACGACACCCAGCGGAAGCGCCACCATGTAAACGAACAGGATCGCAGCGAGATTGACCAGAACGGTCAGCCACAGCGCATCGCCGACGATATCCGATACAGGTTGGTCAAATTCGAAGGACCAGCCGAAATCGCCTTGCAACAGCCCCGAGAACCCGTTGGGGCCAGGGGCAAAGCCAACCCAGATCAGGTATTGCTCCCAAAGTGGGCGATCCAGCGCGTATTCCTGTCGCAGGAACTCTGCCTTTGCGACACCTTCCGCCTGACCGGTGGCACGCAGTTCGGCGATCTGGTTGGACAGGTAGTCCCCCGGGGGCAGATTGATGATGGCAAAGATCATCACCGAAACAACGAGCAGCGTCAGCAGCATCGTCATGGTCCGGTAGATCGTGTATTTCAGAATATTCATTGTGTTGTGTCTATCGGATCAAAGAAAAATTCGTCGGGCCGCCACATACCGAAATGTGCACCGGGATCCCACGTCCACGTGGCCTTTTCCGGCACGTTGCGCAGCCGGTTCGACACCACGACCGGTTGCGGCGCTTCGGCCAGAACACCGATGCCATAGACCTGCTCGGCATGGATCGCGAGCATTTCGCGCCAGATACGGGACCGTTCGGCTGTTGAGGTGGCAACTTCCCATTCCTGAGACAAGGCCATGAGCTTTTGCACCGGTTCCTGATCGGGCGCTTCTCCGGCGGCACCGTGGGTTTGGAAATACTGTCCCCATTTCGGCCAGGCAAAGAACTCCTGATGCCGTGGTGCCAGATAGTCGGGAGATGTATTCGCATCGGGCAGACCGTTGTCCCAGCCAAACCAGACGGCGGCCATCGACAAGCCGGCGAAAACCCGGTTGCGCAGGATATCGCGATCCAGTGGTCGCATGATCATCTTGACCCCGACATCGCGCCACGTGTCCGAAAGAATCTGGAGCGCGTTTTCCACCTCCTGTCGTTCGCCAGCGGTTTCGATGACAAACTCCATGGGACGACCATCAGGGAGAAGGCGGATGCCATCCGGCGTGCGATCGGTCAGGCCGACTTCGTCGAGAAGGCGATTGGCTTCTTCGGGGTCATAATAGGACCAAGATCTGACGTTGGCGGCATCATAGAACGGAGACCGGGAAAGGGCGGTCATGCCGCCTTCCTTGCCCAGTCCGAAATAGAGGGCGCGATTGACCATATGCCGGTCGATGCTCAGCGACAGGGCACGCCGGACACGCACATCGCGCAGCAGTTCGCGCCAGACGGGATCGTTGAAATTCAGATTTGGATAAATCGCGATCTGAGACGCCGCGCCGCTTGCCCATAGCAGGGTTCGGTAGTTTGCCCCGTCGTTTTCACCCTTCTTCAGAATGGCAATGTCGCGGAAGCTGAGCCCGCGCGCCTGAAGGTCTGTTTCGCCCGCGTTGGTCTTGGCGGCGACCAGACCGCCGGACACGATCGTCATTTCGACCTGATCTATATACGGGAGCTGGACCCCATTGCTATCGACCCGATGAAAGAACGGATTGCGTTCAAAAGTGGCGCGGGAATTGCCGGTTTCCGAAGTGTTCAGCCAGGGCTGCAAGGTGGGCAGTTCGGGGTTGTCGAACTTGTACATTTCGTCCACGCGATTATGCAGAGCGGCCCAGGTGCGCACCCGCTTGGCGCGCTGCATCTTGGACAATTCCTCAGGATCGGCGAAATCGGCATGGAATTGCTTGAGGTAATGCGCAGGGCGATAGATGAACGGCGGTGCCGCTTGCGCCAACAAGCGCAAAAAGGTGGGGTGTGGCGCGTCCCATTCATAAATCACCGTATGCGCGTCAGGAAAGCTGACTCGCGGCGGCAGGTCATTGACGCGCAGCGATTCCGGGACGCCGTTCGGGCTTAGCTTGTCGTTGTTGACGACGTTGTTCCAGTAATAGGCGAAATCGGCCGAGGTGAACGGGTGCCCGTCAGACCATTTGTGTCCCTTGCGCAGATGAAAGGTAAAGCGGCGGTTTTCGCTGACCTCGTAATCACGAACCAGATCAGGCACGAGATTGTAATTTTCGTCGTAGCCCACCAGACGGGAGTAGCCATAGACCACCATCTGGCGCACATCCTTGGACCGCGACACCATCGTGCGCAGCGTTCCGCCCGGCTTGCCCGGTTCGCGCCCCTTTGCGGCCAGATCCACGACCCACGGTTCAAGCGGCACGCGTTCAGTAACCGGGGGCAGGTCACCTGCCGCGACCCTTTCCTCGAAAAAGGCCTGTTCCCGAAGGGTGTCTCGGGGCAGCTCAGCCAGCGCCAGTGCCGGGATCGCCATCAGCGCAACGGTCAGGAAGGCGGTTCTGGTTCTGTCAAACATTGCATCGCACCTTATGTCCGGGTTCTACCTCGGCAAGGGTCGGGACTGACATGTCGTCAAAGCGGAACCTGTCGGGCCAACTGTCGGGCGCGCCGGCCCCCTGCGCCACCAGCTTGAGGTTGATCGGGCGCGCGATGTCGGGAAGCGGTTGTGCGGCCAGCAATGCCTTGGTGTAGGGATGTTGTGGATTGTGAAACAGCGTCTCTGGCGGAGCCTGTTCAACGATCAGTCCGCTGCGCATCACTGCAACTTCGTCGGCGATGCGGGCAACCACGGCCAGATCGTGGCTGATGAACAGATAGGACAGATTGGACTTTTCCTGAATGTCTTCAAGCAGGTTCAGAATCTGTTCCTGAACCGACACATCCAGAGCCGATGTCGGTTCGTCACACACAATCAGCGCCGGGTCGAGCGTCAGGGCGCGCGCAATGGAAAGCCGCTGTCTTTGCCCGCCGGAGAACGCATGTGGGTATCGGTTGAGCATATCGGGGTTCAGCCCAACGGTCCGCAGCATCTCCACAGTGCGGTCCCGGCGTTCGGACCGGTTGCCGATGCCGTGGATTTCGAGTGGTTCGCACAGCGCGTCGATGACCCGCATGCGCGGGCTGAGCGAGGAATAGGGATCCTGGAAAACCATCTGGGCTTTGCGCTGAAACGCAAAGCGTTCAGCCTTGGGCATTCTATTCACAATAATCGGCTTTTGCGCCGGGTCCGGTGAAAAGATCACCTCGCCGCCATCATCGGGGCGCTCCGCGCCCAAGGCGATCCGCGCACAGGTGGTTTTGCCAGATCCGCTTTCGCCGACGATGGCAAGGGTCTTGCCGCGTGGCAGCTTCAAATCGACATTGCGGCAAGCCTGAACATGGACATCCGCCTTCCACGGCACGCCGGCGCGTGTCGTATAGGTCTTTGTGACGGACTTGATATCAAGGATCAGGTCGGTCTCAGGCATGGGCGGGGCGGGCTGAGTTTCTGCGGGGATGGCCGGTGCCGCGGCAAAGAGCTTTTGGGTATAGGGATGGGCTGGCCCGGTCAGGACCGCCTGCGCAGTGCCCGATTCCATCACCCGCCCACGATGCATCACAACGACCTTTTCGGCCATGTTGGCAACAACACCCAGATCATGGGTGACCAGAATGACCGCCATGCCGATTTCGCGCTGAACCTCTTTGATCAGGCCCAGAACCTGCGCCTGTGTCGTCACATCCAGCGCGGTGGTCGGTTCATCCGCGATCAGGATGTCGGGCTTGCTGACAATGGCCATCGCAATCATCGCCCGCTGGCGCATGCCACCGGACATTTCAAACGGATAGGCATCATAAGCACGCTCAGGATCGGGAAACCCGACCCTGTCAAACGTATCCAGAACCAACTGGCGCGCGGCGCTTTTGCTAATGGTCTGGTGCAGATGCAGCACCTCGACGACCTGATTGCCGATCCTGTGCAATGGCGACAGGGACCGCATCGGTTCCTGAAATATCATTGAGACGAAATTGCCCCGCACGCCGCGCATCCGCCGTTCGCTCAAGGTGGCAAGGTCGATACCGCCTGCGCGGCCGTTCAGGATCATTTCGCCAGACGAAATCGTGGCCGAGCGCGGCAAGATCCGCAGCAATGCGCGACATGACAGGGTTTTGCCCGATCCGCTCTCCCCGACCAGAGCCAGAGTTTCCCCCTGATCAACAGAGAAACTGACGCCGTTTACGACGGGGGCGGGGCTGTTGCGAAAGCCGATTGTCAGGTCTTCAACGGTCAGCAAAGGACTCATTGAGCGGTATCCATAGTTATTTCTTGCCACGCGGAGATACCTCCGCCGTGCCTCTTGCCATACCTTCGCTTCCCAGAGGTGGCGTAGTCAACGGCAAACCCTCTTTCGTGTCTTGCCCTACACATTCTTGCTGTGGTTTGGCATGAAGGACACAGGCCGTGCCTATCAACAGGCCCGAATGCAGGAGAAACCCGATGACCCGTCTTGATCTGTTTATCGCCCGAATGGTGTCCCAACGGGCCTGTCTCGATCATGGGATCGCAGCCACTGCGCATATGAAGGGGCCGGTTTTCGAACTTGGGTTGGGAAACGGGCGCACCTATCACCACATGCGCGAAACAATATCAGACGGTCGCCCGATCTACGTATTTGAACGCGCGGTGGCATCGCACCCCGATTCGACACCGCCCGAGGATCTGACCATTCTTGGCGATGTGCGCGAAACCCTGCCCGCCGCTCTGGACCGTTTCGGACCGACCGCATCATTGGTGCACGCCGATCTGGGGGGGCATAATCTGGCCAAGAACGACGAATTCGCGCGGCTGGTATCCCCGCTTATCCAACCGTTGCTGGCCCCCGGCGGCCTCATGGTGTCAAGCGACCGGATGTATTTCGACCAGCTTGAGGAAATGCCCTTGCCGGACGGCGCGATAGACGGTCGGTGTTTCATCTATCGCGCTTGACACTGGATGCGGCGGATTACTCTGCCGCAATGGCCAATGATGGATCGGTCGCGGCGTCCATCCGTGACCATTTCAGTGCCCCGTCGTAACGGTTGGTGAACCGGCCCGCGTCGTCCATCGCGATCAGGTGCAGCCAGCCATTGTCAAACAGCGCCCGCAAGGTCGCGTGCTTTTCGATAATGTGCGTGATTGCTTCGACTGGTGCCGCGACGATCACGGTCAAGCGCAGCGGCTGGTGTTGCAGGTCGGTTCCGTCATGTACCGACTGCCAGGGCAAGCCGGGCCGCAACGACCCGCCGTTGCCTTCGACAACGCCAATCCCGCCGGTGACATTGTGCAACAGTTTGTTGCCGCCACCGAACAGCGACGGTGCCACCGCCGAGCCGTAATATTGCAGGCTGATCCAGCTCGCCACCACGACCGGTGCGGTCAGGATGGTTTCCAGAACACCGAACCCGTCATCCGAGGTCCGGTCATAGCTGTGCAAAAAGCTCTGCCCATCAAGGCTGCCGTTGCGGGACAGTGCCCGTGGCCCGATGATAAAGGCCCGGCAGCCCGCCAATCCCCATTCGGGCCGAAGCTGCGACCAGTCTGCCGCCCGTGCAAGAACGTCATCGCCCTGTGTGGCACCGGGCAGACGCTGCGCCCTTTCGGCGCGTGCGATGCCCGAAGCCTTGGCCAACTGGGTCCGTAGCCGGGTCAGGGCTGGCGCGGTCGACGGCGGCAGGCCGTCTTCGAACAGGGTAACGTCATCCGTGGTCGTGTCGTGCAGCGCCCCAACAAACACCGTGTCTGCGGGAATATGAAGCCCGCGCGCGTCCAATCCCTTGCGCACGTCCGGTGTATTGAGCAACCCGGCCAGAAGCCGCGCGTTGACATCGCCCGCATGGCCGCCACACGCCCCGCATTGCAGCGCGCTGGCATGGGCGTTGTTGGTCACCGAGGCACCATGCCCGGCAATCAGGACCAACGGCGCAAATCCTTCGGTCAGCGACATGGCACGCAGCACCTGTTCGGCCATGTTGGTCCGCGTTTCCGCATCCACCGAACCTGCAAAGACCGGCACGGGTTTGGCCGCGCGATTGACGCGCTTGGCCAGTCCGCTTTGGACCAGTTTGCCCGCATAAAGCGGGCCGGCCGCCTCGACAAAGGCAAAGGATGACACGGCGGCCATCTTGAACCGGCCCCAAGCCCGCTTGGCCCGCTTCGAGAACCGGAGCGCATTGTCCTGTGCCTCGGGCAGATCATCGCGGGTCTGGATCGTGGGGGACAACAGCACAGGCGCACTGGAGTCGATAATGTCCGACGCTTGTGGCTGGTGCGCGACCGGAAGACCAAAGAACCCCGCAAACCCAAGCGTTTCAATGCCCGGTGACACGCTTTCCAGTGCCCGCCGGATTACCTCGGACCGCACGTCGATGCAGAACGCGGCCTGAACGTCGGGCCGGGTCTGGTCTGCGTCCTTGGGCGCGCTGAACCATGTGGCCAGCCGCTTTTGCTCGGCCCGTTCTACGGCGTCTTGCAGCACGGCATCGGCGATGTCGGCGACCGTTGGGGTGACCGGGGTCCGGTGCACGGCAACCGTTTCCTGCCACCGGTCCGCGATTTGATCCTCGTACAGGTGGAAAAGGGCCTCTTCATAGATCAGGCGCAGGGCCAGCAATTCCGTAGTGGTTGCGTCCTTGTTGCCGTCCAACGCCGCGTTCCAATCCAGATGCCGCGCGTATTGCGCCCAGCCACCCAGATCGCAGAGCAAGCGGTGGAAGACGCTGACAGCGGCGTCGCCATCCACGCCCAGCGTTTCGCAGGCCCGTCCAAGGCCCCGCCAAGGGGACCGGGAACTGTCGCTGACAAACTGGCCGAACCCTTTCAGCCCAAGGATTTCCGGGGTCAGATCCCGGATCGCCCATTCGCGCCACGCGGAATAGGCCGTGCCCCGCCGCGCCGGTTGCCAGACCGCCTGACCGCTGTCGAAATGCGATCCGGCCCATGCGCCGATCCGGTCAGAGATAATCGCAGGCCAGTCGATGCCGCTCGCTTCTGCGGCAAGCTCGGCCACGGTTGGAAGAGCTTGCGGCGTGCTGGGAATTGCAACGGCTGCTGCCTTGATGTCGGCGATATCCAGCTTGGCAAACCCGTCGGCATACCGCGCCACAGCGGCCGCCAGATCGTCATTGCTGATCGACCCGTCGGTTATGCGGGCGGCGGCGATTTTCCTGTCGGGAAAAATCCGCACCCCGGCAACCCGTGCAAGACGGGCCGCCGTGACCGGCAGGGGCTCATCGCTCTGACCGAGGAACGGATTGACCGCCACGGTTGCATTCAGGGGAAATGCCGGTGGCACGGCTTTGGCGGCGGCTTCGGCATGGGCCACGAGTTCCAGAAGCGGGGCGGGATAGACGGCGTGTTGGGTAAACATGTCGGTGTCCTTGTGTCAGGGCCAGAAGGCTTCAGGATTGGGTCTGTCTGCTCCAACCGCCAAGCAGGCGGTCGAAGATGGCGTTTGCATAAAGCCCGTTGGCCAGGTGCACGCGCAGCCCTGCGGCGGCCGGATGCCCGGCCCACAGCGGGAACGTCGCCTGCGCCACCGCCACGATGCCAAAGCTGAGCAAGGTCAGGGTGATCAGTGTCCATTCCAGCGGATCGGGCGTGGGCGGCGGTGGCAGGGTGCCTGCGGTCAGATGCGTCGCGGCGGCCTGAAGGGTAAAGTAGCTGAGCGATGCGCCAAGCGCGTAAAGTGCGGTGCGCTGCGTCAGTTGGCGGGGCGCGGCATCCGCCAACCCCTGGGCCAGAAGATAGGCCGTGCCAAACACAAGGATCAGACCAAGCGCAAGCGTTTGCGGCGCCTTGTCGTCAATGCCGACCACCAAGGCCACAGCGCAATAGATCGTTACCGCGATGGCAAAGGCCCGGAGTACAGCGCGCCCGCCGGGAATGGCCACAGGTCCGGGCCTGCGCGCCTGATCCACAACGGCGACTGCCTCGGATGCCGACAGGAACGAATGCGCCTTGTACAGCGAATGCGCCACGATATGCAGCAATGCCAGCGGGAAGAGCCCAAACCCGCATTGCAGTATCATGAAGCCCATCTGGGCGATTGTGGACCATGCCAGCGATGTCTTGACCGCCGGTTGCGTGAGCATCACGAGACTGCCGAACAAAGCCGTGAACCCGCCCAGCATGGCAAGGATGGCCAGAACGCCGGGTGCGGCAAGCATCACATCGGCAAACCGGATCAGCAGGAACCCACCGCCATTGATCACGCCGGCGTGCAGAAGGGCGGAAACCGGCGTCGGGGCCTCCATCACTTCGGTGAGCCAGCCGTGCAAGGGGAATTGCGCTGATTTGAGCAGAGCCGCCACAGCCAGCAAGGCCGCCGCTGTCCATGTGGTCCCGACGGCTTCGGTCGTCCCTGCATTGGCAAGGATCGTGGCGATGTCGGTTGTGCCATACCCGAAGGCCAGAACCACGATCGCTGCCAGCAGAGCGGCTTCGCCCAACCGCGATACGATGGCCTTCTTGCGCGCCGCGCGCCTTGCGCCGGGCCGGTCGCCGTAAAACAGCAGCAGCCGATGCAGCGCGGCACCCGTCGCGATCCAGCCGATGGCCAGTTGGACAAGGTTACCCGAAATGACCAGCAGCAGAACACCCGCCAGTGCCGCGCACATGAGGCCGGTGAATTCGCCTTGCCGGGTTTCGCCGTCCATGACCGTCGCACTGTAGCGCAGCACGACCCATCCGATGAAGGACACAAGCATCAGCATCGTGACGCTTATAACATCAAGCCGGACGGACAATCCAACGCCCGCTATCCCGATGAGAGGGCTGGTCCCCGGCCCCCAGAGCATCAAGGACGCCGCTGCCAGACCGGACACCGCAGTCGCCGCCAGCGCAAGCCAGCCCGCCATTTGGGGGTAACGGCCCGGGCGGATACCCGGATTGCGGCGTGCCGCGAACGCGCCGATCACCAAAAGTAAAGGGGCCAGAAGCGGCAGGAACAGATGGGTCAATGTCTTACTCCTCGGTCGGGTGACGATTTCGAAAGGAAATAGCCATTCATTAAGAAGATAAAAAATTCATTGTTTTGATAAAAACGTTCACTATTATTTATGAATGGCCGAGTTCAATTATCACCATCTGCGATATTTTTGGGCGGTCGCCCACGATGGCAATCTGACCCGCACGGCGGAACGGCTGAACCTGTCTCAGTCGGCTCTGTCGATTCAGATAAAAAAGCTGGAACAGCGGCTTGGGTTCGATCTGTTCGAACGGCGCGGTCGGCAATTGCACCTGACCGAAGCGGGGCGTATCGCGCTGGATCACGCCGATACAATCTTTGCTGCCGGTGACGATCTGATCGCGACCCTGCGCCAGACCGGGCGGACCCGGCAGGCGCTGCGGATCGGGTCGCTGTCCACGCTGTCACGCAACTTTCAGATCGCGTTTCTGCGCCCGGTTCTGGGACGTCAGGATGTCGAGGTGATCTTGCGCTCTGGTGGTATGGAAGACCTGATGGCCGGGTTGGCTGCTCTCAATCTGGATGTCGTTTTGGGAAACATGCCCGCCCCGCAGGACGCAGCAAGCCGGTTCGTGTCGCATCGTATCGCGGATCAACCGGTTGGGTTGGTGGGCGTCAGAGGTCTATTCGATCCCGATGCGCCGCTTGTCGATCTGGTGCGGAATGTGCCGGTGATCCTGCCAACCGTAGGCAATGCGGCGCGCATAGGATTTGACGCGCTGACCGACCGGTTGGATATTTCCCCACAGATCGTGGCCGAAGTGGACGATATGGCGATGATGCGTCTGCTGGCCCGCGAAGGGGTCGGGATGGCTCTTGTTCCGCCCATTGTCGTGCGTGACGAACTTGCCTCTGGCCGCTTGATCGAAGCGCGGGATCATCCGCCAATCTCAGAGCAGTTTTACGCCATTACCCCCGAACGGCGGTTTCCCAATCCTCTGTTGGCGGATCTTTTGGCTCAGGACTTGGCAGGGATTGTGGAACCTGCGGCCTGAAGTGGGTCTGGGGAATCAGGCAATCCAGCCGGGATAAGCGCCGACGGCCCAAACCATCGCGATATAGGTCAGTTGGTGCAGCGCCTGATCGGCACCGGCTGCCTGCCAAAATCCCGCGTCAGCGGGGGTATGCCCGCGTTTTTCGGAATAGTTGGCTTTGCCCCAGTCGATATTGAAGTGAACGATCCATTCCGCAGCCACCAGAAGCGCGATCAGCATCAAGGGCATTCCGAACGGTGCCAGAACCAGGATCGACCCGATCACGTGCACGCCCGCATGTTGTGCCCGTCCCATATGCCAGTAGTTCCCGCGCCCCGAAAGCATTCTCGGGGTCTGAAGGAAATAGTCCGCAAACATGTGCTTGATCTGGAACAGAACAAGCAAGGCCAAGGCGGTCGATGCGGTCAGGGTCAGGGTGGCCTCCGTCGTTTTCGCTGTGATCGGGCTCGTGGTATCCAAGACTATTCTTGTAAAACCATTTGATTGCAAGGCTGAGCGGTTGTTATTGTCGCCCTACGTTGCGGGGCCCCGGCGTGGGGCCGTGCCGTATGGGAACGAGGTTTCTGTTATCGAACGCACGCTTTTCTCATTCATCTGGAAGTATTCCAAGCGCGAACAGTTCATTCTGTTGCTGGTGACATCCACCCTGTTTCCACTGCTTTATCTGACGCTGGAACTGCCCAAACGGATCATAAACGATGCCATCGACGCCAAAACCGAAACGGTGGTGTTCTGGGGTTTCGAGATGGCCCAGACCACGTTTCTGGCGGTCTTGTGTCTGGCGTTTCTGATCGCGGTGCTGGGGCATGGTCTGCTCAAGATGCGGATCAACACGATGAAGGGGGTTCTTGCCGAACGCATGTTGCGGCGATTGCGCTATACCCTGATTGCGCGCATCTTGCGGTTTCCCCAGCCCTATTTTGAACGCACTTCGCAGGGCGAACTGGTTTCGATGGTGACCGCCGAGGCCGAACCTATGGGCGGGCTGATGGGGGATGCGCTGGCTCAGCCGGTGCTGCAGGCCGGGCAAATGATCACCATCCTGTCTTTCCTGTTCTTGCAAAGCTTCTGGTTCGGTGTGGCGGCTTGCGCGATGATCCCGCTTCAGGCGTGGCTGATCCCCAAACTGCAAAAGCAGATCAATCTGCTCAACAAGAAACGGGTGGTGCAGGTGCGCGGGCTGGCCGCCGAGATCGGCGAAAACGCGGCAGGGGCATCCACGCTGCGGCTCAATGGTGGGTGGCGATACCGCAAGGCGATGATTTCGGATCGTTTGGGCCGTCTCTTCGACATCCGGTTCGAAATCTATCAGAAGAAATTCTTCATGAAGTTTCTCAACAACTTCATAACTCAGCTGACACCGTTCTTTTTCTTTTCCGTTGGTGGTTATCTGGTCATCCAAGGCAGCGTGACGTTGGGGGCCTTGGTGGCCGCGCTGGCCGCCTACAAGGATCTGTCCAGCCCATGGAAAGAATTGCTGGCCTACTACAACCAATCCCAGGACATGTCCCTGCGCTGGGAGGTCATCACGGAAAAATTCGCCCCCGAGGGCATGATCGACGAGGCGCTTTTCGACACGGACACCGATGACATCCCGTCGTTGAACGATGACATCGTTCTGGATCGTGTCAGCGTGGTCGATGAAGACGGCAATTCGGTGCTGGACGACATCAACGCTACGCTTTCAGCGGGCTCTGTCATCGGGGTCGCCGCAGCCAGCGAAGAAGACCGCCGGGCCCTTGCGGCCTTGTTGACGCGTGAATTGCTGCCCAGTTCGGGGGCGATCAGCATCGGCGGGCGGGGGCTCAACTCCCTGCATCAGGCGGTGATCGCGCACAAGATCGGCCATGCCAATTCCCGCCCGGTTCTGTTTCAGGGCACGTTTGGCGATAACATGCTGATGCCGGTGCGGTTCGCCCCGGTCAGCGAAGCCGAGGCACCTGAGTTGGTGGCCGATGCCATTCGCGCCGGAAACAGCAGCGATCCGCTGGCCGCTGATTGGACTGACCCGCGCATTCCCGGTGCCGAAGACGCCGAAGGTCTGCGCCAATGGTGGGTGCAGGTATTGGAGGGGGTCAGCAGCGGATCGGCTTTGTTCCGCCGCGGGTTGGAGCAAACCTGCGATCCCGCAGGCCATCAGGAACTTGCCGGACGCATCGTCCAATTGCGCGAGCGCATCGCCAAAGCTCTGGCCGGGCAGGGTCTGGATCGCCATATCTACTTCTTTGACCCCGAAGCGTATAACCCCGCGCTGCCCGTTGCAGACAACCTTGTGTTTGCGGCCCCCGATGTGCCGATCACGCGCGAGCTGTTGCGCGAACAGACCGAATTCCTGGCGACCTTGCGTGAACTTGGGCTGGACGAAAGCCTGCGTGAACTGTCCCGCGATGTGATCGAGATGCTGCGCCAGATCTTTGGCACGGACGGCACTGATCACCCGCTGTTTCGCAAACTCGGCCTGAGCGTCGATGTCTATGAGGCCGCCGCCGCGCTGATTGCTGCGGCGCGCAATGATGGCTGGGGCCAGTTGGATGATGATTCCCTGTCGGTGCTACTGACCGTTCCGTTCAGTATTTCCGCCGAAAAGATCGGCCCCGCATTCCCCGTACGGATGAAGGAACAGGTCCTGTCGCTGCGCAAGGCGCACTCGGTCACAATTCAAAAGAGCCTTGCGGGGGTTTATCACCCTCTGGATCGCGCCGAATATGCACCCGGTCTTTCGGTGCTGGAAAACGCCATTTTTGGCAGAATTACCGATAGCGCCGGACCGAGGGCAGAGGACGTGCGCGCCTGTGTGGCTGACGTTCTGGCCGAGGCGGGTGTGAAACCGTTGGTCATGCGTCTGATGTATGATTTGCCGATTTCGCTGGGCGGTGCCAGCCTGCCCGCCATGTTCGCCGAACCCTTGGCCTTTGCCCGCGCTGCGATCAAACGTCCTGACATTCTGGTATTGGACAACGCGCTTGCCAGCTTTGATGCCGCCACGCGGCGCGATGTCTTTGCGGAACTGCGAACTCTCCTGCCGGAGGCGACATTGATCCACCTCTCGGATAAATTGCCGGAAGGTTTCGAATTCGACCAGACGCTCGAAATCGTTCAGGGGCGGTTGTCCACCGGTCAGGAACGGGCTGAAACCGATGAGGACAGCGCAGCCAGTGCGGACCTCAATCGCAAGCTGCGGGCGCTGGAGCAAAGCGATCTATTCGCGGGGCTGGATCGCAAGCAGTTGCGGCTTTTGGCCTTTGGCGCACGCTGGTATCGGGCAGAAGCCGGGGAGTTCGTCTTTCACAAGGGCGACGAACCCAACGATGGAGCCTATATGATCATCGAGGGCGACGCCGGTCTGTATCTGCCGATGGAAGAGGGACAGGAACCCAAACACATCGCGACGGTGGGCACGGGCAAGCTGGTCGGTGAATTGGGACTGATCCGCCGCGTGCCGCGCGCACTCAGCATGAAGGCCGATACGGATCTTCTGTGCCTGCGGATCGGTGAAGAAGAGTTTCTTGCCGTGGTCGAAAACGACGCGGCGACGGCATTCAAGCTGTTGCAGGTGGTGTCCGGCTACGTATCCAGCTGACAATGCAGGTGTGCATGTCAGGTCAGGTGATTTGCCCCTTGCCTGACGGCACCGGTTGTGGGGCTCAGGTGTCTCTGGCCTGATCGCCGCAGAACAACGAATGCAGCAGCGTGATGACCTGTGTCGTGTTGTCATCGGCGATGCTGTAGAAGATCGTTTTGCCCTCGCGCCGCGTCCTGACCAGACGCTCTTCGCGCAGACGGGCCAGCATCTGGCTGACAGCAGCCTGCCGCAGGCCGAGGATCTGTTCCAGTTCACCCACCGATTTTTCACCCGAGATCAGATGACACAGGGTCATCAATCGACCCTCGTGGGCAAGCGTCTTGAGGTATCCTGCCGCTTCGTTGGCGCGTGCGGCCATGTCATTGGTGGCCTCTGGTGGCAACTGTGCGACGGCTTGAGAGTTCATGGGCACGGGACTTTCTAACGGATATTTTTAATTAGTGACTTTATTCCGATTGGTCAATGTAGGGCTATTCCGGCGCGGCCCCGCCTTCAAAAGCATTACCATTGGTATAGTCACAGGGGGCTTCCTGCATGCCAAGGTGCAATCCCGTTCCGGTATAAGGATGCGCGCGCGCCAAGTCTTCGTCCACGTCGATACCCAGTCCCGGCGCGGTAGGCGCGGTGATATAACCATCTTCAACCCGGATCGTGCCGCGGATCAAATCGTTGTGGAAATCGGTTTCGATGCTTTCGCACATCAGGATATTGGGAATGGATGCCGCAAGGTGGATGTTGGCGGCCCATTCCACCGGCCCTGCATAAAGATGCGGGGCCATCTGGGCGTTAAAGACTTCGGCAATCGCGGCGATCTTTTTCGTCTCCCAGATCCCTCCGGCGCGTCCGAGAGCGGGCTGAAGTATTTCCGCCGCACCGCTGCGCAGGACCTGAGCGAACTCGGCCTTTGTGGTCAGGCGTTCGCCGGTGGCCACAGGAATACGCACGGCGCGGGCCACTTTGGCCATGTCGTCGATCGCGTCCGGCGGGGTGGGTTCTTCGAACCACAACGGCCGATAGGGCTCAAGCGCCTGACCCAGTCGGATTGCCCCGGCGGTGTTGAACTGACCATGTGTGCCGAACAACAGATCGGCACGATCTCCGACGGCGTCGCGGATGGATTTGCAAAAGGCGACCGATTGGCTGATATCCGACATGGCGGGCATGTGACCGCCACGCAGCGTATATGGTCCCGCCGGATCGAATTTGACGGCCGTATATCCGCGCGCCACGCAATCCACCGCCGACTCCGCCGCCGCATCCGGGTCGTTCCAGAATCCGCGCAGATCATGATGGGCCATCGGATAGAGATAGGTATAGGCGCGGATGCGATCATTCATCCGCCCGCCGATCAGGGCGTGTACAGGCCGATCCCGATCCTTGCCCAGTATATCCCAACAGGCGATCTCCAAACCCGAAAAGGCCCCCATGACCGTCAGGTCGGGTCGCTGGGTAAAGCCCGAAGAATAGACCCGGCGAAACATCAGTTCGATGTTTTCGGGGTTCTCATCGGCCATGTGCCGGTCGAAAACGTCACGGATGACTGCCACCATCGCCTCTGGCCCGATGGTCGAGGCATAGCATTCCCCCCATCCGACAATGCCCGTGTCAGTTGTCAGTTTGACCAGGATCCAATACCGCCCGCCCCATCCCGGTGCGGGCGGAGCGGTTACAATCACATCGAGATCGGCAAGTTTCATGATAGCTCCCTCAGGGGTTAAACCGGTGGCCCAAGGATGGGTTGCGTATGGTCGTGTATGTTCCGTCTGTCAGGGTGGACCTGCACAGAATTCCCCGCAAGGGTGAATGCTGCGCCGCACGGATATTTCACGCAGGTCCCCGTCAGTGTTCCGCGGGGCGCGCGCGGATAAAAACCGTCACCCCTATTGCGATCAGAACCATCGACAAAAGGAAAGGCGCGCCGGGAAAGTAGATTGCTGCATCGGGCCGGGTAAAGGCCGCAAACATGCCTGTCATCACCAATGGCGAAAGGATCATGGCAAGCGCATTGACGCTCACCAGAACGCCTTGCAATTCGCCTTGGGCATCGTCGCTGACCATGCGTGACATGATCCCCTGCAATGCAGGCGTGATCACCGCCCCCAACGCCGCCAGCGGCACAAGGATCAGGGCAATCGTTCCGCTTGTGACAACGGCGATTGCAGCGAAGGCCGCGATATCAAAGAAATGACCATAAATGACGGTTTTGCGATCCCCCAGAACCCGCAGGATCAACCGGATCATTCCTCCCTGCACAATCGCCATCATGATCCCGAACAACCCCAACGAAAGACCGATGGTCTGGGCGCTCCAGCCAAAACGTGCCTGTGTGAAATACGACCAGATCGAGGGATAGACATGAAATGCCACCTGATAGATCAGGTAGACCGTCAAAAGCGGCGCGATCCCCGGAAGGCGGGCCAGATGGCGAAATGCACCAAAGGGATTGGCGCGTCGCCACTCAAAGGCCCGGCGAATGCGCGGGGTCACTGTTTCGCGCAGCACGAAATACCCGAATACCCCGTTCAAAGCCGCCAGTGCCGCTGCCGCATAAAACGGGGCACGGGTGCCGTATTCCCCCAACAGGCCCCCGATCATCGGACCGGCCACGAACCCGATGCCAAAGGCCGCGCCCAACAGGCCGAAATTGGCGGACTTGTCCTCGGATCGGGATATGTCGGCCATATAGGCGGCCGCCGTGGCACCGGTTGCCGCGGTGATCCCGCCCACAATCCGTCCGGCCAGCAAAAGCCAGATCGACCCGGCCACCGCCATAACAACGTAATCCAGCGCCATTGCCACCAGCGAAATCAGCAACACGGGCCGCCGCCCAAAGCGATCCGACAAGGCGCCGACCAACGGTGCAAAAAGGAACTGCATCACCGCAAAGCTGGTCGACAGAACACCACCCCACAGCGCCGCGCTGGCCAGCGTGCCGCCCTGAACCTCGCGGATCAGGTCGGGCATGACCGGCATGATCAGCCCGACCCCCATGGCATCGAGCATCACTGTGACGAGAATAAAGAGAATGGGCAGGCGCAAAACGGTGATCCAAGGTGTCAGGTGATGCGATCAGTTATGCGCGATTGCTCTGCCAAGGAAGCGATTACGTCGCGGCGGTTGCGCGAACCCGCTGGGCAAAGGCGCGCGCGTCAGCCGGGGCCTGCCCAAGGCGGCCCGCCCCGGCGAACACGTCCGAAAGGTCCGCATCGGGCCAGCGCGCGCGTGCCAGCGCCTCAAGGGAAGTGTCTTCGTCCTGCGCGCGCAGGCACAACTCCTTGACCGCGGATTGGGCCTCGGGGCGGGGCATGTCCCCGGTCAGGGCAAAGCACAGTGCCTCGGCATAGATGGCACCTCCGGATGCCTCAAGGTTCGCCGCCATTCTGTCGTCTTGTGCGGTAATCTGGGTAGAGAGCGCGCGTGCGCACCGCGCAGCGCTGGCCGTCGACAGCACCAGTTGCGGCAAAGTCAGCCATTCGGTGAACCATGCCGCTCCGTCGCGTTGGCTCCGATGCATCGCGGCTCCGTCAAGCGTTGCCGACAGTCCCGCCGCAAAGCGCGCGAGCGCCACAAGCGCTGAAGGGGCCACAGGGTTTTGTTTTTGCGGCATGGTCGATGACCCGCCAACCGATCCAAGCGATACCTCGGACACGTCGCTTTGCGTCAAGTGGCACAGATCTTCGCCCATCTTCCCCAACGCCAAAGCCATCTGTGTCAACCAACGCGCGATGCGCAGGACCGGCCCCCGGTCGGTGTGCCAGCTTCGTCCGGGGTCGCCCAGCCCCAATGCCTTGGCCAAACCTGCGCGGGTTTCCGTGGCCTTTGGCCCAAGCGCCGCACCGGTCCCTGCGGCACCGGACAGCGACACGACAAGGCACCGTGACCGTAGCTGCGGCAGATCCTCAAGCAGATCAACCAAAGGCTGCCCCCAACCGGCCACCACCGCGCCAAAGCTTGTGGGCGTGGCGTGTTGTCCATAGGTGCGGGCGGCCATCGCGGTGGTCGCGTGGCTTTCGGCAAGGGCCGACAATGCACCCAAGATGGCGCGGGCGTCGGTTTCGACGTGGCTCAGAACCTGTCGCAGACGCAGCATCAGCGCGGTGTCCATGATATCCTGCGACGTTGCCCCCCAATGGACGAATTGCGCGTGTTCGGGGGCTGACATTTCCTTGCGGAAGGCCGCAACGAGGGCAGGAACGCTGACCCCGCTGCGGCCTGTTTCAGCCGCCAGCGCGCCGGGGTCGATCTGGATTTCCATCGACGCGCGCGCAATCGCACGGGCCGACATTTCCGGGATAACACCCAGATCGCCCTGAACCTTGGCCAAGTTGCCTTCGACAAGCAGCATGGCGCGAACCTCGGCAGTATCCGAGAACAGTCGCCCAACCTCGCCGGTTGGAAACATCTGCCCCATAAGGGGGCTGTCAAAAAGAGATGACGCCATCACATGCCCTTTTCGATGCGATCGAGCAATTGGGCAAGCTCCGCCGGTTTGGCGAAAAACGGGGAATGCGAACATGCCATGGTATAGACAGTCTCGGCAGGCCAATCCTCGGTCATGGTGATCTGGAATTCCGGCGGAATGGTGCGATCATCAGAACAGCGGATGTAGGCCTTGGGGACATCTGCATAGGCAGGGGTCAGATCAATCGGGGTTTCCTGAGGCAGGATCGCTTGCGGGCACAGCCGCGCAACGGCGTAATCCGCCGCCTCTTGCGGGCAATCGTGGTAAAACAAGTCCCGAGCGGCGACAGGGTCCACGGAAAATGTCTTGCCGTCCTCGGACTTGCTGATCGCAGCCATCAGCGGCTGACGCGGGGCTTGCCGCCGCATCTGGGCCAGCGACAGGCCGGATTGCGGCGCATAGGCGCACAGGAATACCAGACCACGCATCGCATCGGGGGCATGGTTGGCCGCTGCGCCGATGGGAAAGCCGCCCATGGAATGGCCCACAAGGATCGTTTCGGGCGTGCTGTGGGCCAGCACCGCATCACGGTAGGCATCCAGTGTTATCTGGTTTGCCGGTGTGTTGTCCTGACCATGGCTCGGCAGGTCGATTGCTACAGCCGTGTGGCCCATGGCCTCCAATTGTGGAACAACATCGCGCCAGCACCACGCGCCATGCCCGGATCCGTGCACAAGAACGAACCTCGCCATATCAGATATGCCCCGTTTCGCGCAGGAAATCACCCAGAATGCGGGCGTATTCCTGAGGTTGTTCCACGCAGGGCAGGTGGCCCGCCTTGCGGATGAGTTGAAACTTCGATCCCGGTATCAGGTCCATCGTTTCGCGCACCAGATCCGGCGGTGTCGATCCATCGGCATCCCCGGCAATGCCAAGAGCCGGTAGCCGAAGGCTGGCTGTCGTGGTGAAAAAATCCGTGCCTGCAATCGCAGCAGAACAGCCCGCGTATCCGTGAACCGGTTGGCGCGTCAGCATGTTGCGCCACAGGTCGAGCTCTGGCGTGGCACGAAAGCCTTTGGAAAACCAACGCTCCATAACCGCGTCGGCCATCGGCTCGATTCCACCCGCGTTGACCGCCGCGATGCGGTCGCCCCACATCTCCTTGGTGCCGATCTTGGCGGCCGTGTTGGACAAGACCATTGCGCGCACAATGTCCATGCGCTTGACCGCCAGCCCCTGTGCGATCATGCCGCCGATGCTGAGCCCCACAAACATGCAATCGCGCACCTCCAGATGATCACACAGGCGTTCCACATCGCCGATCAGCGCGCCCATGGAATAGGGCGCATCCGGTGCAGATGACAGGCCGTGCCCGCGTTTGTCATAGCGGATGATGCGCAATCCCGCTGGCAGCAACGGCAGGATCGGGTCCCAAAGCCGCAGATCGGTTCCCAGAGAGTTGGCAAAAACGATGGGCGCACCGTTCGGGTCGCCGTCGATCCTGTAGTGAAGCTTTACGTCTCCGAAATCGGCGATGTTCATCGGGGTCTCCTCCCTCTGCGGCAAGCAGGCCAAGTGTTAGCCTTGCTTCCAAAGCGCGGCAAGGCGCGGGTTGTCTACCCCTGCGGATAGCGGGCCAAAGCCGATGCAAACAGTTGCGCATCGACGTTTCCACCGGAGATCGTGCAGATCACGGCATCCCCTTCGATCTGGTCAGGCTGGAACAATGCGGCGGCCAATGCGACGGCCCCGCCGGGTTCGGCAACCACCTTGAGGCGTAGAAATGCAAGCGCCATGGCGCGCAGGGCGTCGTCATCGCTGACAGCGAAGCCCGGACCGGCCAGCCTGTGAAGGATCGGAAAGGTCAGGTTTCCGGGCTGGGGGGTGACGATTGCGTCGCAGATCGACCCATCCATTGCCGTGTTCGATCTGATCTCGCCTGCGGCCACTGATCGCGCGGCATCGTCAAAGCCTTCGGGCTCGGCTGTGCGCACACGCAACCCCGGCGCGTCATGCTCCAGCGCCAGCGCGATACCCGACGACAGACCGCCACCACCGCAACAGACAATCACGTCGCCCTGATATACTCCGGCTTCTGCAGCCTGCTGCGCGATTTCCAGCCCGACGGTGCCTTGCCCCGCGATGACCTGCGGGTCGTCAAACGGCTTGATCAGGGTCAGCCCGCGTTCTTCCGCCAGTTGGGCACCGATTGCATCGCGGTCTTCCGTGGCGCGCTGGTAAAGCACGACTTCCGCACCCAAGGCGACGGTATTGTCGATTTTCAGGCGCGGTGCGTCCTGTGGCATGATGATCACCGCAGGCACCCCGTGGCGTGCCGCCGCCATCGCGACCCCTTGGGCATGATTGCCCGAGGAAAAAGCAATCACCCCGCGTTTGCGCACATCTTCGGGCAGGGCCGAGACCGCTGACCATGCCCCGCGAAACTTGAAACTGCCGGTGTGTTGCAAGCACTCGGGCTTGATCAGAACATGGCGTCCCGCGATCTCATCAAGAAACGGAGAACTGAGCAAAGGCGTGCGCCGTGCCTGTCCCCTGAGCCGATCCGCAGCGGCGGTGATCATGTCGTAATTCATGCGAGCTTTCCTATCCAGTCTTTGAGGGCGGCAATGGACTGAGGTTCGTCAAGGAATGGCACATGCGCCCTTCCCGGCACCTCGGCCACGATCATGTCGGGCGCGCGGGTCTGCATTCTGTCCAATGTATCGCGCGACAGCAGGTCGGAATTCGCACCGCGTATACAGGCCAGAGGCTTGGTCGCGAGGGCATCGAACATTGGCCACATGTCGGGCGGTTCCGGCATCGCTTCGGCGGCGGCAATGACCGCGTCGCGCAGACGTGGGTCATAGGTCAGGACAAGCCCCTCGGCCGTTTCTTTGTACAGTTTGCGCACCTCGTCCATCCAACGGCCCGGCGGAACGTCGTCAAAGCCGGTCATAAGGCTGGCGCGTGCGGCGGCGGCCTCTGCATGGGTTGTCCATTGGGGCGGTTGTCCAAGATACCCCATGATCGCGCCAAGGCCGGCCAGATCCAGTTCGGGGCCCACATCCACCAGCGCCGCACCGCGCAGCCGGTCAGGGGCTGCAACCGCCATCGCCATGGCGATCAGTCCACCACGCGACGTGCCGAGTATCCCTGCCTGCGCGATCCCGAGATGATCCAGCAAGGCAATCGCATCGCCCATTTCCACGGGCACTGAATATGTCATGTAATCTTCGGGCCACTCCGACAGCCCGCGCCCGCGATAATCAAGCTTGATCAACCGGCAAGCGGGCAGGTGTGGCGTGACATAGGAAAAATCCTCGCTGTTGCGGGTCAAGCCAGACAGGCACAGAATCGGGGTTCCGTTGCCTTCGTCTGTGTAATGCAGGCGGGTGCCGTCCTGGGCGCGGAAAAAGGCCATTACGCGCCTGTCGCAAGTTCGGGGATGCGCGTCAGATCTGACAGAATGGTGCGGGGCCGCCAAGGCAGCCGGTCTACGGGATCACCGGCCCGATTGACCCAGACAGTGTCGAAACCGTAACCCGCCGCTCCGGCGGCATCCCAGCCGTTGGAGGACACGAACAAGATTTCGTCCCGCGCGCAGCCGAAATTCATTTCGACCAGATCATAAACCCGCGCGTCCGGCTTGAAGATACCGACGCTTTCCACCGACAGAACCGCATCAAGCAAATTGCCAAGACCCGCGGATTTGACCGCGCCATCCAGCATTTGCGGCGATCCGTTGGACAGGATGCCCGTTGCCAGCCCGGCTTCCTTCAGGCGTTGCAGCATCGTGGGAACCTCGGGATAGGCACCCAGTTCCCAGTAAAGGTCCAGCAACCGTTGACGCAGTTCGGCGTCGCCGTCATGCCCGGTTGCTTCAAGCGCCCAGTCCAGCCCATCTGCGGTGACTTCCCAGAAATCGGTATGGGCGTCGGTGATGGCGCGAAGCCAGGTGTATTGGAGCTGCTTTGTTCGCCACTTTTCCGCCAGAGCTGGCCAGTCCTCAGCAATGGCGGAAAACCGTGGCTCAGCCGCAGCCTGACGGGCAGCAGCGGCGACATCGAACAATGTTCCATAGGCATCAAAGATGCAGGTGGTGATGGGCATAAGACCTCCGGTCATTTTTCGCCGTGACAGTTGCACAGATCGGGAACGGGTTGAAAGGGGCATGCTGTGATCCGCAAAAATTGCCCTGCTTTCCCGAAATCCGCGCGGAATTGCCGCGACCTGCCTCTTTACACGGCGGCTCTGAACGATAGCCTTGGGCATCAGGAAGCACCCGCGCAGATACGCGGCCTCCGCGAAATTCATCCCAACAGATCGGAACCATTGATGACTCAGGTCAAATCGGGCGATACCGTCCGCATTCACTATACCGGAACCTTGAACGACGGCAGCACCTTCGACAGTTCCGAAGGGCGCGACCCGCTCGAATTCACCGTTGGATCGGGCGACATTATCCCCGGTCTGGACGTCGCAATACCCGGCATGGAAGTCGGCGAAAAGAAGACCGTGAACATCGCCTGCGATCAAGCCTATGGGCAAGCGAACCCGGAAATGACGCAAGCCGTCCCGCGTGAAACCATCCCGGCGGATATCCCGCTTGAGGTTGGAATCATGCTTCAGATGCAAACGCCTCAGGGGCAGGTGGTTCCCGTTTCAGTCGTTGAAATCAGTGAAACCGAGGTCACGCTGGATGCCAATCATCCGCTGGCGGGGCAGGACCTGACGTTTGATATCGAACTGGTCGCGATCGCCTGATGACAGGTGCAGGGCGCGCGGGTGTCAGCCACCTGCGCGCCGGACCGGCACGACGCTGCCCGGCAAGATACTGACAGGTGGGCGTGCGCCCTCGCCATTTGCACCTGAGTTTCCATCCGTGGAACCGCCCGTGAGGGAGTCAG
Source organism: Alphaproteobacteria bacterium (assembly GCA_030425395.1). GTDB lineage: Bacteria > Pseudomonadota > Alphaproteobacteria > Rhodobacterales > Rhodobacteraceae > JAUIAS01. The sequence goes on from JAUIAS010000029.1 coordinate 40,187, forward strand.
GAAGCCGCGCCTGAAGCTCGGTTTTCCAAACCGCGATTCCCTCGTCGATAAGAGCTTTGATCCGGGGTTCGGACAACAGAACGGTCGAGATCATGCTCAGCAGAGCGATCAACGTGAATCGCACCCCCCAACGCGCGATCTTTGACCGGCGCAGATAGCGTGCGCTTGGGTCTTCGGCTGTTTGGGCTTCGGCCTCGGGGTCGGTTGTGAATACCGCCCTCAGTTTCTGTTCTTCTTCAAACAAGGTCATGCGTTTCAGTTAACGGGCCATCGCGCCGCTTTCACGGCGCAATTGTGCAAGGCTTGTGGCGAAGCCGCAGAATTTTGGCTTGTGGCGAAGCCGCAGAATTACAGGTTGTCTTGCTGTGGCATTCCCAAAACGTGGAACCCACCGTCCACGCGGATCACTTCGCCGGTGGTAAAGTTGCCTGCATCCGACACCAGATAGACGGCGGTGCCGCCGACAGCTTCAAGCGTCGCGTTCGATCGCAATGGGGCGTTCTGTTCGGTGTGCTTGTAGGTCTTGCGCGCGCCGCCGATGGCAGCCCCGGCCAAGGTCTTCATCGGTCCGGGGCTGATCGCGTTCACACGGATACCGTCAGGGCCCAGATCGTTGGCAAGATACCGGGTTGTTGCCTCCAGCGCGGCTTTGGCCACGCCCATGACATTGTAATTGGGCACCACGCGGTTGCTGCCCTGATAGCTGAGCGTAATCAGGGTGCCGCCGTTTTCCACCATCAAGGGATGCGCGCGGCGCGCAACCTCGATGAAGGAATACGCACTGATATCCATCGAATTCTTGAAATTGGCCCGGCTGGTGTTGAGAAAACGGCCGGTCAGTTCGGATTTGTCAGAATAGGCGATGGCATGCACGACGAAATCAATCGTCGGCCAGCGTGCGCCAAGCGCTTCAAACGCGGCGTCCAGAGACGCGTCATCCGTGACGTCGACGTCCACCATGAAATCCGACCCAACGGAAGCGGCCAGCGGTTCAAGCCGCTTGCCAAACGCGTCGCCCTGATAGGTAAATGCCAGTTCGGCACCGGCCTCCGCCAAGGCCTTGGCGATGCCCCATGCGATAGAGCGTTCATTAGCCACGCCCATGATGAGCCCGCGTTTTCCCGAAAGTGATTGCATGTCAAAGTCCTGTTTGTTTGTTCTCCGATAGGCCAGAGGGGGACGTGGCGTCAAGGCGGCGCATGGCGTCGAACACCGCCGCAAAGCGCTTCAGGTCTGCTGTAAACCGGGCCATGTCGGCTTTGGACCAATCGGCGAAATGTCGGCCAAGGTCGGGAAACAGATCAGGCTGCACCGCCCCCAGGTGGCTCAGCCCCGGCCCCGATATCCGGCAATTGCGTTTGCGGGCGTCCTTTGGGTCGGCCTCGAACGTGATCCATCCTTCGCGGGCGAACTTGGTCATCATCTTGGTCAC